>DASWKF010000134.1:0-187478 GCA_036396795.1 Gammaproteobacteria bacterium | reverse complement strand
GATGGTGATGCCTGGGGACAACATCCAGATGAAGGTGGAGTTGATAGCGCCGATTGCGATGGAGGACGGGTTGAGGTTTGCGATTCGGGAGGGTGGCCGCACCGTGGGTGCGGGCGTCGTCTCGAAGATCATCGAGTGAGGAAGCGCAGGCGGGAATTGAGACAGTAGCTCGATCGAGGATTGTTGCGGCATGGCCAATAATCCTCAGAGCCGGAGGGCGTTTGTCGAGAGACGACGATGCCGACACCATCGGTTAAGGTAGGTAGACATACATGGCGACGAACCAGAATATCAGAATCCGGCTCAAGGCCTTCGACCATCGCCTGATCGACCGGTCGGCGAAGGAGATCGTGGAGACGGCGAAACGTACCGGGGCGACGGTCCGGGGACCGATTCCGCTGCCGACCAAGGTCGAGCGCTATACGGTGCTGATCTCCCCGCACGTCAACAAGGACGCCCGGGATCAGTATCAGCTGCTGACCCACAAGCGGCTCATGGACATCGTCGACCCGACCGATAAGACCGTCGACGCGCTCATGCGGCTCGAGCTGCCGGCGGGCGTGGACGTTCAGATCAAGCTCAATTGAGGGCGTTGAACCGGGCGGCCTCGGTGCTATAATAAGCGGCTTCCCGTTGGCCCGGCCAGGCTCGTCCTGCCGGGCCGATTTGGTGCTTGGGGCCGGCGGAGAATTCGACCGAGAAGGTCCGACCATCAGCAGTAGCGGTTACGGGCGGGTCGCCCCGCCAGGACCGCTATCGGTGCCAGCGCACGGAAGGGGCGCTGGCTGAAGCACCGGCCGAACGTAGCCGGCGCGGATACAGAGGATATAGACAAATGCCGATCGGTCTAGTTGGCCGCAAGTGCGGTATGACCCGCATATTCACGGAGGACGGAGACTCAGTCCCGGTCACCGTGATCGAGGCCTTGCCCAACCGGGTTACCCAGCTCAAGAACGTCGACGTCGACGGCTATCGGGCTGTGCAGGTGACCGTCGGCAGTCGCAAGCCGCGTCGGGTCGTAAAGCCGCTGACCGGGCATTTCGCCAAGGCTCAGGCCCAACCCGGAGACGGGCTCTGGGAGTTCCGGCTCGGCGACGACGAAGGCGGCGATCTTGCGGCCGGTACCGAGCTCAAAGTTGATCGGTTCGTCCACGGGCAACGTGTGGACGTCACCGGTACATCCAAGGGAAAGGGCTTCGCCGGCACCATCAAGCGGCACAACTTCAGCTCGCAGGACAGCAGTCACGGCAACTCCCTGTCCCACAGAGCGCCCGGATCGATTGGTCAGAATCAGTCGCCCGGCAGAGTCTGGAAGGGGAAGAAAATGGCCGGACATCTCGGCAACGTGCGGCGCACGGTTCCCAATCTGGAAGTCGTGCGTGTCGATGCCGAGCGGAACCTGATTCTGGTCAAGGGTGGCGTTCCCGGTGCGCCTGGAGGCCATGTGATCGTCCGCCCGGCCGGCAAGACGCGGTCGAAAGAGAGCTAGCCGCATGAAGCTGAGCCTGCACGGAACCAAGACGACGGTCGAGCTGACGGACGCGGCTTTCGGCGTCGCGTTCAACGAGCCGCTGGTCCATCAGGTGGTCATGGCCTACTTAGCCGGTGGACGCGCGGGGACCAAGGCGCAGAAGAATCGCGCCGAAACGAGGGGCGGTGGCGCCAAGCCCTGGCGGCAGAAGGGCACCGGTCGAGCCCGTGCGGGCTCGACGACGAGCCCGATTTGGGTCGGTGGCGGTAAGACTTTCGCCGCGCAGCCCCGGGATTTTTCACAGAAGGTCAATCGCAAGATGTACCGCGGCGCGATACGGTCGATGCTCTCCGAGCTGATTCGCCAGCAGCGGCTGCTTTTGACGGAGGAGTTCACCGTTTCGGCACCCAAGACGAAAGAGCTCGTGACCAAGCTCAAGGAGCTCGCCATCGAGAACGTGCTCATCGTCGTGGAAGGTTTCGACGAGAAGCTCTGGCTCGCGGCGCGAAACCTGCCTCACGTCAAGGTGCTCGATGCGCGTTCCATCGATCCGGTCAGCCTTGCGAAGCACGACAGCGTCGTCATGACCGTCGCAGCGGTGAAGATACTCGAGGAGCGATTGGCATGAGCCGGCCGGCGCACCAGGAAAGATTGACGACCGTGATACTCGGTCCCCACGTGTCCGAAAAGACCACGGCGGCGGCGGACAAGCAGCATCAGGTGGTATTCAAGGTGCGTCTCGATGCCTCCAAGCGGGAGATCCGCGAAGCGGTCGAGATGTTGTTCGAAGTCAAGGTCGATCGGGTCACCGTGGTTCGAATATTGGGCAAGATCAAGCGGCACGGATTGACCCGCGGCAGACAAGCGAGCTGGAAGAAGGCCTACGTCCGTTTGGCGCCGGGCAACGACATCTCGTTCATGGGCGCCGAATAGCGGAGCTACCGGGAACACCATCGTGGCAGTAAGAAAATCCAAACCAACCTCCGCGGGGCGTCGCTTCCTGGTCCGTGCGGTGCGCAACGATCTGCACAAGGGAGAGCCTCACGAGCCGTTGCTGACCTCCAAGGCCAGCACCGGCGGCAGGAACAGCGCCGGGCGGATCACCGTGCGCCACAAGGGCGGCGGTCATCGGCGGCGCTATCGAATCATCGATTTCAAGCGCGACAAGGACGGCGTGCCCGGCTACGTCGAGCGCATCGAGTACGACCCGAATCGAAGCGCCCACCTCGCTCTCGTGCTCTACAGCGACGGCGAGCGACGCTACATCCTGGCTCCTCGCCGCTGCAAGGCGGGGCAGCCGATTCAGTCCGGGGCGGAGGCACCGATCAAGCCGGGAAATGCCTTGCCGCTGAAGAACATTCCCGTGGGCACGCTGGTTCATTGCGTGGAGATGAAGCCAGGCAAGGGAGGCCAGCTAGCCAGGAGCGCGGGCAATTCCGCTCAAATAGTCGCCCGCGACGGCGCATACACGACCTTGCGGCTGCGCTCCGGCGAGATGCGCCGGATTCATGTCGGTTGCCGCGCGACGGTCGGCGAAGTCGGTAACTACGAGCACAATCTGGGCAAGCTCGGCAAGGCCGGCGCGCAAAGGTGGCGTGGAGTTCGGCCGACGGTTCGCGGCGTGGCCATGAATCCGGTCGATCATCCGCACGGCGGCGGCGAGGGCAAGACCTCCGGAGGCCGTCATCCGGTGACGCCATGGGGCGTGTCGACCAAGGGGTACAAGACGCGCAACAACAAACGCACCAACGCCATGATCGTGCGCGGCAGAAAACAGAAGTAGACGCGGGCGATACGGAGACCACAAGGATTTATTCATGTCCCGATCCATCAGGAAAGGCCCCTTTGTCGATACGCACTTGGCGAAGAAAGTCGAGCGCGCAGCCAAGGAAAACGATCGCCGGCCGATCAAGACCTGGTCGCGCCGGTCGATGATCGTTCCGGACATGGTTGGACTCACTATCGCGGTCCACAACGGCCGACAGCATGTTCCGGTACTCATCTCCGAGAACATGGTTGGCCATAAGCTCGGCGAGTTCGCAGCGACGCGCACGTTTCGCGGGCACTCGGGCGACCGTAAGGTCAAACCAACAGCGGGATAAGGATGTCGACGGCAGCAACACTTCGCTTCGCACGGATTTCGCCGCAGAAATGCCGTCTCGTTGCCGACCAGATTCGCGGCAAGTCGGTCGCTCAGGCGCTGGCGATATTGCGATTCAGTCGCAAGAAGGCTGCTCAGATCGTCTGCAAGGTGCTGGAATCGGCGATCGCCAACGCAGAGCACAACGACGGAGCGGACATCGACGAGCTCAAGATCTCGACGATTGTGGTCGCGGAGGCACCGACCTACGCGCGGTTTCACGCGCGCGCCAAGGGACGTGGCAACCGGATCATCAAGCGTAATAGCCACATCACGATAGAAGTCGCCGACGAGTAACAACCATGGGTCAGAAAGTGCATCCGATCGGGATTCGGCTGGGAATCACCAAGGAGTGGTCTTCCAAGTGGTATGCCGATTCGCAGAGTTTCCCGGACTATGTGTATAAGGATTACCTGATCCGCGAGTTGCTCCGAGCAAAGCTCAAGGAAGCTTCCGTGAGCCGAATCCAGATCGATCGGCCGGCGAAACGCGCGAACATCACGATTCATACGGCGCGTCCCGGAATCGTCATCGGCAAGAAAGGCGAGGATATAGAGAAGCTCCGCGTGGAAGTGGCCAAGTTCCTGGGAATGGCGCTGTCCGACGTGCGGCTGAACATCGCCGAGATCCGGAAGCCGGAGCTGGACGCGCAGCTGGTGGCGGAGGGCATTGCCCAGCAGCTCGAGCGTAGGGTCCAGTTTCGCAGAGCGATGCGCAGGGCGGTAACCAACACGATGCGCGTGGGCGCGGAGGGCGTCAAGGTCAGAGTCAGCGGCAGGCTCAACGGCGCCGAGATCGCCCGCTCCGAGTGGTATCGAGAGGGCCGGGTGCCGTTACACACGCTGCGGGCGGATATCGACTACGGGCTCGCAGAGGCGAAAACCACCTACGGCGTCATCGGCGTGAAGGTATGGGTTTTCCGTGGCGAGGTCTTCGACTCCACTGAGGCGCAGGCGGAGCAACAGGAACCCGCTTCCCGTCAGTAAGGTCCAGCGACATGTTACAGCCGAAACGCACCAAGTTCCGAAAGCAGCACAAGGGCCGAAATCGAGGCCTCGCCCAGCGAGGCAACGAGATCAGTTTCGGAGAATACGGTCTGAAGGCCGCGGATCGAGGCCGATTGACGGCGCGCCAGATCGAGGCGGCCAGGCGCGCGATGACGCGGCACGTCAAGCGCGGCGGGAAGATCTGGATCCGTGTGTTTCCCGACAAGCCCGTGACCAAGAAACCGCTTGAGGTTCGCCAAGGAAAGGGCAAGGGGAACGTGGAATATTGGGTGGCTCTCGTGCAGCCCGGGTGCGTTCTCTATGAGATGTCCGGCGTGAATGAGGAAACCGCAAGGCAAGCCTTCAAACGCGCGGCAGCGAAGCTGCCAATTGCAACGAGCTTCGTCTCGAGGCGGGTGGCGTAATGAAGATCAAGGCTCTCAGAGGCATGCCGAATGGCGAGCTCCAGGACGAGCTCCTCAAGCTTCGGCGTGAGCAATTCAATCTGCGGATGCAGGCGGCCACCGGACAGGCCGCGAGGGCGGACCAGCCCTGCAAAGTTCGAAAGGACATCGCCAGGATCAAGACGATTCTGCGAGAGCGCTTCAACAGCGACGTGACGGAACGAGCGAAATGAGCAGCAGCACAAGTGATGGCGCGAAGGATCCGGTGGCGGGCGCGAAGGCGCGGTTCGTCGTCGGTCGTGTCGTCAGCAACAAGATGAATAAGAGCGTTTCGGTGGTCATAGAGCGGCTGGAGCGGCATCCCGTATATGGAAAGTTCGTCCGCCGCACTACGAAGGTGCTCGCTCACGATCAGGACAACGCTTGCAAACAGGGTGATACGGTGGCCATCGTTGAGTGCCGGCCGTTGTCTAAACGCAAGGCATGGCGTGTCGTCGAGATCATTGAAACCGCGGATGTCGTTGAGTGAGGACGCAGCAGTGATTCAGACGCAAACGGTGCTAAGCGCGGCGGACAATAGTGGTGCCCGCCGGCTCATGTGTATCAAGGTGCTCGGCGGGTCGAAGCGCCGCTATGCCAGGATAGGCGACGTCATAAAGGTGACGATCAAGGATGCGATTCCGCGCGGTCGCGTCAAGAAGGGTGAGGTCTATCACGCCGTGGTCGTTCGCACGAGTCACGGTGTGCGGCGACCCGACGGCTCGGCGATTCGGTTCGACAGCAATGCCGCCGTATTGTTGAACGCGAGGCTCGAGCCGATCGGAACGCGCATATTCGGGCCGGTGACGCGGGAACTGCGCACCAGCCAGTTCATGAAGATCATTTCTCTCGCGCCGGAAGTGCTGTAGGACCCACGATGAGACGGATCAGAAAAGGCGATGAAGTCGTGATCGTTGCCGGCAAGGACAAGGGGCGCCGCGGCACCGTGCTCAGGGTCTATGCCGACGATCGGGTATTGGTCGAGAACGTCAATGTCGTGAAGAAGCACCAGCGTCCCAACCCGAGCGCGGGCGTTCCCGGCGGAATCGTCGAGAAAGAAATGCCGGTCGACGCTTCCAACGTGATGATCTACAACTCGACATCCGACAGAGGCGATCGGGTCGGTTTCCGACGCCTGGAGGACGGGCGCAAGGTCAGGTATTTCAAGTCGAACGGCGAAGTATTGGACAGCTAGGATGAGCCGCTTACAAGAGTTATACCGCACCAAGGCCGTTCCACAGTTGATGGAACGGCTCAAGCTCACGAACATCATGGCCGTGCCGCGCATTTCCAAGGTCACGCTGAACATGGGCGTGGGCGAGGCGCTGGCCGACCGCAAGGTTCTCGATCACGCGATGGACGATCTCAAGCGCATTTCCGGGCAACAGCCCATACCCTGCAATGCGCGGTTATCCGTGGCGACGTTCAAAGTGAGGGAGGGGGTCCCGATCGGCTGCAAGGTTACGCTTCGCAGCGAGCGGATGTACGAGTTTCTGGACCGGCTGATCAGCATAGCGCTGCCACGCGTGCGCGATTTCAGGGGATTGAGCGCGCGGGCGTTCGACGGCCGGGGCAATTACAACCTTGGAGTCAGAGAGCAAATCATCTTTCCCGAGATCGACTACGACAAAGTCGACGCGATTCGGGGGCTGGACATTGCGATCACGACCACGGCGAGAAACGATGAGGAAGGGCGCGCACTGCTGGAGGCGTTCAGCTTCCCGTTGCGCGGCTGAAGAGGTATTGACTGATGGCGAAGAAATCGATGCTCATGCGACAAGTTAAACGCGCCGCGCTGGTGAAGCGCTATGCGAAGAAACGGGCGGAATATCGAAAGATCATTCGTGATGCGAACGCTGCCGATGAGGAGAAGATGCTGGCGCAGACGCGCCTACAAGCGCTTCCTCGGGATGCGAGCCCCGTTAGGCTCAGGAACCGTTGTGCGATCACGGGCCGTCCGCATGGGTATTACCGCAAGTTCGGGCTTGGACGCAACAAGCTGCGCGAGGCCACGATGCGGGGCGATATTCCGGGCATGACGAAGGCGAGCTGGTGAGCGGCAGGGTTGAACCATGAGCATGACTGATCCGATCTCCGACATGTTGACGCGCATTCGCAATGGGCAAAAGGCGCGAAAGGTCTCGGTGACGATGCCGGCATCGACGGCCAAGCTCGCGATCGCCAAGGTTCTCGAGGCTGAAGGGTATCTCGCGGGCGTGGCGACGGAGGACTCCGGCGTCAAGCGGACCATGACGATCACGCTCAAGTACCATCATGGAAGGCCCGTCATCGAGCGGCTCGAGAGAACGAGCCGCCCGGGCTTGCGCTTTTATTCGCGCTCCGGCCGGCTACCCAAGGTTCAAGGCGGGCTCGGCGTTGCAATCGTCTCGACGTCCAAAGGTGTCATGACGGACCGCCAGGCGCGTGCGCAGGGGCACGGCGGCGAGGTCCTCTGTCTAGTTTGCTGAATCCAGGTCGAGTTTTGAGAGATGTCTAGAGTTGCAAAACGTCCGGTGCCGCTTCAGAAAGGGGTCGAGATCGATCTCAAGGGCCGTGATCTGACTATAAAGGGGCCCAAGGGAGCGCTGTCGCTGGTCTGCAACACCGAAGTGGAGGTGTCGAGCGACGGCGCGGCGATCTCGGTGCGCGCCCGCTCCGGCAGCCGCTTTTCCCGGGCGATGGCCGGCACGACACGGGCTTTGATCAACAACATGGTCAAAGGGGTCAGCGCCGGATTCGAGCGCAAGCTGGAGCTCGTAGGTGTCGGCTATCGAGCGCAGGCGCAGGGACGGCGTCTCAATCTGACTCTCGGATTCTCGCACCCGATCGCCTACGACATCCCCGAAGGCGTTACGGTGGAGACGCCGAGTCAAACGGAGATCGTCATCAAAGGATCCGACAAGCAGAGCGTCGGTCAGGTCGCGGCCGAGCTGCGGGCCTTCCGCCCGCCGGAGCCGTACAAGGGCAAAGGCGTCCGTTATGCGAACGAGCGGATCGTCCTGAAGGAAGCGAAGAAGAAGTAGTAAGAGCATCGATGGACAAGAAGCAAAGACGGCTGCGCCGGGCAAAGCGTACTCGGGCAAAGATCAAGCTGCTCGGGGCCACGCGCCTCTGCGTCCATCGCACGCCGAGACACATCTACGCGCAGGTCATCGCTTCTAAGGACGATCGCGTGATAGTGAGCGCCTCTACTCTGACAAAGGAGCTGCGTGAATCGCTCGAATCGACCAGCAACAAAACGGCCGCGGCGGCCGTCGGTAGGCTGATCGCGGCACGCGCATTGGCCGCCGGGATCAACCAGGTTGCGTTCGACCGCTCCGGCTTTAACTATCACGGCCGCGTTCAAGCGCTTGCCGATGCGGCCAGAGAGGCGGGACTGACACTTTAGGTTGGAATGAAGCATGTCTAAATCGGAAGAACTTCAGGAAAAGCTCGTCGCCGTCAATCGGGTCGCCAAGGTCGTCAAGGGCGGCCGGCAATTCGGCTTTACGGCGCTGACCGTCGTGGGCGACGGCGGCGGCCGAATCGGCTACGGCTACGGCAAGGCGCGCGAGTTGCCGCTCGCGATTCAGAAAGCCATGCAGGCGGCGAGGAAGAATCTCCGCACCATAAATTTGAAGAACGACACGCTGCATTACGAGTTGAATGGAAGCCACGGAGCGACGCGCGTGTTCATGCAGCCGGCCTCCGAAGGCACCGGAATCATCGCCGGCGGGGCGATGCGCGCCGTATTCGAATGCGCCGGCGTGCGCAATGTCTTGGCAAAGAGCTACGGTTCGAGAAATCCGATCAACGTCGTCCGTGCGACGATCAAGGCGTTGACGAACATGCGCTCGCCCGATCAGATCGCGGCGAAGCGCGGTAAGACCGTAGAGGAAATCTTGGGATAGGACTGCAGATGGACCAGCAGAACAAACAGCTCAGGATCACGCTCGTGAAGAGCAAGCACGGCCGCAAGCCCGGCCATGCCGAATGTGCGGCGGGGCTCGGTCTGCGGCGATTGCATCACAGCGTGAACGTGATCGATACGCCGGAGAATAGGGGCATGATCTCCAAGATCTCCTATATGTTGAAGGTGGAGGAAGCCTGATGCGGCTCAACACACTCCGGCCCCGCGCAGGCTCGAGGAAAGCCGGGAAGCGTCTCGGGCGCGGCATCGCCGCGGGCGGAGGCAAGACGGCCGGCCGCGGCGTGAAAGGGCAACACGCGCGCGCGGGAGGCTTCCACAAAGTCGGCTTCGAGGGCGGTCAGATGCCCTTGCAGCGTCGCTTGCCCAAGATCGGCTTTCATTCCCTGAGCGCCAAGCTGCGTGCCGAAGTGCGGCTACACGAGCTCGCGTCGCTGCCGGCAGAGACCATCGATCTCGCCGCGCTGAAGGGCGCTGGATTGGTGCCCAAGCGGGCGGAGCGGGCGAAAATCATCGCCTCCGGATCTCTCCAACGCGCGGTGAAAATCGTGGGCCTGCAAGTGACCGCGGGAGCGCGGCGAGCCATCGAGGCCGCCGGCGGCAGCATCGAGTAGATCGCGCGATGGCTAAGACCGGTACCACCAATCCAGCGGCCCTGCTCGGCGAGGCGACGCGATTCTCCGAGTTGCGGCAACGGTTGTTCTTCTTGATCGGCGCGCTCGTGGTCTATCGAATCGGCACCTTCATACCCGTGCCGGGGATCAATCCTGTCGCGCTCGAGCAATTTTTCGAGCAGCAGTCGGGCACGATCCTGAGCATGTTCAACATGTTCTCGGGCGGCGCGCTTTCGCGGCTGTCCATCTTCGCGCTTGGGATCATGCCCTATATATCCGCGTCGATCATCATGCAGATGGCGACCCACGTCGTACCGAGCCTCGGGCAACTGCGCAAGGAAGGGGAATCGGGTCGGAGAAAGATTACTCAGTACACGCGCTACGGCACCGTCGTGCTGTGTTGCTTTCAATCCGTGGCGGCTGCGACTGCATTGCAGAACCAGGGTGTAGTGATCAACCCCGGCGGCAACTTCGTGCTGATTGCGGCGATCACGCTCGTGACGGGAACCATGTTCCTGATGTGGCTGGGTGAGCAGATTACCGAGCGCGGCGTCGGCAACGGTATTTCCATGATCATCCTCGCCAGCATCATCTCCGGTTTGCCCTCGGCCATCGGCGGCACGCTCGAGCTCGTAAGCACTGGTGGAATGAATCAGGCGATGCCGTTTGTGCTTGGAGTATTGGTGTTGGGCGTGACGTTCTTCGTCGTGTTCATGGAGCGTGCTCAGCGCCGGATAACGGTCAACTATGCGAAGCGGCAACAGGGCAGGCGCCTTTATGCCGGCCAGACGTCGCATTTACCCTTCAAGATCAACATGTCCGGAGTCATACCTCCGATCTTCGCCTCGAGCCTGATTCTTTTTCCGGCGACGATCGCAAGCTGGTTCGGCACCAGCCAGGCGGTATCGGGCCTGCAGAGGCTTGCGGCGAGCCTGTCGCCCGGGCAGCCGATCTATATTCTACTGTACGCTTCGTTGATCATCTTCTTCTGCTTTTTCTATACCGCGTTGGTATTCAATTCCAGAGATACGGCGGACAATCTGAAGCGCTCCGGAGCCTTCATTCCCGGGATAAGACCCGGCCACCAGACTGCTGAATATATCGATAAGGTATTGACCCGCCTCACATTTTGGGGCGCGATTTATATCACGGGCGTGTGCTTGCTGCCGGAGTTCATGATCCTGCGATTCAGCGTTCCGTTCTATTTCGGCGGCACGTCTTTGTTGATCATCGTCGTCGTATCCATGGATTTCATGGCACAACTGCAGGCTCATATGATGAGCCACCAGTACGAGGGTTTGTTGAAGAAGGCGAATCTTCGCGGCTATGGGCGCAAGAACGTCTAGCGTATCGAAGAGGGCTAGCGATGAAAGTCAGGGCTTCAGTGAGAAAGATGTGCCGAAACTGCAAGATCATTCGCAGGAACAGAGTAGTGAGAGTGATTTGCTCCGACCCGCGTCACAAGCAACGGCAAGGCTGAGGGAGTAGGGAATGGCACGCATAGCGGGCATCAACGTCCCCGACAACAAGCACGTCGCCATAGCCTTGACGCACATCTATGGCGTCGGCGTGAGCCGCGCGCGCATAGCTTGTCAGGTCGCCGGCATCGACCCGAGCATCAAAGTCAAGGATTTGACGGAACCGGAAGTCGCGAAGCTCAGGGATGTGATCGCCAAGTTCACCGTGGAGGGCGATCTGCGCCGCGAGACGGCCATGAATATCAAGCGGCTGATGGACCTGGGGTCTTACCGCGGCATCAGGCATCGTCGCGGATTGCCATTGCGCGGGCAACGCACGCGAACCAACGCTCGGACGCGAAAAGGACCGCGCAGGCCCATCAGGAAGTAACGCACCGACCGAGAACACCGGATACCGTTAGGGAGATTATATGGCTCAACCGCCCCGCCCAAAGAAAAAGGTCAAGCGCCAGATTCTGGACGCTGTGGCGCACGTGCATGCGTCATTCAACAACACGATCATTACGATCACCGACCGCCAGGGTAATTCGCTCTCCTGGGCGACCGCAGGCGGTTGCGGGTTCAAGGGCTCGCGCAAGAGCACACCGTTCGCGGCTCAAGTGGCCGCAGAGCGCGCAGGAACGGCGGTCAAGGATTACGGGATCAAGAATCTGGAAGTACGCGTCAAAGGCCCGGGACCCGGACGTGAATCCGCGGTTCGTGCATTGAACGCGGTAGGGTTTCGGATTACTCAGATCGAGGACGTGACGCCCATTCCTCACAACGGCTGCAGACCACCGAAGCGTCGACGAGTGTAAACGGAAACAGTAATGGCAAGATACAGAGGCCCAACATGCAAGCTCTCCCGGCGCGAGGGTACGGATCTGTTTTTGAAAAGCGGAGTCAAGCCCCTCGAAGCCAAATGCAAACTGGAAATCCCGCCGGGCGGACACGGCCAGAGACGGACGCGCTTGTCCGACTATGGCCTGCAGTTGCGCGAGAAGCAGAAACTGCGGCGAATGTATGGTGTCCTCGAGCGCCAGTTCCGGACTTACTACAAGAAAGCCGCCAAGGGGCGAGGCTCCACGGGTGAAAACCTGTTGAGAATGCTGGAGTCGCGCCTCGACAACGTCGTATATCGGATGGGTTTTGCGTCGACGCGCGCCGAGGCTCGGCAGCTCGTCAGCCACAAAGGGATAACCGTGAACGAGCACATCGTCAATGTGCCGTCCTATCAGCTCAAGGCCGGCGACAGGATCTCCGTTCGCGAGCGCGCCAGAGAGCAGACCAGGATCAAGGCAGCTCTGGATATTGCCACGCAGGTCGGCTTGCCCGAGTGGGTCGAGGTGAATGAAAAGAAGATGGAGGGGGTGCTCAAAGCATTGCCCGAGCGAGACGAAATACTTCCGGACATCAATGAGAACCTTGTCGTCGAGCTCTATTCGAAATAAGAGTGAGGAATCCTAAATGCAGGAATCAGCTACAGAATTCTTGAGGCCCCGCGCGGTCAAGGTTCAGTCGCTAAGCGCCAACCACGCGAAAATCACGGTTGAGCCTTTTGAGCGCGGATTCGGCCATACGCTGGGGAACGCGCTGCGGCGAGTGCTCCTCTCCTCGATGCCCGGCGCCGCGATCGTGGAAGCCGAGATCGAGGGCGTGCTGCACGAATACACGAGTATCGAGGGCGTGCAAGAGGACGTCGTCGATATTCTTTTGAACCTCAAGGCCGTTGCAATCAAGATGCATGGACGCGACGTTGCCGAGCTCTCGCTATCCAAAAAGGGGCCGGGCCCGGTAGTTGCTGGGGACATCGTTTGCGATCACGACATCGAAATCGTCAACCCGGATCATGTCATCGCCAACCTGACGCAAGCGGGTGAGCTTCGGGCGTTCTTGAAGGTCGCGCGCGGGCGCGGCTATCAGCCGGCCGTGCAGCAAGCCACCTTCGACGAGCAGACGCGCCCGATCGGGCGGCTACAGCTCGACGCGTCGTTCAGCCCGGTTCGCAAAGTGACCTACAATGTCGAAAGCGCCCGAGTGGAGCAGCGGACGGACCTCGACAAATTGATCATAGACATCGAAACCGACGGAACCATCGATCCGGAGGAGGCGATTCGGCGCGCCGGCGGGATACTCAAGAACCAGCTCGACGTTTTTGTCGATCTGCAAGGCGAGGACGAGACCGGCTATGGAGCCGCGGAGACGCACATCGACCCGATCCTGCTGCGAGCGGTCGACGAGCTCGAGCTCACGGTGCGATCGGCGAATTGCCTGAAAGCCGAGAACATCAACTACATCGGCGATCTCGTCCAGCGTACTGAAGTCGAGCTATTGCGCACACCGAATCTCGGTAAGAAATCCTTGACCGAGATCAAGCAGGTCCTGGAGGCGCATGGGCTGACTCTGGGCATGCGCTTGGAAAATTGGCCGCCCCCGGGGCTGCAGCCGGAAGGCGAGCCGCAGTCCGTCGCGTTTTAGAGACTCGAGGGACAACAGTCATGCGTCACAGGAAATCCGGTCGTAAGCTCGGTCGTAATTCCGCGCACCGCAAGGCCATGTATCGAAACATGGCGGCGTCGCTGTTGCGTCACGAAACGATCACCACGACCTTGCCGAAGGCGAAGGAGCTCCGACGAGTGGTCGAGCCGCTAATCACCATGGCCAAGCAGGACGGCGTTTCCCGGCGACGTTTGGCGTTCGCGCGGCTTCGTGACGACATCGCTGTGGGCAAGCTGTTCTCGGAACTCGGGCCGCGCTTCAAGGATCGGCCCGGAGGCTATTTGCGCATCCTCAAGACCGGCTACCGCGCCGGGGATGCGGCGCCCATGGCACTCGTGCAGCTCCTCGATCAACCGGACGCGCCCGAGACTGCCAGCCGAAAATCCAAGTAGCCAGCCTCGCAATCAGCGCGCGGACGAAGACATCGGCACTCTCAGTCGACTTCGCGCCGGGGCTGGCACCGTTGCCGCGTCATACCGCTCGCCCGTCTTCTTCACGCGTCGATATCGGGTTTCGCGAGCTGCCGCTTGCGCAGCCGTCGGAACGTCAGCTTCTGCCAGATCACTCGGATGATGCGCGCGACTTGCTCGGGCCAGGTCGGCCGATACAGCGCCGCGTCCGCTTCGTCGAGCTTGGAGAGCTGCCGCCGGTATTTGTGCTTGACCCAGGCGTTGTAGTCGTATTGACGCATCCAGCGATAGACCGCGCTGGACCACGGATAGTGTCGCCGCGCTTCGATGCTGGCGACGCCGAAGTCTACGAGATACGGTTGCTCTCCGGGGCCGACGAGAATATTGTCTTTGCGCTTGAGGTCGCCGTGGGCGACGCCTGCTGCGTGCAGGCTGCGGATCGTCGCCAGCAGCTGCTCGAAGAACGCATCTCTGTGTTGCAGCGTGTGCTCGCGCTTACGAAGGGTGTCACCTTCGATGTACTCCAATACCAGCGCGCCATCCTCGAGCATGCCGAGGCATCGGGGAACGCCGCGGATACCGGTCAGATTGACGTAGGCCTGATGTTCGCGGCGGAGGCTCGCCCGACCGATCCGTCGCCATAAATAGAAACCACGGGGACTCTTGACGACATAGCTGCCTGCCGGTGAATGAAAGACTTCGATCCCCGCCTGGTAGCCGCGGCGAAGCGCATGGCCGCCGCGCTTCGTCGGACCCGCAGCCAGCCAGTCGCGGAACGCCTCCAGATCGCCGGGCATCTCTTGGCGTTCGACCTTGCCGGGCGCTATCTCAGCGGCCATGCGAGGTATGTGAGCCAGAAAAGAATGTAGAGCACGATCATCGGCTCGCCGTTTTGCTTGTAGCTTTTCATCAAGGACCAGCCGCCGCCGGTGCCCATGGACGGCGACGCCGGCTTCGGCAGCAGCGCGGGAACCTCGGAGGCCCAGATCTCCCAACGCTCGCCAAAGAGCTTGCGCAGCTTTCGATCCTCATATTCGATGGCGGCCGGGTAGTAGAACCAGAAGAACACGAGCGCGACGGCTGCCGTCCACCAAACCGCCGAGCAAACTGAAAATCCTAATATTATCAAAATGTTGCCCGTATACAGCGGGTGCCTGACGAAGGCGTAGGGGCCGCTTGTGGCGAGCTCGTGATTCTTTAGTATATAGCCGCTGGCATAGAATCGGACCGCCGTCCCGAGCAGAACGAAGCCGCAGCCGAAGGCCAGGCTCAAGGGTGTCGCCTCGCCGACCAAAGAGAACCACGCGATCAGGACAAAGGCAAAGGCCTGTCGCGATGCTTCGTGATAACGCAGCTCCCTGATCGCGTGCATGGGCCCGCTTAGCTCGGGCAGATCCTGGGTTCTGTGTGACATGCTCAGCCGTTCATTGCATTGCCGCTCGAGTCAGGTTGAGCGGGCCCTGTTCCGTGACGCATACATTGTCCTCGATCCGAACGCCGCCGAACTTGACGAGCGTCTCGACTCGCTTCCAGTTTACCTGCTCGGGTACGCGATCCCGCAGCTTCTCGAGCAGCGAAGGAATGAAATAGAGTCCCGGCTCGATCGTGACGACGAAACCGTCCTCGAGCGTCCGCGTTAGACGCAGCATCGGATGTTCGGCCGGCGGGTGCCGTGTGCTTCCGTCCGGGCCCTGCAGATGGCCGCCGGCATCGTGCACCTGCAATCCGAGCAAGTGGCCGAGACCATGAGGCAGGAAAGTTCTCGTGATCCCGCTCTCATAAGCATGCTCAGCATCGCAACGGATGAGCTCATGCTCGCGAAGCAGCTGCGCCAGGTCCCGGTGCGCGAGCTCGTTGAGCTCGACGAAATCTACGCCGACTACCGCCTTCGAGCACAGTGTCTGTTGGAGCTCGTGCATCGATTCGATCAGCGCCAGCATCTGATCCGCGCCTCGGCAATGCGTGCGCGTGACATCGGCGGCGTAGCCGTTGTAGCTCGCTCCGGCATCCAACAGGAACGAGCTAGGCCCCTCGGGAACGACGTGAGTCAGGTTCTGATAATGGAGGACGGCGGCATGGTCGTTGAGAGCGACGATGTTCAGATAGGGTAGCTCTGTCTCACGCTGTTCGGTGGCCTCGAGGTAGGCTTGGTTCAACCGGAACTCCGACGCGTTCCTCCGATACTCCCGCTCGGCTGCGCTATGGCCCGAAGCCGCGATTACGTTGGCTCGTGCCATGCAAGCGCGTTCGTACGGTGTTTTCACCGCACGGAAATAGTCGAGGTGCGCGAGCAGCGCCTTGGGATTCCAGGTTTCGGTGTCGACGCCGTCGGACGGCTCGCCGATGTTGGCCACCCATCCGCCGAAACCCTCGAGCCGCCTTGCGGCCTCGGCGGGCGTCTTGGCGACGACGAGGTCGAAATGCTCGAGCCAGTAGCCCTCCGGCTCACTAGGCGCTTCATGCCAGAAGCTCGTATCCTCAAAGTAGACGAGCCTGGGACGCCGGCCGGGCGCAAACACGATCGCGGATCCGGGGTGGCGCGCGAGTGGGGCCCAGACCTTGAAGTACGGCTCGGCGCTGAAAGGATACGCGCGATCGTCGCGAAATATCTGCTTCTCCGTACCCGATCGCACCACCACGGCATCGAAGCAGGCGGCGTCGAGCGCGTCGCAAAAACGCGCGCTCCACTCCGATACATGTGCCGAAAATAGGTTGGGCCAGTCCGTCATTACTCCCGCAACCGCGGGCCGCGGCCGTCGCCTGCCGTAGCCCCTGTTAACACCTCGTGCGAACTCGTGAATAATAGGACGCCCTTGGACAGGCACCAAGCCCGGAAGCTCATCCGGCGCGATCCAGCCTAGCAGCCGCGCAGCGACGCCGCTCTCGGCTTTGGGGGCAAGGCTAGAAAAGATGGATAGGCCCTTCGGAAAGTTCTTCGCGACTCGCTCGGTCGTCGCCGCCAGAAACGGCATGGCGGCCACGAGTCATCCGCTTGCGACGCAGGTGGCCGTCGACATTCTGAAAGCCGACGGTTCCGCGGTCGATGCGGCCGTTGCCGCAAACGCGATGCTCGGGCTGGTCGAGCCGACCGGCTGCGGCATTGGAGGCGATCTGTTCGCGCTGGTCTGGGAGGCGGACGGGCGCAAGCTGCACGGGCTCAACGGCAGCGGCCGCTCGCCGCGCAGCTTGTGCTTGGAGCGGCTGCGCGACGCCGGACTCACGCGAATCCCGTCCCGCGGCCCGCTGCCCGTCAGCGTGCCCGGGACCGTCGACGGCTGGACCACGCTGCACGATGCATTCGGCCGGTTGTCGCTTCGACAGGTGCTTGGCCCGGCTGCCGCATACGCGGAGGAGGGCTTCCCCGTCACCGAGATCGTGGCGGGATATTGGGCGCACGACGCCGCAGCGCTCCGGGGCTATCCCGGGTTTGCCGAGCTCTACTTGCCGGGCGGGCGCGCGCCGAGGGCGGCCGAGACCTTCAGCAACCCGCGCTTGGCCGAGACCTATCGAGCGATCGGCGAGCACGGTCGCGAAGTTTTCTACGAGGGGGAGATTGCGCGCAGCATCGCTGATCTCATGCGGGCGAACGGCGGCTACCTGGGCTTGGAGGATCTCGCCGCGCATCGCTCCGAGTGGGTCGATCCGGTATCGACGGCCTATCGCGGCTACGAAGTTTGGGAGATGCCGCCGAATAATCAAGGTATCACCGTCTTGCAGATGCTCAACATTCTCGAGGACTACGATCTGCGCTCATTGGGTTGGCAGAATCCGGAGTATCTACACCTGCTCATCGAGGCCAAGAAGCTCGCCTTCGAGGACAGAGCGCGATTCTTCGCCGATCCCGAGCATGCGCGGCTGCCGACGGCGCAGCTCATTTCGAAAGACTATGCGGCGACATGCCGGTCGCGGATCGACCGTTCGCGGGCATCCACGAATCTGGGCTATGGAGAGCCGGAAGCGCTGAGTGTCGGCGATACGGTGTATCTGTCGGTCGCGGACTCGGCGGGCAACATGGTATCCCTGATACAGAGCAACTTTCGCGGAATGGGCTCGGGCATGACTCTCGCGGAGCACGGCTTCGCGCTGCACAATCGCGGCGAGCTGTTCAGTCTGGACCCCGCGCATGCCAACGTCTATGCTCCGGGTAAGCGCCCGTTTCATACCATCATTCCAGCCTTCGTAACCAAGCACGGCGACCCCTTCATGAGCTTCGGTGTCATGGGCGCGGACATGCAGCCTCAAGGTCAGGTGCAAGTCCTCGTCAACCTGATCGATTTCGGAATGAACGTTCAGGAAGCCGGGGATTCGCCACGTATCCGGCACGAGGGCTCCAGTGATCCGACGGGCGCGCGCATGGCCGGCTCGGGCACGGTGTTGATCGAATCGGGCTTCGAGCCGGAGACCGTCGCTGCGTTGGAAGAATACGGCCATGTGGTGCGGCGCGACCGGGACGGTTTCGGCGGGTACCAGGCGATACTCTGGGATGCCGAGCACGGGACCTACCTCGGCGCATCGGAGCCGCGCAAGGACGGACAGGCCGCAGGCTTCTAGCCGGGGGCCGAGCGCATGGATACGGTTCTGACGGGCATCACGACCACGGGCACGCCGCATATCGGCAACTACGTGGGGGCGATTCGGCCCGCCGTCGCGGCGAGCCGGCAAGCGGGCGTTCAGTCGTATTATTTCCTCGCCGACTACCACGCCCTGGTGAAGGGCTCCGACCCCGATCGAGTCGCGAAATCCACGCTCGAGGTTGCAGCGACCTGGCTCGCGATCGGTCTGAGCCCGGATAGCGTCTTCTATCGGCAATCCGACGTTCCGGAGATTCTCGAGCTGTCCTGGGTGTTGACCTGCATGACGGCCAAAGGCTTGATGAACCGCGCGCACGCCTACAAAGCGGCCGTGGACGAGAACATGGCGCGCGGCAACCGGGATCCCGATCAAGGCGTCATGATGGGGCTGTTCTGCTATCCGATCCTCATGGCCGCGGACATCCTGATGTTCAACGCGAACAAGGTCCCGGTGGGTAAGGATCAGATCCAGCACGTCGAAATGGCCAGGGATATCGCCGCGCGTTTCAACCACCACTACGGCGAGACTTTCGTTCTACCCGAGGCCGTCGTCAGCGAGAGCAGCGCCGTCCTGCCGGGTCTCGACGGCCGCAAGATGTCGAAGAGCTACGACAATACCATCCCGCTGTTCATCGATCAGAAGCAGCTACGCAAGCTGATCATGAAGGTCAAGACCAACTCCTTGGAGCCGGGCGAGCCCAAGGACCCGGAGGACAGCGCCTTGTTCGCGATCTATCGCGCTTTTGCGGGTGAGCCGGAAACCGAGGCGATGCGAGTCCGGTATGCCGAGGGCATCGGCTGGGGGGAAATGAAACAGCTGCTGTTCGAGTATCTCGACGCGCACCTCAAGGAATCCCGGGAAGAATACCGCCGTCTCGTCGCCGCGCCGGATCACGTCGAGCAGCGGCTGCTCGAGGGCGCTCAAAGAGCGCGAGCGATGAGCCGCCCGTTTCTCGACGAGATCAGGCGGACCGTGGGCATTCGACCGCTGGCATCGCCGGTCTAGGATTTGGAGCGGACCTTCACTCCGGGCCGCTCGGTCGGCTCGAGCATCGCGCGCAGACACAGTCCCGTGTGCGAATCGGGGCTCGAGGCGACGGCCTCGGGCGGCCCGGTCGCGATGACCCGGCCGCCGCCGGCGCCGCCTTCGGGCCCGAGATCGATGATCCAGTCGGCGGCTTTGATCACCTCCAGGTTGTGCTCGATGATCACGATCGTGTTGCCTTGGTCGCGCAGCTGATAGAGCACGTTCAACAGCTGCGCGATGTCGTGGAAATGCAAGCCCGTCGTCGGCTCGTCTAGCACATAGAGTGTCGAGCCCGTGCTGCGCTTGGAAAGTTCCTTGGCGAGCTTGACGCGTTGAGCTTCGCCGCCGGACAGCGTCGTCGCGTTTTGCCCCAGCCGCACGTAGGTCAGCCCGACAGCCCTGAGCGTCTCGAGCTTTCTAGCCAACTGGGGAATGTTGCGAAAGAAATCCAGCGCTTCCTCGACCGTCATTTGCAAGACGTCGTGGATCGTCTTGCCTTTGTAGCGAATGTCCAGCGTCTCCCGGTTGTACCGCTTGCCGCCGCAGACGTCGCAGGGCACGTAGACGTCCGGAAGAAAATGCATCTCCACCCTCAAGACACCGTCGCCTTCGCAGGACTCGCAGCGACCGCCTTTGACGTTGAAGCTGAATCGCCCCGGTTGATAGCCTCTCGAGCGTGATTCTTGCGTCGCCGCGAAAAGCTCCCTGATCGGTGTGAACAGGCCCGTGTAGGTAGCCGGGTTCGAGCGCGGTGTCCGGCCGATGGGGCTTTGACTGATCTCGATCACGCGGTCGACTTGCTCCAGCCCTTCGGCACCTTCAAACGGCGCCGGATAATAAGGCATGCGATTGAGCTTCTCGGCGACGAGCCGATACAAGGTGTCGTTGATCAAAGTGCTCTTGCCCGATCCGGATACGCCGGTCACGCAGGTCATGAGCCCGACGGGGACCTCGACGTCGATACTTTGGAGGTTGTTCCCCGAGGCTCCCCGTATTCGCAACACCGTCTGCGGATCGAACTCGCGGCGGATCGGCGGCAGCGGAATCTTCTTCTGACCGGCGAGATATTGACCCGTCAGCGACGCGGGGTTGCTCATGATCGCTTCGGGCGGACCCTCGGCGACGATTTGTCCGCCGTGAATGCCGGCGCCGGGGCCGAGATCGACCACGTGATCGGCCGCGAGTATGGACTCTGCGTCATGTTCGACGACGATGACCGTGTTGCCGAGGTCACGCAGCCGGATCAGCGTGTTGAGAAGGCGCCGGTGATCCCTCTGGTGCAGGCCGATCGACGGCTCGTCGAGAATGTACATGACGCCGACGAGCCCCGAGCCGATCTGGCTTGCCAGGCGGATGCGCTGCGCTTCACCGCCCGAGAGCGTTTCGGCGCTGCGATCCAAACTGAGATAGTTCAAGCCGACATCGGCCAGGAATCGCAGGCGCGCCTGGATTTCCTTGACGATTTTCTCGGCGATCTCGCCCCGCCAGCCCGGAAGCGTGAGGCCGGCGAACAATGACAGGGCCGCGTCGACGTCCATGGCCGTGAGCTGCGGCAGGCTCGTCTTGCCGACGAAAACGTTGCGCGCGGCCTCGTTGAGCCGCGTGCCGGCGCACACTCTACAGGACTGCATGCTTTGATACTTGCCGAGCTCCTCCCTCACTGCGTTGGAGTCCGTCTCCTGGTAGCGGCGCTCCATGTTTGGAATGATGCCCTCGAAAGAATGGCGCCAATGGCTCTGATTGCCCTTGGCGTTCGTATAGCGGAACTCGATGCGTTCGTCTTTGCTCCCGTGGAGAATTACGTCCTTGATTCTCTCTGGAAGCGTCGAGAACGGCACCTCGATATCGAAGTCGTAATGCGCTGCCAGTGATTGGATCAGTTGATAGTAGTAAGGGTTGCGGCGGTCCCAGCCGCGGATCGCGCCGCCGGCGAGAGACAGATCCGGATGCACGACGACGCGCTGAAGATCGAAAAACCTCCGCACGCCGAGCCCGTCGCATTCCGGACAGGCGCCGCTCGGGTTGTTGAAAGAAAACAGCCTAGGCTCGAGCTCGGCGATGCTGTATCCGCACAGCGAGCAGGCGAACCGGTCGGAGAAAATCATCGGTGCCTGATCCGGAGCATCGAGATTGACGACGTGTGCTATGCCGTCGGCCAGGGACAATGCCGTCTCGAACGATTCGGCCAGTCGGAGCCTGAGCTCCGGCCTGACTCGCAACCGATCGACAATGACCTCGATATCGTGCTTACGCCGCTTGTCGAGACTCGGGACGTCGTCCAGATCGAGAATCTCGCCGTTCACTCTGGCTCGAACGAAGCCCTGCGCCCGCAGGCTGGCTAAGATCTGCAGATGCTCGCCCTTACGGCCGACGACGACGGGCGCCAGGAGCATGATTCGGGTGCCTACCTCGAGGCTCAATACCTGGTCGATCATTTGTGAAACCGTTTGCGCGTCGAGCGGCGTCCCGTGAGCCGGGCAATGAGGGATGCCGGCTCGCGCGTACAGCAAACGCAGATAGTCGTAGATCTCGGTCACCGTGCCGACCGTCGATCGGGGGTTGTGGGACGTCGATTTCTGTTCGATGGAAATCGCCGGCGACAGACCCTCGATATGGTCGACCTCGGGCTTTTCCATCATGGAGAGGAACTGCCGCGCATACGCGGATAGGGATTCCACGTAGCGCCGCTGGCCCTCGGCGTAGAGCGTGTCGAAGGCGAGGGAGGACTTGCCGGAGCCGGACAGACCGGTCAGCACGATCAGGCGATCTCTGGGCAGGTCGAGGTCGATGTTCTTCAGATTGTGCGTGCGCGCGCCGCGAATCTGAATCTGGCTTAGGGACACGATTTCGATCCAGAAGGGGAAACGTTCTACTATACGATGCAGGAAAACTCGAGCGCAAAGCCGGCTCCGGGCAAGCCGGGCTGCTCGCACGAGCAGCCACCAGCAGCCTCGTGCGGCCGGCCTGCCGCGGGCCAGGCCGCTCCCGACGCCGGCAATCTCGGGACAATCGCTGGATATCCGGGTGCCTTTGCCGGAACCGCGGCGTACAATACGCGGTCCCTGCGCACTTGCGGAGCGTTGGCGGGCTTGGTTGGGAGCGATCATGGCAAGAGGCATCAATAAAGTCATTCTCGTCGGCAATCTCGGGGCGGATCCGGACACCCGATACATGCCCAGCGGCAGCGCGGTCACGAACATCCGGATCGCCACCAGCGAATCGTGGAAGGACAAGAACACTGGCGATCAGCAGGAACGCACGGAATGGCACAACGTCGCCTTCTTCGGTCGGCTCGCCGAGATTGCCGCCGAGTATCTGCGCAAGGGCTCGCAGGTCTACGTCGAAGGCAAGCTGCGCACGCGGAAATGGCAGGACAAGGACGGTAACGACCGCTGGACGACCGAGGTCGTCGCCAATGAGATGCAGATGCTGGGCAGCCGCCCGGGGGCGGGGGCTCCGGCGCAGTCGACCGCGTCCACCACGGCCGAAGGGCCACCGAGCGGTGAGTTTGACGACGACATTCCATTCTGAGAGCGGCAAGCCGCCCATCACCCGAATCTTTCAGGGCCCGTGCTCGCGGGGTCCTGAGGCCACGACGCCGCATTTGCCGCCCCACTGATGAACAACAAAATCTTCGTCAAGACTTTCGGCTGCCAGATGAACGAATACGACTCCAGCAAGATCGTCGAGGTGCTGGCGGAATCCCTCGGCGCCGAAACAGTGGACGAGCCTGACCAGGCCGGGATTCTGTTGTTGAATACCTGCTCCGTGCGGGAGAAGGCCCAAGAGAAGGTCTTTTCCCAGCTCGGGCGATGGAGGGCCTTCAAGCAACGCCACCCGGGCACGATCATCGGCGTAGGCGGCTGCGTGGCGAGTCAGGAGGGCGAAGCGATCCTGGATCGAGCGCCGTATGTCGATGTCGTTTTCGGCCCGCAGACCCTGCATCGCCTTCCGGCGATGATCGGCAAGATTCGCGCCGGTGCCGCCAACGTCGTCGACGTGAGCTTTCCGCAGATCGAGAAGTTCGACGTGCTTCCGGTTCTTCAGAGCACGAGCTGCACGGCCTTCGTATCCGTCATGGAAGGTTGCAGCAAATACTGCACGTTCTGCGTGGTGCCGTACACGCGCGGTGAGGAAATCAGCAGGCCTCTCGACGATGTCGTCGCGGAAGCGGCCGGGCTCGCCGAGCACGGCGTAAAGGAAATCACTCTGCTCGGGCAAAACGTCAATGCGTATCGAGGCGCCGTGCATGGCGGCGGAACGGCGGATTTTGCCACCTTGTTGCACTATGTCAGCGCGATCGGCGAGCTCGACCGTGTCCGCTACACTACTTCCCATCCCGTGGAGTTCTCGGATGCGTTGATCGACGCGCATCGCACGCTGCCGAAGCTCGGCCGCTACGTGCATCTACCGGTGCAGAGCGGCTCCGACCGCATACTGACGGCGATGAAGCGGGGACATACGGTCGCGGACTACCTCGAAAGAATCGACGAGCTCAAGGCCGCGAAGCAGAATATTTCTATCTCGTCGGATTTCATCGTCGGTTACCCGGGAGAGGATGAGCGGGACTTCGAGGCCACGCTGGATCTGGCTCGTCTTGTGGGCTTCGACCAGTCCTTCAGCTTCATCTACAGCCCTCGGCCGGGCACGCCGGCGGCGTCGCTGCCCGACCCCGTGCCCAGAGCCGTCAAGCAGAATCGCCTGGAGCGCCTTCAGGCGCTGATAAACGACCAGGCGCAAGCTCTCGGTCGTTCCATGGTCGGTCGCGTGGAGCCGGTTCTTATCGAGAAGCTTTCGAAGAAGTCGTCCGCCGAGGTCACGGGGCGAACCGAGAATAATCGGTGGGTCAACCTTCCGGGTCACCCGCGTTTGATCGGCCGGGTCGTGGACGTTCTCATCATGGCGTGCCTGTCGAACTCGCTGCGTGGGAGACTCCTGGTGGACAGCGATGCATCGTCCGTTGCCTGACTCGAACCCGTCGAGCGACGGGCTCGAGGTCGACCTCAGTCCCGAGGATCACCAGCGCATGGCGAATCTCTGCGGGCAATTCGACGCGCACCTGCGGCAAATCGAGCAGCGTTTGGGCATTCGCATCAAGAGCCGCGGCAATCACTTTCAGCTCTCGGGGCCCGTGGACGCGACGCAGGCTGGCCGCCGGGTCTTGGAGGATCTCTACGCGCAGACCGAGCGCGAAGACCTCGATCCGGAGCGAGTGCATATCAGCCTTCAGGAGCATTCGAGGCGCGACAATGCGCGCCTTCCATCGGACGCGATCTTCCATACTCGAAGGCGTGACGTCCGCGCAAGGGGGCCGAATCAAATGGCTTATTCTCGCGCGATGCGCGAGAAAGACCTGACGTTCGGCATTGGGCCGGCCGGAACGGGCAAGACCTATCTCGCCGTCGCCGCCAGCGTCGAAGCTCTGGACACGGATAGCGTGCGGAGGATCGTGCTCGTCCGTCCGGCCGTCGAAGCCGGCGAGAAGCTCGGATTCCTGCCGGGGGATATGTCGCAGAAAGTAGATCCGTATCTGCGCCCCATGTATGACGCGCTGTACGAGATGCTCGGGTTCGAGCGAGTCGGCCGTCTGATCGAGCGCAACATCATTGAAATCGCTCCGCTCGCGTTCATGCGAGGCAGGACGCTGAATGAGTCTTTCATCATTCTGGATGAGGCGCAAAATACGACGGTCGAGCAGATGAAGATGTTTCTGACGCGAATAGGATTCGGCTCTCACGCTGTTGTGACCGGCGATGTTACGCAGACCGACTTGCCCAGGGGCCGGGAATCAGGCCTCAAGCACGTTTCTCGAGTGCTGCAGAATCTCCCCGGCATCGAGTTCATCCATTTTGGCCCGAATGACGTCGTCCGACACCCCTTGGTTCAGCAGATCGTAGAGGCCTATGCTCGTGAGGAGGAACGCATCCGCGACGCAGAGACATAGTGAACATTCGTAGCAAGAAGAAGCGGTCACGGCAGGTCTCCATTCAAGACGTCTCCCACTTTCAACCGCTGCCGGATCTTCGCCGGCTCGGTAAGTGGATAAGGCACGCGGTAGATGGTCTCACATCCGGTGAGATATCCGTGCGGATCGTGGACGCAACGGAAAGCGCGTCCCTGAACGAGCGCTATCGGCGTCGGGCGGGGCCGACGAACGTTCTGGCGTTCTCCGGAACCGAGCCCCCGGCATCATCGCCCGGCGACTGCGAGCTGCTCGGCGATCTCGTGATCTGCGCGCCCGTCGTCACGAGCGAAGCGAGAGAGCAGGGTAAGTCTCTCGACGCGCACTGGGCACACATCGCCATTCACGGCGTCCTGCATCTGCTCGGTTACGATCACGCGACAGACGTGGAGGCGAAGATCATGGAGAGGCGAGAGAAAGAGTTGCTCGAATCTCTCGGTTTCGAGGACCCGTATCGTGACGAGAGTCGATAGCTTGCAAGCCGCGCTTGCGGGCTGCAAGATAGCTGAATCTATCTCGGCCTCCCGCAGAGGCGGATACGCGGCTCATTCGGGATGCTGAGACGGGTTTTGCTCATCAATGTCTGAAGATACGCCTGCTAGTACAGACGCGGCGGGAAAATCCGGCTGGTGGTCCCGCTTGTTTCCGATGCGCGGCGAGGACGCTCGCGGCCGCGAGGACATCGGCGATTTTCTCGCTGAATGTCGCAGTAGAGGACTGCTCGCCGCCGATGAGCTCGCGATGCTCAAGGGCGTACTGGACGTCTCGGAAACGCAAGTCAGGGACATCATGGTTCCGCGCTCACATATGGTCGTGCTCGATCTCGATGAACCGCTGGACGTATTGTTGAAGACGATCATCGATTCCGGTCATTCGCGCTTTCCGGTGATCGGAGAGGATCGCGATCAGGTTATCGGCATCCTGCTCGCCAAGGATCTGTTGAAGCGGTTTGCCGAGGAGCAACCCTCGCAGAAGTTCGTCGTCGAGGAGTTGCTCCGCGTGCCGGTGTTCATACCGGAGAGCAAACGGCTCAATGCCTTGCTCACCCAGTTCAGAGAGAGCCGCAATCACATGGCCATCGTCGTGGACGAATACGGCGGCGTGGCCGGGCTTGCGACGATCGAGGATGTCATCGAGCAAATCGTCGGCGATATCGGCGATGAGCACGATCCCGAGGCCGCCGATCGAATCCAGGATCAGGGCGACGATCGCTTCGTCGTGCTCGCGTTGGCCCGAATCGAGGACTTCAACGAGCACTTTTCCGTCGCCTTGAGCGATGAGGAGTACGACACCGTCGGCGGGCTCGTGATGTTCGAGCTCGGCCGGTTGCCGCGACGCGGAGAAACACTGGATTTCGGCGGCTTTCGCTTCAAGGTATTGCGCGCGGATCGTCGCCGCATACACGCACTCGAGGTCACCCGACTGGAGAAAGGAGCGACCGCCGATTAGCCCATGTGCGATCGGCCGCGTAAAACCCGTGCAGATACCCCCGCGAGCAGAGCTGCCGATGGTCTTGGTCGCGGGCGCCGCCTTTCCGTTGGCGTTTTCGCCGTTCGACGTCTTCGTGCTTGCGCCGGTGTGCGTCGCGGCGCTGCTGCTCGCATGGAGGTCCGCCTCGCCGAAACGTGCGTTCTGGCTCGGATTCGCCTTCGGCGAGGTGAGCTTTCTCGCCGGCATGCATTGGGTCTACATCAGCATCCACTATTTTGGAGAAACGCCTGCGATACTGGCCGCCGTCTTGACCATCGCGCTGGTCACGGTGCTGGCGGCGTTCATAGCCGTCACGGGATGGGTAGCGGCGCGCTGGTTTGAGACCGACGGTGCCTGGGCTTGGCTCGGGGTCGTGCCCGCGCTCTGGGTGCTCGCCGAATGGTGCCGAGGCTGGTTCTTCAGCGGCCTCGGCTGGCTCTCGGTCGGCTACAGCCAGACCGATAGCTGGCTGATGGGATACGCCCCCGTCGGCGGCGTGTTGTTGATGAGCTGGGCCGCGGTATTGACGGCGGGCGCGCTCGTGACTCTGCTGCTCGGCGCTTCCCGAGCGCGAACGCTCGCGGCCGGCATCATCGCCGTCATATGGGTCGCGGGCTACGGCCTGCAGCAGTATCGCTGGACCGGGCCGAACGGAGACATCATCACGGTGGCGCTGGTGCAGGGTGCCGTCGCCCAAGACCTCAAGTGGCAGCCGCAGCAGCTGCTGCCGACGATCGAGCTCTATCGCAGGCTGACCGAGGGAGCGCTCGGCAGCACGCTCATCGTTTGGCCGGAGGCTGCGATTCCGGCGCTCTACGAGGAGGTCAGCGCCTATCTGGACGATCTGCGGCGCTGGGCTCAGGATCACGGCAGTGCCGTGATGCTGGGAATTCTCCGCAGGGATACCCAAGGCCAATCGTTCCAGAACACGCTGGCGGCGCTCGGTGAGACCACGGAGTTCTATGTAAAACGGCATCTCGTGCCTTACGGGGAGTATTTCCCGGTGCCGGATTTCGCCCGGCGCTGGCTGCGCCTGATGAGTCTGCCGGTGGCGTTCTCCGACGCGACGCCCGGACCGCCGAGGCAGCCGCCGCTGTCCATAGCCGGTCAGCGCGTCGGCGCCACGATCTGCTACGAGGACGCTTTCGGCGCCGAGCAGCTCCACTATCTGCCGGAGGCGACTTTGCTCGTGAACGTAAGCAACGATGCGTGGTTCGGCGACTCGATCGCGCCGCACCAGCATCTACAGATCGCCCGGGTCAGAGCCGTGGAAACCGGTCGCTACATGCTTCGTGCGACGAATACAGGCGTGTCGGCCATCATTGATCCGAGCGGGAGAATCGTCGGGCAGTCGCCCCAGTTCGAGCCGCATCTCCTCAAAGGAGCCGTTCAGGGCTTTCTCGGAAGGACGCCGTACGCGGTCTGCGGCAACTATCTCGCGGTGGTTTGCGCTTCGATCGTGTTGGCGTTTCAGTTGCTGACGACGAAGTTCACGATACGCTTGGGCACGTAGATCGCGCGCTTGATGTCGGTTTCCTGAAGGTAGCGCGCGACGTTCTGATCCTGTCGGGCAAGCGCGAGGACCTGCTCCTCGGTGGCCTCGGCAGGAATCTCTATCTTTCCCCTGACTTTGCCGTTGACCTGGACCGGCACCTCGATGGTTTCGCGGATCAAGTAGCGCGCATCGACCTTGGGCCAGGCGGCGTAAGCAATCGATTCGGCGTGATCGAGCCGTTGCCAAAGCTCTTCGGCGATGTGCGGCGCGAGTGGCGCGAGCATCAATACGAAACATTCGGCGATCTGCCGCGGCAGCGTCGGCCACTTGCCGGCCGCATTGCTGAACTCCATCAAGGCCGCGATCGCCGTATTGAAGCGCAAGGCCTCGATGTCCTCGGTGACCTTGGCGAGGGTTTGATGCAGGGCATGCAGCTGCTCGCGGCTCGGCTCGGCGTCCGTGACGGCTTCGTTCGAGGATGCGCCGTCTGACGCCGCGATCAGCCGCCAGACGCGGTTCAGGAATCGGTGCGTGCCTTCGACGCCGCGCGTGTTCCATGGCTTCACCTGCTCCAGCGGGCCAAGGAACATCTCATAGAGCCTGAAGGCGTCGGCGCCGTAGGTGCTGATGATCTCGTCGGGATTGACGACGTTGCCGCGGCTCTTGCTCATCTTGTGCGCGCGGGCTTCGACGCGAATCGCAGAGTTGCCGCGCAACACGAAGTAATCCCCCTGCTTTTCGACGACCTCGTCCGTGGCGCGCAGGCTCTCGACCGGACCGCCCGTAAGCAGACTCTTGCCGCTCTGCACGAGGTCCGCGGACACCGGCCGCCCGTCGGCATCGCGATACTGCGTGAATTCGAGCTCACCGAGGATCATGCCCTGATGCACGAGCTTGGCGAAGGGCTCCGGCGTGGAAGCAACGCCGATGTCGTGCAGCAGCTTGTGCCAGAAACGCGCGTAGAGCAGATGCAGCACGGCGTGCTCCGCGCCGCCGACGTAAAGATCCACGGGCATCCAGTAACGCTCGAGCTCCTCGTCCACGAGCCGGGCGTCGTTGCGCGGATCGATATAACGCAGGTAATACCAGCAGGAGCCCGCCCACTGCGGCATGGTGTTGGTCTCACGGCGCGCCGTTCGTCCATCGACGTCCGTGGTGGCTAGCCATTCACCCGCTGCCGCCAGCGGGCCCTCGGGCGTGCCGCTGGGCTTGAACTCCGCAAGCTCCGGGAGCTCGACGGGCAGCGCGTCGTCGGCAACGCTGACGGGCTTGCCGTCGACGAAGACGATCGGGAAAGGCTCCCCCCAGTAGCGCTGCCGCGAAAACAACCAGTCGCGAAGCTTGAAATTGACCTTGCCCTTGCCGTGGCCTTGGTCCTCGAGCCAGGCGATGACCGTCGCCTTGGCGTCGCCGACCGCGAGCCCGTCGAGAAAGCCGCTGTTGATGGCGGGGCCGTCGCCGAGATAGGCCTCGCCGTCGAAATCCGCGGGCGGTTGCACGGTGCGCACGATGGGCAGGCCATAAGCGACCGCAAATTCCCAATCTCGCTGATCCTGGCCCGGAACGGCCATGATGGCGCCGGTTCCATAGCTCGCCAGCACGTAGTCGGCGACCCACACCGGAATCCGTCTCTGCGTCGCTGGATTGATCGCGTACGCGCCCGTGAATACTCCGGTCTTGGTTTTCTGCAGCTCGACTCTTTCGAGCTCGCTCTTGTGAGCCGCCTCTCGACAGTAGTCGTCCACGGAGCTCGACTGCTCCGGCGTCGTAATCACCTGCACGAGCGCATGCTCTGGTGCCAAGACCATGTAGGTCGCACCGAACAAGGTATCGGGACGGGTGGTGAACACCCGTATCGTTTGCGCCGAAATCCCGTTGACCGGGAATTCGATCTCCGCGCCTTCGCTGCGCCCTATCCAGTTGCGTTGCATCTCCTTGGTGCTTTCCGGCCAATCGAGACCTTCGAGACCGGCGAGCAGCCTGTCGGCATACTCCGTGATTCGCAGCACCCATTGACGCAACGGCCGGCGCACGCACGGGTACGCGCCGATCTCCGACTTGCCGTCGATGACTTCCTCGTTGGCCAAGGTCGTGCCGAGCTCGTCGCACCACCAGACGGGGAGCTCCTGCTGGTAGGCGAGCCCACGCTCGAAGAACTGCTTGAATATCCACTGGGTCCAACGGTAATAGCCGGGCTCGGTCGTGTTGATCTCTCGATCCCAGTCGTAGGAAAAGCCGAGCGACTTGAGCTGCTTTCGAAATCGCACGACATTATTTTCGGTGGTGATCTTCGGGTGGGTTCCGGTTCTGATGGCGTATTGCTCCGCTGGCAGGCCGAAAGCATCCCAACCGATCGGGTGAAGGACGTTGAAGCCGTTCATGCGCTTGTAGCGGGCGACGATATCGGATGCGGTATAGCCTTCCGGGTGTCCCACGTGCAAACCGTCGCCGCTGGGATAGGGGAACATATCCAAGACGTAGTACTTCGGCTTGGATCGATCGACATTCTCGGGAACCCTGAATGTCTTGTTCTCTTCCCAATGCCGCTGCCATTTGAGCTCGATTTCTTGGAACGGATACGCTGACATCGTCGTTTGGATCTTCCTCAGGTTTCGTTCGAACGCGCTATCCGTTAAGCTTCCGAAGCTCGCAGCTGCGTGACAGTGACGGATGATCTGTATAAACCACCCTGGAATCAAGCCGCGTCGGAACGCCGACCGCGCGCGCCTTTCTGCGCGGTCCGGCGCTCGCGTGCCTCTACGCCGGAGTCTAACGCTGATTGTCGTCGTCACGGCCGCGGCGATCGGCGGTTGCGGCTTCAGGCTTCAGGGCGTCACCGACGCGATGCCGGTCGAAACGGCTCAGACCTACCTTGCGACGGACAACCGGTACTCGGAGTTCTACGATAGCCTCCAACGCGCATTGAGAGAGCGCGGCGCCAGTGTCGTCAGCACCGAGCAGGAAGCCGGAGCAATCTTGCGAATACTCGAAGACAACGCAGGGCAACGCATCTTGTCGGTGTCGGCGCGCAATGTTCCGAGAGAGTACGAGGTCTATTATCTCGTCACGTTCTCCTTGGAAGCCGACGGCAGAGCCTTGATCGAGCCGGAATCCCTGGTGCTGACTCGCAGCTACACTTACGACGAGACTGAAGTTCTCGGAAAGAGCGCCGAGGAAACGGAGCTACGGCAGTCGCTCGCCGCGGACCTGGCGCGGCAAGTCGTGCGGCGAATCGCCGCCGATCGCAACGTCGTGCCGACGACCTAGCGCGCCGCAGGCCGCCGACCGCGCATGCCCGTCGTTGAATTGCGGGACTTGGCCTCGCCGGCCGTCGAGAGGCTGATCCGGTCCTATGAACTCGAGCTCATTCTGATACCGCCGCGGCAGAGCATACCGGCATCCTATTGGGGCGAACCCGAAGCCGGTCTCGCCGGGCGTTGCCTGTTCGCACGCAGCGACACGCCCGCACATTCGTTGCTCCACGAGATGAGCCACTACATCTGCATGACGCCGGATCGCCGCGAGGCCTTGTGGAGGGACGCCGGTGGCGACCTCGCGGAGGAAAGCGCCGTTTGCTACTTGCAGGTGTTATTGGCGGAGCGATTGCCGGGTCTCGGGCGCCGCAGACTCCTCGACGATCTCGATTGCTGGGGCTACAGCTTTCGCGAGGGCAGCGCGCTGGCATGGTTCGAAGGTGACGGTGTTGCCGCCCGGGCGTGGCTGCTTGCAGAGAATCTGATTGACAGCCGCGGCGTGCCGACGTTCGACCTCAGGGGTCGGGGCGCAGCGACACGGCGTCATAGCTTGGTGGGATTCGGAACGTCGCCGTAGACGGCCTTCGGATCGAAGACCTTCTCGGTGTCGGTGAACTCCAAGACCTTGTCGGCGTCGGCGCCGATCGGGATACGACGGTAGAAGCAAGACCGATAACCGACGTGACAGCTGGCGCCGCCGGCCACCTCGACCCTGAGCCAGACGCAGTCCTGGTCGTCGTCGATGAGCAGCTCGCGGAGCGTTTGCACGAGGCCGCTGGTCGCGCCCTTGTGCCAGAGCACGCGCCGGCTGCGGCTGTAATAGTGCGCCTCGCCCGTCTCTATGGTCTTGCTCAGCGCCTCGGCATTCATATAACCCTGCATGAGCAGCTCGCCGGTATGGTAGTCGGTCGCCACCGCCGGGATGAGCCCCTCGTCGTCGAACTTGGGCGCCAGCTCCGTGCCTTCCTCGACCTGTTTCACGCTCCGCCTCGGAGCGAATCTGTCCGTCATGCGCCTGTTTCCATCTGATATTGCGCAGATTATAAGCCAGCGCGCGGCCCGGGAGAGTCCGTTACGGCCACGCATTGTTGCTATGATAGCCCGCTTCAATCTCGCCCCTGCGCCCGGACGTCGATGGCTCTACAGCTACACAATACCTTGACGCGGTCGCGGCAGCGCTTCGAGCCCGCCGATCCGAATCGGGTCACGATGTATGTCTGCGGGCCGACCGTCTACAACTACGCGCACATCGGCAACGCGAGACCGCCGGTCGTGTTCGACGTGCTTGCGCGGCTGCTGCGGCGCACTTATCGTCTGATCTACGCGCGCAACGTCACCGACGTCGACGACAAGATCAATGCGGCGGCAAAGTCCGAAGGGGTCGAGATCGCCGTCATCACCGCGCGTTATCTCGCCGCTTATCACGAGGATATGGCCAAGCTCGGCGTCGAGCCTCCCGACGTCGAACCGGTGGTCACCGGGCATATTCCCGAGATCACGGCGATGATCGAGCGTCTCGTCGAGAGCGGCCACGCTTACGCAGCCGAGGGGCATGTGCTGTTTTCGGTGCCGAGCTTTCCTGCCTACGGCCGCCTTTCCGGTCGCGAGCGCGACGAGATGATCGCCGGGGCTCGGGTCGAGGTCGCGCCGTACAAGCGCGATCCGGGGGATTTTGTGCTCTGGAAGCCATCCGCCGCTGACGTCGTGGGTTGGGACAGCCCCTGGGGCCGGGGGCGGCCGGGCTGGCACATCGAATGCTCCGCGATGGCCGAGGCGCATCTCGGCGAAACGATCGATATTCACGGCGGCGGCCAGGATCTGGTGTTCCCGCACCACGAGAACGAGCTGGCGCAGAGTACCTGCGCGCACGGGGGCGCGCCGTTTTGCCGATATTGGGTCCACAACGGGCTCATACACGTCGATAGCGAGAAGATGTCGAAGTCGGTCGGCAATGTGCTCCTGATCAAGGATCTGCTCGAAGCGGCGCCGGCCGAAGTCGTACGGCTCGGGCTGCTCACCGCGCACTACCGTCAACCGCTGGACTGGACATCGGAAGTCCTGAGCGAAGCACAGTTGAAGCTCGACCGCATGTACGGGGCGCTGCGCGCGGCGGGAATCGAAGGCCCCGCCGAGGCCGGCGAGCTCGCGGAACCGCCGGGCGCCGTCATCGAGGCCCTTGAGGACGATCTCAACTCACCCCGCGCGCTCGCGGAGCTCTTTACCATTGCCCGGGAAGCGAATCGCTGCGAGGAGCCGCAACGCCGCCGTGAGCTAGCGGCGGCGTTGCGGGCCGGGGGACGGCTGCTCGGGCTGCTGCAACAGAATCCGCAATCCTGGTTCATGCGCGCCGGCGGCCCCATGAGCCTGACCGAGAGCGAAATCGACGCTCTCGTCGCGCAGCGCGAGTCGCTGCGCCGGCAGCGGCAGTTCGCTGCCGCGGACGAGATCAGAGGGCGCTTGACCCGCGAGGGCATCGTGATCGAGGATGGTGCGGACGGCTCGCGCTGGAGGCGCGCACGCTAACGAATGAATAGGGTAACCGAGCTATGCACCCGAGCGCTGATCGGCGCGATCCGGCTGTATCAGCTCGCCGTGTCGCCCTGGCTCAGGGGCAACTGTCGGCACTGGCCGACCTGCTCGGCCTACGCCGCGAGCGCGGTGCGCCGGTACGGCCCGCTGCGCGGCAGCTGGCTCAGCGTCAAACGGGTCGGACGCTGCCATCCCTGGGGCAGCTCCGGGTACGACCCGGTTCCCGAGGACCGAAGCCGGCCACCGCAGCCGGGAGGGCGTATTGAGCTTGGATAGCAGCCTGCTGGATATCATCTGTTGTCCGGTTACCCACCTGCCGCTGGCGCCGATGCCCCAGGCGCAGCTCGAAGATCTCAACAGGCTCATCGCCGAATCCAAGATCAAGAGCCGTGAAGACACCGTGCTCACGGAGACGCTTGCCGCGGCGTTGGTCACACGCGACGGCAAGCTCGCCTATCCGATCTGCGACGGCATTCCAGTCTTGATCGAGGAGCACGGCATTCTGCTCTCGCAGCTCGAGGCCTAAGCCGCTGCCGTGAAGCTCAACGCTCGACAGCTCCAGCGTCACCTGACGGGTGGGCTCGCGCGCATCTATCTCGTCAGCGGCGACGAGCCGTTGATGGTTGCGGAAGCCTTGGACGCGATAAGGGCACGGGCGCGCCGCGGCGGATTCGAGCAGCGAGAGCTCTTCGTGGTCGACAAGGGCTTTCGTTGGAATGAGCTCGAAAGCGCGGCGGACAATCTGTCGCTGTTCGCCACGCGGCGTATCGTCGAGCTCAGGCTGAGCTCGACGCGCCCGGGCGAAGCCGGAGGCCGGGCATTGCTCAACCTGGCGGAAAGCGCCGACCCCGATCGCCTGGTGCTGGTCGCGGCAGACAAGCTCGATTCGGCAGCCAGCCGGGCTCCGTGGGTCAAAGCCATCGAGGCGAACGGTGTGCTGCTGCAACTCTGGCCGATCGAGCGCGAATCCTTGCCGGCTTGGATCAGGGAGCGCGCCCAGGGCTTGAATCTGAAGCTCACGCAAGCCGGCGCAGAGCTGCTCGCGGACCGCGTCGAAGGCAATCTGCTCGCCGCCGATCAGGAGCTTAAGAAGCTGGCGCTATCGGCGAATGATGCGGTGCTCGACGAGGACCAAGTGCTCGCGGCGGTTGCCAATAGTGCCCGCTTCGACGTCTTTCGGCTCGTCGATGCGCTGCTCGCCGGTGAAAGCGCCCGCACCTTCCGAATACTCGCGAGCTTGCGAGCGGAAGGCGCCGAGCCCGCGGTGGTGTCCTGGGCGATCGGCCGCGAGCTCTGTCTGCTGGCCCGACTGCAGACCGGCATGAGACAGGGTCTGAGCTTGGACGCCGCGCTCGCAAGCGGCGGCGTCTGGCGCAAGCGGCAGCCGCTGATCGGGCGAGCCGCGGCGCGCTTGCGGCCGCCACGGGTGCGTGAGCTGCTGCGCCGCGCGACGGAGGTCGACCGAGTGGTCAAGGGCGTCGTTCCTGGAAATCCCTGGCAGGGGTTGACCCAGCTCGTCTTCGACGTGCTCGGTTCGCCGCGACGCAGAGAGGTCGCTTGATCTCGCCCAGCCCCGTGCCAGGCAACGGCCCCATCGGCGTGTTCGGCGGCACCTTCGACCCGATTCATTTCGGCCACCTGCGAACGGCGCTCGAGCTCTCCGAGACGCTCGGCCTCGCCGAAGTTCGTTTCATTCCCTGCAGCGAGCCGCCGCACCGCGATCGCAAGCCCACGGCCGGGAATTTGCGGCTCGAGATGATCAAGACCGCGACTGCAGAGCATCAAGGATTCGTGGTCGACGATAGGGAGTTTCGGCGTTCGGGACCGTCCTACACGATCGACACGTTGTCGAGTCTCAAAGACGACTTCCCGGAGACGCCTTTGTGTCTGTTACTGGGCATGGACGCTTTTCTCGGATTGAGCGGCTGGCATCGCTGGACGGAGCTCTTTGAGCTCGCTCATCTGGTCGTGGCGCAGCGCCCCGGCTGGAATATGCCCGAAGACAGCCTGCTAGGACGCTTGCTCGAGGAGCGGCGCACGGCAGAGCCCGCTCGGCTGCATGAGACGCCCTCCGGGCACATCTTCCTGCAAGCCGTCACCCAGCTCGAGATCTCCGCGACGGAGCTGCGGCATACGATCGCGGCCGGCGTGGATCCGCGCTATCTGCTCCCCGACAGCGTGCGCGCGATCATTCTCGATTCCGGCTGCTATCGCTGATGCCTGGGAGAAAAAAGACCTCGGACACGCTCGACAAGCTCGTCCTCGACGTGCTCGACGATCTCAAGGCGCAGTCCGTGCTGCGCCTCGACGTGCGGCACCTCACCTCCTTGATGGACACGATGATCATCGCGAGCGGCGGCTCGGATCGGCACGTGCGCGCTGTTGCGCAAGCCTTGCTGGAACGCTGCAGGCAGTCGGGCTACGAGCCTGTCGGGGTCGAAGGCGAGGCCGGCGGCGAGTGGGTGCTCGTCGACCTCGGCGATACCGTCGTCCACATCATGCTGCCCAAGACCCGGGATTTCTACAGCCTGGAGAATCTCTGGGACATCTCGGCACGCCGCGACGTAGGCGAGTCGGGCTGAGATCGACCGACGCCGCGATCGAAGGTCCACGGTGCGCATCCTCGTCATCTCGGCCACCAATCGGCAGCCGCACTGGGTGCGCGATGGCTTCGACGACTATGCGCGACGGCTCGACGCGCGATGTTGCCTGGATCTCGTCGAAGTGCCGTTGGCGAAGCGCACGCGCGCCTCGGATACGGGCAAGGCCGTCGAGGACGAGAGCGGGCGCATGCTGCGCCGCATCCCCGCCGGCGCCCGGGTTGTCGCGCTGGCGGCGGACGGCCAGGGTTGGAGCACCGAGCGGCTTGCCGGCAAGCTCCAAGCCTGGCTCGCGGGCGGGGCTCCGATCTGTCTGCTCATCGGCGGGCCCGACGGGCTGGGGTCGGAGTGCTTGGCGCGCGCCGCGGAGCGCTGGTCGCTGTCGCCGCTGACCCTGCCCCACGGCCTCGTGCGCGTCATCGTCGCCGAGGCCGTCTACCGCGCATGGAGCCTGCTCAACGGGCATCCCTACCACCGCGGCTAACCCGACCCGCATCGCCCTCGCCCTGGGGGCCGTGAGGTCGCGGGCCGTCGGCCCGGCCAAAGGCAAGGTCCTTTGCTTGCCTCAAAGTAGCTCGTATAGTTTATTGAATGACAAAGGATTTCATCTATTTGGCCTCCGCTTCGCCGCGGCGCCGCGAGCTGCTCGAGCAAATCGGCGTGCGCTTCCAAGTCCTGCCCGCGAACGTATGCGAGGCCTATCGCGCGGGCGAAGCCTCGGAAACTTACGTCACGCGCCTGGCCGAAGCGAAAGCCGAAACGGTCTGGAGCGAGCTTTCGGCCGATCGCATCCGGCCCGTGCTCGCGGCCGATACCGCGGTCGTTCTCGGCTCGCGCATATTCGGCAAGCCGCGCGACGAGAGCGAGGCGATGGCGATGCTCGCTGAGCTCTCCGGCTGCGTGCACCGCGTGCTCACCGCGGTGGCGCTGCGCGACCAGCACGGCATGAGCTCGGCGCTCTGCAGCAGCGAGGTCGCATTCCGCAGCTCCACCGACGCCGAGCGTCGCGCCTATTGCGCGAGTGGCGAGCCCATGGACAAAGCGGGGGCGTACGGCGCTCAGGGTCTCGGCGCCGTCTTCATCGAGCACATCACGGGAAGCTTCTCCGCCATCGTGGGCCTGCCGCTGGCGGAGACGGCGGCTCTGCTGCGCCGCGTCAACCAGCCTCAGTGGCTCTATGGCAACGAGCTTCGGCGATGAGGGAAGAGATTCTGGTCAACGTCACGCCCCGCGAGGTGCGCGCCGCGATCGTGGAGAACGGCGTCGTTCAGGAGGTGCTCATCGAGCGAGCCAATCGGCGCGGATTCATCAGCAACATTTACAAGGGGCGGGTCTCGCGCGTGCTGCCGGGAATGCAGGCGGCGTTCGTCGAGCTCGGTTTGGAGCGCACGGCGTTTCTGCACGCGTCCGACATCGGCAGGATTCCGCATGATGAGGCCGACGCCGACGATACCGAGCTCAGCATTCGTGAGCTCGTCGAGGAGGGCTCGGAGATACTCGTGCAGGTGCTCAAGGATCCTCTGGGCACGAAGGGCGCGAGGCTGACGACCCAGGTCACGATTCCCTCCCGTAATCTCGTTATGATGCCGTTTGGCAGCGGCGTTCGCGTTTCCGCGCGTATCGAGGACGACGCCGAGCGGGAGCGGCTGCGCGGCATTGTGGAGCAGCTCTGCGAGCAGGATCATTCCGCGGGCTATATCGTCCGCACGGCCGCCGAAGGCGCATCCGTGGACGCGATTCGCGCCGACATGCAGTACCTGCAAAAGCTGTGGGACGCAATCGAAGAGGCGGGACGGCAGGCCGGTCCCTCGGAGCTCATCTACGACGATCTGCCGCTGGCCCTGCGCGTGCTCCGGGATCTGTTGAGCGCCGAGATGGAGCGTGTTCGCGTGGATTCCGCCGCGGTGTTCGAGTCGATGATGGAGTTTGCCGAGAAGTTCATCCCGCACATGTCGCCGATGATCGAGCAGTACACTGGTGATTGGCCGATTTTCGACGTCTACAGCGTCGACGACGAGATTCAGCGCGCGCTGCAACGCGAGGTCCCGCTGAAATCCGGCGGCTACCTGATTTTCGATCAGACGGAGGCGATGACGACCATCGACGTCAATACCGGGGCCTATGTCGGACACCGGAATCTCGAAGAGACGATATTCCGCACCAACCTCGAGGCTGCCGTCGCGATCGCCAGGCAGCTTCGGCTGCGGAATCTCGGCGGAATCATCATTATCGACTTCATCGACATGCTCGAGGAGGCGCACCGCGATCAGGTGCTGCAGGCGCTGTCGGGGCGCCTCGCCGGGGATCATGCGAAGACGCAAATCGTGGAGGTTTCGCCCCTGGGACTGGTCGAGATGACTCGAAAGCGAACGCGAGAGAGCCTGGAACACGTCTTGTGTCAGGCCTGTCCAAGCTGTGAGGGTCGCGGTTACGTTAAGACCGCCGAGACCGTCTGTTACGAGATCTTTCGCGAGATCCTGAGGCAGCATGGACAGTTCGAGTTTCAGGAGTTGCTGGTGCTCGCCAGACCGGGTGTGATCGAGCGCCTGCTCGACGAGGAATCCTCGTGCATGGCGGAATTGGAGGAGCTCACGGGTGTCACGATCAGATTGCAGAGCGAGAGCCTGTATGCGCCGGATCAGTTCGACGTGGTGCTCGTGTAGGCGGTAGATGCAGATGCCAGGTCTGTTTCAAAAACTCGTGAAGCGGCTGCTGGTCGGGGCGGGGATCCTGGTCATCGTCGCGGCCGTGGGCATCGGCGCTTTTAGACTCGTCGTCGCGCAGTTGCCGGGCTACCAGAAGCAGGTGCAGGCATGGGCGAGAGATGAGCTCGGCCTGAGCGTCGTATTCAGCCGCCTGGATGCGCGCTGGGGCTTCCGCGGCCCGGAGCTGACGTTCTACGACGCGAGTGTCGCAAGGGCGGACAGCGCGGAGCAGGCGATGATCAGCGCGCAACGCGTGACGATCGGCGTGAGCACGATCGCGTTGCTCACTGAAGGACGGGTCGCCGTCGATCGCCTGGTTCTGGACGATACGCGCCTGACGCTGGAGCGCGCCGCGGACGGCGCGCTGCGCTTGCAGGGCGCACTGTCCGCCCAAGCGCCGCGCCCGGAGCTGCGCCTCGAAGATCTGCCGCCGGTCGAGGTCATCCTCGAAGACAGCCGCATCAGCTTCGAAGACCGGGCTCGCGGCGTTTCCTGGGACTTCAGCGACGTTCGCCTCCGGCTTTCGCGGGAGGCGGATCGAATGCTCCTTGAGGCTCGCGCCACGCCGCCCGCGGACCTCGGCAACCGCGTCGACGTGACGCTCGATGCGAGGATCGCGCCGGGCGGATCCCTGAGCGCAGCCGATTGGGTGTTCTTCGCCGATCTCCGCGACTTGAACCTAGCGACCTTGGCCGAGAGCTTCCCGGAGACCGCGGGATTCCCGAGCGCCGGTTTCGGCAATATGTCCGTCTGGCTCGATCTCGCCGGCACGCGTGTGCAGCGAGCCACGCTGCAGCTCGCGTTTCAGGGTCTGGAGCTGCGCGACGACGCGGGACCGGCTGCGGACGGCCCGAGCTACGAGCGGCTGGCGTTCACGGGTGAATGGAGCCGTGCCGGCGCAAGCTGGAATCTGAGCCTCAGCGATATCGAGCTCAGGCGAAGAGGGCACGCGTGGCCCGCCAACGTCAACGTCGAATTGCGCGTGGTCGAGGCGGACGGCGGCCTCGGTGCGCTCGAGATGCGGAGCGATTTTCTGCGCATTCAGGATTTCGATCCGATCGTCGCCGCGCTCGAGGACGGTTTGGTCGCGACATGGTGGCGACCCATGCAACCGCATGGAGACCTGACGGCGGTCGAGATCGACCTGGTCAGGGAAGCGGACGGCTGGGACTACACGGCGTCCGCCGAGCTGGAGCGTATCGGCTTCGTCGCGCACGGGCAGTGGCCGGGAATCACTGGGCTATCCGGCTCGTTGCGCGCGGACTCCCGCAGCGGCCGGCTGGCGCTGTCGACGCACGCGGCCGCGTTCGACTGGCCGACGATATTCCGGCAGCCGCTGGACGTCGGCGAGCTCTCGGGCATCCTGGTCTGGAGGCGGGGCATCGACGGCGTTCGCGTCGTCAGCGACAACCTCACGCTCAACAATCGGGATGCGCAGACGCGCTCGAATCTCGAGCTGGTCTATCCCTCGGACGGCGCCGCGCCCCGTCTGGATCTCGAGACCCGGGTTTTCGATTTCGACACCACCCGAACATCGCACTACTTGCCCGTGGGAAAGCTGCCGGCCCCCGTGGTGGGCTGGCTCGATCGCGCGATCGTGAGCGGCCGGGTACCCGAAGGCGAAGCGACCTTTCAGGGGCCGATCACGGCGTTTCCGTTCGACGCCGGCGAGGGCAGCTTCCACGCCGCGTTCAACGTCGAGGACGGCGTGCTCGCCTTCGTCGACGGGTGGCCGGTCGCGCGCGCCATCAACGGCGAGGTCGAGTTCGTCAATGCGGGGTTTTCCGCCCGCGGCACGGGCAGCATCATGCGCGGCGATCGCGCTCGCGTGAGCGGCGGCATCGACGACATGCGCACGGCGGTGCTTTGGGTTTCCGGAGACGTCGCCGCCGGCTTGGACGACGTCCTTCGGTTCTTGAAAGACGTGCCCGTGACCGCGAGCCGGCTGGGCCCGGATCTGACACGACTGCAGGCTGCCGCAGGCAGCGGCGAGGTCACGCTCGATCTGACACTTCCCTTGCGCGATATCCCGGCTTATGAGCTCGATGCGACGCTTGCAATGCGGGGCGGTGAGCTCAACGTCGAAGGCTTCGACCTTGCGGCCATCGATCTGCGCGGAAGCTTGAGGCTCAACGACGGTATCGTCAGCGGAGAGAACATCGAGGCCGTGCTGCTCGGCCGCCCCGTGACTGCACAGGTCGGGCCGGCCGCGGAGCCCGGCTATCGCGCCCGCGTCGAGGTCTCGGGCGAGGCCACCGCCGAGGCCGTGCGCGAAGCCTTCGATCTGCCTTTCGGCAGCCACCTGATCGGCACGGTGCCCTGGCGGGGGCATCTGCTGCTGCCGGCTAATATTTTGGCCGGCGCGCCGGGCGCGGCTCGCGCGCCGTTGCGAATCGAGATCGCCTCGAGCTTAGTGGGGGCCGAGCTTGAGTTTCCCGCGCCTTTGGGCAAGACCGCGAACGAGCGTCTGCCGCTGGAGCTCGGGCTCACGGTGCTGCCGGCGAATCGCTTCGACGTCGAGGGCCGGCTGGGTGCGGATCACCGTTTTGCGCTGAGCTTCTGGAACACCGACGTCGGGCCGCAACTTCGCCGCGGCAGCATTCGCCTCGACGGCTCCGAGCCGCTGCTGCCGCCGGACGACGGCTTGGATATCGAAGGCGCGCTCGCCGAGCTGCCGCTCGACGAATGGCTGCGTCTTTTCCGGGATGACGGGTCGCCTTCGGGCCTCGGAACGACGCTGTCCCGGGCCGACCTCGACGTCGCCGCGCTGTCGGTGTTCGGGCAAGAGCTCGGAGAAACGCAACTCGCGGTGCGCCAAGCGCGAGACGAGTGGCTCGTCGAGCTCGATAGCGCGTCTATCGCGGGGCACATCGCGGTGCCTTTCGCACGGCAGGGCCGATCCCAGATCGTCGCGGACATGCAGCGGCTGCATCTGACGATGGGCGAATCGACGCAGGGTGCCGCGGTCGATCCGCGATCGTTGCCCGGCTTGCTGATCGATGCGGAGGATTTCTCGATCGGCGAGCGGCGTTTCGGGCGATTCAGCGCCAACGTGCAACCCGATCCGCTCGGGCTGCGGCTGGTTTCCTTCGGGACCGCGAGCGACAGTTTCGCCGTCGAAGGCAGCGGCAGCTGGCTGGTCGGGTCGCAAGGCTCGACGTCGAGGCTCGCATTCAGCCTCGTCGGCGGAGACGTCGCCGCCGCATTGTCGAGCCTTGGCCTTCATCCGATCGTCGAGGGCGAAGCGCTCGAAGTGACCGCGAGCGTCGCCTGGCCCGGAGGCCCGACCGCGCGGTGGCAGCAGGCGATCGCTGGGGATCTGAGCCTGAGAATGGAGCAGGGCAGCGTCATCGACCTCGAGCCGGGTGCGGGGCGCATGATGGGGCTTTTGAGCTTCTCCGCGCTGCCGCGCCGGCTGTCGCTGGATTTTCGCGACGTGTTCAATCGCGGCTTGGTGTTCGATGAAGTCGCAGGCGATTTCCTGCTCGTCGACGGCAATGCCTATACGGACAATCTGTTGTTGACGGGGCCGGTCGCCGACATCGGCGTGGTCGGACGAACCGGTTTGCGCGACGAGGACTATCAGCAGCAAGCCGTGGTGACGGCCGAGCCGGGGAAGGTTCTGCCGACGATGGGGTTTCTCGCGAGCCCCGGTGTCGGCGCGGCATTGCTGCTCTTCACGCAGATTTTCAAAGAGCCGCTGAAGGGAATCGGAAGGGCTTCGTATTGCGTCACCGGCGACTGGGACGCGCCCACGGTCGAACGCCTGACACCGGAGCAGCTCGAGTCCGGCTACTTGTGCGCCGACCTGCCACCGTCGGCGACCACGGCGGTCGACTACTGACTTCGATGAAGGTCGCCGCGGTTCAAATGACGAGCGGCACCGACGTCGCCGCCAATCTCGGCGATGCGGCGCGCCTGCTGCGCGACGCCGCGGATCAGGGCGTGAGCCTGGCCGTGCTTCCGGAGAATTTCGCGTTTCTCGGCACCGACGACAAGGCCAAGCTCGCGATCGCGGAGCCTGATGGTGGCGGACCCATCCAAGCGTTTCTATCGCGCCAGGCCGCGAGCTTAAGCCTGTGGTTGGTTGGCGGGACGCTGCCGATCCGCGGCGACGAGGCACGCGCGTTTTCCGCTTCGTTGCTCTACGACCCGGAAGGACGACGCCGCGCGCGCTACGACAAGATTCATCTGTTCGACGTCGGCGTGCCGGACGTCGAGGAGAGCTACCGCGAATCCGCGGCGACGATTCCCGGCGAGCAACCGATCACGGCCGACACGCCCATCGGGCGCATCGGCATGGCGGTCTGCTACGACATCCGCTTTCCGGAGCTGTTCCAGCGTCTCGGGGAGCTCGGCATGGATCTTTTGTGCCTACCCGCGGCTTTTACGGTCCCAACCGGCGAAGCGCACTGGTCGCTGCTGCTGCGCGCCCGCGCTGTCGAATCGCTGTGCTACGTCGTCGCTGCCGCGCAATCCGGGGAGCATGGCGGCGGTAGGCGCACCTATGGGCATTCGATGATCGTCGGCCCCTGGGGAGAGATTCTGGCGGAGCGACCCAGCGGCGCTGGTATCGTCGTCGCCGATCTCGATATCATGCATCTTTGCGGCCTGCGCACGCGTTTCCCCGCCCTCAGCCACCGGCGCCGGCTCGCGATCGAAACGCCGCCGGGTTGAGCCGATACGAGAACCTATGCCAGAACAGCCTGTAGCCGAAAAGCCCTCTGATAGCCTGACCATCGTCGCGAACCGGATTCTGGAGCCCGCGGGCTTCAGCCTGCCGGCGCTCAATGTTGCCTTGGGCCAGCTCATGTCCCGCCGGCTCGACTACGCGGACCTCTACTTTCAGTGCACGCGTTATGAGAGCTGGGCGGTGGAGGACGGCATCGTCAAAGACGGCGTGCACAGCCTCGATCAGGGCGTAGGTGTGCGGGCCGTATCGGGCGAGAAGACGGGGTTCGCGTATTCCGATCAGCTCGATGCGACCGCGTTGACGGATGCGATCGAGGCGGCGCGCGGAATCAGCCGTGTGAACGGCAGTGGGAGAGTCAAAGTGCCCCGGAAGGCCGGCGCGCACGATCTCTATCCGCCGCTGGATCCGCTGGCCAGCCTCGACGACAACGACAAGGTGGCGCTGCTCTTGGCGGTGGACAAGCAGACTCGGGCACTCGACGAGCGAGTCATCCAAGTGATCGCGAGCCTCGCCTGCGTGCACGAGATGATTCTGGTGCACGCCTCGGACGGTGGCTTGGCCGCCGACATTCGCCCGCTGGTTCGACTCAACGTCTCGGTGATCGTGCAGAAAGGTACTCGCCGGGAGCAGGGTTTTGCCGGCGGCGGCGGGCGGGGAGACCTGTCGCTGTTGACGGATTCGAGCTACCACGGTGCGATCGCCCGCGAGGCCGTGAGGCAGGCCACGGTAAACCTGGAGGCCGTGGCGGCGCCCGCCGGGGCGATGCCCGTCGTCCTCGGGCCGGGCTGGCCCGGTATCCTGCTGCACGAGGCGATCGGCCACGGTCTCGAAGGCGATTTCAACCGCAAGCGGACGTCGGTGTTCTCGGGCAGGCTCGGCGAGCGCGTGGCGACTCCGCAGTGCACGGTGGTCGACGACGGTACGCTGCCGGGGCGCCGCGGTTCGCTGAACGTCGATGACGAAGGCACGCCGACACGTTGCACGACGCTGATTGAGAATGGCGTTCTTCGCGGTTACTTGCAGGACAAGCTCAACGCCCGCCTCATGAACACGGAGTCGACCGGCAACGGACGCCGCGAGTCCTTTGCCCACGTGCCGATGCCGCGAATGACGAATACCTACATGCTCGCCGGCGAGCACAGTCCCGAGGAAATTATTGCTTCCGTCGACAAGGGGATTTACGCGCCGAATTTCGGTGGCGGCCAGGTCGATATCACCTCCGGCAAGTTCGTGTTTTCCGCGAGCGAGGCTTATCTAATCGAAGGCGGGAAGATAACGGCGCCGGTGAAAGGCGCCATGCTGATCGGCAGCGGCGCGGAAGTCCTGACTCGAGTTTCCATGGTAGGCTCCGATCTCGAGCTCGACCCTGGAGTCGGCGTGTGCGGCAAGGACGGGCAATCGGTGCCGGTCGGCGTCGGCCAGCCTACGCTGAAGATCGATTCACTCACGGTGGGTGGCACGCAGGCGTGAGCGCCCGCGCGCCCGCCGCCGTTACGTCAAATTGTCCCTGTGATTCAATTCCTGGCGTCGCGGCGACGCGCCGCTTAGCATGCGCGGAACTGGAACGGAGCAATCATGGGCAGTCAGACACAGGCACGGCAAGGCGACGCCCTCCCAGGCAAGCCGCTTTTCAATCCCGCCGAGGAATGGATGCAGATATCCAAGCGCTCGGAGCCGGATCTCGCCGTGGACGGTCTGCACCGGACGTCCCTGCTGGAGAGAGTCCTGGCCCTGTTCGCCTCGCGTCGGAGCTAGGCCGCCCCGCGACCCCGCTCACCGCACTGTGGTAGATTGATCGCCCCGGGGCCAGGCGACGGGCCCGCGAACAACAACGGGGGCGCCCCGATGTGGATCTCCAAGACTTACTATGAGTCCTTGCCTTACGGCTATATGGCCGTCGGCTTTGTAGTGCTCGTCGCCAGTCTCTACCTGCGCCAGTGGTATTGGCCCGAGATTCTTACGGTACTCGGGATCGCCTGCTTGACCGGTGGACTGGTCATCTGGCTAAAGCGGCGGGATTATCGGCGCAGCCGCAGCAGACGCAACGTCGAGGACCAGGTCTAGGAAGCCGGCTCAGCCCTGCTCGGCAAGATTTTCCTCGTCCTCATCTTCATCCTGATCGTCGTCGCGGTCCCCATCGTCAAGCTCGTCCTCCTCGGCAGACAACGCTTCGCTGCCTCGACGCAGATCGCGATAGACGAGCCGGTGCTCGCCGAGTTGCACGGCTTCGAGATCCGTCAACGGGTGCCGTTTGATCTTGCGCCCGTTGAGAAAGATGCCGTTAGTGCTATTGAGATCTTCGATCGCCGACTGCTGCAGGTCGGTGACGACTTGTGCATGATGGCGGCTAACGAACTTGCTGTTAATCTGAAGGTCGTTGTTGGGCGTCCGACCGATGATCAACCTGCCCGGCCTCAACTCTCTCTCGGTCAGTAATTCGTTCCCCAGGTACAGCTCCAGCTTTGCCAGCGGCGTGCGCGACATTTCATGCGTCCCCGTTCGCACGGCGGCTTCTTCGCGATCGCGTATGCGCTGCGCATAGTCGACCCACTGCAGCTCTTCCGCGGCCGCGCGGATTGCGCTTTCGTCGATGATTTTCTGCTTGTCGGGGAATGCGCAAAGCATCGCAGTGTCGCAAAGCACGTTGATGAGCCTCGGCACGCCACCGCTGTAACGGAACACCAGCCGATGGGCCTCCTCGGTGAAGATCTCTCGGCCCTTCGATCCGGCGACCGCAAGCCGATGCTCGATGTATTCCTTGGTTTCCCGCCTCGAAAGGGTCCCCAGATGGAACCGCAGCCTGACGCGCTGCGTGAGCTGCTCGAGGCGCGGCGAATCGAGCGTGTCGGCCAGCTCCGGCTGCCCTGCGAGAACGATCCGCAGTACCTTTTCCTTCTTGGTCTCGATGCCGGACAACAGCCGCACTTCCTCGAGCACCTTGCGAGACAGGTTCTGCGCCTCGTCGATCACCAGCAGGACTTTTTTCCCTTGCACGTATTGATCGACCAGGAAATCCTTCAAAATCGCGAGCAGCTCGACCTTGCGCTTCTTGAAGGGCTCGAATCCAAACTCGACCAGCACGGCCTGGAGAAACTCGACGGGCGAAAGCTGCGTCTGCGAGATGACGGCGAGCGTCACGTCCTCGGGAAGCTCGTCGAGAAAACTTTCGATCAGGGTGGTCTTGCCGGAGCCGATCTCGCCGGTCAGCACGACGAAGCCGTCCGAAAGCCAGATGGTCGACTCCATGTAGGCTTTGGCCCGGGCATGCTGCTTGCTGGCAAACAGAAACTGCGGATCCGGCGTCAGCCGAAACGGCGGTTCCTGTAGCCCGAATAACTCAAGGTACATTCAATCGACCGCCTGCTTATCCACGCGTTGGCATCCTACTATAGCCATGCCAAGGAGCAGAGCCAACGTCGGGACGGTAATCACGGCGCGGCAACCACGGATTCAAGCCTACGACGTCGTTGCATGAGGCGCTGCTTGTCGGCGTCGACCAGGGTGCAGTGGCCGAGCTTTCTTCTCGGCCGCGGAGTCTTGCCATAATCATGGAAGTGCACGCCCGGGACGGCCAGCAGCCGTTCCTTGGGGGGCAGCCGTCCGAGGAGATTGAGCATTACCGCATAGCCGCGAGGCACCGTCGATCCCAAAGGCCAGCCGAGAATCGCTCGCAGATGGTTCTCGAACTGGCTGGTTTCGGCTCCCTCGATGGTCCAGTGGCCCGAGTTGTGGACTCGCGGTGCGATCTCGTTCGCGATCAATCCCTGGTCGGTCCGAAAGAACTCGACGGTGAGCACGCCGCAATAGTCGAATCGCTGCATGATGGCTGTCATGCAACGTTCCGCGTCTGCTTGCAGCGCAACGTCCTCGAAGGGTGCAAAGCTCGAAGCCAAGATTCCGTCGTCGTGAACGTTCTCGGTCAAAGAGTAGAAGGCCGTTTCGCCATGCCGGTCACGAACGCCGATCAGCGAAAGCTCGCGCTCGAAATCTACCCAGGCTTCGGCAATTGCGAAAGCGCCGCCGAGGCCCTCCCACGCGCGTTCGAGATCCTCCGCTGCGTGCACGACGCGTTGACCCCGGCCGTCATAGCCGAGGTGTCGAGCTTTCAGCACCACAGGCCAATCGAGTCGCGCCGCGACCGTGTCGAGGTCCGCGGCGGAATCGACTTTGACGTAGTCGGCGGCCGGAAAGCCGATTTCCTCGAACAACAGCTTCTCGTTGAGCCTGTCTCTCGCGACGGCCAGCGCCGCGGGCGGCGGGTAGACCGGAATCCCGGTCCGCGCATCCCGCAGGTCGTCCGCTGAAATGTTCTCGATGTCGAAAGTGAGGACGTCGACCTCTTGTGCCAATCGCCGGATGAGCGGCAGGTCGTCGAGCGCTCCCTCGATGACTCGGCCGACCTGTCCACCGGACGAGCGGGCGTCGGGATCCAGGAACACGCATTGGATGCCGAGCCGATAGCCCGCGAGTGCGAGCATCCGGCCCAGCTGGCCCGCGCCGATGATCCCGACCTTCATCGCGGCTCAAGCTCGATCAGGGTCGGGGTTGTCGAGCACGTTTTGCGTCTGAGCTGACCTGTAACGGCCGAGCGCTTCGCCGATCTGCGGATACTTGCCCGCGAGAATCGCACCCGCCAGCAGCGCGGCATTGATGGCGCCGGGTTCCCCGATCGCGAGCGTGGCCACGGGGATGCCGGCCGGCATCTGCACGATCGACAGCAAGGAGTCCAAACCTCGCAAGGCTCTTGATTGAATCGGGACGCCCAGGACGGGCAGGGCGGTCTTCGCGGCGGCCATTCCCGGGAGGTGCGCGGCGCCCCCGGCCCCGGCGATCAGAACCTCGAGCCCGCGCTCCTGGGCCGTCGCCGCATATTCGAACAGCAAGTCCGGTGTCCTGTGAGCGGAGACGACGCGGACCTCATGCGCGATGCCCAACTGGTCGAGGGTCTCGTCGGCGTGTCGAAGCGTGTCCCAGTCCGACTTGGATCCCATGATGATGCCGACCAGCGGTTTCATCCCGGCATTGTACAGCAGGTAGAATCGCCATCATCATCTCGGAGGGACCCGCTCGATGGATGTTCATGCGACACAGCAAGAGCTTGTCGATATTGCAGTGCAGGCCGTGGAGCTCGCAAAGCAACGCGGCGCGGATCAGGCGGAAGCAGGCGCGAGTTTCGAGGAAGGCTTGTCGCTGACCGTGCGCCTCGGCGAGCTTGAGTCGGTGGAGCGTCAGCGCGATCGCGGCCTCGCAATCACGGTCTATGAGGCCGGGCGAAAGGGCAGCGCCAGCACGGCGGACTTCGCGCCGCGCTCGATCGTCGAAGCGGTGGAGAAAGCGGTCAGCATCGCGCGGTTCACGGCGGCGGATGAGCATGCGGGTCTCGCCGACGCCGAGCTCATGGCGTACGACTACCCCGACCTCGATCTCTACCGGCCGTGGAATCCGGAACTGGAGGAAGCGGAACGGCTTGCTCTGCAGGCCGAGGACGCGGCGCGTCAACTCGACAAGAGAATCAGCAATTCCGAAGGCGCCACGGTTTCGAGCGCGGCCGCTGCCCAGGCCTACGCCAACAGTCACGGATTCTCGGGTGTCTATGCGAGCAGCAGCCACTCGATCAGTTGCAGCGTCGTGGCGCAGCAGAACGGCGCATTGGAGCGCGACTATTGGTTCACCCTGTCGCGCGATCACGAAGCTCTGGACGCTGCCGACGAAGTCGGCCGCGAGGCGGCGCGGCGCGCGGTTCGCCGGCTCGGCGCGCGCCAGCCGCGTACCTGTCGAATGCCCGTGATCTACCCCGCCTACCTCGCCCGCGGCGTTTTCGGGCATCTCATCGCCGCAGTTCGCGGCACCAGCCAGTACCGCAAGGCATCGTTCCTGTTGAATGCGAGCGGTGAGCGAATCTTCCCCGAGCATCTCGAGATTACCGAGGATCCGCTGATGCCCGGCGCGATCGGCAGCGCGCCCTACGACGACGAAGGTGTGCGGACTCGAACGCGAACGCTGGTCGCGGGCGGTGTGCTTCAGGGTTACGTGCTCTCCAGCTATTCCGCCAGGCGATTGGGGCTCGCGACGACCGCCAACGCCGGCGGCGTGCACAATCTGATCGTTCGGCCGACGGTGGCCTCCTTGAACGATCTACTTCAGGCCCATCCGCGCATGTTTCTCGTGAACGAGCTGCTCGGGCAGGGCGTCAATACTGTAACCGGGGATTACTCCCGCGGCGCCGCCGGCTTCCTGATCGAGCGCGGTGAGGTCGGTGAGCCCGTCCACGAGGTGACGATCGCCGGCAATCTGCGTGACATGTTCCTGCGTATCGAGGCGGTCGGACCGGATGTCGACCGCCGCGGCTCGATCTTGAGCGGCTCCATACTCGTCGAAGAAATGACGGTTGCAGGGGCTTAGCTCGCCTCAAGCGCCCGTCCCCTCAAGTTGTCGCGTGGCCGGCGCGCTTCTCGTCCTCATCGACGAGGTCGGCGAGCGATCTATCCTGCAACGCGCTCTGGATCGACGAGCCGATTTTCTCGCTGAGGCTAGCCACGGTCGCGTTCCAGGGTATCCCGAGCGTCGCGCTTGGATCGCCGAGAGAGCCACGAACCGCCTCGAGGATCTCCGCCAGGCTGATGCGGCGTAAGTCCTTGGTCGGCACCAGGCGCTGCTCGGTCGTCTCCGCGACGAGCTCCGCCTGCCGCAGCGCGTCGACGATCGGCTCCAGCAAGTGTCTCGGCATGCCGAGCTTCGCGGCGAGGCTCGGCACGCGCCAGCCATGGCTGGGTTGCTCGAAGTCGGTGGCGATCAGCAGCATCACGGCTATGGCGAGCTTTTCACGCAGCCCATTGGACATCGTCGGCGTCGCCCGGCCCAAGCTGAGGTAGTCGGGATTCTGATGATAGAACGTGAACTGAGCGCCGAGCAGCAGGATGAGCCAAGAAACATACAGCCACAGCATCGCGACGATCACGATGGCGAAGCCGGAGTAGATCGCCTCGGTGCGGCTCGCTCCGGCGACGAACTCCGCAAACAGCTCGCCCGTGGCCGCCCACAGGCCACCCGCGAGCAAGCCGCCCAGCAGGGCGCTGCGGACCCTTACGGTGGTGTTCGGCACGAATGCGTAGAGAAAAGTGAACGCGGCGATGACCAGCAGGTAGGGCATCATTTGGCCGAGAGAGACGATCAGGCTGCCGAAGGGCTCTACCTGCTGCAGCCGCTCGATGACGGTCGTGCTCGCGACCGTGGCCGTGAGGCCCATGGCAATGGTCATGATGACCGGACCGACGAGCATGACGCTGAGATACTCGCTGAAACGGCGAGCGAAGCTGCGAGGACGGTCAACGCGCCAGACGAAGTTGAAGCCGTCCTCGACCCTTTGGGCCATCGACAATGCCGTGAAGATCAGCAAGCCCAAGCTCACTCCCGCGAGGGCCGAGCCTTGAACGTTGTCGACGAAGCCGATCACGGACGCCGTGAGCTCTTCGGAGCGCGGTCCGAGCGGGGCCAAGAAATTGAGCAGCAGCGGCTCCATCCGATGGTGGAAGCCGAAGCCCTTCAGCAGGGAGAAGCTCAGCGCCAGCAGCGGCACGATCGCGAGCATGGTCGTGTAGACCAGGCCCGCCGCCCGCAGTCTCAGGGCGCTGGACGCGAGATCACGAAACAACGCTAAAATGTACCTGCCCAGGATCAACAGCGCGCGATGTCCTGGGTTGGCAGGCGTTTCCGCGGGCCAGAGCAAGGCGAGGACTCTTTTTTCGAGCTGCTCCATGCGGGATCCCCGAGAACGGCGCAGGATTCAGTTTACTGTGTCAGACGCCGCAATGCCTCGCAGTACTTTTCCCGCGTTCGGGTGATGACGACTTCGGGCAGCCTCGGCCCCGGCGCGCGCTTGTCCCAATCCAGCGTCTCCAGGTAGTCACGAACGTATTGCTTGTCGAAGCTCCGCGGCGAAGCGCCGGGCTCGTAGCTGTCCAGCGGCCAGAAGCGAGACGAGTCCGGGGTAAAGAGTTCGTCGATGAGCACCAGCGCTTCGTCCTCGTCGAGCCCGAACTCGAACTTGGTATCCGCGATGATGATTCCCCGCGCCCTCGCGTGAGCCGTAGCCTCGGAATACAGGCGCAGCGAAACGTCGCGAATCTGCTCGGCTAGATCCGCGCCGATCATCGACTCGACCGTCTTCAGCGAAATGTTCTCATCATGTGCGCCGGGATCCGCCTTGGTGCTGGGGGTGAAGATCGGTTCGCGCAGCTGCTCCGCAAGCTCCAGCCCGGCCGGCAGCTGGACGCCGCTGACGTTGCCGGTGGCGCAATAATCCTTCCAACCCGAACCGATCAGATAGCCGCGGACCACGGCCTCGACGGGGAGGGGCTTGAGCTCGCGCACGACGACGGCTCTGTCCTTCACCAAAGCGCGGTCTTCCGCGGACGACAGCACCGCGCCGGGGTCGGTCGGGCTCAGGTGATTCGGGACGATGTCCGCGAGACGATGGAACCAGAAGTTGGAGATCGCCGTGAGCACGATGCCTTTTCCTGGAATCGGATCGGGGAGCACGACGTCGAAAGCCGAGATACGGTCCGTCGCGACGATGAGCAAGTGTTCGGAGTCGACGCGATAGATGTCGCGCACTTTGCCGCGGCCCATCAGGGGCAAGCTTCGGAGCCTGGATTCGAAAACGGCGGCGCCTTGTGGCTCACTGATGTTCACTGACGATCCTTCTGGCTTGGAAGCGCTGCGGCTGGAATAATGATCCGGCCGGTGTCGGAGGTGCGTAAGCAGTCCGAATCGCCGCCGTCGCGCAGCGAGGACGATGTCTACGGCTCAGGCGAAGATGATGACGGGAAAGAGGCGGTTTGAGCAATACCCCGGCGCTCGCCGGTTGATGGCGGCGGTCGGCTGCTGACCACCGGGAGATCGCGAAGCACCCATGCAGTGGGCTGGAAAGGCGTTAGGGGGGATCGTCGGCTACGTCGCCGCCGGGCCGCTGGGCTCGCTCTTGGGACTGGTGCTCGGCCATCAGTTCGATGAAGGTATCGCCGGGCGGCTGACGGCGGGGAGCGGACGGCGCCTCACCGCGGAAACGCAGAAGCTGTTCTTCGGCACGACTTTCGCCGTCATGGGGCACGTCGCGAAATCCGACGGCCGTGTGTCCGAAGAAGAAATCCGAGCCGCGCGCCGCATCATGCACGGAATGGCGCTGTCCCCGGAACAGGTGACGACGGCGATCGAGCAGTTCACCAACGGCAAGACCCCCGGTTTCGACCTCGCCGCAGTTTTGCGCCGCTTGCGCACGCAAATCGGCGCTCGCCGGGATCTGGTCAGGGCATTCGTCGAGATTCAGGTCCAAGCGCTGATCGCCAGCGGCGGCATGGATCGCGAGAAACGCGAGCTGTTATGGAGGATCGCCAGTGAGCTCGGAATGGGCCGGGTCGAGCTCGCGCAGATCGAGGCGCTCGTGCGGGCGCAGCAGGCCGCGTCCTCGGCGCGCCGGAGCGAGGAAACACGCCTAGACGACGCCTACGAGGTACTTGGGGTCAAGCCCAGCGCCGATGAGAGGGAAATCAAGCTCGCTTATCGTCGTCTGATGAGCCAGCATCATCCCGACAAGCTGGTCGCGCGCGGGTTGCCAGAGTCGATGAAGAGCAGTGCCGAGGAGAGAACTCGCGAAATCCGCGCCGCGTATGACCGAATCAAGCGGCAGCGCGAATTCAACTAGGACCGGGGGCGGCGATCAGGCAGGCCTTCGGAGCGCTTCTTGTCTCGCTTTCGGGGCCTGGCGACGCGCGTTGAAGACCACGATGGTCTTGCCGTTGGCGCGGACCAGACCTTGTTCCTCGAGGACCTTCAACACCCGGCCCGCCATCTCGCGCGAGCAACCCACGAGCCGTGAGAGTTCCTGGCGCGAAACCTTGATCTGCATCCCTTCGGGATGCGTCATGGCGTCCGGCTCGTTGCACAGGTCCATGATCGCGTGGGCGACGCGTCCGGTGACGTCGACGAATGCAAGATCTCCGAGCTTACGATTGGTTCGATCCAAGCGCGTCGCAAGCTGCGTAGCGAGCTCGAAAATCAAGCCAGGGCTTTCGGACGCGATCTGCCTGAAGCGCGGATACGTCATCTCGGCGATCTCGCTTTCGGTGCGGGTGCGCACCCAGGCGCTTCGCGTGGGCTGCTCGTAGAACAGTCCCATCTCGCCGAAGAACTGGCCCTTGTTCAGGTACGCGAGCACCATCTCGTTGCCGTCCTCGTCCTCGATCATGACTTCGACGGAACCGTCGACGATGTAATACATAACGTCTGGCAGGTCGCCGGCGTGGATCATGACGGATTTCGCGGGAATCGTTCTGACGCGACAATAGCTCAGGAAGCGGTTGATCGCGGGAACATCACTTAGCGGTCGAACGACTTCGTCCATTGGTCCACACTCCTGTTTGACGTAATGCAGTATTTAATCAATTTGTCGCTCGGTGACAAGAAACTTGTTGTCAGGGTTGTGACACTGTTCACACCCGCGACGAGATCCGGCGCAGAATTTCGCCTCCGACGCTCATTGCGGAACGGACCGGCGGCGGCAGGTCCATGCCGCCGGCGAGCCTGGCCATGGTGCCATGGTGCGCCTCGTCGGCTGCCATGCGCGCGAGAATCGCCGCGCTCCTGCGGTCCCGGGAGGGCAGCCTACTGAGATGATCGTGAAGATGCGCCTCGACCTGATTTTCGGTCTCGGCGATGAATCCGAGGCTGACGCGGTCGCCCGCGACGCTCGCGAGCAGGCCGATGACGAACGCGCCCGCATACCACACCGGCATCAGCGCGCTCGGCCGGCCGCCGAGCTCGACGAGCCGCTGGCGGCACCAGTCGAGATGCTCATGCTCCTCGCGGGCGGCGCTGGCGAGATGCTCGCGCGTGTCCTCCGAGCGCGCGAACACGGCCTGGCCCTGATAGAGCGCCTGGGCCGCGATCTCACCAGCGTGATTGACTCGCATCAGGGCGATGCTCTCGGCCCGCTCCTCGCGGTCGAGGTCGCAGTCGTCGAGAAGTTCGGCCGGAGAGGGTCCGGCCGCGTTGGGTAGACCGGCTAGCGTGCGCAGGGCCTCGTCGGCTGCCAGTACCAACCGGTCCCGCCAGTTCAGCCTGCGGGCCATCCGGCGATTATAAACGTTTCCGATGCCCCGGCGAGCCTCCAGTCGCCGGCGGCCCCGCGATCGCCTTGTCAGGGGCCAGCTTGGCGCGTAGTATTTCGCCTCTTTGGTCGGCGCCGGCGCCGGCATTCAGGCAGCTCAATGAAAACATTCTCCGCCAAGTCGAGCGAGGTTCGCCGCGGTTGGTACGTCGTGGACGCCGAGGGCAAGACCCTCGGCCGGCTGGCGACCGAGATCGCCCGACGTCTGCGCGGCAAGCACAAGCCCGAGTACACGCCCCACGTAGATACGGGGGACTATATCGTGGTCATCAACGCCGAGAAGATCAGGGTTACGGGTCGCAAGCTCAAGGATAAGCGCTATTACCGCCATACAGGCTTCGTCGGTCACCTCAAGTCCGAGTCGCTCGAGCAGCTCTTGGCGCGCGCGCCGGAGCGAGTGCTGACGTCTGCGATCAAAGGCATGCTGCCGCGAAATCCCTTGGGTCGCCAGATGCTGCGTAAGCTGCGAGTGGTCCGAGGCGCGCAACACAACCACGCCGCCCAGCAACCGGCGCTGCTGGAGATTTAAGAACATGGCCAGCGAGATCTACTACGGAACCGGGCGGCGCAAGACGTCCGCGGCGCGCGTGCTCTTGCGCGCCGGCAACGGTGAGATCAAGGTCAACGGCCGCCCGCTGGACGTGTTTTTCGGCCGCGAGACGGCTCGCATGATCGTCCGGCAGCCTTTACAGCTCGCGCAGCTCGAGGGCCGCTTCGATATCCAGGTTCGTGTTTGCGGTGGTGGGACCACAGGGCAAGCGGGCGCCATCCGCCACGGGATTACGCGCGCGCTGATCGACTACGATGAGTCGCTGAAGGTACCGCTGCGCAGGGCCGGTTTCGTCACTCGCGACGCGCGCGAGGTCGAGCGCAAGAAGGTCGGATTGCGCAAGGCGCGACGGGCAACGCAGTACTCGAAGCGCTAGCGCTTCGAGCCCCAGTACTGGGGGATCGTCTAGTGGTAGGACATCGGACTCTGACTCCGACAGCGGGGGTTCGAATCCCTCTCCCCCAGCCACTCACTGGATGCTCGCGCGGCGGCGCGGTCGCGCGGGACGCTCCGCCCAGATAACCCCAGACTATTCGATTACGGTGACGCCCCGGTCACCGGCGACGAGCAACAAGTCCGCGGGCCGTCGCGCGAACAAACCGACACTGACGATTCCCGGAATCTGGTTGAGCCGCAGCTCCATCTCGGGCGGATCGACGATGTCGAGGTTGTGCACATCGAGAATCTCGTTGCCGTTGTCCGTGGTACTGCCCTGGCGCCAAACCGGCTTGCCTCCGACCTTCACGAGCTGGCGGGCCACATAGGATCGCGCCAGCGGGATGACTTCGATCGGCAGCGGGAAGCCGCCGAGAACACCGACGAGCTTGGAATCGTCGATGATGCAGATGAAGCGCCGGGAGGCCCCGGCGAGGATCTTCTCGCGCGTCAACGCACCCCCGCCGCCCTTGGTCAGGTATAGGTGCTCGGTGGCCTCATCGGCACCGTCGACGTAGAGATCGAGGTCACCCACCGTGTTCAGATCCGAGACGGATATTCCCGCGTTTCGCAGCTTCTGCGTGGAGGAATCCGAGCTCGAGCACACGGCCGCGAGAAGATCCGCGCGCTCGCGCAGCGCATCGATGAAGTAGTCGACGGTGCTTCCCGTGCCGACACCCAAGGTCATGCCGTGCGCGAGATACGGTAGCGCGGCCTCTGCTGCGAGACGTTTCTTCTGATCTTGATTCATGTGCTGCAGCTCAAAAAAAAGTGCCCGCATCGAGCGGGCACTTTGTTCTATGTCAGAGCCAGAAGGCTCGCATAAGACCTTGAAGGTACTACTTTTTCTTCGCGGCCTTCTTCCGCGTTCTCTTCTTGGCCTTCCTCTTTGCGGCTTTCTTTCTAGCCTTCTTCTTCGTAGCTTTCTTCTTGCCTTTCTTGCGCACTGCCTTTTTCTTGGCAGCCTTCTTGCGCCGTACACTCTTGCGCTTTGCGCTCGCCTTCTTCTTGCTAGATGCAGGTTTCATTGCCATGGGTAGTCTCCGTGTCGGGGTTAACCGGCGTTGAGTATATATAAAAGCATCAAAATTTCCAGCAAGTTATGCTTTTTTGCGCATTTCTTTCGAACTGATCGACGCTGCCAATGTGACCCGGTCCACAGTATTGTGCAAAAGTTCGCTCATCGAAGTCGTCGAAGCGCATTCGATCAAACTCGTGTTCACGTTTCCAAGCTCAGAATAAATTTCCACTCGGCCGTGCTCACAGGCATGACGGAAAGTCTGTTGCCGCGGCGCAAAAGCGCGAGCCCGGCGAGGCTGTCATCCTCGTATTTCTTGAGCTCGCGGAGCGTTATCGGTTTCTTCAACGCGCGCTCGTAGGCCACGTCCACCATGTACCAGCGGGGACTCTTCGGGTCGCTCGCGAGATCGAAGTGCTTGCTGCGCGGATCGAAAGCCGTGTCGTCGGGATAGGCAGCCGAGACGATCCGGACGATGCCGGCGATCCCGGGCTCGGGACAGCTGGAATGATAAAAAAATGCCAGATCGCCCTTTGCCATGCCGTCGCGGATAAAATTCCGCGCTTGGTAGTTGCGCACGCCATCCCAGGGGGTCCGGCGTTTGGGCGAGGATTTCAGGTCCTCGAAGCTGAACGTCGAAGGTTCCGATTTGAGCAGCCAATGCCTCATGGGCCCGCACTCCGGCCGAAGTACTCGATTCGATCCTCGGTGACCGCGCAGCAGAGCCGCACGTCCCACGGTCGGGCATCGATCGCGGCGAGTCGCTGCCCGCTGAAGCCCACACCGACGAGCTTGGGTTTCAGCCATCGCGTCCGATGCTTCAGGAATCCGAAGCTCCGATCGTAGTAGCCTCCACCCATGCCCAATCGCGTGCCTCGCGGGTCGAAGCCGACCAAAGGCGTCACGACCAGGTCGAGCATGCGTAGCTCGATAAGCGGCGTGCCTCGCGGCTCGGGAATCCCGAAACGGTTGACGGCGAGGTCCGCCTCCTCACGGGTTAGGGCGAAACGCATTCCGTCCGGCTCGATTATCGGAGCATAGACTTGCTTGCCGCGCCGGCGCGCGTCGGCGATGAAGCCGCCCAGCTGCACTTCACCGTCGACTGCGAAATAAACGCCGATTCGCACGGCGCGCCGGTACGCGCGCAGCTGCCGCAGACGCGCGGCAATTTCCAGTTCCGCCTCGCGGCGCCGCTCCGCGCTGAGCCCGCGGCGCAGCGCACGAAGCCGCTGGCGCTCACGGTCGCGCTCGGCGTCGCTGCTATGGCTGCTCGAAGACATGTCGCGAGGGCCGAAGGAAGCCGGGGAGGGATGACGCTCCCCGCCTGTGCCGTTGCCGATGGTTGCTCTCGAACCGGAGCAAAAGGTGGGGTAAGCCGTGGTGGTTGCAGGCTTCCCGGCCAGGCCGGATCTGCTCAACGCCACCGACAGAACACAACCCCGAGATCAAGATTTAGGGTCGAAAGACTATCCAATCCGCATCGAACACCGCAGGGAACGTCAAAGACTACAAATTCAGCTGCTGGCTGCCGCCGAGAGCCGAATCCAGACGTTCGCGCATCGCCTTGATTCTGAGGTCCACGATATCCTTGAGCTCGCGCTCCTCGCCGGTGCGCTTGATCAGCTCGTTTGCCATGTTCAGGGCGGCCATCACGGCGACCCGGTCGAGGCCCAGGACCTTGCCGCTGTCGCGAATGGCCTGCATCTTCTGGTTGAGCAGCTCGGCCGATGCCAGCAGGTCGGCTTTTTCCTGGATAGGACAGGCGACCTGATACTCCTTTCCGAGAATCCGCACGCTCACATGGGCATAGGTGTCGCTCATTGTGTCTGCTCCATCGCCTTGAGCCTGCTAATCATCGCTTCGACCCGGCCCCTGACCTGCTCGTTCTTTTGCAACAGCGTGGCCCGGTCCTCGATCAGCGTATCCTGCCGCTGCTTCAACGATCTGTTCTCGTCTTGCAGCTGTCTGCAAATGACGACGAGCTCGTCCAGGCGCTTCTCCAAGCGCTGCAGTTCGAGGTCGAATCTTCGGTTCGTCTCATCGGCACCCATGGCGCTAGACTATAGAACCGCCGGCCTTCGGGGGTCAATAAGGATTCTCCCGATGATAGCATTGCGCACGAGAGCAGGAGGAATTCATTAGGAGTGACGCTCGCGCGGCTGGATTACTCGACGCTTACCGCCGCGATCGACGAGCTCGGGCTCGGCGTCGGGGCATCCGAGTTTCACGGCGGCATCTGCGGCATCCTCTGCGCGGCGGGTCCGGGTGCGCTACGGGCGTGGATGGCCGCCGTGAGCTTCGAGGAACCGGTGCCCGCCGATGCAATCGCCGAGCGTGCCATCGAAACGCTGCGTGATGCCGAGATGATGAGTTGGCAGACACTATCGGCCGTCGACTTCGCGTTCGAGCCGCTGCTGCCGGCAGCCGAGCTCGCCCTGCCCGAGCGAGTCGCCGCGCTGGCAGCGTGGTGCGGTGGCTTTCTCTCCGGGCTCGGTCTCGGAAGTGAGGAATTGACGCAATCGACCATGCGAGGAGATACGTCGGGCGGCTATGAATACGGCACGATGCCGGACACGTTGGCGGAAGTTCTAGCGGACTTCAGCCAGATCAGCCGCGCGGGTTTGGGCGCCCCCGATCTCGAGGACGCGGCGCAGGCGGATTTCGATCTCGCGGAGCTCGTCGAGTACGTGCGCATCGGCGTGCAGCTAGTTTTCGAGCAACTCGAGCCCCGCCGAGCGACGCCGGATACATCCTCGACTACAGGCACCGGCTTCCAGTGACAGGTCTGATGCACCAAGAGTTCGCCCGCCGTCGACGTCACTTCATGGATCTCGTCGGCAGTCACGGCATCGCGGTGTTGCCGACGGCGCCGGAGCGCACGCGAAGCAGGGATACGCTATACGCCTACAGGCCGAACAGCGATTTCTACTACCTCACGGGTTTCGACGAGCCGGACGCCGTCGCGGTATTGATGCCCGGGCGCTCGCAAGCTGAGTTCGTCATCTTTTGTCGCGAGCGTAATCCCGTCAAAGAGCTTTGGGATGGGCGCCGCGCGGGGCCCGAGGGTGCAGTTGCGCAGTTCGGGGCGGACGACGCGTTTCCGATCAGTGACATCGACGACATCCTGCCGGGCCTGTTGGAAAACTGTGAGCGTGTCTACTACTCCATGGGTGTTTCCGGAGAGTTCGATCAGCGGCTGCTCGGCTGGATGCAGGCGCTGCATTCGCGCCGCCAGCGCGGCCGCGCGCCGAACGAGATCATCGATCTCGATCACATTCTGCATGAGATGCGACTCATCAAGAGCCGGCGTGAGCTGGGCGCGATGAAACGCGCCGCGCGCATCGCCGTGACGGCGCACCGCAGGGCGATGATGATCTGCGAGCCCGGCATGCACGAATACGAGCTGGAAGCGGAGTTCCTTCACGAGTTCGCGCGCCACGGCGCGCGCTGCTCCTACGACCCGATCGTAGCGGGCGGCGAGAACGCCTGTATTCTGCACTACCGGACGAACCGCGACGTCCTTCGGGACGGCGATCTGGTGCTCATCGACGCTGGCTGCGAATGCGAGCTCTATGCCTCCGATGTGACCAGAACATTCCCGGTGAACGGCGTTTTTTCTGCTCCTCAGAGAGAGCTCTACGATATCGTGCACGCGGCCAACGAGGCCGCCAAGCAGAAAGTTCGCGCGGGCAATCACTGGAACGACCCTCACGACGCAGCGGTGCGCGAGATCACTGTTGGACTCCGGGAGCTCGGTCTGCTGAAGGGACGCTTGCCGAGCCTGATCAGGGAAGAAGCGTATCGGCCCTACTTCATGCACAAGACCGGACATTGGCTCGGCATGGACGTCCACGACGTCGGCGACTACAAGGTGGCCGACAGTTGGCGTCTGCTCGAGCCCGGCATGGTGACGACGATCGAGCCGGGGATCTACGTCGCGCCGGGCGCCAAGGGCGTCGCGAAGCGATGGCGCGGCATTGGGATTCGCCTCGAGGACGACGTGCACGTGAGTCGGAACGGCTCGGAGGTGCTCACCGCGGACCTGCCGCTCGCCGCCGACGAAATCGAGGCGCTGATGAGCACGCGTTCGTGAGCGCGACTGAGCTCGATTGCGACGTCGCGATCGTGGGCGGCGGTCTCGCGGGCTCCGTGCTCGCTCACGCGCTCGCGCAGACGCCGCTCAGCATAGTCCTCGTGGAAGCTCGAGACCCCACCGGCCTGAAGCAGCCGAGCTTCGACGATCGCGCCACTGCTTTGGCCAACGGCAGTCAGCGAATTCTCGAAAGCTTGGGCCTTTGGGCCGGGTTGCGTGGCGCCGCCGAGCCGATCCGCTCGATTCACATATCCGAGCGGGGACGTTTCGGCGCGGCGCGCATACTCGCGAGCGAGGAGGACGTCCCGAGTCTCGGCTATCTGGTCGAGAACAGAGCTCTCGGCGTCGCGCTATGGGCTGCGCTCAAGGAGGCGCCGCGCCTCCGTTGTCTCGCGCCCGCCAAGCTCGAGTCGTTGTCGCAGACCGGGGAGCATCGGGTCGTAGAGGTCGAGGCCGGGGAGGGCCGTTATCGAATCCGTGCGCGCCTCTTGGTCGCGGCCGACGGCGTTCACTCCCGAGTCCGTGAGGAGCTCGGCATTCAGGCGCGCGCGAACGACTACGGGCAATCGGCGATCATCTTGAACTGTCTCACCGAGGTCCCGCATGCCGGCCGGGCATACGAGCGATTCACGAGCGGCGGCGCGCTCGCCTGTTTGCCCTTGAGCCAGGACCGCGTCGCTTTCGTCTGGACCCTGGCTCAGCGGGCCGCGGAGCGGATCCTCGAGCTCGACGAGGCGCGTTTCCGAGACGCCTTGCAAGACGTTTTCGGCTATCGCTTGGGGCGGCTTCTGAATGTCGGCAGGCGCAGCGCCTATCCGCTCCTGAGAGTGCACAGCGCGACTCACGTAGCCGCCCGCACGGTGCTGATCGGCAGCGCCGCGATCAACCTGCACCCGGTCGCGGGCCAAGGCTTCAACCTCGCCCTCAGGGACGTGGCTGCGCTCGCGGAAGTCCTGAGCGACACGCTCGAGCTTCCCGGAGTATCCGCGGATCCCGGTTCTGCCGAGGCGCTTCAACGGTATCGCGCGTGGCGATCGGGCGATCAGCGGCGGGTGGCGGCGTTCACCCACGGCCTGATCCGATTTTTCGGCGTCGAATCGCCGCCCGTGAAGCTGTCTCGCGGCATCGGCTTGATGTTATTCGACCTGTTGCCGGGCGCGAAAACGGCTTTGGCGCGGCAAGCCATGGGCCTCGCAGGAACCGTGCCGCGCCTCGCCCGCGGTCTGCCGCTATCGCCGCCGCGGCGGGCCGATCGCGCACGAGGATGAGCGTGAGCCGCGGCGCGCGAGTCTCGGTAGTGATCGTCGGCGGGGGACCCGTCGGGCTCTGCATCGCCGCCCTGCTCAAACGCTCGAGCCTCGCGGACCGATTTACGATCCGGCTGCTCGATTCCCGCGCGGCGGCGGATTGGCGCGCCGACGCGCTCGATCTCAGGGTCTACGCCTTGTCCCGCGCGTCGCAGCGAATTCTCGACCACGCCGGTGTCTGGGAGGGCATCTCGGCTAGGCGCATGCAACCCTATCGGCACATGATCGTTTGGGAAGGCGACCGTCGGTCGAGCTTCGGCAGGCTCCGCTTCGACAGTGCCGAGCTCGGTGAGCCCGATCTCGGCCACATCGTGGAAGATTCTCTGATTCGAGCACAGCTGCACGAAGAGCTGCTCGACTGCGAGAACGTCGAGTTGTCTTTCGGCGTCACGGTCGAGAGCGTCGGCACGCAAGCAAGAACGGTGCGCGTGGAGACCGATGCCGGGGAGCGAATCGAGGCGCAGCTCTTGATCGCCGCCGACGGCGGCGGATCACCCGTGCGAAGCCTGCTCGGCATGCCGGCCCTGACTTTGGAGTATGCGCAGGCGGCCGTCGTGACGCACGTACGAACCGCCGAGCCCCATGCCGAGACCGCCTGGCAGCGATTCCTGCCCAAAGGTCCGCTGGCGCTGTTGCCGCTCGCCGACGGTAGGAGCTCGGTCGTTTGGTCGACGCGGCCGGCCGATGCGCGCGCGCTGCTCACGGCTGAGCCCGAGGACTTTTGCGACGCGCTCGCGGAGGCCAGCGACAGAATGCTCGGCGAGATCGAAGAGGTCGCCGAAAGAGCCAGCTTTCCCCTGCGGGCGGTGCACGCCCGGCGCTACTGCGCAAAGCGCGTCGTCCTGGTCGGCGATGCTGCGCACGTGATTCACCCGCTCGCCGGCCAGGGCATGAACCTTGGCCTGCTCGACGCGGCCGTGTTGGCGGAGGTCATCGAAGAGGCCGTTACCGCGGGCGAGGATCCCGGCGATTTGCCCGTGCTGCGCCGCTACGAACGACGCAGCAAGGGCCGCAATCTCAAGTCGCTGATGACCATGGACGCGCTGCATCGCCTATTCACGCATTCAGGCTCGCTGCTTGCGCCCCTGAGAGCCGCGGGCCTGAGCCTCGTCGATGCCACGCCGCTGGCGAAGAGAATGCTCATGAAGGAAGCGCTGGGCTTGCTCGGTGAGCTGCCGGCGGCCGCGAAACGGCGCGCAGCCTGAATCGAGCGCGCATCCTTGCTCGTGCCCGGCGCGCATGCCGCACAGCCGTGCCGCGACACAACTGGTTATGCCGCACCGAGTTGGGCTATCATCGATCCCGCAATCACAAGGCTGGCCGGAGAGACTCCGCTACAGACGGAGCGCCGAAGGCGCAACCCCCGCTCGGAAACGCTCAGGCAAAAGGACGGCACAGTCTGATTGACTCTGGAGAGTGATTCCCAAAGGAATCCACCGAAGGTGAGCAGCGCCTTGCTTCGCGCTTAATCTCTCAGGTATCAGGACAGAGGAGCGGCGAGCCACGGGGCTCGCCGTTTTTCGTGGCGACGATAATGACCGAGATCAAGCGCACCAGTCTGTATCAATCGCATCTCGCAATGGGCGCGAGAATGGCGCCCTTCGGCGGTTGGAGCATGCCGATCGCCTACGGCTCCCAGATAGGGGAGCATCACTGTGTGCGCCGGCACGCAGGCATGTTCGACGTTTCGCATATGACGATCGTCGACGTTTCCGGGGCGCGAGCACAGGCTTTCCTGGGCTACACCTTGGCCAACGACGTCACCAAGCTCGGCGCTGCGCCCGCCGCTGCGCCCCGCGCGCTCTACAGCTGCATGCTGCGCGAGGACGGCGGTGTTCTCGACGACCTCATCGCTTACGGCTTGGCACAGAATCAGTTCCGCTTGGTCGTCAACGCGGCGACGCGCGACAAGGACCTCGCGTGGCTCACGCGGCAGGCAAGCGCATACGCCGTGACTGTCGAGGAGCGCGACGACCTCGCGATGATCGCGGTGCAGGGCCCCGCCGCCGTGCCCGAGTTCGTCCGCTGCGCCTTTGACGGCGCCGCAGCGTCGAGCTTGAAACCGTTCACGGCCATGCGTCTCGGCGAATGGCTGGTCGCGCGAACCGGCTACACGGGGGAGGACGGCTTGGAAATCATGCTGCCAGCGGCCGAGGCCCCGGCCTTGTGGCAGGCGCTCGCGACCCAGGGCGTCGCCGCATGCGGTCTAGGCGCGCGCGACACGTTGCGGCTGGAGGCTGGACTCAATCTTTATGGGCAGGACATGGACGAGTCGGTGACGCCGTTGGAATGCGGCCTCGGCTGGACCGTTGCGTTCACTTTCGGCCGCAATTTCGTCGGCCGCGAGGCTCTCGAACGCCAGCAGGCGGCGGGTCCCGGCGTGTCCCAGTTCGGCCTGATCCTTCGCGGCCGCGGCGTGTTGCGCAGCGGTTGCGAAGTCGTCACGAACGCGGGGCAGGGCCTGGTGACGAGCGGCAGCTTCTCGCCGACTCTCGGCTGCTCTATCGGCTTGGCGAGATTGCCGCAAGGCGCACGGGGCCGCTGCGAGGTTTCGATCAGAGGACATACGCACTCCGCGAGAATCGTTGCGCCGCCTTTCGTCCGCAACGGCAAGATCCGAGTGGAGCTGGACTAAAGGAGCGCCAGATTGGCGAGCCCGGAGGGAGGGCGATAGATGAGCGAGATTCCAAGCGAGCTTAAATACACGAAAGACCATGAGTGGGTAAGGGAGGCCGATGACGGCAGCTGGGTCGTCGGAATCACCGACCATGCGCAGACCGCGCTCGGCGATCTCGTGTTCGTGGAGCTGCCGGAAGTGGACGCCGAGCTTTCGGCCGGCGACGCCTGCGCCGTGGTCGAATCGGTCAAAGCCGCGTCGGACGTCTACAGTCCCTTGTCAGGCGTGATCGCGGAGACTAACGCGGCGCTCAACGATGCTCCCGAGCTCGTCAACTCCGATCCTTACGGCGACGGTTGGTTGTTCCGTATTCGTCCCGGGTCGCCGGCCGAGCTGGAAGAGCTGCTGACCAGCGAAGACTATGAGCGATTGCTCGTTGAGCTCGACGATTGATCCGGGAGCCTGATGATGCCTTTCATTCCGCATACCACCGAAGACACCGAGCAGATGCTGCGGACGATCGGCATTGCCGCCATCGATGACCTTTTCGACGAGATCCCGGCGGCTCTGCGGCAGATCGATCTCGGAGCGATTCCCGACGCGATCTCGGAGCAAGAGCTGACACGGTTCATGCGCCGCAGAGCCGCGCGGGACGAGCTCGACCTGTGTTTTCTCGGCGCGGGTGCCTACGAGCACCACGTTCCGGCCGCGGTCTGGGAGCTCGCGACCCGGGGCGAGTACTACACGGCCTACACGCCGTATCAGGCCGAAGCGAGCCAGGGCACGCTACAGGTCATCTATGAGTATCAGACGATGATGGCGAGCTTGACCGGGGAGGATGTCTCGAATGCCTCGCTCTACGACGGCGCATCGGCGCTCGCCGAAGCCGTTCTCATGGCCGTCAGGGCGAATCGGCAGTCCAAGTCCAAAACGATACTCCTGCCTGAAGGTCTGAACCCCCTATACGCGGACACCGTGCGGACGATTACCGCCAGCCAGGGCATTTCGTGCCTGAGCCTGCCCTACGACTCGAGCAGCGGCCGAATCGACACGGCTGCGCTCGAGCAACACGCTGCCGAGGACATCACCGCGCTCGTGATCCCGCAGCCGAACGTTTTCGGCGCGCTCGAGGACGTCGATGCGCTCGCCGACTGGGCGCTCGATCACGGAGTCACCGGGATCGCGGTCGTGAATCCGATCTCGTTGGCACTGCTCGAGCCGCCCGGCCAATGGGGGCGGTCGGGTGTTCCGATCGCCTGTGGCGAGGGCCAGCCGCTCGGTATACCGCTGAGCTCGGGCGGGCCGTATTTCGGCTTCTTGACCTGCCGGAAGTCGCACGTCCGCCAGCTTCCCGGCCGGCTCGTCGGCAGAACGCTGGATCTGGACGGTCGCCCGGGCTTCACCTTGACCTTGCAGGCGCGGGAGCAGCACATACGCCGCTCGCGCGCGACCTCGAATATCTGCACCAACCAGGGGCTCATGGTGACGGCGGCCACCATTCATATGAGCCTCCTCGGGCCAGAGGGATTGCGTCGCGTGGCGCTGACCTGCCATCAGCGCGCGCAAGCGCTGCTCAAAGCCGCGACATCGATCCCCGGAGTCGAAGCGGTATTCCCGGCGCCGTATTTTCATGAGGTCGTGCTGCGCCTGCCGGGCGACGCCGGTCGCGTGCTCGCGCGCATGGCCGAGAGCGGTATCGCCGCCGGCTTGCCGCTCGAGCCTTGGTACCCCGAGCTCGAGAACTGCGTGCTGGCTTGCGCCACCGAGACCAAGACCGAAGACGACATCGCGCGCTACGCCGAGTCGCTCGAGGCCGCCCTGAGCCCGGCGGGAGGAATGCGATGAGCGAGCTCCTGATTTTCGAGAGGGGCAGGCCCGGCAGGGCCGCGCGCGCACAGCAGCCTCGGCCCGAGCGCGACTGCGACTTGCCGGAGAACTTGCTACGAACCCAGGCGCCGCTGTTGCCGGAAGTATCCGAGCTCGACGCCGTGCGGCACTACACCCGCCTGTCGCAGAGAAACTTCTCCATCGACACGCATTTTTATCCGCTCGGATCCTGCACGATGAAATACAACCCGCGCGCAGCTAACCGCCTGGCGATGCTGCCGGGGTTTCTCGAGCGCCACCCGCTAGCGCCGGAAAGCGTCTCGCAAGGGCTCATGGCCTGCCTGTTCGAGCTCCAGGAGTATCTGCAAGCGCTGACGGGGATGTCGGCGTTCTCCTTGACCCCAATGGCGGGTGCTCAGGGGGAGCTCGCCGGCGTGGCCATGATTCGCGCCCATCATCTCGATCGCGGCGAACCGCAGCGCACCGAGATACTCGTGCCGGACGCTGCGCACGGAACGAATCCCGCGACGGCGACGATGTGCGGCTGCACGGTCGAAGAGCTGCCGACGCGTTCCGACGGCGATCTGGACCTCGAAACCTTGCAGGCCATGGTCGGACCGCGAACGGCCGGCATCATGTTGACGAATCCGTCGACGCTGGGCGTGTTCGAGCGCCAAATCGGCGCGATCGAGCGCATCGTGCACGAGGCCGGCGGACTGCTCTACTACGACGGCGCCAATCTCAATGCCGTTCTGGGCAAGGTCCTGCCGGCACGGATGGGTTTCGACGTCATGCACATCAACCTGCACAAGACTTTCGCGACGCCGCACGGCGGCGGCGGACCGGGATCCGGCGTGGTCGGGGTGGGGGAGGCGCTGCGGCCGTTCCTGCCGATACCATTCGTGATTCGGGATCAACAAGGCTTCCGTTGGGCCGGATCCGCCGACTGCCCCAAGACCATCGGCCGGCTTTCGGCGTTCATGGGCAATGCAGGCGTCCTGCTTCGAGCGTATGCGTATCTGCGGCTCGTCGGCAGAAGCGGTCTTTCGAGAATTTCCGACTACGCCGCTTTGAACGCGAACTATCTGATGACGGCGCTGCGCCAGGCGGGCTTCGAAATGGCTTTCCCGCAACGCCGCGCGAGCCACGAATTCGTGCTGACGCTGAAGAGCGTCGCCAAGAGCACCGGCGTGACCGCGATGGATTTCGCCAAAGCGCTGCTGGACGAAGGCTTCCACGCACCGACGACTTACTTTCCGTTGCTGGTGCCGGAATGTCTGTTGATCGAGCCGACGGAGACCGAGAGCAAGCAAACCTTGGACCGCTTCGTCGAGGCGATGACATTGCTGCTCGAGCGGGCCGAGCGTGCTCCGCGAGAGCTCAAGGAAGCGCCGCTGCGCATGCCCGTGAAGCGGCTCGACGACGTTCGCGCGGCCCGCCGCCTGGACGTGCGTTATGTCCCGCCCACCGACGCTGCGGCTTCCGAGCAATTGAACGCGGCCGGCCAATAAGACCGCCCTGCAAGCGTCGCTCGGGAGCAAAACCGCGGCCAACTGGTCACAGTCCTGGTGCGGGACATACAATCAGGTTCATGAGAATACCTCTGAGCATAGCGGCTGCCGTCGCGGCGGTCGCCGCCGCAGTCGCCGTTCGAGCGCAGGAACCGAACTGGAATGCGACCTTGGACCACATTTCCTCCGGAGTGGTTTCGATACGCGTGGACAGCACACGCGCCTTCGATACCGAGCGTAATCAATCCAGTCAAGCTACCGGCTTCGTCGTCGACGCGTCGCGCGGCCTGATATTGACCAACAGGCACGTCGTCACGCCGGGACCGGTCGTCGCCCAGGCCATCTTCCTCAACCAGGAGGAAGTCGAGCTCATTCCGTTATATCGGGATCCGGTGCACGACTTCGGATTCTTCAAATACGATCCCGCGGAGCTCAAGTACATTCAGCCCGCCGAGCTTGCGCTGGTTCCGGAAGCGGCGCAAATCGGTCGCGACATTCGTGTCGTCGGAAACGACGCCGGTGAGCAGCTGTCGATACTCGCCGGCACCATCGCGCGTCTGGACCGGCAGGCTCCGAACTACGGCAGGGGTAACTACAACGACTTCAACACGTTTTATCTGCAAGCCGCCTCGAGTACCTCTGGCGGTTCCTCCGGCTCTCCGGTCATCGACATCGAGGGCCGCGTCATCGCCTTGAACGCCGGAGCGAACTCGCAAGCCGCGTCGAGCTTTTTCCTGCCGCTCGACCGCGTCAGCCGGGTGCTCGACTTCATACGACAGGGCGAGCCCGTGCCCCGCGGGACCCTGCACACGGAGTTCGTGCACAAGCCATACGCAGAGCTGCGCCGCTTGGGCCTGACCGACACGACCGAGGCGCGCATGCGTACGGCTTATCCGCGGCAGACCGGCCTGCTGGTCGTCGAGCACGTCATCCCCGAAACTCAGGCCGGCGAATTCTTCGAGCCCGGCGATATTCTCGTGAGTGTCAACGACGAGCTCACGACCGCTTTCGTGCCGCTGGCTGCGGTGCTCGACGAGAACGTCGGCTCCACCGTGAGCGTAGTGATCGAGCGCGGCGGCGAGACTTTGGAGCGCGAGCTCGATGTCGGCGATCTTCACGCGATCACGCCCGACGAGTTCATCGATTACGGTGAAGGCATCTTTCACAACCTCTCGTATCAGCAGGCCCGGCACTTCAATCGTCCGGTCTCGGGCGTGTACCTCGCAAACCCCGGCTACGTGTTCGGCACGGCGGCCATTCCGCGCGCGAGCTTGATTCTGAGCGTCGACGGCGGGCCTCTGGAGAATATCGACGATCTCCAACGCGTGTTGGAACGACTGCCGCAAGATCAGCGCGTATCGGTGCGGTTCGTGCAGTTCGACGATCCCCAGACGGAGCGCCAGCGCCTTATCACCAACGACAGACGCTGGTTCCCGGCCGAGCGCTGCAAGCGCGATGACGAGACCGGGCTGTGGCCGTGCAGGTCGCTTGCGGAAGCCCCGCCGGCGCAACCCATCGAGCCGCGCGCGACGACCTTCCCGGTGCAGCCGCGGGAACGGTACCTGCAGCGCATCGCGCCGTCGCTGGTGCTGATCAACTTCGACATGCCCTACACGGTCTCGGGCGTGTCCGATCGCCACTATTACGGCACCGGTCTGATCGCCGACGCCGAGCGCGGGCTCGTCGTCGTAGATCGCAACACCGTTCCGGTCGCAATCGGCGACGTGCGTATCACGTTCGCCGGGTCTCTGGAGATTCCCGCTAAGATCGAGTACGTGCATCCGCTACACAATCTCGCCGTCGTCTCCTACGACACCACGCTCATCGGCGCGACGCCGGTGCGCGGCGCCCAGTTCGCGGGCCGGCCCGTCGCGCCGGGCGACGATGTCGCCGTCGTCGGACTGAAGGGCGATCACACGTTGAATTCGCAGTCGAGCCAGGTCGCGGCCGTCGTCGCGGCCGAGTTCCCGCTATCCAGAACATTGCGTTTCAGAGACTCGAACTTCGAAGGCATCGAGCTCGTGAACGGCCCCGACGACTTCGACGGCGTGATCGTCGACCGTCAAGGGCGCGTCGCTGCGCTTTGGGCGAGCTTCCCGTACGAGGAAGGCCGGGATCTCGGTCAGATCAACATGGGCATCCCGGCGGAGCTCGTCGTCGACATGATCGACCGCCTGCAGGCCGGCAGCGTGTTGCGTTCCCTGGAAGTGGAGTGGCGGCTCATGCCTCTGGCCGTTGCCGGAAATTTCGGCTTGCCCGAGGGCTGGGTTCGCCGCTATGAGCTGCACAATCCGCAGCGGCGTCAGGTCCTCGCCGTATCGACAGTCGTTGCCGGATCGCCGGCGACGGAATTCTTTCGCGCGGGCGACATCCTGCTGAGCATCGACGGCGCCGAGGCGAACACGTTTCGCGAGGTCGAGCGCGCGAGTCAGACGCCCCAGCTCGAGGTCGTCGTGTTTCGCGAAGGCCGCGAGGTGACCGAGGTGGTCGACACCGTCGCGCTCGAGGGCGAGGGCATCGACAGGATCGTGCTGTGGGCGGGGGCGTTGCTGCAACCGCCGCATCGCGCCATCTCGGCGCAGCGCGGCATCGGTTCCGAGGGCGTTTACGTCTCGTATTTCGGCTTCGGCTCCCCGGCGAGCCGCTCGGGCTTGTATGCGGGCCGCCGGATTCTCGAGGTCGACGGACGGCCGACCGCCGATATCGACGCGTTTCTCGACGCCGTCAGCGGCCTGGAGGACCGCGACTCCGTGCGCTTGCACACCGTGAGCTGGAACGACGTCGCGCAGGTCATCACGCTCAAGCTCGACGAGCACTATTGGCCGGCTTACGAGCTCAGGCGGGTCGACGGCGAATGGCAGCGAAATTCGCTGCCTTGAGCGATCGGGCCAGGCGGCGTCGATGGCTCGTCGGACTCTGCCTGGGCCTCGCCTCCGCTTGCGCGAGTGCGCAGCAACTCTATAAGTATCGTGACGCCGACGGCGGCTGGGTCTACAGCGACCGGCAGCCGGCGCCCGGGATCGCGGTCGAATCCATCGGGCGCGCGGCGGCCGCGGAAGAGGCCACGGTGCGCGTCGTCGATGTCCGCCGGGACGGTGGCGTCGTGCTGGTCGCCGAGAACACCTACCACAGTCCGGCGCAGTTGGCAGTCAGGATCACGCTGGCCGAGAATTTCGGGCTGGACGTGCCCACGGGCGAAATCTTCGTCTTACCGGCGAGAAGCGAGTCCGAGCTCATGCGCCTGCCGCTCGTGGACACGGCGGCCGAAGGCCGGCTCGAATACCAGTTTCAGTATCTGCCGGGCGATCCGGCCGCCCGGCACGAGCCGCCGGCGCCTTACCGGCTGCCATACGCTCAGGCCACGCGCTACCCGGTGTCCCAAGCCTATCCCGACCAATTCACTCATACCGATCCGTCGAGCTGGCATGCGATCGATTTCGAGATGCCGATTGGAACGGGCATCTATGCCGCGCGCGGCGGCATCGTCACCGAAGTTGCGAGCAACTTTCGCGGCGCGGGAACGGATCTCGAGATCCACGGCGCCGCCGCGAATTTCATCAGGATCCTGCACGACGACGGCACGATGGCCTTGTACGCGCATTTAAACAGCAACTCCGTTCGCGTCGTTCCCGGGGAAAACGTCGTGCGCGGGCAATACATCGCCGATTCGGGCAACACCGGTTTCACCTCGGGGCCGCATCTGCATTTCGTGGTGCAGCGGAATCGCGACGGCGCCATCGTTTCGGTGCCTGTCGAGTTCGCCGCGATCGACGGGTCAGCGATCGTCCTCAACAGCGGCGACGTGCCCGCCGCCTACTAGATCTCGGCCGGCGCTACTCGCTCGCCGTGCCCAGGGCGGTCGCGAGCTGCTCGAGCGTGCGCATGGGCGCCCGGCAGGTCATGCCCTCGCAGAGGTAGGCGATGTTGCCGTCCGCAGGCTTCCTTTCGGCGAGCAGCCCGGGCAGTTGCTCGCGGTCACCGATCACAAAGCTCATGCGGTCCGGATTGAAGCCCGCGGAGAGACACCGTTGCCACTCCGCGAGCGCTCCGGTCTCGCCGCGGACGACGATGAAGGTCTGCGGCTCGAGAAATGCTCGCAGGGCGCGCAGCAGCGAGCCGTGGGCCTCGGGAAACCGGAGCATCGCCGGCCAGGCTGCCTCGAGCACACGCGCGGCGGCGTCGAGGTAGCGCTGCTCGCCGAGCAAGTGACCGTAGGCCAGCAGGGCTTGCGCCGCGACACCGTTGCCGGACGGCGTCGCCTCGTCGGCGAACGGCTTGGGCCGGTAAATCAACGCGCGCTGATCGTTGGCCGTGAAGAAAAAGCCGCCGTCGGGATCTTCGAATTGCTCGAGCAGGGTATCGAGAAACGCCCGGGCCAGCTCGAGCTGCGGCGTGCTCCAGCGACATTGCAGCAGCTCGAGGATGCCGAGCGCGAGAAAGGCGTAGTCGTCGAGGTAGGCGGCATGGCGGGCCTGGCCGCTCATGTAGCTCGCCGAGAGCCGGCCGTTCGCCCACATCGACTCGGCGATGAATGCCACGGCGCGCTCGGCCGAGTCGAGCGGCTCGTCGAGGCCCAGGGCCCGCGAAGCCTTGGCCATCGCCCCGATCGTGAGCCCGTTCCAGGCGGCGAGGATCTTGTCGTCACGGCCGGGATGGACGCGTTCGGAGCGCGCCTCGAGCAGCTTGCGTCTTGCCGAATCCAGCCGTGCGCTCACGGCTCCGAGCGCTGCCCCGGCGCCGAGATCCTGCAGCGATTCGGCGACGACCAGATGCCACGCGTGGCCCTCGAAGTTGGGCTTGCGCGTCAGGCCAAAGCGGCGCGCCGCGACTTCGTATTCCTCGGGCTCGAGAATCTCCTGGAGCTGCGGTGGAGTCCAGAGATAGAACTTGCCTTCGACGCCTTCCGAATCCGCGTCGAGCGTCGCGTAGTAACCGCCGCGCTCGTCCTGCATCTCGCGCATGACCCAGGCGGCCGTTTCAAAGGCCGCCTGGCCGAACAACGGCTCCGCGGTCGCGAGATAAGCGTCGGCGTAGGACGCCATGAGCGCGGCATTGTCGTAGAGCATTTTTTCGAAATGCGGAATCGTCCACTCGCGGTCCACGCAGTAGCGGAAGAAGCCGCCGCCGATCTGGTCGTAAAGTCCGCCCTCGGCCATGCGCGTCAACGTCAACGTTGCCCTGTAGAGGCTGTCGAGATCCGGCTGCGCGGCGCCGGCACTGGACCGCCAGCCTCGAAGCAAGGTGTCGATATGCGTCGGGTGGGGGAATTTCGGCGCATGACCGAAGCCGCCGTAGTCGGGGTCGAACGACTCCGCGAGCCGAGAGCGCGCCTGCTCGAGCGGCACCGCCGTCAAGGTCGCTGGCTGGTCGCCCATCGGCAGCGTCATTCGCTCGAGGGCGTCCTTGAGTGCCTGCCCCTGACCTCGGACCTCGTTCCGATGCGTTCGATAGAACTCGTCGACGCGGACCAGCAGTGTCTTGAACAAGTCGCGAGGGAAGTACGTGCCGGAGAAGATCGGCAGCTGCTCGTCGGGCGTCAGAAACACCGTCAACGGCCAACCTCCCGGGCTCTGTGAGATGAGCTGATGGGCGTGCTGGTAGATCTTGTCGATGTCGGGGCGCTCTTCGCGGTCGACCTTGATGTTGACGAACAGCTCGTTCATGAGGTCGGCCGTTGCTCCATCCTCGAAGCACTCGTGGGCCATGACATGGCACCAGTGGCACGCGGAATAGCCGATCGACAGCAAGATGGGCTTTTGCGTCTCGCGCGCCAGTCGCAGCGCCTCGTCGTCCCAGGGTTGCCAGTGGGTCGGGTTGTCGGCGTGCTGTTTGAGGTAAGGGCTGGTTTCTCTGTCGAGTCGATTGGACATACGGCACTATATCAGCCTCGCTGCTGGCTCCAGTGGTCGGCCGCGATTAAACTAACGCGCTCGTGTTTACCTATCCGGACATCGATCCCACTGCGTTCGCGATTGGCCCGCTGCAGGTGCGCTGGTACGGCCTCATGTATCTTGCCGGGTTCGCGCTCGGATGGTTGGGCGCGCGATCGCGGGCCAAGCGCAGCGACAGCCCGATTTCGCCGGCTCGGGTCGACGATCTGGTCTTTTACGTCGCTATCGGCGTCATCGCCGGTGGACGCGTCGGCTATATGCTCTTCTACAACCTGCCGACCCTGCTCGACAACCCGCTCGCGATCTTCCGGGTCTGGGAGGGGGGCATGTCCTTTCACGGCGGCCTCGCGGGCGTGCTGATCGCGATGGGCTTGTTTGCGCGGAGCGTTCATCAGCCGTTCTTCGCCGTAACCGACTTCATTGCGCCCTGGGTCACGCCGGGCTTGGGGCTCGGACGCATCGGCAACTTCATCAACGGCGAGTTGTGGGGAGCGGAAACCCGCGCGGATGCCTTTTGGGCAGTCGTCGTCGACGGCGTTCCGCGGCACGCGAGCCAGCTCTATGAAGCCGTCCTCGAAGGCCTGCTGTTGTTCCTGATCCTGTGGTCGTTTTCACGAAAAGCGCGTCCGATCATGGCGGTATCGGGATTGTTCCTGTTCTTCTACGGCGCCTTCCGAGTCGGCGTCGAGTTCGTGCGGCTGCCCGACCTGCACATGAACGAAGCGGCCGGAGGCTACCTCGCTTTCGGCTGGATCACGATGGGGCAAGTGCTCTCGGCGCCGATGATCGTCATCGGCGCGCTGTTTTTCTGGATCGCCTACCGTCAACGCCGCTACGTGCAGCCAGCGACGTCATGAAGCAGTATCTCGATCTCGTCCGCACGGTCCGAACGCAGGGCGTCCGCAAGAGCGACAGAACCGGCACCGGCACGCTGAGCGTATTCGGCCATCAATTCCGTTGTGATCTGCGCGCCGGATTTCCGCTGTTGACGACCAAGAAGTTGCACTTACGCTCGATCCTCTACGAGCTGCTCTGGTTTCTGCGCGGCGACACCAATATCGCTTATCTCAACGAGAACAAAGTCAGCATCTGGGACGAATGGGCCGACGACAGCGGCGATCTCGGGCCCGTATACGGCGCCCAGTGGCGGCGCTGGCCGACCGCCGACGGCCGGCCCGTCGATCAAATCGCGCGGACGATCGAGTTGCTGCGCAGCGACCCGGATTCCCGGCGCATCATCGTCAGCGCTTGGAACGTCGGCCAGCTGTCGGAGATGGCGCTCGCGCCCTGCCATGCGCTGTTTCAGTTTTACGTGGCGGAGCGACGGCTGTCCTGCCAGCTCTACCAGCGCAGCGCCGACGTATTTCTCGGCGTGCCGTTCAATATCGCGTCGTATGCTCTGTTGACGCAGATGGTCGCGCAGCAGACCGATCTGGAGCTCGGCGACTTCATCTGGACCGGAGGCGATTGCCACCTCTATCTCAACCACCTGGAGCAAGCCGACGAGCAGCTGCGACGCGAGCCGCTACCGTTGCCGCGACTCACGATCAACCGCCGTCCCCAAAGCATCTTCGACTATGCTTACGAGGATTTCGAGCTGCTCGACTACCAGGCGCACGGCCACATCCGTGCTCCGGTCGCGGTATGAAGCCGGCGGCTGCCTAAACGCCTCGCTGCGCGACGCAGTCGACGATGATCGGGTCGCGCGCGGGTTGCAGCGGGATCGCGGTGAGCTTGCCGCCCCAGACGCAGCCGCTGTCCGTGGCCGTGATGTCCTCCCGGCGCAGAATCCCCAGGGAGGACCAATGGCCGAAAACGATGTTGAGCCCCTCGCGCGGCCGCAAAGGGTGATCGAACCACGGCACGAGCTCCGGCGGCTGAGTCCCGGGCGGGCCCGTGTGCTCGAAATCCAGCGCTCCTCGCGCATCGCAATAGCGAATTCTCGTCAGGGCGTTGATCGTGTAACGGCGTCTCGAGTCTCCGTCGAGATCGGCAGCCCAGGCTCGCGGCTCGTTGCCGTACATGCGCGCGAGGGCCGCCTGCCAGCGCGGTCCTCGCAGCTGCGTGGAGACCTCTTGAGCGGCGCTCTCGGCCGCGGCGACGGTCCAAGCGGGTGGCAACCCGGCATGCACGAGGACCCGCCGGCTCGCGGCATCGCGGTGCAACAGCGGGCGGCGGCGCAGCCAATCGACGAGCTTGTCGCTATCCGGCGCCGCCAGCACCTGCTCGAGGGTGTCGCCAGGGCTCGGCGGGCGGATCCCGGCGACCGCGGCGAGCAGATGCAGATCGTGGTTTCCCAGCACCGTGATCGCGCTGTCTCCGAGCGCCATGACGCGCCTCAACACGGCGGCCGAGTCGGGGCCGCGATTGACGAGGTCACCGACGAGCCAAAGCCGGTCCGCTTCCGGATCGAACTCGATCGCGGCGAGCAGTCGCTCGAAGGCATCTGCGCAGCCCTGCACGTCGCCGATTGCGTAAACGGTCATCGAGCCGACATCCGAATTGCCTCAGGTCCGCATATTGTAGGTTGCCAAAAGCGGCAGAGCGCGAATGAACGCAGCGGCGGCTACTGGAGCAGGGCGGCGAGGTCGGCGAATTGCGCCGGTCGCAGCGTCTCGGGGCGCGCCGTCGGGTCGATGTTCAAGGCTTCGATCTGTTCCTTGGAGATGACGCCTTTGAGCGCGCGCGCCAGCGTCTTGCGCCGCATCGAAAAGACGCGCGCCACGAGCTCCGCGAACCGTCGCTCGTCGCCGATGGCGAAGCTGGGTGCGGTGTGCGGCCGGATATGCAGCACGCTGGACCAGACCTGTGGCGGCGGCGAGAACGCTCCGGGTCCGACGTCGAAGCAAATCCCCGCATCCATCCAGGCCGCGAGCATCACCGTGAGTCGGCCGTATTCCTTACCTCCGGGGTTCGCGACGATACGTCTTGCGACCTCCTTTTGCAGCATGAGATGCATGTCGGCGATCGCTGCACGGTGGCTCAGGAGATGAAACAGCAGCGGAGTCGAGATGTTGTAGGGAAGGTTGCCGACGACGCGCAGGCTGCCGGTTTCCTCGGCGAGCGCCGAGAAATCGAAGCTCAAGGCATCGGTCTGATGCACCACGAGCTCACCGCCCGCCGGGCAATGCTCTCGCAGATAGTCCGCGAGCTGGCGGTCGAGCTCGATCACGTGCAGCCGGCGCAGCTGCCGCAACAGCGGATAGGTCAAGGCGCCGCGCCCGCCGCCAATCTCGACGATTAGATCGTCCGGCTGCGGCGCGATTTCCGCGACGAGCTTGGCGATCACCGCCGGGTCGTGGAGAAAGTGCTGTCCGAGCTGCTTGCGGGCGCGCGCGGGCCTCAACCGAGTTGCCTCTCGGCGAGCTCCATCGCGACCCGGTACGCTTGCGCCAGGCTGTCCGGGCGGGCGCGCCCGCTTGCCGCGAGATCGAGCGCCGTGCCGTGATCGACGGATGTGCGGATGATGGGCAGGCCCAAGGTGATGTTGACGACCTCGCCAAAGGCCAATGCCTTGATGACCGGCAGGCCCTGATCGTGATACATCGCTAGCACGGCATCGGCGCATTCGCGGGCTTCTGGTGTGAACGCCGTGTCCGCGGGCGTCGGGCCCGAGAGCTTCAAGCCGCGCGCACGCATGCGCTGTAACGTGGGCTCGATGATCTCGATCTCTTCCCGGCCGAGCGCGCCGCCCTCGCCGGCATGGGGGTTGAGGCTCAACACCCGAATTCTCGGCTCGACGATGCCGAAGCGCTGCTTGAGATCGCGGTCCAGCACCGTCAAGACGCGCTCGAGCCGCTCGGCCTCGATCGCGTGCGCGACCGAGCTTAACGGAAGATGCGTGGTCGCGAGCGCGACCCGCAGCGCGCCGCTCGCAAGCATCATGACAGGCGTCGGCGAGCGCGTGAGCTCGGCGAGATACTCTGTGTGCCCCGTGAACGCGATCCCCGCCTCGTTGATGAGGCTTTTTTGCACCGGCGCGGTGACGAGCGCAGCGCACTCGCCACGCAGGCAGAGCTCCGTGCCTTGCCGCAGCAGCTCGAGCACGTAAGCGGCGTTTCTTCGATCGAGCCGTCCGGCGACGACTTCGGCCGGTGCCGGGACGTCGAGAAGCTGCAGCACGCCGGCGCGGTGCGCTGCAGCGTCAGCGGCGGCGGTCAAGGTCTGAATCCTCGTCGACCGCCGCAGCGCCGCGATGCGCTCTCGGAGCACGCCGGCGCTGCCGATGAACAGCGGTTTGCCCGCCAGATCGCCGTCGGCGAGCATGATGCAGATATCGGGCCCGATGCCGGCGGGCTCACCGGTGCTTACGACGACGGCGCGGGACGCGATGTTCAAGATGTGAGCCGTTCGGGGCGAAGCGCCCGACGCGATCGCGCTATATCCGACGCTCGACGAAAGCCTGGTCGCGTATTTGGCGAAGCCAAAGCTCTTGCTGCTCCTCGAGCTTGCTGGCGCGAATCTGTTCCGCGCAACGTTGTTCCTTGAGCTCTTCGGTCGTGTCGTAGACGCGCCTGTCCGTGACCTCTGCAATGTGCCAACCGAAGCGCGTTCGGAACGGCTCGCTGAGCTCGCCCGTTTCCAGGCCCGCCAGCACTTGCTCAAACTCGGGCACGAAGTCGCCGGGCCCGACCCAGCCGAGGTCGCCGTTCTCGGCCGCGGATACGGGATCCTCGGAGAGGGCCTGAGCGATCGCGCCGAAATCGTCGCCGGCGAGGACTTGCTCGCGGATCCCGCGAAGACGCTGCGCGATAGCCGCGTCGTCCAAGATCTCGTTCGGCGCCATGAGGATATGGCGAACGCGGATCTGGTCGATGATCACCGGCTGCGCGCCGCGAGTCTCGTTGAGCCGCACGATGTGAAGGCCGCTACCGCTTTGAATCGGCTCGGATACATCACCCGCCGACATCGAAATGATTGCATCCGCGAAGAAGGTCGGCAGCTGCGAGCCTTTGCGCCAGCCCAGCGAGCCTCCCTCGAGAGCGCCTTGCCCGTCCGAATGCTCGATCGCGAGCTGGGCGAAATCGGCGCCGTTTCCGAGCTGCGAATAGATTTCCTCGACCTCGGCGCGCGCGGCGTCGGCTTGCTCACGCGTCGCCGTCGTCGACAGGCCGACGAGTATATGCGAGATGTTGTAATCGACGTCTTCGGCAAGCGTGCTCGCGCTCCGCGCGAGGCATTGCTGCATCTCGCGCGGCGCTACCGAGATTCTCGCGATGACCTCGCGCTGCAAGAGCTGATCGAGGATGAGCTGCTCGCGCGTTTCCTGACGGAACATCGCGTAGTCGATTCCCTCGGCGGCCATCGTGGCCGGCATCTGCTCAAGGGTCAGCCCGTTGTCCTCGGCGATACGCGAGATGGCGCGATTCAGCATCTCGTCGCTGACGACGATGCCGAAGCGTTCGGCGCGCTGCAGCTGGATCTGTCGCAGGATGAGCTGATCCAGCACCTGGGACTCGACCACGGAAATGGGCGGCAGAGGTCTGCGCTGCTCGGCGGGCGCTTGGCGCTGCGCCTCGCGGAGGTTTGCTATGACCACGTCGAGCCGCAGCGCCAGCTCGCTGCGGAGCACGACGCCGCTATCGACGATAGCTGCGACGCCGTCCAGCAGCTCGCCGCTGCCGCCGAGCTCGCGCGTTTGCGGTAAGGCTTGACCCGCGATCGAGCAGCCGCCGAGAAGCAGAATCAGTGTGCGTGCGGATTTCAAGAGTCTGTAGACGTCAAAGCCGTTGGTACCCAAGAATACCACGATCCAGCAGCAGCTCCGGGGGGTCGCCCGGATCGGAGAACCCCTTCAGCTGGAGTTGCACGGAGATCGAGCTGTCGGACTCGCCGCTGCGGCGGCTGATATAGCGCCTGCCGATGACGCGCAGACGCCAGCAGCAAGCCTCGTATTCCCAGCCGAGGAAACGGTCCAGGGGCTCGTCGTCGAGAAACGAGAAGCTGTAGCGGCCGATGATGCGCCAGCTCTGCCCTATCGGCCAAACGAGCGAGAGATCTCCCTGCTCGAGTAGACCGTCCCGGTAGCGGTAGGAAAACCCGGCGAGCCGCCCGGGTTCCGGGGCGTACTGGAAGCTCATCTCGGCACGCGCCGTTTCATTGGTTTCGCTGTTCCATTGATAGTCCATGCGGACTTTCCACGCGTCGGCGATGGTCGCGGACACCTCCGCGATGTAGTCGGATGCATCGGCGGTGCTCGGCAGAGCACCGGGAAGCGCGACCGATTGGTCGCTGAGATAGCGGGTTTGGCCCAGCGTCGCCGCGAGTCGTTCCTCTCCGGTGTCGCTGTCGATGAGCCGCGTCGTGATGCCTACGCTGAGCTGATCCGAATCGGCGACACGGTCGGCGCCGACGTACTGGTATTTTCGAAATAGCTGCACGAGGTTGAAATCGGGGATGATGGTATCGAAGACCGGCAGCCCGCTTTGGTCCTCGAACGGCACGCGCACGTACAGCATGCGCGGCTCCAAGGTCTGGATCCAGCGGCCTGCCTCGCCGGGGTCGCGCTCAAAGATGAGTCCGCCGTCGAGGCTCGAGACCGGCAGCGTGCGAGAGAAGGTGTCCTCCTGGCCGGTGCCGATGTCGTCGAGCCAATAGTTCGTCTGCCTCAGCGCCACGGCCGGTCTCAGGAACATGCCGGAGCGCTCGAAGTCCAGGCCGATCTCCTCGATCGAGTCCATGCGCCATCCCGTGACGCCGACGTCGCGATCGAAAAGCACCAGCTCGTTGCGCGACTCGAATCGAAGCAGGTTCCCCGACCAACGGCCTCTGTAGAGGATCTGAGGCACCCTGCGGTAGGGGCGGTCTTCGTCGACGATCGACGTATCAATCGTCTGAAACCCCTGCAGCCTGATTCTCAATGACGAGTTCAACGTGCGATGGTTGAAGTCCAGGTAGCGATCCAGATGCGTCTGGCTCGCGAGCGTCTGGCTGTCCCCGAGGTCCTCGAAGTAAGCCGCGTCGGACACGTCTTCGATATTGGTCAGCATGCGCCAGCCTTCGCCGAAGAAGGTTCGGTGCCGAAGCGTGAACGCATGCCGCGTAATATCGACGTCGGAGTCGTTGGGCAGGTAGTCGAAGTCCAGCTGCCCTTCGCCGGACTCCAGCAAGTAGCGGAATTCGGTGTTGAGCTGCAGGCCGCGCATGCTCATGAGGCGTGGCTCGAGCGTCAGGTCGTAGTTCGGCGCCAGATTGAGGTAATACGGGACGGCGATGTCCAAGCCAATCCTGTCCCGCTCGGAGAAGCTTGGAGTCAGGAAACCGCTCTTGCGACGCTCGTCGATGGGAAAGCTCAGATAGGGGGCGTACAGAATCGGCACCCCTTTGAATTCTATTTTCACGCGTCTGGCGGTGCCGAATCCTGCGTCGATGTCCAGATCGATGTCCGAGGCCATGAGCTCCCAATCGGTCTGCTCGGCGGGACAGGTCGTGAACTGAACGCCCGTCAGGCTCATGGTCTGATCGCTGCGAATTCGGATCGCTTCCGCGGAGCCGCGAGCGGGGCGTTGCGGTATGTCGAACCCTGCGCCGACGAACGTGATTTCCTCGTTCTCCGTGTCCACCTCGGCGTCCTCGCCGTAGACGGTGAGGTCGGGATCCTGATAGCTTACGGTGCCGCTTACGCGGACGCGTCGGCTCTCGCGGTCGTAGGTCGCGCTCTCGGCCGAGATGCTCCGCTCGCCGTAGCGAAACTGGACCTCACCGAAGAAATCGACGCCGTCTTCGCCGGACAGATCGACCTCTCCAGCGGTGATCTCGATGCGCTCGGACGTGCTCGACTCGTCGGAGCGCTCGGGTGCGCCTCGTGTGTCGGGCTCGGCGGGCACCAGGCACAGCGGTTCGACGCCCCGCGCCACGATCGGCGCAAACGCCAGCAGCCAGAAAAGGATACGTACGCTGTTCCCGGGAACCACGGAGCTCAATTGGATGAAAGCACTACAATGGCATAATTTCACTATTGCTTCAACGAATTGAAAATGTGTTTGCAAGTGACATCTGAACTAGTTTTCAGCGCGCGATTCGGCCGTTCCTCAAGAACCGGATCATCGCCGTGAAGGCGATGCTGCTTGCCGCGGGAAGGGGTGACCGCATGGGCCCTTTGACCGTCGCACAGCCCAAGCCGATGCTCGAGCTTTGCGGCGAAAGGCTCATCGAGCGTCATCTGAGGCGATTGGCGCAGGCGGGCATCACCGAGATCGTGATCAATCTCTCCTACAAGGCCGCGATGCTGCGGGATTTCGTCGGGGAGAAGACGCGCTGGGGGCAGAACGTCGCGTTCAGTGACGAAGGCGAGCCGCCGCTCGAAACCGGCGGCGGCGTCGTCAATGCGCTGCCGTTGCTCGGACCGGCACCGTTCATTGTGGTAAACGCGGATATCTATACGGATTTCGACTTTGCGCGGCTCCTCCAGCAGCCTCGGGATCCGCTGCTCGTTCTGGTCGCGAATCCACGGCATAATCCGCGCGGCGACTTCGGGCTGACCACGTCCGGGCGGGTGTCCCTCGAGCCGCCGCTTTGGACGTTCAGCGGGATCTCGGTCATGAGCGAGGAGCTGTTCGCTGCGGTGCCGCCTGGAAGGCAGCCGCTGTTGCCAATACTCCAATCGGCGATCGCGAAGGGACTGCTGCGCGGGACCCTATACGAGGGCGTCTGGCGAGACGTCGGAACGCCGGAGCGCCTCGCCGAGGCCCGTGGTCTCGGGCCGCTTTAGAACCCGGCGACGCGGATGCTGACTCGGGTTCTGTCACAGCCCAACTTTGCCATCTATCTCGTCGGCAGCACCTTCTCCCTGCATGGGCTGTGGATTCAACGGGTCGCGATCGGCTGGCTCGCCTGGGAGCTCACCGGATCCGAGGCCTGGCTCGGGCTGCTGGCGTTGGCGGAGCTGTTGCCTGCAGTGTTGTTCGGACCGCTGTTCGGCGTATGGGCCGATCGGCTGGACCGCAAGACCCTGGCCTATGTCACCAACGGCCTCAACATCGTCCTGTCGATCTTGCTCGGCGTGTTGACGGCGCTTGGCGCGATCACGATCGCCAGTCTCTGGGTCATCACCGCGCTGCTCGGTGTGGTCAGCAGCGCGTTCCAGCCCGTCCGGTTGTCCTTGATTCCGAGCCTGGTGCCGCGCGAGCTCTTGTCCGAGGCCGTCGCAGCACAGTCCATAGTCTTCAATGTCTCGAGATTTCTGGGCCCTGCCATTGCCGGGGTTGCGATCGCGGCCTTCGGCTTGTGGTCTCCGTTCGCGATCAACGCCGCTTCTTATCTGGCGATGATAGCCGCGCTGTTGTTCCTCAAGTTGCGCAGCAGGGAAAAGCGCGGGCCGAACAGGCATTTTCTCGTCGAGTTCAAGGAGGGGCTCGACTATACCCATTCGCATCCCGAAATCAGCCTGCAACTGATCATCGTTGCAATATCGGCTCTGTTCGGCAGGGCGACGATCGTCATGTTGCCGGCTTTCGCGGGCGGGATCTTCGACGGTGACAGCAGCGTGCTGGCAACCTTGACCTCCGTATCGGGGGCCGGCGCTGTGCTCGCGGGGATCTGTCTTTCGCGGCTCGGGGCGGAGAACCGGCTGCGCTGGTCGACCGTGCTCGGCACGGTCGCAACCGGCGTGCTCATGGCAGTGCTGGGAGCGAACGACGATTATTCGACCGGCATCGCGATCGTCGCCGTGCTGGGATTCTGCCTGACGCTCGTGGGCATCGGCTCACAGACATTGATACAGACCGCGGTCGCGGAGCTCATGCGCGGTCGTGTGTTGAGTATCTGGGCGGCCGTCGCGTTCTCGGCGCCGGCGCTGGGCAGCATTCTGCTCGGCGCCGCCGCCGAGGCGTGGGGCCTCGGATTGGTGACCGGGCTCGCGGGGCTCACTTGCTCGGCGCTGGCCGGGGCCGTGGCCTGGCATATCCATAAAGAGGGGGTCTACGCCTCGGCTTCGAGTCGTTGACGCGGCACCCGGTGGCCGCGGGCGCAACTCAATGCGTGATCGCGTAGATCACGTAGTTGACCGCGAAGCGATAGGCCAGCGCCGTCATCGGCTGCGGATAACCCGGCGTATCCGCATGCTCCCAGGCGTCGCCGAGATCCATATTGTGGTTGATCGCGACGACGAGCCGGCTTTCGTCGTCGTAGATTCCGCGCCAGTGCGGCGGTTTGCCGTCGGGCCCACCTTCCCAAGTCCTGCCGCTGAACAGCGCCCGCCGCCCCGGGATTTGAATGCGCTGATCGAGATCGTAGAGAACGTGCAGGACTTCGTCGTCATCGGGGATGTCGATGATCGGCCTGTCGGGGAACACGCGCACGATGGATTCGTAGAAACGCTGCCAGCCGAGGTTGCCGTGAAAGTCGTCGACCATCAGAAAGCCGCCGCGTAGCAGATATTCCCGCAAGCGCGCGGCTTCGTGATCATCGAGATACCAATCGCCGACTTCCACGGCATAGAGCCACGGGTAGTCGAAGATGGCGTCGTCGGCGAGGCTGATCTCGGGGGCACCGTCGCCGTTGTAGCGGCTCACGACGGCACCGTCGACTCGAGTCAAACGGTTGATCCCCTGCATGAAATGGTATTCGGCATCCGGCCAGTCGACGCAAGCGGAGCCTCGGCCCCAGCCGCCTCCGGAATAGCAATCGAAGGTGCCGTTGTACAAGAGACGCACGAAGTGGAACTCGGACGTCGGCTGCTTGCTTTTCCAGCCGGTTTCCTGAGCCTCGGTCGCTGCCCAGGCACCCAAAAAGACTATCGCGAGCGTTGGAACGAGAGTCTTGAAGCTATGCATCGCGGTGATTCGGGTCTTCGCAGAACGGCACAACGCCGCCCGGGGCAGGCGGAGCCCCAAGGTCCGTAGCGTAGCCGCGCAAATTAATCATGATACCATCCCTGCGACTGGTTGCCCGGTGGGCGCGCGGCCGTTCGGGCCGGCACTTCTCCACTGATTGGGAGTCTGACAAGACTCAGGTCCAAGGGTTGCGGATCGGCCGAGTTGTTCGAGTTCCTCTTTAAATATTCACCTGCGACCTTCGAGAACGGCGAGTTCTTGTTTGCCTCCGGTTGGCCGCTGTGGTTGTTGATCGCGTTGACGATCCTCGGCACGGCCGGTCTGTGTGTGAGCCTTCTTCAGCGACGTGAGTCTTTGGGCCTGTTCAAGCTCAGCGTGCTCGCCGGGCTGCAAGCCGCGATGCTCGGCGTGCTGCTTGTGTTGCTGTGGCAGCCGGCGTTGTCTACCGAGCAGCTGCGGTCGCGAGACAACGCGGTCGCCGTGGTCGTCGATACCTCCGCGAGCATGAGCTACGGCGATGGCGAGCGTTCGAGGTTGCAGCAGGCGGTTGCCGCGCTGAACGACGACGTTCTCGGCGAGCTCGACGCATCGCTAGACGTCCGTCTCTACGCGTTTGCCGATGCGTCGATGGCGATCGACTCCTTCGAAGAGCTGCCGCCCCCGGGCCGCGCGACGCATATCGGCGACGCCATTCTCGGCGTGCTTCGCGAGGCCGGATCCTCGGCGCTCAGCGCCGTCATACTCGTGAGCGACGGCGCCGATACCTCCGCGCAGCTCGGCCCGGAGCGGATGGCGGAGATCGCTGCCTTCGGCGTGCCGATACACACCGTCGGGGCGGGCCGGGAGGTCATTCCCGAGGATATCGAGCTCGCTGGCGTGCGCATGGCCACCGAGGTCATGCCCGGGTCGCGTATCAATGCTCAGGTGAGCATTCGTCACGCCGTCGCCGGTCAAGCGCAGCTCAAGGTTTATGACGGCGATGCGATTCTGGCGTCGGAATCGCTGACGCTGCCCGAGCGCAACGGCACTTCGACTTATTGGGTCGATTTCGATATCGGCGAGGCGGGGATGAAGGATTTGCGCTTCGTCCTGGATGCGCTGCCCGGAGAGCGCAACACCGTCAACAACGCGCAGTATCGCGTCATCGAGATTCCAGAGACTCGCCGCAGCGTTCTCTATCTCGAAGGAGAGCCGCGATGGGAATACAAGTTCATTCGCCGCGCGCTTCCGGAGGATTCGCCGATCCGGCTCGCGAGCCTGCTGCGGACGACGCCGAACAAATTCTATCGTCAGGGCCTGGACGAGCCGACCGAGCTCGAGAACGGGGCGCCGGCCGACAAGGAAACGTTGTTCGCCTACGACGCCTTGATCATCGGGAGCTACGAGGCCGCCGCATTCACACCCGAGCAGCAACAGGCGATTCAGGACTTCGTCAGTGTCCGCGGCGGCAGCCTTCTCATGCTCGGAGGCTTGCGCGGCCTGTCCGACGGCGGCTGGGGCAACAGTCCGGTCGCGGAAGTGCTGCCGGTGGCGCTGCCGGCCATCGACGCGGCGAGCTTCATTCGCTGGCGCGCCAAGGCGCGGCTCACCGATGACGGCCGCGAATCGCTGATCACGCAGCTGGACTCCGATCCGGGCGCGAATTCGGAAGCTTGGCAGGGCATGCCCGAGCTCGCGGACTTTCAATACCTCGCGGAGCTCAAGCCCGGTGCCGTGGCGCTGCTCGAGGCGGAGATCCAAGACACCGTGCATCCGCTGCTGGTCCATCAGCGCTACGGTCTCGGCAACGCCTACGTGCTCGCTACCGGAGGCACCTGGCGCTGGCAGATGCAGCTGTCGTCCGAGGATATGCGCCACGAGACGTTCTGGCGCCAGCTGCTGCATGCGCTCGTATCCGGCGTGCCGTCGCCCGTGCGCTTGACCGCCGACCGCTTCTATTACGGCGACGAGACCGAGGTCAGGTTGCGGGCAGAGGTTCGGGACCGCAAGTTCGAGCCGGTGAGCGACGGGACCGTGAGTCTCACGGTCAGCGGCGGCGATGGCGAGCCCGCCGAGGTCGCGATGCAGCCGGTTCCAGGGGAACCCGGCAGCTACGCGGCGACAGTCCAGGCGGAGAACGTCGGCATCTATGAATTCTCGGTCGAGGCGAGCCTCGCCGAGGAGCCGCTCGGGTCGGCGATGTTTGCAATACGCCGGGAGGACGGCGTCGCCGAGCACTTCGCGATACAGCAGAACCGGCCGTTGCTGGAACGCCTTGCGGGGCTCACCGGCGGCCGCTATTTCCGCCTCGACGAGCTCGCCGGCTTGCCCGAGCAGATCCGCTTCTCCCAGGCCGGGATCGTCGAGACGCAGGTTCTGCCGCTGTGGAACATGCCCGTCAATTTTTTGTTGCTGTTGTTGCTCAAGGCGGGCGAGTGGCTGCTGCGCCTGTTTTGGGGGCGCCTGTGAAACGCGCTCTAGCGGCGGCGATCGCGGCGCTGGCGACGACGCACGTTTCGGCCGAGACCTACTATTTGATCGTCGCCGGCCTCGGCGGCGAGCCGCGGTACGAGGAGAGCTTCGCGAGCAGCGCGCGCACGCTCGTTCAGGCCGCGACGCGGACATTGAGCGGCGACGAGCGGGTGATCCTGCTCAGCGGCGCAGACGCGCACCGGGATGCCGTGGTCGCCGAGCTCGAAGGGTTGGCCGAGCGCGCGACCGAGACCGATACCGTCGCGGTTTTCCTGATCGGGCACGGATCCTTCGACGGCGAGCAGTACAAGCTCAATCTTCCCGGGCCGGACTTGGAGGGCGACGCCCTGGCTCAGTTGTTCGACGCTATACCCGCGCGTCAACAAGTCCTGGTGAATACCACCAGCGCCAGCGGCGCCGTCCTCGAGCGCTGGACGACGGATGGGCGCACCGTGATCACGGCGACGCGGAGCGGCGGCGAGCGCAATGCGACACGTTTCGCCGAGCAATGGGCAATGGCCCTGGGCAGCGACGAGGCCGATGCGAACAAGAACGGCGCGATCACCGTGCAGGAGGCGTTCGACTTCGCCTCGCGCAAAGTCTCGGACAGCTTCGAAGCGAACGGCTCGCTCGCGACGGAGCATTCGCAGCTCGCCGGCGACGGCGCGCTCGCATTCAACATCGCGCTGTTGTCCGAGCGCATTGCGACGACCGACGAGCTCCGCGAGCTGATCTCCCGGCTGGAAACACTGGAAGTCGAGATCGCCGCGCTCCGCGCACGCCGTGAGCAGATGGATCCCGATGCGTATCTCGACGAGCTGCAAGCGCTGCTGCTCGAGCTTGCGCTCGTTCAAAGAGAAATCGATGCCGCGCGTGCCGTCGACTAGGCGGGCGACGTCCGCAATCGGCATGACCTGGTTGTGGCTGGCCTGTGCCGGCTCCGCCTTCGGCCTGACGATAGACTATTCCTTGGACCGGCCGGCGGTGCTGTCGCCTTGCGACGTGCAGGCCTACCGCGGCGAGCGCTTGCGCGCCGCGGAATGTTACGCCGGCATTCAGGCCGGTGGGACCGATCCTCGCATTCGCGCCGAGGCGGCGTGGAGCTTGGGAGACTTGCGCGCGGCCAACAGCCATTTTCAGGCCGCCATGGACGCCTATCCCGACGATCCCAGGTTGCGTGCCCGCTGGGGCGAGCTGTTCGTCGCGACGCATCAGGACAACGAGGCCGTCAAGCTGTTCCGCGAGGCATTGGAGATCGATGCCGACTACGCGCCGGCGAAGCTCGGCCTCGCGAGCGTGGCTGGCGGCCGCTTCGAGGACCAGGCCGTGAGCTGGGTGGAGGAGGTCTTGAGCGACGATCCACGGCAACTTCGCGCGCACTTGCTGCTCGCGCAGATGAAGCTCGAGGTCGGCGAGCTCGACGAGGCGGACGCGGTGCTCGACCAGGCGCTCGAGATCGCAGAGGACGCACAACTGCCGCCGCTCGAGATATATGCGCTCAAGGCCTCCGCAGATTTGCTGCGCGGCGTCGTCGACAGCGAGTGGACGGCTCGGGCGCTCGAGCACAACCCGAACTACGGCGAGATCTACGCGATGCCCGCGCATTTCTATGTCATCACGCGACGCTACCGGGAGGCCATCGAATTGTTGTTCGAGGCCGTGCGGACCGAACCGGATTTTTGGGCAGCTCACGCCGAGCTCGGCGTGAACCTGCTGCGCGAGAATCGCATCGAAGAGGCCGAATACCATCTCGCCGCCGCTTATCGGGGCGATCCGTTCAGCGCCAAGATCGTCAATACCTTGCGTTTGATCGACAGCCTGGACAACTTTCGCGTCAGCAGCCACGTTGCCGAAGCAGTCGAATCGAGCGGAGGGCGCGGCATGCTGCTGCGTCTTCACGAGGACGAGGCGGCCGTGCTCGAACCCTATGTCGCCGACCTGGTCGACGAGAGCATTCGAACCTTCTCGCAGCGTTATGCCTTCGAGCTTCAGGAGCCCGTCGTCGTGGAGCTCTATCCAGAGCACGACGACTTCGCGGTGCGCACCTCGGGGCTGCCGGGCATCGGCCTCCTGGGCGTGACCTTCGGCTACCTGGTGGCGATGGACAGCCCGTCTGGACGCACAGACAACGATTTTCATTGGGGCACGACCTTGTGGCACGAGATGGCTCACGTGTTCACGTTGGAGACCACCAAGCATCTCGTGCCGCGCTGGTTCAGCGAAGGCGTCTCGGTCTACGAGGAATGGAGCACGGGTCCGTTGCCGGGGCGTCACGTGCCCTTGCACGTGCTGAGCGCGATGAAGGAGGAGAAATTCCTGCCCGTCGCGGAGCTCGACAGCGGCTTCATTCGCCCGACCTATGAGGGTCAGATCATGGTGTCCTACATGCAGGCCGGGCTGATCTGCCAGTTCATCGAGCGACGTTGGGGACAGCCGGCGTTCGTCGAGATGATCGCCGCGTTTACCGAAGGGCGCGATACCTCCGAGGCGATCGAGCAGGCGCTCGGCTTGAGCCCCTCCGAGTTCGACGACGCTTTCGAGCTTTTCATCGCCGGCGAGTTCGGTAGCGCGCTCGCGTCCCTGGAGGATTTTCAGGAGCAGATGCAGCGCGCTTACGGGGCTCGAGAAGGCCTCGATTGGGAAGCCGCGCTGGCTGCGGCGACCGAGGCGACGGCGGCAGTTCCCGAATACGTCGGCGAGAGCAACGCGTATCTCGTCAAGGCTCGAGCCCACGACGAGCTGGGACAAGCGGCACAGGCGCTTGCGACGCTCGAGCGGTATTGGCGGCTTGGTGGGCACGAGCCCGCGGCGCTCAAGGAGCTGGCACGGCGGTACGACGACGCCGGCAGAGACGCGGACGCGATCGACGTCAGGACCGACCTGCTGCAGGTCGTGCCCTTGGACAGCGAGCTGCACGCTGATCTGGGCGACGGATTGCTCGAGGCCGGCATGCCGGCCGAGGCGCTCAGGGAATTTCAGGCGTTCCTGGCCCTGAATCCGCACGATCAGGCCGCGGCGCATTACCGCCTGGCAACCGCCTATCGGGCGCTCGAGGACGGCGCGAAGGCCCGTGAGCATTTGTTGTATGCTCTGGAGATCGCCCCCCACTATAGGGAAGCACAGCAGATGTTACTGGAGATCCTACGTTGAGTTCCGAATCTTCCATGCAGCTCGAAACCGAAGAAGCACAGGCGCTCGTCGAAGACTTCAAGACGTCCATGGACGCGATACGCGAGCAGATACGCAAAGTCATCGTCGGCCAGGACGATGTCGTGGATCACTTGCTGCTGACGCTGCTCGTCGGCGGGCATTGCTTGATCACCGGCATGCCGGGGACCGCGAAGACCCTGCTCGTGAGAACCTTGGCGACGGCGCTGGGCCTGACATTCAAGCGCATCCAATTCACGCCCGACCTGATGCCCACCGACGTGACCGGCACGGATATCATCGAAGAGGACATCACCACCGGCCATCGCACCTGGACCTTCGTCCGGGGCCCGATATTTGCGAACGTGCTGCTGGCCGACGAGATAAATCGGACACCCCCGAAAACCCAGGCAGCGCTGCTCGAAGCCATGCAGGAGCTGTCGGTCACGGTGCGCGGCAACCATCACACGATCACTCCGCCGTTCTTCGTGCTGGCGACGCAGAACCCGATCGAGCTCGAAGGCACCTACCCTCTGCCCGAAGCGCAGCTCGACCGCTTTCTGTTCAACGTCATCCTGGACTACTTGAGCGCCGACGACGAGGTCGAGGTCGTGCAGCGCTTCACGACGCAAGTCGGCATGCCCGAAGTCTCGGCGTGCACGACGGCCGAGCAGATACTCCGTTACCAGTGGTTGGTGCGCCAGGTGCCGGTATCCGAGAGCGTCAGCCGCCTGGCAGTCGACATTATCCGCGCGAGCCGCCCGGAGGACCCAAAAGCCCCCGAGGTCGTGCGCCGCTACGTTCAATACGGCGCCAGCGTGCGGGCGACGATGTTCCTGACTCTCGCAGCCAAGGCGCGCGCGCTCATGATGGGCCGTTATCACGTCACGACGGACGACGTCACTGCGTTGACGCTGCCGGTCATGCGGCATCGCGTGCTGACGAACTACTATGCCGAGTCCGACAAAATCAGCGTCGACGATGTTCTGAGCCAGCTCGTGGAATCCTTGACCGGATCCGCGCGGCAAGCCCGCGCCGGATGAGTCCCCGCGCCGAGCGATGAACGACAGGGCAGCGGCGAACCCCCAACACTTGCTGGCGCCCGAGGTGTTGGCGAGCCTGTCGAATCTCGAGCTCGTCGCTCGCGCCGCCGTGAACGGTCTTCTCCATGGCCTGCATCGATCGCCGCTGTTCGGCTTCAGCCTGGAGTTCGCCGAGTATCGCGCGTATTCAGAGGGCGACGATCCGCGTTTCATCGACTGGAACGTCTACGCCCGCACCGAGCGCACCTACATAAAACGCTATCTGGGCGAAACGAATACGCATCTCGTGATCCTGCTCGACGCCAGCGCCTCGATGGGTTTCTCGTCGGGCAAGGTGAGCAAGCTGCAATACGCCAAGTATCTGGCGGCGACGCTCGCTTATCTCGCAGCGCGCCAGCACGATGCGGTCGGCTTGATCATTTTCGACGAAGAAGTCCGCGAGCACCGCCGGCCATCGTCGCGCATCGGGCGCCTGCACAGCATCCTGCACGCGATCGACCGCGCCGAAGCGGGCACGGGCACGAACCTGAGCGTGCCTTTCGAGCGGTTTCGCCAATACCAATCGGGCCGTGGTCTGGTGGCGGTCATCTCCGACTTCTATTGCGAGCCCGAGGCCATGATCAACGGTGTTCAACCCCTCGCCTATCAGGGGCAGGACGTGATCTTGTTTCAAGTATTGGATCCGCAGGAGCTCGAGCCGGAGCTCAAAGAGTCGGCATTGCTCGAGGACATGGAGACCGGCGAGTCGATGGAAGTGTCGCCCATCTTCATGCGCTCGCGTTACCGGGAGCGCATCGCGGAGCACATAGAATCGCTGCGCAAGGCGGCGGCGCGCGCCGGAGCCGACCACGAGCTCGTGAGCACGCGCGATCCCCTGGATGCGGCGTTGCGAAACTACCTGACGTTTCGGCAGAGGCGCGGCTGAGGCCGTGTCGCACGCGCGCCGCTCATGACACTGCTCGCCCCCCTGTTCCTGCTGGGCGTGTTGGCCGTCGGCTTGCCGATGTGGCTGCACCGGCTCTCTTCGGAGAATCCGAACAAGCAGAAGTTCAGCTCGGTGATGTTCCTGGAGCCGGGCGAGCCGCGGCGAGTGCTTGCCAAGCGGCTTCAGTATCTGCTGCTGCTGGCATTCCGCATCGGCGTGCTGGTGCTGCTCGCGTTCGCGTTTGCGCGTCCGGCGCTGCTCGGCGCGCCGGAGGCCATCGTCGAGGACAGCGCCCGGCTGAATCTCATCATCATGGACACCTCCGCTTCGATGCGCCATGGGCAACGCTGGCCGCGCGCCCGGGACATCGCCGAAGGAATCATCGACGATGTGCCGTCCGGGGATCTCATGCAGCTGCTGGCGGTCGGCCGCACGGCGCGGGTGCTCGTCGATCCGACGCTCGAAGCTTCGGGTCTCAGGCAAAGCCTCAACGCCCTGAATCCGGACTACTCGCATTTGGATTACGGCGAGCTCATGAACGCCGTCGACCTCACGGCGCGCGGCGTCGAGCTGCCGGTGGTCGTGCATCTCGTTACGGATCTCCAGCAGAGCTCAATGCCGACGCGTTTCGCCGAGCTGGCGGCACAGGTTCCGTTGGAGCTCAATATCTACGATGCGGCGCGTCCCGGCGAAAGTAATTGGGGCGTGCAAAGCGTCAGTTGGACGCCCGCGACGCAACAGATTGCGGTGAGCGTTCGCGGTTACGGCACCCCGCCGGCCGAGAAGGACCTCGTGCTCGAGCTCAACGGGGAGCGCGTCGCGCAGCAGCCGCTGAGCATCGCCGCCGACGGGACGGTCACGGCGGAGTTCGGTGGCCTCGACCTCGGCGAGGGCGCCAACCGCGTGCGCATGTATCTCGACCCCGGGGACGCGCTCGCCGTCGACGACCAGCGTTTCGTCGTCGTCAAGCGGCCGGAGCCGCGGACAGTGCTGCTCTTGACCCAAGACCCCACCGGTCGCGACGCCTTGTTTCTTACGGCCGCGATGGAGACGATGACGGCGCAGGCGACCACGGTCGAGAGGAGCACTCCGGCGGCCTCGAGCGACCTCGATCTGCGCGCCTATGCCTTCATCGCCGTCGCCGACGCCGGGATACTCTCCGACGCGGATGCCGAGCGGCTGCGAGAGTATGTCGCCGCGGGTGGCGGTCTGTTGATGGCACTGGGTCAACGGAGCGCGGGCTCGAGCGCCGTGCCGGTCACCGGTCACGCCTTTCTCGGTACCGCTCAGCTCGGCGCCACCGGCGGCGCGTTCACCACGGTCGGCACGATGGATAGCTCGCATCCGGCGCTGGCGGGCATCGACGAGCTGCGGGCCGCGAAGTTTTACCGCTACACGGAGATCCAGCCCGTGCCGGCCGACCAGGTGCTGGTGCAGCTCGAGCGGGGCCAGCCGCTGCTCATCGATCATCGACTGGATCAGGGTCGCGTAATCTTGTTCACGTCATCTCTCGATAGGCAGTGGAACGACCTGCCGGTATTGCCCGTTTTCGTGCCGCTGGTATCGGGGCTCGCCAGTCACCTCGCGGGCGAGCTCAGCGTGCAGACCGAAGCCCGTCTGGGCGCGACCTTGTCGCCCCGCGCCGTCGGTCTCGCGAGCGGACAGATTTTCGATCCCCAGGGCAACGCGGCCTTGGGGATTGCCGCCGCAGGGCTAGGTGACGAGGTGCTGCTGGAATCCATCGGATTTTACGAGATTCTGGGTTCGGGGCGGACTGAACTTGTTGCCGTCAACATGGATCCTATTGAGTCAGATCTTCGGCTAATCGAGCCGAACGCTTTGGAGCGCTGGCGAAACCTCAACGTGCCGCTTGCGGAGGTCGCCGCGGCCGAGAACGTGACCGTCGAGGGGGCGGAGCCGACGCCTCTTTGGCCCTGGGTCCTGGGCCTCCTGATTGCGGTGGTTTTCGTGGAATCCTGGATCGGAAACTGGCATCTTAGGGTGCGTAGAGGAATCGCAGCATGACGGCACGGACACAACTGGAAGCCTATCTGGCCGCGTTCCGACAGCGTCTGCAGACCCTGATCGTGGCGCGCGGGGCTGCCGTGCTGGCCGTGGCGGCTTTGAGCTTGACGCTGGGAGCGGTTTTCATCGGCACGCGCCAGGCGTTTGCCGACGAACTCATGCTCGGCGCGCGAAGCTTGCTGCTGCTCGTGATCGTCGCCGTGATCGCGGCGATGTGGGTGCTGCCCCTGCGGCGCCTCAAGCGGTCCGAGGGTGTACAGGACATCGAGCGGCGCGCGCCCGCTTTCGACGGCCGTATCGAGACTTATCACGGCCTCACCAAGGCGTCTGGCGAGCGCTCGGGCCCGTCGGTGTTTGTGGGCCTCTTGGCCGAGGATACGCTGAAGCTCGCCCGGCGCATCCCCATCAAGTTGCGCGTACCGGGCTGGGAGATTTCGGTGCCTTCCGTCGCGGCCGCCCTGGCAGTCGCGGCGCTGCTCTGGTTCGCTGCTTTCGGGCCCGACAACTGGCGCTACGGCGTGCGGCACCTCTGGGCCGGCTGGGCGTTGTCGGATACCTTACCGCCGCAGCGCGTGGCGGTAACGCCCGGCGACGGTGCCGTGCGTCGCGGCGGCGACCTGCTCATCGAAGCCGAGGCGCAGGGCTTCGATCCGGTCTCGGCGACGGTGTTCGCGCAGTTCGAAGGCCGCGGCGCCTGGGAAAGCGCGGTCATGAACGAGGACGCCGGCGGCGGGTTCGAGTTTCGATTCTTCGGCATTCGCGAGCCGCTCAAATATTATGTTGAAGCGGCAGGCGTTCGCAGTCCCGAGTTCGACATCCAGGTCGTCGATTTGCCGCGCGTCAGCAACGTCAAGCTGACCTACCACTACCCGCAATGGACGCATCTGGAGGTGCGAACCGAGGATCCCGGCGGCGACATCGAGGCGGTTGCGGGGACTCAGGTGGAGGTGGAGATCACCACCGATCAGCCGCTCAACGATGCCGCCCTCGTCGTCAACGGCGAGACCGTCGCCATGACGATGCGCGACAGCTCGTCGGCAACGGCCGTGCTCACGGTCGAGCAAGAGGGCGAGTATCACGTCGCGACGCTCTTCAATGACGATCCCGTGCGCCTGACGGACAACTACTTCATCGACGTGCAGGAGGACAATCGCCCGCTCGTCAAGGTGCTCAAGCCGGGGCGCGACTGGCGAGCCAGCAACATCGAAGAGGTGCAGGTGCGCGTCGAGGCGAGCGATGACTTCAATCTCGATCGGCTGGAGCTCCGCTATGCCGTCAACGGCGGCGAGTGGCGGTTGGCGTCGCTGCCCGCGGACGGTGACTACGCGCTGGCTGACGAACTCATCTATCTGGAGGAGCTGCGCGCCCAGCCGCGCGAGGAACGCGCGGCGCTGCCGCGAACTTTCCTCGACATCGTGAGGGCCGCGGAAAACGCCGGTGCCGAGCCCGAGGCGGATGAGCAGGCGCAAGAAGATGAGCCTGATTCGCAATTACTCCAGCCGGGCGACGTCGTCTCCTACTACGTCGAGGCTTTCGATCGCGATGCCTCCAGCCGCACCGACTTGTTCTTTGTCGAAGTGCAGCCCTTCGATCGAAGCTTCTCCCAGTCCATGCAAGGCGGCGGGGGTGGTGGCGGAGGCGGCATGCAGGAGCAGAACGAGATCTCCCAGCGCCAGAAGGAGATCCTCGTCGCTACCTGGAATCTCATTCGCGAGCAGGAAGAGCGGACCGGTTTCCAGGATGAGCAGCAGGTCTCGGACAACGCCGCCTTGCTCGCGGAGCTTCAGCGCACGCTCGCCGAGCAGGCACAGACGTTGGCGTCGCGAACGCGCGCGCGCCAGCTCACGAGCGTGGACGAGCAGATTCAAACCTTCGTCAATGCCCTGGAAAGCGCGGCCAATGCGATGCTGCCGGCCGCAGAGAGGCTCGCGGATCTCGAGCTCGACGAAGCCGTGCCGCCCGAGCAGGAGGCGCTGCAGCATCTGCTGCGAGCCGAAGCCGTGTTCACGGATATTCAAGTCGCCTTCCAGCAAGGAGGCGGCGGCGGCGGCGGGTTCGCCGGCCGTGATCTCGCCGAGCTCTTCGAGCTCGAGATGGACCTCGAGAAGAATCAGTACGAGACCGAGGCGCCGGTCGCGCTCAACGGTGGCAATCCCGAGGAACAAGGCGTCGACGAAGCCATCGCTAAGCTTCAGGAGCTCGCGCGGCGGCAGGAGAACCTCGCCAGGCAGGCCAATCAACGCGGCGGTCTGACCGAGCAGGAGCGCTGGCAGCAGGAGCAACTGCGGCGCGAAACTGAAGAGTTGCGCCGTGAGCTCGAGCAGCTCCAGCGCCAAGCGGCCAATCAACAGCAACAGCAGGGCGCGGAAGGCCAGCAGAGCCAGGGCCAGCAATCCGGTCAGCAGTCGGGTCAGCAGGCCTCGGCCGGCACGTCGTCCGGTCAGGCCGGCGGCTCCCAGAGTCAACAGACGGCGGAGGCGATCGAGCAGCTCAACAACGCCCTGCAGGCCATGGACCGCGCAGGCTCACAGCAGGGGGTCGATCCCGAGCAGGCGCGGCGCGCGATCGAGGAGGCGCGGCGGCAGCTCGATCGCGCCATCGAGCAGATGACGGCGCAGCGTCAGGAGGTCACGCAGCAGGCGTTTTCCGACCTGGCCGAAAGATCGCAAGCGCTCTTCGAAGAGCAGCGTGAAACCGAGGCCGAGCTGCAGCAGGCCGCGCGTCGCGCGCTGCAGGCTCGCGAGGAGCAGGGTTTCCTCGTCAATCCCATGAGCCCCGAGGAACAGTTCGAGCTGTCCGAGAGAAAATGGACGATGCAGGAAGAGCTCGAAGCCCTCGAGCAGGACCTTCAGCGCACCGCTCAGCAATTCAGCAATCAAACGCCCGGAGCGAGCGCGGAGCTTCAGGATGCGCTGGCCGAGCTGCAGCGCAATCAAGTCGGCGCGCGCATCGGCAGTGCCGCGGCTCGAATCCGCCGCGGCGCGGCTACCGAGGCGGCGGCGATGGAGGGCATCGTGACCACCGCGCTGGACGAGCTGCGCCGTAGCGCCGACGAGGCCTTGGCGCTGGCGTCGCGCGAGGCGCGTGAAGGGTCGGTGCCTGAGCCCGATCCGACGGCCGAGCTCGTCGCCGAGCTACAGGCGCTCAGGCGCGAGCTTGCCAGTGCCGCTCAAGGTGCCCAACCCGGCCAGGCGCAGCCCGGGCAGCAGGGCCAGCCCGGACAACAAGCTGGACCCGGCCAGCAAGGTCAACCCGGGCAGCAAGGCCAACCGGGACAGGGCGGCCAGCAGTACGGTGCCGCCAACGGCGGCGATCGATATGGCTACGGCGGGCGCGGCGGCGGTATCTACGACCCCTCGCGACGCGGCCTCGGAGCCTGGGACCCGCGCGACGTCCTGAGCTTCGACCCCGAGACACGCGAGCGGCTCGAAGAGCGCTTGCAGGACGCGGGCTCACAGCTGCTGACGCTCGGCACGCGGCTTCGCGACGAGGGCCTGAGCACCGAGGATCTCGAAGCGCTGCGGCAGCTCGGCGCCGCGCTGCGCGCCGGTTTGCCTGGCAATCCCGAGCTCATCGAGCAGGAATACCTCGCGATGCTGAATCTCGTGGAGCAGCTCGAGCTCAAGCTCGGCGGCGGCCGGGCCGGCGCCGGCGAGTCCGGCGTGCGGACCGAAGCGCCGGCTCAGGTCGCGCAGGCCTATCAGCAGGCCGTCGCGGAGTACTACCGTAAGCTGAGCCGCGCCGGCGCGACGCCATAAGACGAGCAGGCGCCGCGGCGACTTCCGGTGACGCTGCGAGTGAGCGCAAATGCCTGAGATCAGCGGCCGAGCGATGATCACGACGGTCAACCTGCAACGGCGTTACACGATGGGCGGCGAGATCATCCACGCGCTGCGCGGCGTGGATCTGGAGATCGAGCGCGGCGAGTACGTCGCGATCATGGGACCGTCGGGCTCCGGCAAGTCGACGCTCATGAACCTCATCGGTTTGCTCGACTCGCCGGACGAAGGCGAGTACTGGCTCAACGGCAAGCTCGTTTCCGACATGAACGACCGCGAGCTCGCGCGGCTGCGCAACAAGGAAGTCGGTTTCGTGTTTCAAACGTTCAACTTGCTGCCGCGCGCCAATGCATTGCACAACGTCGAGACGCCTTTGATCTACGGCGGCATCAAGCGTGCCGAGCGATTGCGGCGGGCTGAAGCGGCGCTCGGGCACGTGGGGCTTCAGGATCGCATGAACCATCGACCGAACGAGATGTCGGGCGGGCAGCGGCAGCGCGTGGCGCTCGCCAGGGCTCTGGTGACGGATCCCAGCATACTGCTCGCCGACGAGCCTACGGGGAACCTGGATTCGGCGACCAGCCTCGAGATCATGTCGCTGCTCGACGATCTCAACGCCGCCGGCCATACGATCATTCTCGTGACGCACGAGCGCGAGCTCGCCGAGCACGCGCGCCGCAAGATCGTGCTTCGAGACGGCAATATCGAGCACGATGAGGCGGCGGCCGGGCGGATTCATTGACTATGCGCGTTGGCACGACATGCCTCTTGAGCGTGTGCCTGATCGGCTGCTCGGAATCGCAGCAAGGGTCGGTTGCGCCCTTGTACGACACCGCGCCGGTGGAGACGCGCTCGATCGAGGTCAGCGTCGAGGCGGCCGGCGTCATCGAGCCAGAGACCATGGTCGAAGTGAAATCCAAGGCGTCGGGAGAGATCCTTGCGATTCATGCCGAGACCGGCGACGTCGTCGACGCGGGCACGCTGCTCGTCGAGATCGATCAGCGCACGCCCCGGAATCAACTCGCCGAGGCCGAAGCCGCGCTCGTTGCGGCCAGAGCGCGGCGCGGCATCGCGCAGACGCAAATGCAGCGCGCCGAAACGCTCTACGGCAGCGGCACCTTGACTCAGACCGACTACGAGCAGAGCCAGCTCGAGTTCGCCAATGCCGAGGCCGACGTCATCGGCAAGCAGGTCGCGCTCGAGAATGCGCGGATCGCGATGGACGACACCGAGGTTCGCGCGCCGATCACGGGCACGGTCATCGAACGGCGCGTGGAGCCGGGCACAGTGATCTCCTCGCCGACGCGGGACGTCGCCGGAGGCACCGTGCTGCTGCGCATGGCCGACCTCACCTCGGTCCACGTGCGAACGCTCGTCGATGAGACCGATATCGGCAAGATCCGGCCGGGCATGAGCACCCGCGTCGTCGTCGCCGCCTATCCGAATCAGCCCTTCGAGGGGACCGTGCTCAAGATCGAGCCGCAGGCGATCGTCGATCAGAACGTCACGATGTTCGCGGTGCTCATCCGGCTGCAAAATCGCGGCGATCTGTTGAAGCCCGGCATGAACGCCAGCGTCGAGATCCAGATCGCGAGCCGCGACTCGGTCCCCGTCGTTCCGACGATGGCACTACGCGTCAACGAAGACATTCCCGCGACGGCGCTGATGCTCGGTGTGCCGGAGGTGGAGCTGCGCACACGCTTGGGCGTGGCCGGCGGCAGCGCCGAGGGCGCGGCGGGAGCCTCGTCCGACCGGGATCAAGCCCGGGATCTGATCGCCAGGCGCAGCGAGGAATCTCCGACGCCCGAGGAACAGGACCGGCTTGCCGAGCTGCGCGCACAGCGGCCGGCCACGGGCGGCCGCGATGGCTTTCGCGGCGGGGCGCCGGCTGCGGCCACCGAGTCGTCCTATGAGTTCGGCGGCAACTATTGGGTCGTGGCGATGAAGGACGGAGAGCCAGCGCCTATGCCCGTCGAGACCGGCCTGTCGGATCTCGAGTACAGCGAGATCGTGGTCGGCCTGGAGCCCGGGGATCAGGTGCTGTTGCTCCCGAGTTCGAGCTTGTTTCAGCAGCAGGCAACGCTGCAGCGCATCATCAACGAGCGTTTCGGCTCGACCAGCCCGTTTCAACAAAACACCGGCGGCGGCCGCGGGTTTCGTTGAGTCGATACCGTCTCATCGCGGCGCCGGCTCCGTCATCTCGACGTGCAGCCCGTCGGGGCCTTCGAGGAACATCAGGTCCGCGCCCGGAGGGTTGGGTCGCTCGAGATAGGGCTCGTAACCGGATGCGAGTAGCGCGCCACGAAAGGCGCCTAGAGAGGGCACCCTGAAGCCGATGTGGTCGATCGCGCGATAGCGGCTAGGCATGCGCCGATCGTCCTCGGCCGTCTGCGTGATCAGGAACCAAACCGTGTCGTAGCGAATCGCATGGAAACGTCCTTGTCCGCGCGCCTCGTCCGATTCGCCGCCGAATACAGCCAGGAACCAGTCGCGCGTCGCATCGGCATCCGAGGCGTAGATGTGAATGTGGTTGACGCCTGTGTAGACCGTATCTTGCAGCAGCTCGAAGCGGCCGCCCCAGGGATCGGTGATGTGCGCGATCAGCGGAGCCGTGATGCCCGGTTGCGGCTCGGTGCGAACCACGGCGCCGAGCGATCGGGCGAGCTCGACCGTCGCGCGCACGTCCGGCACGCCGATGCCGATGTGATCGATGACGCTGACTGCCCCGTCAGCGGCCATGCCCTCGTTCGGGGCCGTGCCGATGAAGCCGTTGTGATGGCGGATGCCTGGCCCCGGGCCGAGCTCGCCAGGCTCTCCTCCGAGCACCTCGTGGTACCAGGCGGCAGCCTCGGCCTGCTGGTCTTGGGGCACGCGCAGGTGCGCATGCGTGAACTGGCTCTGGGATACGGCCAATCCAGGAGATACAAGTGCAGCGGCGATCGCGACTCGGAACGAAAGCAAGGGAGAACGAAGCTTGTTAGTCATTGTTGGTCCCCGACCGTTTTATCCGGTTCTTATCTCATCACTGAAACATAGCACCGCGGCTGCGGTCTCGCCAGCCGCGTCAATGACAGGGATCGGCGCCCTCGACAGGAGCTACGCCAGCCGGCACGTCGAAGCAGGGATTCGCCGCCTGCAGAACGACGCGCGCGCCGGAGCGCACGAGGCTCGTCGTCGTCGGCGCCTGGAAGAAGGAATACTCGTTCCGCGTGCTCATCCACGCGAGCGGACCGCCGAGCGCGCGGCCTGCTTCGAGGGTCGTGTCCTTGACGATCGTCACCAAGGCTTCGTACTCCAGGTGCCCCTGCGCAAGGCCCGTGAAGCTGCTGAGGTCCGAGCTGGCGACGAACACGACGTCGACGCCCTCGAGATTGGCGATCTCTTTGGCGATGCCAGCTCCCGTCGGGTTCTCGATCATCGCGACGACCATGATGTTGTCGTTGGCCGCCGCTCTGTAGTCGCTGCCCCAGAGCGCGCCGTACTGCCCGCCGCCTTGGCTGCGTCTGCCGAGCGGCGGATAATGCGCGAAGGTGACGGCGTCGCGAATCTCCTCGATGCTGTCCACCATCGGGATGATGATGCCCAATGCGCCGATATCCGTCGCCTTTTGGATGTCGCCCTCGGTCGCGCTCGGCACGCGGATGAAGGGAATGGCCGGTGCGTCTCGGCACGCCCAGATCATGCGCGCGGCCTCCGAGTAGGTCAGCGGGCTGTGCTGCATCTCTATCCAGATGAAGTCGAATCCGGCGTCGGCGACTGCGCAATAGATATCCGGATCCGCCGTCGCGACGGTTGCGCCGACGACCTTGCCGCCCGCTTCTAGCTTCTGCTTCACGGTGTTGAAGATTCGAACTTCTTGGGACACGGCGGCTTGAATCTGGCTGAGCACGGTCGCGACGAGGAGCGCGCCGAGCGACGAGAGAAGGATGCGATTCTTCATGGTTGTTATCTTAATTCTTTTGACACGAGGGTATCCGCCTCAGAATACGCCTCGCTTGAATACGCTGTAAACGCCCAAACGGCAATAATAAGATCCCTTCCGACGACTGCGATCCCTAAGGAGCCCGGTAGTGACCATCCAAACGACAACGATCGACTACAGCCAGGACGGCAAGACCTTCGAAGGCTTCCTGGCCTGGGACGATAGCTCGGGAAAGCCGCGGCCCGGGATCGTAATCTCGCACGCGTGGGGCGGGTCCGGCGGTTTCGAGCAGGATCGCGCGCGCGCTCTGGCCGAGCTCGGCTACGCGGGCTTCTGCCTCGATCTCTATGGCAAAGGCATCCGCGGCTCGAGCCAAGAGGAGAACGCCAAGCTCATGCAACCCTTCCTGACCGACCGCGCGCTGCTGCAAAAGCGCATGCAGCTCGCCGTCGAGGTCGCGCGTGCGCAGGATCAGCTCGACGCCGCCAAGGTCGCGGCGATGGGCTACTGCTTCGGCGGCCTCTGCGTGCTGGACCTCGCGCGCACGGGTGCCGACGTGCGCGGTGTCACGAGCTTCCACGGCTTGTTCAAGCCGCCCGGCAACACGCGCGGCAAGAAGATCAAGGCCAGGGTTCTGGCGCTGCACGGCTGGGACGATCCGATGGTGCCACCGGATGCCGTGATCGCGCTTGCCGCGGAGCTGACCGAGGCCGGCGCCGACTGGCAGATCCACGGCTTCGGACACACGGTACATGCGTTCACCAACCCACAGGCGAACGATCGCGCCCACGGCCTTGCCTACAGCGAATCGGCCAACCGGCGGTCGTGGAAGATGCACGTCGATTTTCTCGCCGAAATCTTCTAGCTCGATCGCAGTGTCATGAGAGAAGCCGTCATCGGCGCGCCGTGCGCACGCCGATCGGCCGTTACGGCGGCGCGAGCGCGCTCGGCCATCCTACAGGCTGCTCGGGCGCGCGCTGAGATCCCGGACGCGGCGTGCGCTGCTTCTAGCCACGGAGTAGAATTTCACAGCGATCGAAATCGCTGACGTTCCCTGGATATCACTCTAGTGCAAAACAGCATCACGCCATCGGCCGGCACGAAACGCGCAATCCCGTTGCTCGATCTCGGCGAGTACCTCGCCGGCAGCGATGCCGCCGCGCAGGAGATCGCGGCGACGCTGCGTTATACGCAGGAGAACGTCGGCTTCTACGTGGTCGTTAATCACGGCGTGCCGCGCGACGTCATCGACCACGGCTACGCCGAGCTGGCGAGGTTCTTTGCGCTGCCGCAAGAGGAGAAGCTGCGCATCCGGATCAACGACAAGACGGTCGGCTACATTCCGCCGCGCTCGACGATGTACGTCTCGGCGACCGTGCACAAGAACACGAAAAAGGATCTCAACGAGACCATAACTTTGGCGCGCGAGCGCCTCGCGAACGATCCTGCGATCCTATCGGGCGTGCGCTTCGTCGGGCCGAACCAATGGCCACCCGGCAGGCCGGAGTTTCGCAAGGCCATGATCGCGTATCAGAACGCCATCGCGAAGCTCGGTTATGCGATGTTGCCGCTCTATGCGCGCGCCCTCGGTCTGCCGCCGAGTTATTTCGCGCCGTATTTCACGGAGCCGATGTGGTGGACGCGGAATTCGCATTACGCCGCGATCGAGCCGGAGCACAATCAATTCGGCATCGCGCCGCATTGCGACCATAGCTTCATCACGCTGCTACCGATCTCGGATGTCTCCGGACTCGAGGTCATGTGGCCGGACGGCGAGTGGGTCCCGGTCGATCCCGTGCCGAACGGCATCGTGATCAATACCGGCGAGTTCCTCGCGCGCTGGACCAACGGCCGCTTTCTCGCGACGCCGCACCGGGTCACTATGCCCAAGCGCGACCGTTACTCGATGGCGATGTTCTTCAATCCGAATCACGATACGCTGGCCGTGCCGTTAGCCACCTGCGTGTCCGCCGAGCGGCCCGCGGCCTACGAGTCGGTCTCGATGCTCGAATACATGAGCTGGTACATGGATACGAACTACCGCCGCGAAGGCGGCGGCCGGCAGGAGTAGGGGGATAGAGTCATGCAGATCTGCTCGATAGCCTTTCGACGATTCGCCATGGTGTTGACGGCGATTCCGCTCGTCGCTTGCGGCGAGCGTCAGCAGGCCGAGGACCGGACGACTGCCGATGCCGAGGTCATCATCGTCGGCGCGGGCCTGTCAGGCTTGTCGGCGGCCATCGAGCTCGGCCGCGCGGGCGTGCGGACCCTCGTAATCGACATGAACTCCATGGCCGGCGGCCACGCCGTCATGGCCGGGGGCGTCGCGATCGTCGACACGCCCGTGCAGGCGCGGGCGGGGATCGAGGATTCTGCGGAGCTCGCCTACGACGATTGGATGGAGTGGACCGACGACGGTGATCCGGAGTGGACGCGTTTCTACGCCGAGAACTCGCGCGAGCTCATCTACGACTGGGTCACCGAGATGGGCGTCGAGTTCGTGCGCGCCTCGGCGGCACACGCCAACAGCGTGCCGCGGTTTCACTTCACCCAGGACCGGGCCATCTATCTCGTGCTACCGATCTATCGCACGGCCTTGAGCCTGCCGAACGTCGTGTTCCAGTGGAATACCCGTGTCGAAAGCCTCGTCGTCGAAGAGGGCCGGATCGCCGGCGTCAACGCCCGCGATCTGCGCAACGGCCAATCGCTGACCTTACGCGCGCCCAACGTCGTGCTCGCGACCGGCGGTTTCGAGAGCGACCTCGACCGCGTGCTCGCCAATTGGACACCCGGTCTGCCGGATCCGCAGCGCATTCTGATCGGCTCGTCGTACAGCGCCACGGGCTCGGGACACGACATGGCGCAAGCCGCCGGCGCTCAGCTTACGAAAATGAATCGCCACTACATCTACGTCAACGGGCTCGTGAGCCCCAGAGATCCCGACCGGACGCATGCGCTGACGGGCGGTAACGACAATGCCTTGTGGTTGAACGCGCAAGGCGAGCGCTTCACCAACGAGCTCGGCTTCGACAAAGAAATACTCGTCGATTTGCTGAATCAGGAAGGCTCTAGCTATTGGGCGATCTTCGATGAGACCAGCCGAGAGGAGTTCGGCGTGCGCGGCGCCGCTTGGCTCAACAACCCGACGCCGGGGCATCCGATCCTCGACGATCCGAACGCGGCCGCCAAGGCGGACAGCCTCGAAGCCCTCGCCGAGGCGATCGGCCTGCCGGCGGATGCGCTCACCGCCAGCGTAGCGCGGTTCAACACGCTGATAGAGCAAGGCGTCGATGCGGATTTCGGCCGCTTCGGCGAAAGCGACGAGCCGCCGCCGACGATAGAGCGCGCGCCGTTCTACGCCGTGCAGATGTTCCCGATGACGCGCAAGAGCATGGGCGGCGTGGCAATCGATCGGCAGGGGCGCGCGCTCAAGCCAGACGGTGAGGTGTTTCCCGGGCTCTACGCCGTCGGCGAGATCAACGGCAGCGTGGGCATCAACGGCAGCCACGGCATGGACGGCATGTTTCTGGGCCCCGCGATTGTCACCGGCCGGCTCGCCGGGCAGACGCTCGCAGCCGAGCGGGCCGCGAGCGCGCCGCTCGACCTCGTGCCGCTACCTGCCGAGGATCCGCTGCCGGAACCACAGAGCTGGGAGGCGTCGCTGACCGCCGATACGCTGCGCGCGTTGTTGGCCGAGCACCGTGACGGCTACTGGCACTTCGAGATGTCGCACAACATGGTGCTGGAGCGGGAATATGAGTGCGCGCGTTGCCACTCCGCGCAGGTTCCGTTCATGGCGCTTTCGAATCGGGAGAGCATGCTCGCGCAGACCCAAGTCTGCACGAACTGTCACTGAGCGCGTTCGCAGCCGGTCTAGGGCTCGGTCTCGCCCCATCCCGCGGTGACGAGATACTCCTCGAGCGTCATGAGCCAGGGATAATCGCGGCGCAGCGCCTCGACGTCGACGGGATCGCTGTTCTCCAGGTACCAGCTTTCGCGCGCGACCGCCGTCGGCGCCGCAGTCGCCGCGAACTCCTCCCACGGAATCCGCCGGTAATGCACCGGCTTTCCCAAGACCCGGCTCATCGCCGCCGCGGCGTCCGCGTAGCTGACGCGCTGTCCCGCGATCGCCTCGGCGCGCCCGAGCCAAGTTTCGGGATGGTCGAAAGCCTCGGCGGCGAAGCGCCCGATGTCCTGAGGGGCGATGAACACGCGCTCGAGCTCGGCGGGCAACGGGCCGCTGATCTCACCCGTGAGCGCGTCCGCGCGAAACTCCTCGAAGGAGACCATGAAGGTCGCGGGGCGAATGATCGTGAACGGCAATCCCAGCGAGCGAACGTAGTTCTCGATCTCGAGCTTGCTCTCGAACTGCGGCACGCCGGTGTCCAGCGTGGCCTTGGCGACCGAGGTGTAGACGAAGTGCGCAACGCCGGCGCGCTTGGCGGCGTCGGCGAAGGCCTTGCCCTGGCGAATTTCCCCGTCGACACCGACGCCGCGGTACTGCTGCACCGAGAACGCGCCGTAAGCGCCTTCGAAAGCGCGATCCAAGGACTCGGGGTCATCGAAGTCGCCGCGCACCATTTCGATGCCTAGAGCCGTCAGCTCCTGCGACGTTTCGCTGTCCGTATTGCGCGTCAGGCCTTTGACGCGATAGCCGCGAGCGGCGAGCTCGCGCGCGACGGCTCCGCCTTGCGTGCCGGTCGCTCCGGCGACGAGTATCGTGCGCATGCTTCTATCGAGCTCCTGGGCCGGCGCGCCGAACGGCAACACGATCAGAGCACACAGCAGGGCGAACATTGCCCGAATGACGCTTTTCCTCATTGCGGTCACTCCGTGCGGCTCCCGCCCTTGCCGTTTTCACCACCGCGCTCGAGGGCATTACGCGCCGTCGCCTTGGACCAGCGCACAAAATGCCAGAGCTGGTCGGTGAGCCGCGGTGAATTGGTCTGCTCGAACGGATGATCGCGAATGAGCTCTAAGGCGCTGCGGTAACGCTCGAGCTCGTGCTCGAGGCGCTCGATCTCGTCGGCCGCTTTGCGGCTGACGTCGAGATCCGTGCCGGGGCGATTCTCGCCCCGTAGCTTTGCGACCAGCTCATTACTCATGACTTTGGCAAGTGTAGCGGATACGAGCCCAGGGCTGTATGGGAGCGCGGCTCGAAAGCGGCGCCAGACTATCTCCCGCGCTTGTGGGTTTGTCAATAACAATCCGGGTCGTTACCATCGACTGATCGGCAATCTGTAAAATGACGCAGCCTAAGGCAGTTCTCCCATGAGCCTCGCGGACAACAAGTGCGTGCCCTGCCGCGGCGGCGTGCCGCCGCTCGCACGCGATGAGGCCGAGCGCATGCTCGCCGAGCTCGACGATGGATGGCAGCTCAACGTCGCCGGCCACCTCGAGCGCGCTTATGCCTTCGGCAACTTCGCCATGGCGATTGCCTTCGCCAATCGCGTCGGCGCAATCGCCGAGGAAGAAAACCATCACCCCGACCTGCACGTGAGCTGGGGACGCTGCGCCGTCGAAATCTGGACGCACAAGATCTCGGGTTTGACCGAGAGCGATTTCTACTTCGCAGCCAAGACCGATCGCGCGCGCGAAGCCTTCGAATCCGAGCTCGCGAGCGCTTGAGCTTGCGGCGGCCTAGGCGGAGACCGGCCAAATCCCGGCCGGCACGAACAGCTCGCCTTCCATGATCTTGCGCGCCGTTCGCAAGATTCCGGCTGAGACGATCTCGACCTTGTGATTGGAGCGCGAAGTCGTGAGCCGCACGTCGAGAGAGCCCGAAGGGTGCTCGATCCGCACGACGCTGTCCGCGATGCTCGCGACGTCCGCGAGCGACGCCGGCACGCTGCCCGGCGTGACGATGCCGGCCGCAACGCATATCGCGCCCGTGACCGCATGGGCGGCATGCAGGCGGTGCGGCGTAAAATAGCGCGAGCAGATCGCACCCCCCGCGCGCGGCTCCGCGAGCAGCGCGAGCTTCGGTACGACGCTGTCGCCGACGTCGCCGAGACCCATGCGGCGCCCGGCTTCAAGCCGGATTCGCTCCAGCCGGGCGAGCAGCCCCCGGTCCGCCATGAGCTCCTCGGTTTCATACCCCGTCAAGCCGAGCTCGACGGCACTGAGCATCACCATCGGCATCGCGACGTCGATGCAGCTGACCGCGACGCCGTCGATCTCGTCGCGCGGCGCTCCCGTCGGCAACAAGCGGCCGCACTTGGAGCCGACGATGTGGGAAAAATTGAGCAGGATCGGCGCGGCGCTGCCGGGAACGCCGTCGATCGCCTGGTTGCCTTCGTATTCGACGGCACCGTCCGGCGTCTGCACAACGGCCTCGATCCTGCTTGCGGTATTGACGTTGAATATCCGCACGCGAGTCTCGCCGCGTGCGGCCAGGACGAGGCCGCGCTCGATCGCGAACGGGCCGACGCCGGCGAGCATGTTGCCGCAAGACGGCGCCGTGTCGACGATGGCACGGTCGACCGATACCTGCGCGAACAGATAGTCGACGTCGACGCCGGGCCGCGGCGACGGGCTGACGATCGCGACCTTGCTCGTCAGGGTGTCGGCGCCGCCGAGACCGTCGATCTGGCGAAGGTCGGGCGAGCCCATCGCCGCGAGCAGCACGCGATCTCGCAGCGCGACGTCGGCCGGCAGGTCGTCGCCGAGAAAATAGGGTCCGCGAGACGTTCCGCCGCGCATCAAAAGACAAGGTATCGCTCGCTGTGCCACGCGGATCACCGGAACGGCCAGGGCCGCGGCACGTAGTTCTGCAAGAGGCCCGCGGGCAGCTCGACGAGCAGCGCGTTCGTCAGCACCGCGAGCAACACGAGCGCCGATACGGTCAGCACCAAGGTCATGGGCCAAGCCGTCTTCGCTTTGACGCGGAGGAAAGTGACGAAGAACAGTGTCGTCGCCAGGAGAAAGCCGAGCAGTGCCGTCGCCGCGGTCAACATCGCGAACCAGGCGACGTTGGGCCACAGACGCCTGCCGGCGGGCTCGCTGTCGATACCCGGCCGTGCCTCGGTGTCGAAGTTGAGCGGACTGTCCATGCCGCCGACGCCGATGCCGAAAGCCAGATAGGCGGCCAGCACGAAGGTGACGATGCCCACGCCCATCGAGAACATGCCGCCGAGCGGTGAGAGCTGCGAGCTGCTCCAGACGGCATACAAGGACGTGGCGCCGAGTCCTACGAGGAACAACAGCTGCGGCCGGCGGTCGCGGGCCGCGCCGCCGGCGGGGCCGGTCTCGGTCGAGACGAGCGCTTCGGTATCCGTGGCGCCGCCCCGGCTTCCGAGCCAAACGGAAACGACGCCGAGCGCCAGGATCACGAGCACGCCGGGACGCAACAGCATCTGCCAGCCGTAGAACTGCACGGCGAGATTCAGGTAACCCTCGGCTTGCGGCGCGAGCACGAAACCGATCAGGAACGCCGGCCGCGACCAGCCGAAACGCTTCAGCAGGATCCCGAGCAAGCCGCAAAGGAACAGAAACACGAGATCCAGGAGATCGCGCGTCGCCTGGAACGCCGCGAAGCTGATGACCATGATCATAAATGGCGCGAGCACGTTGAACGGCAGCGTCGTGAGCCGCGCAATAGGTTTCGCCAGCAGGATGCAGGTTCCGGCGCCGAGCACGTTGGCGATCGCCAGCGACCAGACGATCGTGTAGGTGAGCTCGAGATCGGTCGATACCATCGCCGGCCCGGACTCTATGCCGAGCAGCACCATGCCGCCGAGGAACACCGCCATCGCGCCAGAGCCCGGAATGCCGAACAGCAGCGTCGGCACGAGGCCGCCGCCTTCCTTGGCGTTGTTGGCCGACTCGGGCGCGATCACGCCGCGGATGTCGCCCTTGCCGAACTGGGACTTGTCGCGGGCGGTCTGCACGACGTGCCCGTAAGCGATCCAATCGACGACACTGCCGCCGAGACCGGGGATCGCGCCGATGAGCACGCCGAGGCTGGAGCAGCGCAGGCACAGGAACCAATTGCGGGCGACGTCGCGGAAGCCGTCGAGCCAGCCGCCGGCAAGCTGACCGCCGTGGGCTATCGGCCGGTCGCGACGCAGCAGGTCGACGATCTCCGGAAACGCGAACAGGCCGATGCCGACGATCACCAGCGGCAAGCCGTCGTAGAGATAGTCGATGCCGAAGGTCAGGCGAAACTCGCCCGTGGCCGGAGCGCCGCCGATCGATCCGGCGAGCAGGCCGGCGGCGCAGGCGACCACGCCTTTCGTCAGGCTCGCGCCGGACAGCACGCCCACCATCGAGAGGCCGAACAGCGCCAGCATGAAGAGCTCGGCCGAGCCGAAAGTCAGAATCAGTGGCCGCGCTATCTGGATGAAGAACGTCAGGATCACGGCGCCGACGAGGCCGCCGAAAAGGGACGCCGAGAAAGAGGCGGCGAGCGCGCGCGCCGCTTGACCCTGTTTTGCGAGCGGGAAGCCGTCGAGCACGGTCGCCTGGCTGGCGCTCGAGCCTGGAATGCCCATGAGGATGGAGGTGAAGGTGTCCGAGGTCGGTATCACGGCGACGAGGCCGACCAGGGTCGCAAGCGCGGAGATCGTATCCATGCCATAGAGGAAAGGCATGACCATCGACAGGCCCACAATGCCGCCGAGACCCGGGAAAACGCCGACCACGAGGCCGAGCGCGACACCGAGCGCGAGATGCGCGAAGTGCTCGAGGGTCAGGAGATTGGCGAGCGCCTGTAATAGGGCTTCCGCCAAGGTCAGATCCCGAGGTTGACCCGGAATCGCTCCTTGAGCCAGGTTCTGACCCAGGCACGCGCCTCGGCCGGCACGTTGGTGGCGAGGTCGTACATCGTCTGCGCGGCCCGGCCCGTGACCTGATCGTAGGTGCCGAGCGCCGCGAGCTTCCTGGCTTGATAATCGGGGTCCCGCTTCATCGCCTGTACGGCATCCTGGTACGCCAAGACGATGTCGTCGGGCGTCTCGCGCGGCGCGACCAGCAGCTTCTGCGCCGGGAAGCCGGCGGTGAAGAAAGCCAGCCAGCTTTCCCAGCCGATGCCGCGCGGCGTTTCGCCGTGCACGCGCTCATAAGCTTCGCCGAAGTGCGGCAGCTCAGGAAAGGTCGGATCGCGGACGAGCCGGCCGGCGTCGTCGAGTACCCCCCAAGAGAATAACGGCACCGCCTCACCGGCATCGATCAGCGGCACCACGTTGCGCAGATACGCGGTCGAAGTCTGGTAGTCGATGTGCGTCTCGCGCCGCTCGAACGCGAGCCGCCCGGCGCCGCGCCCGCTCATGCCGAAGATCGGCCGCACGTTCAGCCCCAGGAGCTCGAAGCCGAGCACCGGGACGAGATCCAGGGAGGTCGGGCCCTGGCTGCCGTAGAGCAGCTCGCGATCGCCCAAGGCCGCGAGCTCCGTGCTCGACTCGACGCCGAGTTGCGCCGACACGTAGACGACGCCGCCGGTGCCGTAGGCCATGAGCACGCGCCAGTCCTGGTAGTCGTATTCGACGCGCGGGTCGTCCATGAGAAACGGAAACTGAGTCGAGGCCGAGGTGCCGAGCACCGAGAGGCCGTCCGGGCGCGCGCGCACGGCGAAGCGGTTCGCGCCGGCGATGGAGTTGCCGCCGGGAACGTTGCGCACGACCACGGTCGGTTGACCGGGGAGATAGCGCGACAGGAACGGCGCGTTGAAGCGGCCCCAGGTGTCGGAGCCGCCGCCTTCCTTGAAGGGAATGACGAGCTCGACGATCTCCCCCGAGAAGTCCGCCGCGCGGCTCAGGCGGAACGGCGCTGCGGCCGTACCCGCAAGCCCCAGGCACGCGGAGGAAACGAATTGGCGCCGATTGATCATGCAGTCACCGAGGCGGCCGAGCTGCCCGCTATCTTACCGAATACCGCGCCCGACATGAGTCCCGTGCCGCCGGGATAGTTGTGGTAGAACAGCCCGCCGACGAGCTCACCCGCGGCATAGAGGCCCGGAATCGGCCGCAGACCGGTATCCAGGACCCGGGCGCGGGTATCGACGCGCAGCCCGCCGAAAGTGAAGGTGATCCCGCAAGTGACGGCATACGCCTCGAACGGCGGCGTATCGATGGTATTGGCCCAGTTGCTCTTGTCGATATCGAGGCCTCGTGTGCGGCGGCCGTCCTTGACGTTGGGGTTGAACGGCACGCTCTGCTGCACGGCGGCGTTGTAGGCTCGGATCTCCTTCAGGCAGGCGTCGGCGTCGACGCCCTCGAGCTTGGCGACGAGCGCCTCGAGCGAATCGGCGGTCTCCTTGGTGATTTGGCGGATGCGATATTCGTCGCGCAACAGCGAGACGACCTTGGCGTCGAAAATCTGCCAGGCGAAGTAACCCGGCTGCTTCATGATCTCGGCGCCGTATTTCGCATAGGTGTAGTTGCGAAAATCCGCGCCCTCGTCGACGAAGCGGCGGCCGCGTGCGTTGATCATGATGCCGAAAGGGTAGGAGTGCTTTTGAAACTGATCGCCGACCGCGAGATCGCCGAACTCCGGCGCGTTGCGGTCCCAGCCGACGGCGTGACAACCCGACCAGTTGCCGTAGGCCGCCGCGCCGATTTCGAGCGCCATGCGGATGCCGTCGCCGGTATTGAAACGCGAGCCGCGCACTTTGGCGATCTCCCAGCCCGGCCCGAGGTAGCGCGCGCGCCATTCGGGATTCGCCTCGAAGCCGCCGCTGGCGAGCACCACCGATTTCGCGGCGATCGTCTCGGGCAGCCCGGCGGCGCGCCGCACGACGACGCCGGTGACGCTGCGACCGTCGGTCGCGAGCGCCGTCGCGCGGCTGTCGTACTGAATACGCACGCCACGTTTCTCGCAAGCCTGCGTCAGGCTGTCGACGAGGCCGGGACCGCCACCCGTCGATTCCACCGTCAAGCCTCCCCAGAACTTGAACCTGCCGTCGATCTTGAACGCCTGACGGCCGTAGATCGGGATGAAGCGCACGCCCTTGTCGCGCATCCAAAGCATCGTCTCCTTGGAACGCCGCACCAGGCATTCGACGAGGTCCGGATCACAGCGATACTGCGTGACGCGAAACATGTCGTCGAAGAAATCGTCCTCGCTGTAACGGCCGAAGTCGGTCATCGCGATCTCGCTGTCGGCGAGATCGGGCATGAGCGCCTTGAGGTCCTCGATACCGTCGTAGGCGAAGCGAATCGAGCCGGCGGTGAAGCGGCTGTTGCCGCCGCTCTCGTGCCGCGGCGCGCACTCGAGCACCAGCACCTGGGCGCCGTGCTCCTGCGCGGCCAGCGCCGCGCATAGAGCGGCATTGCCTCCGCCGACGACGACGACATCAATCCCTTCCACGATCTCTCCTCCGCGATTGTGAGCGCCCGAGCCGGGTAATAGCCGTGCCAGCGGTCCGGCCGAGTGCGCGATGGTAAATCGGTTGTAACGAGCCTGTCGATTTTGCGCCGGATATCGGCTCAGTCAGCGCGCTTCGCCGCCTTCCGGCCCGTAGAAGAAGACCCACGTGGCGAAGTCCTCGCCGAATTTCTCGAATCGGTGCTCCACGCCCGCCGGCACGAACAGCACCTCGCCGGCCTCGAACGGCCGGCGGGCACCGTCGATGACGAACTCTCCGGAACCCGAGATGACGGTGTAGATCTCGTCTCTCGAATGGGGATGTTGCCGGTCGACGTGCTCCGGCTTGAAGATTTCCACCACCAGTGAGCCGTGGGAGAACACTCAAACGGCTGCTTGGCGGTTTCGCCGAGCCTGGCAAGGGCTTCCTTGGGAGTCAGGCGTTCATGCATGTGGTTTTTCTCGAATGATCAATCCGCCCGCGCGAGATGCCTTCGAAGTCCGCTAGTCTTGAACGATCGCGAGCGAAAAGCCGTCATAGCCCTTGCTACCGACGGTTTGAATCGCCGTAGCCGACAGCCGCGGGTTCTCCGCCATCAGGTCGAAGAACGCACGAACGCCCCTGACGTCGGCGGCCGTGCTGCTGGGGTCCGCAACCGCCCCGTCTCGAACGACATTGTCGCCGACGATTACCGTTCCCGGTCGCGACAGTTTCAAGGACCATCGAAGGTATTCGGGATTGCTCGGTTTGTCGGCGTCGATGAAGATGAAATCAAAAGGGCCCGCGCCCTCGTCGAAGAGCAGTTCCAAGGTCTCCACGGCCCTACCGAGGCGAACGTCGACGATCCCACCGAATCCGGCGCGCTCGAGGTTGGTTTTCGCAATGGCCGCGTGCACGCGGTTGGCTTCCAACGATACAACTCGCCCTGCAGGCGCAACCGCGCGCGCCAGCCAGGTCGTGCTGTAGCCCCCGAGCGTGCCGATCTCCAAGATATTTTGCGCAGCCTGCATCTTGGCCAACAGATAAAGCAGCTTGCCCTGCGCGGGCGTCACGGCATGCGGCGGCAGCCCGGCCGCGTCGCTCGCGGCCTGGACGGCGGCCATGCCGGGGTCGGGCGCGATCAGTCGGTCCTCGATGTAGGCATCGACGGCCGACCACCTTTCCTGGCTCATGCGCTCCTCCCCCGATGCAAGGCGACAGCCGCGCGCCAGATGCCGATGCCGCCGACGAAGGCGATCGTCATCGCGCCGAGCATGAACAGCAGCTCGCCGACTCCCTCGCGCCCGCCGGTGCCGACGACTCCCATCGCATAGATGAGCGCGAACGGAAGTGCGAGGGCGCCGAGACCGAAGAACAGCACGGCAACGAGACCCAACAGGTAGGCAAAGACTTTCACGCGCTCTACGAGTCCACCAGCGTCGTACTAATCCAAGTATTTCCAGGTATCCGCGCCGTCGAACGTTCGAATCTGGACGTCGGCGATGTCTCGCGGAGACATCATTCGCGCATTCACGGCGATTCGGTCATCGTCGGTTTTCTTGATGCCTTCGTAGTGCGTCAGGCATCCGCAAGTACCGCAATGATAGAACTCGATGACCTTGTCATTCCAAAGGTACGGTTTGGTCGCGCCCGGCGTGCTCAAGACGTGGGCCGTCTTGCGCGTGCAATAGGCCCAAAGCGCGCCGTAGCGGCGGCAGATCGAACAGCTGCATTGCGTCAGCGACTGCGGTTTGCGATCGATCTCGATCTGCACGGCGCCGCAGTGACATGAAGCCTTCAACCGATCGCTCACTGCGGTAGAGCCTTGCTCAGAAACCGCGTCGGGCCCGAGTCACCCACGACGAAGTCCGCAAATCCGAAACGGTCGTAAAGCGAGCGAGCCGTCAGATTGCCTTCTTGGACCTCGAGCGTCAGCTTGCAGCAGCCTTGGTCGAGCGCCTGCTTCTCCGCTTCGAGCAACAACGCCCGGCCGATGCCTTTGCCGCGGTGTCCGGGAACCACGGCCAAGTCGTGAATATTCAGTAGAGGACGCGCCTGAAAGGTGGAAAAACCGAAAAAACAAACTGCGATGCCGATCGCTTGCTCGTCGGCGAACGCGAGCAACACCAGGGAATTCGGTTGCTTACGCAGCGCGGGGATCAGGCGCTCTCGAACGTCGGAGCGCAGCGGTTGCCCGCCTCCGACGGGGTCCGTCGCGTAGCTGTCCAGCACGTCGACGACGCCCTGCGCATCGCCCGGATCGGTGAAATCGGCCTCGCGGATTTCAAGCCGCGTCATCGTCCCTCCGGCTATTTTACCGGCCCGCCGATGGCCCAGACATGACCGAAGGGGTCCCTGATCTGCCCGTAGCGCATGCCCCAGAATTGATTGTCGAGCGCCATGATCACCTCCGCTCCGGCTGCGAGGGCACGCTTCCAAGCGGCGTCGGCGTCCGGCACATCCAAGTGGACGGTGCAGCTTGCGCCGCCGAGTCGGGTAGGCGCCTTCGCGGCGCCGTCGGTGCCGAACTCGGGGAACTCATCGTGCAGATACAGCGTTCCCGCTCCAAGTTGCAGGGCCGCGTGCATCAGTCTCTTGCCGTCCTCTGCAGGATGCTTTTCTTCGAGAGTGGCGCCGAAAGCCTTCTCGTAGAAGGCGATCGCCGCTTCACCGTCATTGACGACGAGATGCGGTATAGGCATCGTGTTGCTCATGATTTCCCCTCATTGGAGGAGTTGAACCGATCCAGTATACGACGCCTTTCCGGCGCGTAAACATTGCGGCAGCTCGAGCGCCGCCATTCTTTCCAATGCCGGCTGCCCGCGCTCCTGCACCATCGCACTCCTAGCGGCGGAGTTCCTTGCGGATCACGAGCTTGAGCCCCGACCAAATTGCATCGATTGCGCAGACTTTCACGTCCACCAGCCCCTTCGGTAAGGCCAGCTCACGGATCACATCCTCGGTCAAGTCCGACGCGACGCCGGAAGTTTTCTTCGGCCAGGATACCCAGATCATACCGCCCTGTTTGATCTCGTTTAGACACGTCGAAAGCTCGCGGGCGAGATCCACCCGCGATCTCGAGAAGATATGCCACAGGTCGATGGGAGGGCGGAGTCGTTGAGAGATGGCGACTCCATCGGGCAGTGGCTCGAGCATGCGGGCGTAGCCCGCCGGAGCGTTCCTGGTCTTGATTCTGAAGGACTCCTTGACGCCGAGCTTTTTCCCGAGCGGTGTGCCGGAGTAGCCCGCATTGCCTGGTGATCCCGGGGATCTACTTTGACGCAATCTCGTCATAGCCCCGGCCCAAGAACTCGACCAGACAGAATCCGTGTCCGAATGGGTCCGACAACAACCCCAAACGGCCCCAACGACTCGTTTTGATCGGGGCCTCCAGCACGGCGCCGGCCGAGAGCGCTCTATCGACCGCACGCTCGATCTTCTCGACGACGAAATCCAGATGAACAGGAGTCCAGTGGCGGTCGTAGCTGCGCTTCTGAGTGCTGTGCGCCGATACGGATGTTCCGGCGTCCTTCTTCAACAGATAGATCGGCGACGAGCCTCCCAGCAATTCGACGCCGGCATCGCCGAAGCGGCGGCCGATCTCCAATCCGAAGCCTGCCATGTAGAAGGAAACGGCAGCCTCCAGGTCGTCGACGTCAACATTGATCAGGACGTTCATTGAGCCGACGACTCGCTCCCGATTCATGGCCCGATCGTCAACGTCGAATACCGCTCGACCACCCGCATCTCTCCCGACTCGAACTGGACGGTTTGGCGTCGAACGACGGGGTTGCCTTGCGAATCGACCTCCAGCGACGCCGAGCCGGCCGGCTGTCCCGCGACAGTGATGTCGAACGAGATCGAGGCGGCATCGGCGCCGCCAGCCGTGAAGGAGTCGACCGTAACCCATTCACCGGCGCCTCCCTCCGAATGATCCGGCGGCACCCCGCCGACGAGCCTGGCGAGATTGTGCAGAATACCCATGCGTGTGAGCCCGATGATGATGGCTTCCTCCAAATAGGCGGGTCTCATGGCCATCGCCAGTCCCGTCCCGTTGTCGAGTTCGTACTGTTCGCCGTCCGCATCGAATCGCAGCGAAACCGGCTGCCCGGTGAAACGGCCCGAGGCAGTCACGTGCGCTCGGTGCGCGCGATCGATTTCCAGGCTTCCACGAAGATCCGCCTCGACGACACCTTCCGCGGTCACATGAAAATCCAGCCGCACGTTGCGGGCATCGAGCAAATGCTGCTCGAGCGCGTGAAACACGACAGCCGGATCCGCGCTCTGAGAGCCCTGCGCGAGGACGCAAGTCCACCCGCAGCTCACAGAACAGAGTAAGAGAAACCAGGGCAGCGCCTTCGATGTCATGATCGCCAGCCGACCCGGAGCAACCAAGATTGATACTCTCCCTCGAACCGCTCCCGGTCTCGCGGCAAGGGCTCCGGTTTCTCTCGTGCCAGTCGCTCGCTAAGCGGCTCCAGCCCGACCGCGCACCGGCGCTCTTCGACCTGCTCCGGATCCTCGATCACGTACGGCCGAGGTGTTCCGTCCTCGTCTCGCTCGAGCTGCGTGCCGTAGAGTTGGGGCCGGCCTTCGAACATCCGCACACGATCCTCCAACATCGCGGGTTGCCACGCCGGCACATCGCCTGAGGCCGCAGCTTCCTGAAGGATTCGAAGACAACGACGTTGAAATGCCGGCTCGCCGATCGCGTGCTGTGCGATGAGCCATGCAGCCTCGGCGCCATCGCGGCCGACCGACGAAGCACCGGGCCAGCCGCGCTCATCGAGAACGGCGGTCAATCGTGCGGCATTGCGCTGGTGAACTGCCTGCATCTTCGGGTGATAGCCTTCGTATAGCGAACCATCCGCGGCGAGTTCCGCCCTGAGCCGAGTGTCTTCAGCTACCAGGGCCAACAGAGCGCGACGCAGATCCTCATCGCAGTGAGAGATCATTTGATGTCGGCCCCTCGTTGATCGAGCAACTCCTTGAGTATAGATCGATGGCAACGGGATTCATCCTCGCAGTAGCAGCCGATGGCGAAGTCGGTCCGATGGGATAGCGCGGCCAGCAGATCCAGATCCCGGCGGGCCTCCGGCGCCTTCATCTCAGTCAAGAATCTGCGCCTGAATCTCTTCCAGGAGTTATCACCATCGGCAGAGGTCTCCTTCAGCAGGGATTCGCTCGGAGACAAGTTCGGAAACCATACGTCGTAGATGTCCTGGCGAGCGTACTCGCCTTTCGAAACGCCCCTCGGGGGACGCCGGACCGTGCCGATGCGAAGCCCCTCCGTCTTGGATCGAGGCATGCCCAGTCTGACGATACGAACAGCCATACGAAGCCCCCATGGAAGCGCCGGCGGGCGACCGCCACCACTCCGAGATCGATAGGTCGCGGAATGCTTGCTCAACCGCCGACCAGCCGGCTCCGAAAGATGAAGAATACGGCGCCCATGATGCAGATTGCCGCCCAAAGGTAGTCCAGCTTCAGCGGCTCCTTGAGATATAACACGGCGAACGGCACAAACACGCTGAGCGTGATCACTTCCTGCAGGATCTTGAGTTGGCCGACGGAAAGCACGGTGTAACCGATGCGATTCCCTGGAACTTGCAGAAGGTACTCGAACAAGGCGATGCCCCAGCTGAACAGTGCGGCGACGATCCACGGTTTGTGGTTGAGCTCCTTCAGATGCGCATACCAAGCGAACGTCATGAAGACGTTGCTGAAGCACAGGAGAACTATCGCGAATCCTACTGCACGCACACCGGCACGCGCCTGAGACTGAATCGAAGGCTTGTTGGCCAGTCTACTCGGCTGCGAGCTCTTGGGCGAGATAGGCGAGGAGATCGGCGCGCGCGGTCTCGTCGCTGATCCCGGCGAACGCCATGCGGTTGCCGCGCACGAGCCCCTGCGGATCGGCGATGAACTGCTCGAGCGTCTCCGGCGTCCAAACGATGCCGCTGCGGCGCATCGCAGCGGAGTAGCGATAGTCGTCGCGCGAACCGGCGGTCGCGCCGAGCAGGCCTTCGAGGCTCGGGCCCAAGGCCTCCTCGCCAGTCGGTTCCGCGAGCGTATGGCAGGCCGCGCACTCGGCGAACACCGTGCGACCGTTTTCGGGATCGGCGGCGAGGCCGGCGTTCGACGAAGCCAGCGTCAAGACGAATGACACGATGAACCCGAGTTTGCGGCGCAGCGTTCCAATCACGTCTTGCTTTGTCAGACCAAGGGCCCGGGATTGTGCCGATAACGATTGACGATCGCATCGGCGGCCCAATAGGCGAGGGCGCCGACCGGACCCGTGGGGTTGTAGGCGGAGTTATGCGGGAACACGCCTGCGCCCATGACGAACAGGTTGTGCAGATCCCAACTCTGCAGATAGCGGTTGACGACACCCTCGGCCGGGGTCGCGCCCAAGATCGTGCCGCCGGTGTTGTGGGTGCTCTGATACGGCACGATCGAGTAGCTTCCGGTTAGCGCGCGCGGCTCGGTCAGAATGTCCGGGTTGAGCACGCGCGCGACTCGATGCGCCTGTTCAGCCATGAACTGCGCCGCCCTACGGTCGTTGTCGACGAAATCGTAGGTCAGCCGCATGAGCGGCTGACCGAGAGCATTGCGATAGGTCGGATCGAGGTCGTAGTAGTTGTAGCGGTTGGGCATGTTGCCCACGGTGCCACGCACGTTCATGCTTCGCCCGTACCACTGCGCCGTCGCCTGCTTCCAGCCGGTGCCCCAGCGCGGCGTTCCGGGCGGCATCGCTCGCGATTGAATCGGGCGGCCGCCGCTGGAGCTGTTGCGGACAGTGCCGCCCCCGATGAAGCCGGCTGCAGCCCGGTCGAAGTCCTCGTTCGCGTGGAAGTCGTCGCAAACGGCGCCGAGCGCGCCCGCGGCCATGAAGGGATTGAAGAGCCTGTCGCCGAAGAACAGGGTCACGCCGGCATCGACCTGATAGCAGTAGTTCTTGCCGACGACGCCCGAGTTGGACACCGGGTCGTAGGGCTTGCCGATGCCCGACAACAACATCAGGTGCACGTTGTTGATTGCGTATGCGCACAGGATCACGATCCCCGCCGGCTGCTCGTATTCCTCGCCGTTCGTCATGCTCGTGTAGCTGACGCCCGTCGCTTTGCCGGAAGCCGGATCGGAATTGATGCGCGTGACCCAGCTCTGGGTTCTGAGCTCGAAGCTCGCATTGCGCATCGCCGCCGGGATCACGGTGTTGTGCGGGCTGCCCTTGGCGTTCGCCTCACAGCCGAAGCGCTCGCAATGGCCGCAGTACTGGCAGCGCGCAAGCCGCAGGCCGTAGGGATTGGTGTAAGGCTCGGAGGCGTTCGCCGCCGGCTGTGGGAACGGATGGTAGCCGAGCTCTTGCGCCGCTTCGGTGAACAGGATGTTCGAGTACGCAGGCTCCAGCGGTGGCAGCGGATATTCGCTCTGCCGCACGCCTTCGAAGACGTTTCCGCCGGGGCGCAACTCACCGCGTACGTTGCCCGCGCGGCCGCTGACGCCCGCGACGCGCTCGAAGCGGTCGTAATACGGCTCGAGCTCCTCGTAGCTGATGCTCCAATCCTGAAGCACCATGTCGCCGGGAACGAAATCCGCGCCGTAGCGCTCCTCGTAGAACGTCCTGATCGCATGATCGATGCGCGACCAGCGCCAGGTGACGCCGTTCCAGTGCACGCCCGCGCCGCCGACGCCTTCGCCGGGGAGGAACGAGCCCAGGCGCCGAATGGGCAACGCCGTTTGCTTGACGTTGTTGCGAAAGCTGAGCGTGTCGCGCTCGGCGTTCTGCATGAGCTCCTGGCGTACCGCATACCTGAGCTCGTCGCGAATCATCGGCACGGAGAAGTCGGGATCGGTGCTGCGGCTCGCGCCGCGCTCCAGCCCGACGACGCTCAAGCCCGCGTCGCTGAGCTCCTTGGCGAGAATGCCGCCGGTCCAGCCCATTCCCACCAGAACGACGTCGACTTCCTTGAGTGTAGTGGCCACGCGTCTCAGACCAGATCCAGGATGCTCGTCGAATCGGCGTCGTAGGGCTTGTTGAGGTAGTTCTTGATGTCCTCGGAGTAGATGGCGATGACGCCCGGATAGCCGATCATCTTCCAGGACACCTTGTCGCGGTTGCCGCCGTAGAGCGGATCCGCGAAGAATCCCTCCATGGCGTTCTGCAACATGATCTCGAAGAACATCCGCGCGGGGATTTCCTCGAGGGCGAGCTCGGCGCTCTCCATGCTCTTGAGCACGGCGATCTGCACGTCGGCGGCGAGACGGTCGAATTCCCGGCCGTGCTGCGAGACGCAGTGCGCGTTCACGGCGGCGATACCGCGCCGATAGAGCTCCGCCGGCGTGAGCGGCAGCTGGTAACCCTGCTGCGGGGTACCGGTCTGCCACGGGCCTTGCCGATAAAGCCGCGCGCCCGCGCCCCAGGCGCCGGCGAGCTGCCGGTCGATGAAGATCGCGACGCCGCAGTCGGCGCCGCCAGGCGTCAGCTCGTCGGCCGGTATGAAACGATCGACGGCGGCTTCGATGAATGCCGCTTCCGGCGGTGAGAAGAACTGGTAGGCGGGCAGCGGCGGATCCGCTGCCGCCGGCGCGGGCTGCGCCGCAGCCGGGCCTAACGGCGCTATCGCCGAGATCCCGCCGAGAGCGCCGACCTTCTTTAGAAAGCTGCGGCGGTCATCGTTGCTCATGACGGCTCCCCCTGTTGCCGCAATCGCGCGCGGCTCGGCCGGCCTGCCGAACCTGCCGGCCAGTGTAAGACCTATCGGCGAGCGGCGTCCACGCTCGCCTCACGCTCAAGGGTCGAGCTCGATCTCGCCTGCTTCGCTCAAGGTTCTACCGAGGGCCATGTTGAGCGCTTCGTGGAGCACGCCGCTGAGCTCCGAAGCCCCGATCATGAGACTGGTCGACCACCGGCAAAGCTGGGCGTCGCTGGCGATGAGCTTGAGCAGGCCGCTGGCATCCGGGCCTTGGAAATCAGCCAGCTTCAAGAGCCCGCTGTCGTTGTCCCACGCCAGCGGACCCCGAGTCCAGCCCTGCGGCGGCCAGTCCGAAATGAGATCCTTGAGCTTCACGCTTCCTCCTCCCCGCTCCTCTCGAAGCTCCGAAAACGCCCGTATGCTCGTACGATTGGCTCGCCGGGTCCAGTCTCCCTCCGGTCGCCGTGCTTCCGAGCCGACGGGCCGGCCGGTCTCAAGGCGCGTCCAGCGGCGGACGCCCGTAGCGAACACGGAACCAGTTCAATGCCGGCAGCACGTGCCGGCGGCGCACGAGCCAGCGCTCGACGGCGAACTTGCCCGGGTAGTTCATGATCGTGAGCCCGACGATCAATGTCAGCAGGCCTTGGCCGGGCAGCACCAGCATCATGAAGCCGGTCAGGACGAAGAACAGGCCGATGAGGTTTTTGACGCCGGTCAACAGCAGATGCACGAGCGGATGGCGATACCGCGACCGCAGCCGATGCTCCGTCGAGAAGTAATTCGTCGGCAGACGCACGACGAGCACAGGCAGCAAGATGAATGTGGCGACGATGCTCAAGAGCGAAATGCCGACGAACCACCCGGCGTATTCGGTCGCGACCTCGATCCACTGCGCCGCAAGGTTGCTCAAGACGCGCGACGCTGCTCAGGCCTCAAGGTGCGGCGCCCTCTCCATACTCCATGATCTGGGACTCGAACTCGTGAAACTCGTCGCTGCGGTTACGCTCCATGCAGGCGAACTCCTCGATCTGCCAGTCGACGCGCTCGTAAAAGCGCTGCCCCGTCCACGGCTCGGGATAGGCCACCGGATCCTCGACGGTGATGTCGATCCGTAGACGGCCGTCGTCCGTCGGGCTCAACCGCTCGACGACCTTGAGCTGATCGCTGTGCGGCAGGCCGCGCCGATCGAGCCAGGTGCTGTCGTTGAAATTCACCGTTTCGACGACGAGCGTCTCGTCTTCCCACCAACCGATCGAATCGCCGATCCACAGCGGCGGCAGGTCGTCGCGATGGCCGCGGCCGTCGGTGTAGATCTGCCGGTTTTGGTGGTGGTACTCGAACATCATCAGCACCCGGTCGGGCAACTGGATGATCTCCATCGGAAACGGATGAAAATACACGCGCGGCAGCCCCGGCGGATAGCATTGATACACGGGATCGTTGGACTGCAAGGCCATCACGCCGCGCGGCCCGAAAGTCGGTTTCGACGCCTCGAAGCGCTGCTGCGCCCACGGGCTCATCGCCGGCGGCGCCTCAGTGAAGGCCCAGCCCGAGAAGCCGCGCTGCTCGGGCGTCGGGCTGTGGTTCCAGACCCCGGACAAATCGCCGCCGTGAGCGCGCGTCGGTGTCGCTTGCGAGAACGCCGCGTTCGGCAGCGCGCCGGCGAGCACGACGAGGAATGCAACCCGCATCCACGGCAGGCCCCGCGCATTGTTATCGCTCATTCCTCTCCCCCTGATAACGCCGGCTCGGCGCCAAGGCTACCATCTTTCGCGGCGACGGAGCGCCCAACGCCCGCGAGCCGCAGGATTGCTAGGCGCGAGCTCGCCGGTCGCGCTATTCTCTGCGGAAAAGAGCCGGCGCCGGGGCGGCTCCGGACATGGGCAGGGCGGAGATGCAGATCATCGTGAGACGAGTTCTGGGCTTGAGCCTGATATGCGTGGCGTGCATCGCCGCCGCGCAGGATACCGAGACGTTCGCCGTCCGCTTGTCGCCGATGCCGCTCGACGCCGAGATCCGGACGCTGATTACGGGCTCGGGATCTGGCACGGCGGTGCTCGACGGCCGGCGGCTCGTGGTCGACGGCTCTTTCTCCGGGCTTCAAGGGCCGGCCACGGTCGCGCGGTTGCACGCAGGCTTTGCGATGGGCATTCGCGGCCCCGCAGTGCTCGATCTCGAGGTCGACTCGGCAGTGTCGGGAAACTTCTCGGGCGAGCTGAGGCTCGCTCGCGAGCACCTCGAGGCTTTGAGAGACCGGCGTCTTTATATCCAGATTCACAGCGAGAGTGCGCCGGACGGCAACCTCTGGGGCTGGTTGTTGCCGTAGCGGCTCGCCCCGATGACTCGCGCCGAAGACTCACGGTAACCGGAGAGACATACAGCCATGCGTAGAGTATCCATTCGTCTCGTCGCCGCTATCGCCTCCCTCGCGGCCGGCAGCAGCCTCGCTCAGACCGGCGCGTTCACCGAAAGTCAGGCGGCCGCGGGTCTCGCTTCCTACCGGCTGCACTGCGCGAGCTGCCATCAGGCCGATCTGAGCGGCCTCAACGAGGCCCGGGCGCTCGTGGGCGTCAATTTCGTGAATGTCTGGCGTGAGCGCACCGCGCGGCAGCTCATCGCCTATCTCGCCGCGACCATGCCGATGCCGCCGGGCGTGCCGGGCAGCCTCGGCGAGCAAACCTACGTCAACGTAGCCGCGTTCATACTGCGCGCCAACGGCGCACCGCCGGGCGATCGCGCGCTCACTCCGTCGAACAGCGTCGTCATCGGCTCGGTCGCGAATCGAGCCGCGGGCGATTACATGAGCGAGCTCGCAGCCGCGGCGCCGGGTGTGGCAAGCGAATCCGTGGGACCGATCGGCGTGACCGTGAGCGGCACGGTCGACAGCTACGCTCCGGTCAGCGACGCGATGCTGCTCGAGAGTCCCAATGACGACTGGCTGATGCTGCGCGGCAATTACGAAGCCTGGAACTACAGCCCGCTGGCCGACATCGGCCGCGACAACGTCGACCGGCTGCAGCTCAAGTGGGCGTGGGCGATGGCCGAGGGCGGGCGCAACGAGCCCGCGCCGGTCGTGCACGACGGCGTTCTGTACGTCAACACCACCGGCAACGTCGTTCAGGCGCTCGACGCGGCCACCGGAGAGCTCATCTGGGAGAGCCACATGGGCCCGAACTTCGCCGCCGAAGCCATGCGCGGCTTGGCGATTTACGACGACAAGGTGATCGTCGCCACCAACGATGCGCGCATCGTCGCGCTTGATGCGGGCAGCGGCGCGCTGGTCTGGGATACGGTCATCGGCGATCGCTCCGCCGGGAATTACAGCTTGTCGAGCAGCCCGATCGTCATCCGCGGCAAGGTGATCTCCGGGCTCGCCCGCTGCGACCGGTTTCAAGAGGAGAAATGCTTCATCAGCGCCTACGACGCCGACAGCGGGCAGGAGCTCTGGCGTTTCAACACGGTCGCGCGCGACCTCGAAGACGGCGGCGACACCTGGGGCGACCTCCCGGATCTCTATCGCGCCGGGGGCGAGACCTGGATCACGGGGAGCTACGACCCCGAGCTGCATCTGACCTACTGGGGTGTCGCGCAGGCCAAGCCATGGATGCCCGTGAGCCGCCACAACAGCGCGCTGGACCGAGTGTTGTTCACGAGCTCGACCTTGGCGCTGAATCCCGACGACGGTTCATTGAGCTGGTACTTCCAGCACGCGCCCGGCGAGTCGCTGGATCTCGACGAGGTCTACGAGCGTGTCCTCGTAGACGTCGGCGGTGAGCGTACGCTGTTCACGATCGGCAAGCCGGGGATACTCTGGAAGGTCAACCGGGTCAACGGCAGCTTCATCGAACAGCAAGAGACGGTCTATCAGAACGTCTTCGAAAGCTTCGATCCGGAAACAGGGACGCCGCGCTATCGTCAGGACATCATCGACAACGCGCCCGGCGAATGGGTGTCGTCCTGCCCGAGCACGGAAGGCGGGCACAACTGGCAGGCGATGAGCTATCACGAGCCCAGCCGCAGACTCGTGATCCCGTTGAGCCAGAGCTGCATGGAAATCCGCGGCCGCATGGTCGAGCTCGTCCCCGGCTCCGGCGGCACGCAGGCGGACCGGCGTTTCTACGAGATGCCCGGCACCGACGGCAACGTCGGCAAGCTCGCCGCCTATGACGTCGCGACGCTCGAGGAACTTTGGTCGATCGAGCAGCGCGCGCCGTTTCTGACCGCGGTGCTGTCGACGGCCGGCGGGCTCGTGTTCGTCGGCGATCTCGACCGGCGTTTCCGCGCCATCGACGTCGATAGCGGTGAGGTGCTCTGGGAGACGCGGCTTGCGACCTCGGTGCAGGGTTTCCCGATCACCTATCGCGTCGACGGCGTGCAGTACGTCGCCGTGCCGACGGGTCTGGGCGGCGGCAGCCCGCGCGTCGTGCCGGGGCTCATCGCTCCCGACGTGCGCCATCCGCCGATGGGCAACGCGCTCTACGTGTTCGCGCTGCCGGATCGTTGAGACAGCGCTCTAGCCCTTGCCCTGCGTCAACGGCGTCCACCGCGCTACGCGGCGCCGAAGCCGCTCCTCGGCCGACGTCTCCCCGTCATAGTCGACGGGCTCGGCGAGCGGCAGATCGCGCGGCGCATGCTCGAGCGCATTGAGGTTCACGGTGGCGCGGTCTCCGCTGGGTGTTGCGACGACCGCTGCGATATACGTTCCGCAGCGCCGGCAGATTAGAAAATCGGCCGTTTTCAGTCCGAAGCGGTAGCGGTTGAGCTCCGCCGGCTGCTCGATTCTGAGCTCGACGGCGCCGGCCGGATCCGACATGGAAACGGCGCCATGACGCCTGCAAAAGGAGCACTGACAGGCGCGCACCGACCAAGTCGCCGGCGGCTCGTCGGTGTAGTAGGCGTATCCGATCGCGCCGCAGTGACATGTTCCGAGGTATCGCTGCCGCGTTTCGACAGTCTCACTCCATACTTCGCGTCGAAGGTCCTCCTTCTCCGCGGCTCTTTCCTTGCCGTCGGTGTGCCGGTGCGCCTTGCGCAGAATGTCGGGCGGCTTGGGCGTCATGATGAGAATCGATATCGTTCAGCCTATTCTCTAACCCATCCGCCCGACAAGCCAAAGCGCGACCTCGGGGTAGGCGATCAGCAACGCGAGCACCAGCAGCTCACCGATCACGAACGGGAACACGCCGAGAAAGATCTCTTCCATCGGCACCTCGGGCGCGACGCGTCGCATGATGAAGACGTTCGCGCCGATCGGCGGGGTGATCAGCGCGAGCTCGGCCATGATGACGACGAACACACCGAACCAGACCGGATCGATGCCGATCTCGGTCACGACCGGAAAAACGAACGGTATCGTCAGCACCAGCATGCCGAACACGTCGAGCATCGCGCCGAGCACGAAGTAGAGCACGATCAGCAGCAACAGCAGCTCGACGCGGCCGAGCTCGGCGGCGATGATGGCGTCGACGAGAAAGTCCGTCACGCCGGTCACCGCGAGGAAGCGCGCGACCAGATAGCCGCCGACGATGATCGCGAAGATCATCGCGCTGATCAGCGCCGTGCCGCGCAGGGCCGCCGCGACGCCGTCGCGGCTGAGCTTGCGCCGGATCAGCGCGGTCACGAGCACGCCGACGCAGCCGATGCCGGCCGCCTCGGTCGGCGTGAAGATGCCCGCGTAGATCCCGCCGATAATGAGAATGAACAAGCCTGTGACGGGCCCGAGCCGCGAAATCGAGCCGATGCGCTCGCGCCAGCTCGCCGGCGGCCCCTTCGGTCCGAGCTCGGGGTCGAGGATGCAGCGCGCGAGGATCAATCCTGAGAACATCAGCGCCGTGACGATTCCGGGGACGATGCCGGCGACGAACAAGGCGCCGATCGAAGTTTCGGTCATGACGCCGTAGAAAATGAAGATCAGGCTCGGCGGTATCAATATCCCCAGCGTGCCCGAGGCTGCGAGCGCGCCGGTCGCGAGCCTCGCGTTGTAGCGGTAACGGCGCATCTCGGGCATGACGATGGTGCCCATGGTCGCGACCGTCGCGATGCTCGATCCCGTCACGGCGCCGAAGCCGGCGCAGGCGAGCACGGAGGATATCGCCATGCCGCCCGGCACGCGGCCGACCCACTTGCGCAAGCCCTCGTAGAGATCGCTCGCGAGCCCGGCGTGATAGAACAGCTGCCCCATGAGCACGAACAAGGGCACGGTGACGAAGACGAAATCGCGGCCGTGCTCCCAGGGAATCAGCGCAGCCTGCGCCATCGTCGGCAGAGCGCCCTCGACGATCCAGAGACCGGCCAAGCCCGTGAACGCCATCGCAAAGGCGATGGGCACGCCGAGCGCGAGCAATGCGATCAGCAGGACGACCCCGCCGAAGCCGTAAGCAATCAGGTCCATGAGCGCCCGTCCGATTCACAGCCCCGATGCGCCGCGACCGGGTTGACGATCAAGCGCGCGACGAACACGGCGCCGCAAACGGCGATGAAGGCCATGAACGGCCACAAGGGTGTCGCGAGCTCCTCGCCGGTCTCGTCGATATACGCCATGTAGCGCGTGAAGATCGCCGCTTGAACCGTCAGCAGAGCGAAGAACGCGACTCCTGCAAACGCCGAGAGCACGTCGGCCGCAAGCCGCCAACGCGCCGACAAACGCAGATAGAAGATCTCCATCCGGATGTGATGACCGCGGTCCCATGCCGCCGGCAGCGCCGAGAACAGCGCGACGAGCAACAGCAGGCCGTTGGCGTCTCGGCTCCATTGCAACGGCGCGTTGAAGAAATACCTGAGCAGCACGTCGATCGTCACCAGGCCGAGCAGCGCAGGCAAGGCGCCGTAGACGCCGAGCGCGAGCAATCCGTCGGATGCGCGAGCCGAAAGGCGATCGAGATGGGCGACGATTCGCTCCGCTGTCGCGCCGGTCATAGGTCGATGATTCCCAAGACCGGGCGGGTCGCGACGCGCTCGTTGAGCTCGGCGTTCGTCAGCGGCGCGTATTCGAGGGCTAAGGCTTGCATCTCCTCGATGAGCTCGCGGGCGTGCAGCCCCTGCGATTGGTAAGTGTCGATGTACCGCTGCCTGATGGGCGCCACGGCAGCGCGAAAGCGCCCGCGCTCCTCCTCGTCGAGCTCGATGATCTCGACGCCGCCGTCGCGCAGGGTCGCAAGCGCCCGTTGATCACCCTCGCCGCTGTAGTAGTTCTGCACGGCGATCTGACTGCGTATGCGCAACAGGCGGTAGAACTGCTCCTTGAGATCCCGCGGCAAGGCATCGAAGCGCTCGCGGTTGAGACAGTAGTGCAAGAGCAGCACGTTGAGATCGATGCGCGTGTAATACGGCCCGATCTCCTGCAAGCGATACGACGCCATGTCCGAAACGCTCAACGCGATCGCATCGACGATGCCGCGCTGCAAGGCCGTATAGACCTCGGCGGCGGCGATCGCGACCGGCACGGCGCCGAGCTCGCGAAAGATCTCGGTGACAAGGCCTCCCGTGACCCGCATCTTGACGCCCCGCAAGTCCTCGAGCCTGCGGATAGGCCTTTTCGAGATGATGTTGTAGGGGCTGGTGGCGTCGCAATGCGCGAGGTAAACGCCCATGCGCTCGTATTCGGCCTTGAAATACTTCGGATGCAGCTCCTCGACGACCAGGCTCGCAACCTGCGGAGTCGGAAACAGAAACGGCAGCTGCGTGGCGTGCAGCAGCTTGAAGCTGCCGGGTTGATAGGTCACGTAGCCGTGCGTGTAGTCGGTGATGCCGGTCACGGTCGCCTTGAAGCCGTCGACGGGATCGTGCAGCAGCTGGTCGGTGAACGGCGCGAACCGGAGGCGGCCCTCGGTTTCGCGCTCAACGAGCTCGGCGAAAGGCACGAAGGCCCGCGCAAACAGCCCGTGCGAGCGCGGCACGTGCGAGGTATAGCGCAGCACGATCGGCTCGGCCTGGCTGACGCGGCTGCCGGCGAGCCACGGGGCCGCGGCCGCAGTGCCGGCCAGCGCGCCCACGAGCGCACGACGCGCCTTGTCGACGTTCATCGAGCTGTCACTCATGCGGTCTTATTGTCGTTTTCTGCTGCCTCGGGTTGCATGATAGGGTAGCGGCGCGGCGGGGGATACTCGGAAAAGTGGCCAAGAAACTCAACGAGCGCATTCGCTACGAGCCGATCAGCGAGCGTCGGCGGCTCAAGCTTCCGGACGACGCACGCATTGTCGTGTGGACGGTTGTCACGGTAGAAGTCTGGGATCCGACGGGGCCGCTGCCGCGGCAAGTGCTTACGGCCCCAGGGGGTCGGCGCTGGCAACCGGACGTGCCCAACTGGTGCTGGTCCGAATACGGCGCGCGCGTCGGCTTCTGGCGCATGAAAGACGTGCTCGACGAGTTCGGCATCAAGGCCACGCTGTGCATCAATGCGGCGGTTTGCGATCACTATCCGCAGATCGTCGCCGCCGCGAAAGCCGCCGCCTGGGAGTTCATGGGGCACAACCTCGTGCAAAAGCCCATGCACCTCATGGAAAACGAGCGCCGGGCGATCCGCGACACCGTGGAGCGCATCAGCGAGCACAGCGGCAGGCCGGTGCGGGGCTGGATGGGGCCGGGCCTGACGGAAACCGACGACACGCCCGATTATCTGACCGAAGCGGGCATCGAGTACACGGCCGACTGGGCCGTCGACGATCAGCCGTGCCCGATCGAGACGAAAAACGGCACGCTCTACTCGATTCCCTATTCAGTCGAAACCAATGACGTCGTGATCAGCGCCATTCAGACGCAGCCGTCGTCGGCGATCTACGACCGCGTCATGGATCAATTCGAGTGCCTATACGAGGAGGGCGCGGATCAGCCGCGGGTGCTGTCGATCTGCTCGCATCCGTATCTTTCGGGTGTTCCGCACCGGATCAAGTATTTCAAGCGGATCTATGCCGAGCTCGTGAAACGGCCGGGCGTGTTGTTCTGGACCGGCGATCAGGTCATCGACTGGTACAAGCAAGCGGTTGCGGCTGCGCGCTAGAAGCGCGGTGAAGGATCGATCAGTCCTCGTCGTCGCGAGTCGTCGCGCGGTCGATCGAGCCGACGTCGAGCACCGGTGAGGCGTCCAGGCCCTGGGCATCCATGAGATCCGCGAGCTGTTGCAGCGCCGCGAGGATGCCATGCTTTTCCCATTCGCGAAGCTGTCCCAAGCCGCGCAACACGCGCGTCTGCAGGACCATCGGGGCCTGGTCGAGCCGCTCGCGGCCGCTTCGTGTGATGTTCACCTTCACCTGGCGGCGATCGGAGTCGCCCCGGCGCCGTTGCACGAGACCCTGCTGCTCGAGCCGGTCGACGAGCGTAGTCACCGTGCCTTGCGCGAGACCGACGCGGCTCGCGATGGTGCCGACCATGAGCTCGGGCTCGGATGCCAGAAGATCCAGCACAAGTAGTTGCGAAGTTGTGAGCCCCGTTTGACGCGCGAGCTTCTTCGAGTCGAGCTCAGTCGCCCGAATTAGCCGTCGCAGCGACCTGACGACCTCGTTATCGATGGAGGAATTCATGGTCCGCGATCAGTGTACCCCAAGCGCGGGAGCGCCGATCGAGGCGGGTACCTCCTCACTCTTGGATATTTTACATTGATTAACAAAATAGTAATGACTGAGATTGCCATGAAGTCTTGCTATACTGCGCCACCTCCGAGGGTAATACTTCGAAGGTAGATAGAAATTATTTCGAGAGAACAGGGTTTTAGGTCCGTGACGAGCATCCCCGGCCGGGCCGGCGTCGAGCGTGTCTAGCGAGGACGACACGGCGTTCGCCGTTCGGGTGCCCGGGGTTCGCGACGGCCGGCAGGTCCACGAGCTGATCTCGACCTGTCCGCCGCTCGACGAGAATTCGATCTACTGCAATCTGCTGCAATGCACGCATCTTGCGCAGACCTGCGCGCTGGCCGAGGACCGCGCCGGCGTCGTCGGCTTCGTGTCGGCCTATCGGTTGCCTGAGGCGCCGTGGAACCTCTTCGTCTGGCAAATCGCGGTGGCCGAGCGCGGCCGAGGCGTCGGGCTCGCCAAGCGCATGCTCTGCGACATCCTCGCGCGACCCGCTTGCCGGGGCGTGAGGTACATCCGCGCGACGGTCACGCTCGACAATCAGCGGTCGCGGGCGATGTTCGACGGCTTGGCGAAGCAGTTGGACGCGCCCAGCGAGACGACCAAGCGATTCGACGCGGCAATGCATTTCGGCGGCAGGCATGTTTCGGAGCACGAGATCGTCATCGGACCCTTCGATTTCTCTCCCATCAAACGAAGAGAGGTTTCATGAGCACTCCAGTCAAATTCCTAGACGTCAAAACCAAAGCGGGCTCCACCTTCGAGCGCATGGAGTCCGGCGTTCGTTCGTACTGTCGTTCCGTGCCCGTCGTCTTCTCGAAGGCATCGGGGGTCGAGCTGTTCGACGCGGAGGGGACGCCCTATCTCGACTTTCTCTGCGGCGCGGGGAGCTTGAACTACGGGCACAATCATCCGATCCTGCGCCGCGCGCTGGTGGAGTACATCGCCGAAGCGGGAGTCACTCACAGCCTCGACTTCCATAGCGTCGCCAAGGAGCGTTTTCTCGCTCAGTTCGAGCACCTGATCCTCAAGCCCAGAAAGCTCGACTATGCCGTGCAATTCACTGGGCCGACCGGCACAAACGCCGTGGAGGCCGCGCTCAAGCTCGCGCGCAAGGTAACCGGCCGAGAATCCGTAGTCAGTTTCACGAACGCGTTTCATGGCGTGTCGCTGGGCGCGCTCGCGGTAACCGGCAACGAGTATCACAGGGCCGTCGCGGGCGTGTCGATGCCGGGATCGCTGCGCGCGCCTTTCGACGGCTACATGGGCGCGGACATCGATACCCTCGATTACCTGGAGAAGGCGCTCGATGATTCCAGCAGCGGTTTCGGGCATCCGGCCGCGATCATCATCGAGACGGTCCAAGGCGAGGGGGGTCTCAACGTCGCGAGCCCCGAGTGGCTGCGCCGGCTCGCGGCCTTGTGCAAGCAAAGGGCCATACTGCTCATCATCGACGATATTCAAGCCGGCTGCGGCCGCACCGGAGAGTTCTTCAGCTTCGAATCGGCGGGCATCGTTCCCGACATGGTGACCTTGTCGAAATCCTTGAGTGGCTACGGCCTGCCGTTCGCGGTGCTGCTACTCGAGCGCGGGTTGGATCACTGGCAGCCCGGCGAGCACAACGGCACGTTTCGCGGCAACAACCATGCCTTCGTCACCGCAACGGTGGCGCTAGAGACGTTCTGGAGCACGCCGAGCTTCGCGCACGACGTGAGGCGCAAAGCGTCACTGTTGAAGGCACGGTTGACCAAGACTGCGGAGCGCTGGAACGGCCGGCTCAAGACTAAGGGCCGCGGGCTCATGGTCGGCCTCGAATGCGACAGCGGTCAAACAGCCGCCGCGATCTGCGCCGCGGCGTTCAAGCGCAAGCTCATCATGGAGACCAGCGGTGCCGACGGCGAGGTGGCCAAATGCCTGCCTGCGTTGACGATTACCGACGCCGAGCTCGAGCGCGGCATGTCGTTGTTCACCGAAAGCGTCGCCGAGGTCATGCAGCAGTGATCGTTCGCAAGCTTGCGGATGCGCAGCACAGCGCCAGGCGTGTCGTGACCAAGAACTGGGAAAGCACACGCCTGTTGCTTGCGGACGACCGCATGGGCTTTTCCTTCCATATCACGACGATCTATGCCGGCACCGTGACGGAGATGTGCTACCGGCATCATCTGGAGTCGGTCTACTGTCTCTCGGGGCGGGGCGAGCTTGGCAATCTCGACGACGGCACGGTGCACGCCATCGAGCCCGGCACGATCTATATACTCGACCGGCACGATCATCACGTGCTGCACGCGCACACGGAAATGAAGATGGCCTGCGTCTTCAATCCGCCACTGACCGGCCAGGAGGTGCATGACGAGTCAGGTGCCTATCCGGCTGCGATCGCCGCCAACGAACGATGAGACCCGCCGCCCGGAATCGTCTCGATCCCTATCCGTCCCGGTGCACTGAGACCCCGGACGTTCTGGCCCGAAACGATCCCGTCGTATACGGCCGGCACGACCGCGACGCTCCCTTCGCCGCCGGGCAGCTCGTCCGCTATGAGCGAGACGGCTTCCTCATCCTCGAGCCGCCGTTCGAGACGGCGGAGCTTGCGCTTCTGCAAGCCGAGCTCGAGCGCTTGCGAGCATCGGTAGGCGCATCGGATTTCGTCATTGCCGAGCCCGGCGATTCCACGCTGCGGTCGATCTTCCGCGTGCACGAGCTCAGCCCGCTGTTTCGCCGGCTGGTTCGCGACGCGCGGCTCGTCCGGCGCGCGGAATACCTGCTCGGCGGCCCGGTCTACGTGCATCAAACAAGGCTCAACTACAAGCCGGGCCTGCGCGGCAAGGAGTTCTACTGGCACTCCGATTTCGAGACCTGGCACGTCGAGGACGGCATGCCGCGGATGCGGGCCGTCAGCGTCTCCATCGGCTTGTCCGAGAACACCGAGCACAACGGCCCGCTCATGCTGATCCCGGGCTCGCATCGAGACTATATCGCCTGCGTCGGCGAGACGCCGTCGCACCATTACCGTGAGTCGCTGCGCAAGCAGGAATACGGCGTGCCCGATCCGGACATTCTCGCGGCGCTCACGCGGCGCGGCGGCATCAAGAGCGTCGTTGGACCGCCCGGGACGACGGTGATGTTCGACTGTAACGCGATGCACGGCTCGAACGGCAATATCACTCCGCAGCCGCGGTCGAACGTCTTCATCGTTTACAACAGCGTGCACAACGCGCTGCAATCGCCCTTCGGTCCGGAGAAGCCGAGACCCGAGTTTCTCGCGGCGCGCTTGAGCTTCGAGCCGCTCGAGCCGATAGCGGGGAAATTGCCGCCCGGAGCCGACGACGGCCGATGATGCTGGCCAGCTTCACCCTGGCCTTGGCATTGTTCGTGGTCGTCGGTATCAGCTCGGCCGCCTACAGCCGCGGCACCAAGGCGGACTACTATCTGTGCAGCCAGTCGGTCCCGCCGGCTTTCGTCGGTCTGTCCGCGGTCGCGACCAACAACTCGGGCTTCATGTTCATCGGTCTCATCGGATTCACTTTCGCCGTGGGTATCGCATCTCTGTGGCTGATGCTCGGCTGGGTCGTCGGCGATTTCCTGATGTCGCTGGTCGTGCACGAGCGCTTGCGGCGGTTCACCGAAAGGCGAGGTGAGGTTACGTTCGCGGGCGTCCTCGCCCGCTGGTGGGGCACCGAGCACGCGGTTCTGCGACGAATCATCGCGATACTGACGCTGGTTTTTCTGGGCACCTATGCCGCGGCCCAGCTCAATGCCGGCGGCAAGGCCTTGCAAGCGCTGTTCGGCTGGGATCCCAGGAGCGGCGCGTTGATCGTCGCCGCGATCGTCGCGGCCTATTGCCTCGCGGGCGGCATGCGCGCGTCGATCTGGACCGACGTGGCCCAATCCGTCGTCATGTTCGTCGCGATGGGGGCGATGCTGGCGATCGGGCTGGCGACGGTGGGTGGGGTCGGGAGCGCGGTCGCGGGCTTGTCTAGGGTTCCCGGCTACCTCGATCCGTTCCCTCCCGATCTTCTGCTGCCGGGCGCGGCGGGCATGCTGCTGTTCGTCGTCGGCTGGATGTTTGCCGGCATGAGCGTGATCGGCCAGCCGCATATCATGGTCCGGTTCATGGCACTGAACGATCCCAACTCGCTTGCTCGCGCACGCGTCTACTACTATGGGTTTTTTACGCTGTTCTACGGCATGGCCGCGTGTGTCGGCCTGCTGTCGCGATTGTTGTTGCCCGAGCTTGAGACGCTCGATCCGGAGCTGGCCTTGCCGATGATGGCCGTCGAGCTGCTGCCGCCGGTTTTCGTCGGCGTCGTCATCGCCGGAATCTTTGCCGCGACGATGTCGACGGCGGACTCGCTGGTCTTGAGCTGCTCCTCAGCACTGACACACGATCTCCTGCCGCAACGTATAGAACGTCCCCTGGAGCTCAAGGCCGTGACCTTGCTGGTCGTGTTGCTCGCGCTGGCGATTGCCGTCTATGGGACTCAGAGCGTGTTCAGTCTCGTGATCTTCGCCTGGTCCGCTCTTGCAAGCGCTTTCGGGCCGTTGCTGTTCATCTATGCGCGCGGACACCAGGTGACTCAGGCGCTGGCCGTCGCAATGATCCTCGTCGGCCTGTGCACCGCGCTCGCATGGCGCGGGCTCGGCTGGCAGGACATGGTCTACGAAGGCATGCCCGGAATGCTCGCGGGCGTGCTCGTGTTCGAGCTTTCGCGGCCGTGGCTGGAACGTCTCTTGCCTGAAAGGCGGCTCTAGCTCTTCGCGCGCTGGCCGGAGTGTGTTTTCAGCGCAGCGGCCTTTCGCTTGCCGTCACGGCGCTCGTTGAGCCCTACCACGATCAGTTGAGCTTCGCGCTTCACCGCCCTCAAGCTGCCGCGCCGATAGCCGGTGATCGTGTTGTCGTCTCGATTGATCCTGTAGCAATACCAGTCGTCGCCGTCATTGCCGCTGGGCGGCTGACAACGATCGACCGAAACCAGCTCGAACTTGCTCTCCTCTCGGGTCTGCGCCGTCATTGAAGCTCCTGGCGTTGCTACGTTGCGAAGAATCCGCGCCTTCAGTCGAGCGAGACGATGCGAATGTCGAAGGTCAGCGTCTTGCCGGCAAGCAGGCTGTTGAAATCCAGGACGATCGTATCGTCGCGGACCTCGTGCACGCGTATCGGGCCGTCATAGCCCTCTGCGCCGAGTATCGTTCCGGCGACACGGGCGTCCTCAGGGATCTGCGCAATGGGCACTTCCTGGAATGCTTCCGGATTCACCTCGCCGTAGGCATCGTCGGGCTCGAGCGTGACCTGCTTGGTATCGTCCACGGCCAAGCCGACGAGAGCCTCCTCGAGGGCGGGGAGGATTTGCCGCTCGCCGTGCACGTAGCTGAAGGCATCCCCGCCGACGTTGCTCTCGACGACCGTGCCGTCGCTGAGGCTCAACGTGTATTCGAATCCCACCGTCTTGCCGGTTTCTATCACTGATTCCTCCTCTTGAGCGAATCCGCCGTGCGCCAGCAAGGTGGTGCCCAGAACGATGAGTGCGAGCTTGCCTGGTTGAAGTCGACTCATGATTTTCATCGAGTTGCGTGAGTTGATAGCGCCACCTGGCGTCAGGGGCAACCGCGGCGCTCGGGTCGATGTCGGCGTGCAGGGACGGGAACGCGGTAGGCTGATATTACCGTAACACGTTGAGTACAAAAGGTAAAAGCCCTCGAGACGACGGTCTCAGCGCGTCTTTTACGGCGCGCCAGGCGGCGGCAGCCGTCGCCGCGTCGCTTGCTCGAAATCGTAGGCCAGGCCGATCAGGCGCGGCTCGCTGCAGGCGGGGCCGCTGAAGCTGACACCGAAAGGCGCGGGTCGCGCATCGAATCCGTCCGGAAACGGCGGCTCGGCGGCATTTTCGGCCATGCCGAAAGGCACGATCACGCTCGGGTAGCCCGGTCGCGCGGCGATGTTCGCGCCGCGGTTCAGCGGAAACAGCAGCGCGTCGAGATCGTGCTCCGCGAGCGCCGCGTCGATCCCGTGCGGGCCCGTGAGCTCGATGTCCTTGGCGCGATCCGCCTCGTAGCGCGCGCGATCGGCCTCGATGTCGATTTCGTCCGAGATATCGAGCAGCGCCTGCTCGTATTTGAGCGTTCCAAGCGATGCGTGCTCGCGGTTCCAGGTGCGAAGCTCCGTGAGCGTTGCCACCGGCGCGCCGTCACCCAGCGAGGCGAGCCAGGCGTTGAAGTCGCGCTTCATGCCGTACTTGAACACGATCGAGCAATGCGAGTCGTTGCCGCGTGTCGCGGCTTCGCTCGCACAGATGTTCCAACGGAAGTAGTTACGCTCGGGGTCGGGATCGACGACGCTCGGGATCTCGGCTGGGTCGACGACGATCGCGCCTTCGCGCCGCAGCACCGCGACGGCCTCGTTCATGAGCGCGACCTGATCGGCGTTCAGCCCGCCGCGGGGATTCTCGGCGCCCGGCACCGCCGTGCTCTCGATGAAGCCGGCGCGCGGGACGCCGATGCGCGCGCCATGCAGGCTGTCGGCGTCGAGAAAGACCGTGTAGTCGCCGTCGGCCGGCCGCTCGCAGCGGCCCGCTGCCGGGTCGTTCGGGTCGGGTGCGGAGCCTTCGAGCACGCCGAGCAGAATCGCGGCGTCGGTAACCGTTCTCGCCATCGGCCCGGCGGTATCCTGATCGGCCGTGATCGGAATGATGCCGTAGCGGCTCACGCGCCCGACGGTCGGCTTGATGCCGACGAGCATGGTCTGACCCGACGGCGACAGAATCGAGCCCGAGGTCTCGGTGCCGACGTTGGCGGCCCAGAGATTCGCGGTCGTGCCGATGCCGGAGCTCGATCCGCCGGTCGACAGCACCGGCATGCCGTCGCCGACGCCGGGCCGCGGGTCGCGCCGAGGATCGTAGGGATTGAAGCCGTAGCCGCCGAGCGAGCTGTAGTTCGCGGGCATGCTGAACGGATCGCCGGCGACCCAGTTGGCGAGCTCGGTCATGACCGTCTTGGCGATGATGACCGCGCCGGCCTCGCGCAAATTCTGCGTGAGCGTTGCGTCGTATGGCGGCAGCAACCCCTCGAATGCGAGCGCTCCTCCGGTCGTCGGCATATCGGTCGTATGGATGTTGTCCTTGAGCGCGATCGGGATGCCGTGCAGCGGCCCGCGAATCCGGCCCGCCGCGCGCTCGGCATCGAGCCGCGCGGCGGCTGCGAGCGCATTCGGGTTGACGGTGATCGTCGGGTTCAGCAGGTTCTCGTAGTATGCGATCCGCGTCATATAGCGCTGCAGCAGCTCTTCAGAGGTCAGGCGACCTTCTTCCATCGCTTGCTGCATCTCGGGGATCGTGGCCTCGACGATGTCGAACGCTGCGGCTTGCACTGCGCGTTGCCCGCCGCCGTCGACATTCATCTCGCATGCGCTGAGGACGGCGGCTGCCGCAAGGGCCGAGCAAACGAGGAGGTTTCTTGGCGTCATCGTAGAGCGTCGTTCCAGCTCGGGTCATTCTACCGGTTTGGGGCACGATGGAACCTATCGCTGCCGCGACCGTATACTTTCGATGTGCCCAAGGTATGCTTAATTTCACCAGCATTGCGGCGCCTTCGTCGCGCTCTCTCACTGATAGCCGCCTCGGTGCTGATGTGCGCGCCGGCGGGCGCTCAGCTCAATCTGGATTTCGACACGCCGGCCCCCGCCGCGGCCGAGGCAAGCGCCGAATCCATCCCAGGTTGGCGGGTGCAGGATCAGGACGTCGCGATCGAGCTCGATGCGGCGACCAAACGCAGCGGGGCGCACAGCCTGCGCGTCGTTTCACGAGCAGCCGGCGGCCGCGGCCGCTTTTCCCAGGAGCTCGACCCTCGAAGCATTCGCGGTGATCGCGTGCGTGTGAGTGCCTACGTAAAAAGCAGCCCGGATGCGATCGGCGCGGCTGCGCTTCGCGTTCGGGTCGCCGACGATGGCAGGCTCCTTTACATCGATCGGACCGAAGAGGCGCGCCCGGCGCGTGGAAGCGAATGGTCGCGCCTGGAGATCGAGGCACCGCTGGCCCCGCCGGCGACGGAGTTCTCTTTCGGCGGAGAGCTCACGGGCGAGGGCCATGCCTGGTTCGACGACTTCAGGGTGGAGATCGTCGACACGCAAACGCTGCCCGCGCCGTCACCGGCGGCCTCGCGCTACATCGCGTATGCGCTTTCGGTCATAGAGGAGCACGCCTTCGTGCGCGCGGAGCTCGACTGGCCCGCATATCGCGCCGCCGTCATGCGGCAGGCGCGCGGCGCCGTCACGCCGGCGGACGGCTATCTGGCGCTGCGCTATGCGCTCGGCGCGCTCGGCGACGGGCACAGCCACTTCATGACCGCGGAGCAGATGGAGGCACTCGCAGAATCTCCGGTGGAGAACGCGCGCACGAGCCGCCCGCCGGTCGAGCCGCGCGGCGAGCTGCTTGCGGGATCGGTCGGCTATCTCAGGCTGCCGGGGATTGCCGGCGGCTCGCACATGGATCGCGTCGAGTTTGCGGAGCGGCTTCAAGACCTGATCGCCGAGCTCGACGCGCGCGCGGCTTGCGGCTGGATCGTCGATCTGCGCGATAACTCGGGCGGTAATCTCTGGCCCATGCTCGTGGGCCTCGGGCCGTTGCTCGGGGACGGCAATGCCGGCGTATCGGTGCGGCCGAACGGCGAGCGCAGGCGTTTCTGGTACGACGGCGGCAGGGCCGGTCTCGGCGACTATGTGCAATTGCGTGTGCGCGGTGAGCCCTATCGGCTGCGCCGGGCGGACGCCCCGGTGGCCGTCGTGACCGACGACGAGACCGCGAGTGCCGCCGAGATCATCGCCGCGGCCTTCGCCGCGCGGCCGCCGGCGCGCAGCTTCGGCGAAGCGACGCGCGGGGCGACCACGGGAACGCGAACCTTTCCGCTCATCGACGGCGCCGCGCTGATTCTCGCCGTCGCCAGTACCAGCGACCGGCACGGCCGCATCCACACAGGGCCGATACGGCCCGACGAGGCCGTGTCCGCGGCCGAGCGTGGCCTGCCGCTCGCCGAGCAGCCCGCGATTCGCGCGGCGCGGCGCTGGCTCCAGTCGGAACGGGCGTTGCCGCGGGCCGCGAGCTGCGGCCCCGGCGAGCCTCCGGCGATGAGCTAGCCAGCCCGGGCATTTGAACTTAGTATCTTGAGGTTGTCTTGCCGCGCATTTGAGCCGCCGGAAGGAGCATGACCATGAGAACAATCCTCGCGGGCGTTATCGTGTCGTTTGCCTCGTCGCTGCACGCGCAGGCGCCGGCGGTATCGGCGGCAGCTTGCGAGAATCTCGCGTCGCTGGCGCTTCCCCGCACGACGGTCACGATGGCGCGGCCCATCGCGGCCGGAAAATTCATGCCACCCGAAGGCGCGGGTGGCCTCGCCACGGCGGGCCTTCCGGCATTCTGCCGCGTCGCGCTGGCGATCGCGCCCACCTCCGACTCCGACATACGGACCGAGGTCTGGCTGCCGACGGCGGGCTGGAACGGCAAGTTTCTCGCGGTCGGCAACGGCGGCTGGGGCGGATCGATTCAATATTCCGCGCTCGCCGACGGTGTGCAGCGGGGTTACGCGACGGCTTCGACCGACACGGGCCACACGACGGCCGATGCGAGCTTCGCGATCGGCCATCCCGAGAAGCTCATCGATTTCGGTTATCGCGCCGTGCACGAGACCGCCGTGCAAGGCAAGGCGACGGTAGCCGCGCTCTACGGCAGTGAGCCGCGCTATTCGTACTTCAACGGCTGCTCGGGCGGCGGCCGGCAGTCGTTCGTGGAAGCGCAGCGATACCCTGCGGACTTCGATGCCATCATCGCCGGCGCACCCGGCTACGACCGCACGGACGTCGCGTTCCAGACGCTCGGCATGGCGCAGGCAACGCACATGACACCGGAGAGCTTCATCCCGGAGTCCAAGTACGCGCTGATTCACGAGGCGGCGATGAAAATGTGCGACGGGCGCGATGGGCTCGAAGACGGTCTCATCAGCGATCCGGTCGGCTGCGACTTCGATCCGGGCGTTTTGCAGTGCACGGGCAGCGACACGGGCGCCTGTCTGACGGAGCCGCAGGTCGTTGCGGCGCGCAAGATCTATGCGACGATCGTCGATCCGCGCACGGGCGAGGTCCTCACCGCCGGAATGGAGCCCGGCAGCGAGATGCACTGGGGCGCCGTGGCCGGCAATCAGCCGCACTACATGTACCACAGCCTGTTTCAGCACGTCGTGTTTCCGGATCAAGATTGGGATTTCCGCACGATCAACGTCGCCGGGCATCTCGACCAGGCGCGGGCCGCGGATGGCGGGCTTTTGGCGGCGATCTCGCCGGACCTCCAGCCCTTCATCGGCCAGGGCGGGCGCTTGCTGATCTATCACGGCTGGGCGGACCAGAACATTCCGCCGCTGGGCTCCATCGACTACTACGAGCAGGTCCTCGATACGCTCGGCAAGCAGCGGGCCGAGGAAGGTGTGCGGCTCTACATGGTGCCCGGCATGGGGCACTGCAGCGGCGGCCACGGCCCGAACGAGTTCGACGAGCTGGCCGTGCTCGAGCAGTGGCGCGAGCACGGCCGCGCGCCGGCCGAGATCGTCGCGACCTTGCGCGAGAACGGACGCGTCACGCGCACGCGGCCGCTTTGTCCGTACCCGCAAGTCGCGCGTTACGACGGCACGGGAAGCATCGACGAAGCCGAGAATTTTTCATGCATGGTGCCGTAGCGCTCGCGCGGCTGGCATCGGAAGAACTAATGGAAACGTTGGTGTTTGGCGTTGCGATCTCGCTCATGTTCCTTGGCAGTGCGCCGCTATCGGCGCACCACTCCATCTCGGCGCACTACCACCGCGGCGAGCGCGTCACGATGGAAGGCGTCATCGCGGTGGTCCACTATCGCAATCCCCATGCTTCGATCGAGCTGGACGTTACGGCCGGCTCGACGACTGAGCGCTGGGAGCTCGAATGGGACGACACCGAAGACCTGGAGGAGGTGGGCATCACGGCGACCACCTTCCGGCAAGGCGACCGCGTCGTCGTCGTCGGCAACCCGGCGCGTGACGACTCGCCGAGGCTTTATATTCGCAATTTGCGCCGTCCTGCCGACGGAGTCGAATACGTCGATGATTGAGGCCGACCTATGACACGAAGATTTTCTTTGCTGCTGGCGCTGACCGTCCTCACCGGGTCCTTGGGCGCCGCGACGGCCCGCGCGCAAAGCGCGACGGTTCCCTACAAGCTCGGCATGTTCCAGCAGGGCGCGCGCACTTTTGCCGGCATGGTCGTAGACGACGACGTGGTGATCGATCTGGCGCGGGCGGGCATCGCTGCGCCGACGCTGAAGGAACTGATCGTCGCCTGGGATCAGCCTACCGCGAACAGGCTCGCGAGCCTTGCGGCGCAAGCGCGGCAAGCGGCGCCGAGCGGCGCGTACCGGCTTTCGCAAGTGACGACGCTGCCGCCGATCGCCGATCCGGACGCCATCCTCATGGCGGCGCGCAATTACGTCGAGCACGCCGAGGAGATGGCGGCCGTCGGCCGCACCTCCGGGACCACCAGCGTCATCGACGAAAGCGTGCTGGTGGGGATCCCCGGCCTATGGACCCGCGACGCCGATGACCAGCGGCCGAATCCCTATCTGTTCCCGAAATTGAAATCCGCCCTGACGGCGAACGGCGATCCGATCATCCTCCCGCCGGGGCGGACGAACATCGACTATGAATGCGAGCTCGTCGCGGTGATCGGCAGGACCACGCGCCGTGTCGCGGTCGACGACGCCTTGGACTATGTCTTCGGCTACATGGCGATGGTCGACGTGTCCGACCGTGAAGATCGGGCTGACGGGCGCTACGGCTCCGACTGGCTCATGGGTAAGAGCCACGACACTTTCGGCCCGAGCGGCCCGTTCGTGGTTCCGGCCGCGTTCGTCGGCGACCCGCAGAACCTGAACGTTCGCTACATCCTCAACGGCGAGACCATGCAGGATGCCAGCACCGCGCTCATGCTGCATACCGTGCGCGATCTCGTGTCTTATGCGTCGCACATCGCGACGCTCGGGCCGGCGGATCTGATCGGCACCGGCACGCCGGGAGGCGTGGGCGAGGGCCGCACGCCGCCTGTCTATCTAAATGCGGGCGATCAAAGCGTCTGCACGATCGAGAAGATCGGCACGCTGACGAACCCGGTGCGCGCAGCCGGGCCCAGCTAGCGTCCGACGCCGAGGACGCCGCGGCTCATACCGTGGGCGCGACGTTGCTGTTCCGCCTGAACAGGTTCATCGGGTCGAACTCGTTCTTGACCGCGACGAGCCGCTCGTAGGCGGGACCGAAGTTGCCGCGCACCCCGGCCACCTCCGCCTGAATGTTCTCGTAATAGCCGGACGTGTGGCTCTCCAGTGCCGCCCACTGCGCTCGGTTGGCGCTGATGAACACGTCGTCCTGCGCCGGATCCTCCCATGCGGAGACAGCGAGAATCATCGTCTGAGCCCGCCGGTGCGGCCACGCCGTCGCGCCCACGTCTACCTCCGAGATCGCGCCCCCGGCCGTATGGAAGCCGACGATGATACCGCCCTGCGGGTCGAAGCTTTCGACCATGGCATCGATCAGCCCCGGCGTGAACTCGTCGACCATGCCGCTCTTGATATACGACCGTATCCCCGAATGAAACGCGCCGTCGAGCCGTGCCTGCAGCGTGACATAGGGGGTCGGACCGACGCCATCGGATAGCGGCGTGCCGAATTGGCGCAATGGCGCCAACTCACGCTCGCCGGCGGCGATCTCGCCGCAATAGCAAACGTCCATGCCGATCATGCCGGCGCCGTCGAGCGTCGGTAAGATCTCAGGGCCGACGTACATCTCCTTCGAGAGCCCCGTCGACCACTCGGCATAGAACTCGAGCAGCTCGCGGGCCTGATCGAGCGGCCAGAAGATGTCGCCGCCGAGAACGGTCGGCCGGACCTCGTGGAGTGCGTACTCGAACTCCGTGACGACGCCGAAATTGCCGCCGCCGCCGCGGATGGCCCAAAAGAGATCCGCGTTCTCGTCCGCGCTGACCCGCCGAATCTGGCCGTCGGCGGTGACGAGTTGCGCCGATGTGAGGTTATCGATCGTCAGGCCGAACCTGCGATTCAAACGGCCAAAACCGCCGCCCAAGGTAAAGCCTCCGAGGCCGGTGTGAGACACGACGCCCGTGGTTGTTGCAAGCCCATGGCTCTGCGTGGCGTTATCGAGCGCGTAAATCAACGCGCCTCCAGCCGCTCGCGCGCGCCGCCTGCCGGGATCGACCGTGACACCGCCCATCAGGCCGAGGTCGATCATGAGGGCGTCATCGGCGACCGACTGGCCGGGCCAACTGTGGCCGCCGCCCTTGACGCACACGAGCAGTTCACGTTCCCGCGCGAAAGTCACGGCGTTCGACACGTCGCGCGCATCGGCCGCACGAACGATCATCGCGGGAAATCGATCATGCATACCGTTCCAGATCCGGCGCGCGCCGTCGTAGCCAAAATCGCCGTTGAGCAGCAGCGAGCCCTGCAGGCTTTCGGCAAGCTCGCCCAGGGCAGCGCGCTCGACGGTCGCCGTGCCTCCGTTCAGCGTCGCCGCCTGGATTTCGGCCGGAAGGCTGCGGGACGTCGCCGCTGTTTGCGCCAGCAGGAGCGGAGCCGGGATCGCGCTTGCGAAGCCAGTCGCGACCGCGGACTGACAAAAAAGGCGGCGGTTGAGCTTCATTGGTGCCCCCTTGGTCGTTGCTGATTTGCCGATCTGCTGAAGTTAGCACGGGGCGGCCGGCTGCGCATCCGGCGCGCGCACCAACGCATTGCCGGCGGCACGGCTGCGCTTCCTGGGGGTCCGCAGATCGGAGAGAAATCTCGATCAGCCGGTCTCGTCGCCTGATGGCGGATACGGGCTCTATTTAGGTTTTCGGGTATAGCCGTAGTAGGTGTCGGCGACCAGCGGATTCTCGCCCGTGTCGACGGCATCGAAGTCCGGCTGGTCGTCCTCGCGCCGGCCGGTGTCCCGGCGCTGCTCGATTCGGTTGATCAGCGTATCCGACGGCAGCGCGCCGTCTAGATGTCGCCGCGGCATGTCACGGCGGTCCTCGAAGTGCTGATAGCGGCACGAGCATTGGCCCGGGCGGTCGCAATCATCGAGCGGCAGGCGCGGCGGCTTGTTCGACAGATGGCGCGTTGCGCTCGCGTCGTTGGAGGCCTGACAGGCATTCTCCCCGGGCCTAATACCCACGGCGTGAAACGACGCGGCGCGGTGCTCCGCCGTTCGATCTTCGGAAGACTTCTTAGGCGTGCGGCCGAGTTTGAAGGGCATCTCACAATTCTCCGCCTTGGCTGAGGGAGCCAGACTAGCCGCTGACGAGCGGAGCAGCGATGCGAGACTTCACAGAAATCAGCGGAATCCTTTTATGTAACAGCGCGGAGCCGGCGTGCGTGCTTTCCGCGGCATCGGAACCCCGCTTGCGCGGCTCGCGGCAGACTGTTAGTCTACAAAAGGTTCGTGTACAAAATATTTTGATGAGCAACGGACGGCGAACAACGCTGGAGCTCCCTGACTATCAGGAAGAGATTTTGCGCTCATTGCGGCGGATCATGCGCGCGGTGGACCTCTACAGCCGGCGGCTGGTCACGGACCACGGCCTCAGCGGCCCGCAGCTCTTGTGCTTGCGGCAGCTCGACTCCCGCGGCGACAGCCTCTCCGGACAGCTTGCCAACGCCCTGAGTCTGAGCCCGGCGACCGTTTGCGGAATCCTCGATCGCCTCGAGGCCAGGGGGCTCGTGTCTCGCGAGCGCCAGACCGACGACAAGCGGCGCGTGCTCGTTCGCCTGACGGCGAAGGGGCGCCGCACGCTGCGCAGGGCGCCGCCGCCGCTGGAACACGGTTTTCTCAAGCAGCTCGAAGCGATGCCGCTTGGGCAGCAGGCCGAGATCGACGCGAGTCTCAAGCAGCTCGTCTCGATGATGTCCGCCGATACCTTGGACGCGGCGCCGTTGCTCACGGACGCCGCAATACTGACCTCGGACCCCAAGACGCGCGGGCCGGGGCGATCGATGCAATAGGCGCGCCGGCTCGAAGGGACGCGGGAAGAGAGCATGTGTGGAATCGCCGGCGAAATGCGCTTCGACAGGGCGCCGCCGAGCGAGGCGGCCGTCGCGGCGATGAATCGCAAGCAGGCTCCTCGAGGACCGGACGGGCAGGGCATCTGCGTCAACGGCAGCACCGTTCTCGGACACCGCCGCCTGAAGATCATCGACCTCTCCGACAAGGCCGCGCAGCCGATGGAAGATCCTGAGCTCGGGCTGACCATCGTTTTCAACGGCTGCATTTACAACTATCCGCAGTTGCGCATCGAGCTCGCGGGCCTGGGGTATCGGTTCAAGTCGACCAGCGATACGGAAGTCCTGCTCAAGGCCTACGCGGCCTGGGGAAGGCACTGCGTCGATCATCTCAACGGCATGTTTGCGTTCGCCGTGCTCGAGCACGCCAGCGGATGCCTGTTCGTCGCCCGCGACCGGCTCGGCATCAAGCCGTTCTACTTCGAGGACTCGCCCGGCGTATTTCGATTCGCCTCGTCGCTGCCGGCGCTGCTGGCCGCGAGCGACAGTGCCGGGGACATCGATCCCGTATCACTGCACCACTATCTGACGTTTCACTCGGTGGTGCCGGCGCCGCAGACGATCTTGAGCAACGTGCGCAAGCTGGCGCCCGCGACGCGGATGACCATCCGCCCGGACGGCTCTCGCCGCGAGGAATGCTATTGGCGGCCCAGCTACCGGCGAAACGGCCACGAGATCGCGTCTTTCGAGGAGGCCAAGGAGCGCGTCCTCGCCGCACTCGACAAAGCGGTGCAGCGGCGGATGATCGCCGATGTTCCCGTCGGCGTGCTGCTCTCCGGCGGCGTCGATTCGAGCCTCGTCGTCGCCTTGCTGAGCCGCAACGGCGCGGCGGATTTGAATACCTTCACGGTCGGCTTCGAGGACGCGTGCGGCGAGGCCGGCAACGAGTTCGAATATTCGGATCTGATCGCAGAAACCTACGCAACGATCCATCACAAGCTCACGGTGGATTCGAGCGGATTGGTCGAGCACCTTCCCGCCTGCTTCGAGGCGATGTCCGAGCCGATGGTCAGCCACGACAACATCGCATTCTATCTCCTCAGCCGCGAGGTCTCGCAGCACGTCAAGGTGGTCGAGAGCGGTCAGGGCGCCGATGAGATCTTCGGCGGCTACTTCTGGTACCCGCCGCTGATGTCGACGACCAACGCCGTTCGAGACTATGCCGCGGGCTTCTTCGACCGGGACCATGCGGAGATGGCGCAGGTCTTGAATCCGCGCTGGTACGAAGCCGACCACAGTCTCGAGTTCATACGCGCTCATTTCGCGGACGCCGACGCGGATCTGGGGGTCGACAAAGCCTTGCACGTCGATACCACCGTGATGCTCGTGGACGATCCCGTCAAGCGCGTCGACAACATGACGATGGCCTGGGGCCTGGAGGCGCGGGTTCCGTTTCTCGACCACGAGCTCGTCGAGCTTGCGGCGCGCCTGCCGCCGGAGATGAAGGTCGTCCCGCAGGGCAAGCACGTGCTCAAAGAGGCGGCGCGCAGCGTCCTGCCCGCCAGGATCATCGATCGGCCCAAGGGCTACTTCCCGGTGCCGGGCCTCAAATACCTCAACGGACGAACCCTGGATTTCGTCAAGGACGCGATCAACAGCGCGCGCGCCAGGGAGCGGGGGCTTTTCCGGCGGCCCTACATCGACCGCTTGCTGGACGCACCGGCGGAGCATCTGACGCCGCTCAAGGGCTCCAAGTTGTGGCAGCTCGCCGCGCTCGAGGTGTGGCTGCAGACTCACGCTGCATAGGAGATGAAGCCATGAGATCCGATTACCGCCAGCGTCATCGCATCGAGCGGATCGGCAGCGCCTCGATCGTCGGCTGGCGCTCGGCCGAGCCCAAGTTTCGCGGCGAGCGCTTCGCCGAGAACGCCTCGCTCGATTGCGGTTGGGGCAAGCTGATTTTCGCGCATACCTTCAAAGACAACGAAGAGCTCGTCGCGGCGATTCAGGACGAAAGCCCGGGCTCGCGGAACCTGGCGCTCTATCTCAGGGATCCGCATGTGGTGCTCTCGATCGCGCCGCACGAGCTGTTCCTCGATCCCTCGCACACGTTTCGCCTCTGGATGGGGAACTACCTGCCGGGCCGCATACGGTCGGCCGGTTTTCACATCCGTCGCCTTCAGCATCGGTCGGACGCAAGCCATATCAACCGCCTGCTCATGAGCCGGGGGATGGTATCGGCCGAGCCGGAGTTCATCTGGCAGCAGAGGAAGAACCCCGTCATGGAGTTTTTCGTCGCCGTCGATCCCGGCTCGGGAGGCGTCATCGGCACGGTCATGGGCATCGATCACGCCGAGGCGTTCGACGATCCGGAGAACGGCGCGAGCCTTTGGTGCCTCGCCGTCGACCCGAACGCGCAACAGCCGGGCGTGGGGCGGGCCCTGGTCGCTTACGTGGCCGATTATTTCGCGGCACGCGGGCGCGCGTTCATGGATCTTTCGGTGATGCACGACAATGCCGCAGTCATCAGGCTTTACGAGGACATGGGCTTCGAGCGCGTGCCCGCGTTTTGCGTCAAGTGTCGCAACACGATCAATCGAGATCTCTACATGGGCGCGCAGCGGGAGAGTCATCTCAATCCCTACGCGCAGATCATCGTCGACGAAGCGCTGCGCCGGGGCATCGCCGTCCAGGTGCAGGACGCCGAGCACGGCTACTTCGCGCTTCAGTTCGGCGGCCGCCGCATCATCTGCCGAGAATCCTTGAGCGAGCTCACCTCCGCGATCGCGATGAGTCGCTGCGACGATAAGACCGTGACACACAAGGTACTGCGCGAGGTCGGCATCCGCGTGCCCGAGCAGCGCCTGGCCGGGGAGCGCGGCGAGAACCACGGGTTTCTGCGCGAGCACGGAGCCGTCGTCGTCAAGCCCGCTCAGGGCGAGCAGGGCCGCGGGGTCTTCGTCAACCTGACCGACCCGGAGGAGCTCGACAGGGCCGTGCAGACGGTCGCCGAGATGTGCCCGAAGGTCGTCCTCGAGGAGTACGTGACGGGCGAGGATCTCCGCGTCGTGCTGATCGACTTCAAGGTGGTCGCGGCGGCGATACGCAAGCCCGCGCAGATTACGGGAACTGGCCGGCATTCGATCGCCGCGCTGATAGAAAAGCAGAGCCGGCGGCGGGCCGCGGCGACCGGCGGCGAGAGCTCGATACCCGTGGACGACGAAACGATCCGCTGTCTGTCGGCTCACGGCTTGAGTCTCGACGACGTCCTCCCCACGGGCCGAGTCACGCCGGTCAGAAAAACGGCCAACCTGCACACCGGCGGCACGCTGCACGACGTCACGGATTCGCTTTCGCCGGAGCTGTGCGAGGTTTCCGAGCGCATCGCGCGCACGCTCGACATCCCCGTCGTGGGCCTGGATTTCATCGTCGACTCCCCGGAGTCCGCCGGCTACACGCTCATCGAAGCCAACGAGCGGCCTGGGCTCGCGAACCACGAGCCTCGACCGACCGCCGAGTGCTTCGTCGATTTGCTGTTCCCACAGACGGCTTCCGCCTCGCCGAGCGAAAGGAGGGCAGCGCGATGAGCTCGAAGGAACCCTCGAGATCCACTCACGCGGCGCCGAAAGTGCAGGCGGATATTCCGATGCCCGGACGGCTCGATCTCGGCTACCTCAAGGACGTCCTCAAGCAGCTGCTGGAAATCCCGAGCCCGACCGGCTACACGGACGAGATCGTACGCTTTTGTTGCCACGAGCTCGAGGCGCTCGGCATGCCCTACGAGCTGACGCGCCGCGGCGCGATTCGCGCCAGGCTCGAGGGCAACGCGAGAAAACCGGCGCGCGCCCTGATCGCACATGTCGACACGCTCGGCGCCCAAGTGCGCGAGCTCAAGAGCAACGGCCGGCTCGCCATCGTGCCCATCGGCCACTGGTCGAGCCGCTTCGCCGAAGGCGCCCGCTGCACCCTATTGACCCGCTTGGGCTCGTTCCGGGGCACGATTCTGCCGCTCAAGGCATCCGGTCACACCTTCGGTGACGAGATCGACAAGCAGCCCGTGCGCTGGGACTGCATCGAGCTTCGCGTGGATATCGACGTGCGCGGCGCGGATGGACTGCGCACGCACGGCATAGCGATCGGCGACCACGTCGCGATCGATCCGAGGCCTGAGTTTCTCGACAACGGCTATATCAATTCGCGGCACCTCGACGACAAGGCCGGTGTCGCCGTCATGCTCGCGGGCATAAAGGCATTACGGACCGCCCGGGCCGGGATTCCCGTCGATACCTATTTCCTGTTCTCTATTGCCGAGGAAGTCGGCGTCGGCGCATCCGCGGTGCTGCACGGCGACATCGCCTCGCTCGTGGCGATCGACAACGGCACTACCGCGCCGGGCCAAAGCAGCGCCGAGCATGGCGCGACCATTGCGATGGCGGATTCCACCGGACCGTTCGACTATCATCTGACCAACAAGCTCATCGATATCTGCGAGCGCTACAACATCGAGTTCCAGCGGGACGTATTTCGCCACTATCGCTGCGACAGCGCCTCCGCCGTCGAAGCGGGTAACGACATTCGCACGGCCCTGATCACCTTCGGCGTCGACGCGAGCCACGGCTACGAGCGCATCCACGAGCACGCGCTGCTGTCGCTCGGCCGGCTGGTCGTGCACTATGTCCAAAGCGAGGTCGAGATCGGCCGCGATGCGCACGAGCTGGCGTCGCTCAAGGGCTTCACGACTCAGCCGTTGGAGCCCGCCCAAAAGACCGGTTGATCGCGGGCGCGCCGGGGCGCGTCAGCCGACGCCGCTTTTCAGACGCCTCACGTAGTCCTCGAGGTAGGGCGCCGCCTCGTCTCGAACGCGTTTCACCGAAGCGCGGCGGCTGAGCCTGTCGGCATATGCCGTGACGTTGGGGTAGGCTTGGTGCGGCACGATCCTGCTGGCGTAGAACAATCCTGCGGCGGCCGCGCAGTCGGACATGGAGAATTCTTCGCCGTTCGCCCAAGTCTGGTTGCTGAGCTCATATTCCATGAAATCATAAACGGCCTTGACGCGGTACTGGCAATTCTCGATGGTCACGGCGTCGCGCTTGGCGTCGGGCTTTTGCCCTTCCGTGATCAAGGTCACGACCGGGTCACTCATGTATAGATCGAAAAACCGGTCCTTGAACCGCGTCTTGCGCGCGATGTCCGGATCCGAAGAGATCAGCCGCTTGCCGCCGAGGCTGTCGAAATACTCGATGATGATACTGGACTCGGGGATCAAGGGGCCGTGATTGAGCACGATCAGCGGTATTTCTCCCATCGGATAGAGCTCGCGGTAGCCTTCGCGTGCCGCCTCGCTCGAGAGATCAACGATCTTGGGTGTGAATCGCGCGCCCTTCTCGTAGATGGCGATCAGCACCTTCTGCGAGTGAGTCGACAACGGGTGGTAATAAAGCTCGAATTGCGAGTGCGCCTGCTCGAACAGTCGGGTGGCGTGGCGCTCCGTCTCTTCGTGCCCCTTCAGGGCGATACTCGCGTCGTGCTCCGAGTCGTAGGGACCGAACCAGTTGTAGTGCTCGTCGTGCCAGTACCAACCGCCCGGCCAGGGCTCTTCGGCGAATTTCGTGGTATACCACTGTGAAGCCCAGAAACGCGGGTTATTCGACTGAGACACACGCCTCTCCTCGGATTTTTCGGGCGGTCTCGCCCCTCAAACACAGCACCCGGTCAGTGTATCACGCCGCGTTATGTCACTCGGGGGCCGAGCCGCCCCGGAAATGCCGCCAAGCGACCCAATATCCAGCCCGTGGAGCCGCTACAGTCGGCTTCTGCGGCAAGCTCTCCGCCCCGTTTGCGCAAAATGCGCTCCGGCCTCTCGATCGAGAACCGTGATGCATTTCTCGATTCCGCATGCAGGCCTGCAGGAGTCGTATTTCTGTTAAATACCTAACGGCCGAGCGTCGGCCAGCGCTCGCGACCGCCGTGAGTCAACGCCGTCGCAAAATTGGAACAGCTTCATGACGTTCCCGATTGAAAAACAATCTCGAGAGCGGCGCTTGCGATAATCAAGCATCGAATTATTGTCAAGTTATAGGAAACCGTCTCTGTTACGCGACGGCTCGACGGGTGTTGACATTTCGTCTAACTTCGGCGGCGTGTAGTCCATAAGTGACTACAACTGAAAAACGGCAAACCGATCGTGAGGTCGGGACGCAAAGCCTCCGGTCTTTGGACCAAAGATAGCGGGGTTGCCAGTCACCAAGCTGAGATGCCTTCAGTGCGTCTCACGTTTGCCTGCCGGCAACCGCCACATTCAAATTCCAAGAAGATAGCGGGGTTGCCAGTTAACAAGCCGAGAGGGCTCTCAGAGCCTCTTGCGTTGCCTCGGATTATGCGCGGCAACGTCTTGGATGCAGGCGTTTGCGCTTCCCAGCCCACTGTAGTTCGAACCTCGACGTTCGGTGCCGAATGCCACAGGGGCAAGGCAAATGTACAGGCATCGCACGGTTGGAGAGCTCATCTCCATTTCGACCCTCCTCTTTCTTTTGCAAGCATGTGGTGATGACGGCGGCAGCGGCGGCGACAGCGCTGGCGAAGCCGCGGTCAGCACCATCGTATCCAGCGATCTGACGATAGACATCTCGCTTTCGGGCAGCGTCGGGGACGGGCCCATCGCCAATGCGAATCTGATCGTCACGTCCGTCAGCGGCAAGATATTGAGCAACGCGATCAGCGACGAGCTCGCCGGCTACAACCTGCAGCTCAAGACGCAGGGCAAGCACTTTCCGCTGACGATCGAAGCGGAAGGCGGCATCGATCTCGTCACGCAGCTCCCGCCGGGCTTCCGGATGGTGAGCGTGGCGGCTGTGCCGCGAAACCAGGCGGTTGCCAATATCAACCCGTTCTCGACTTTAATCGTCGCGATCGCGCGCCAGCAATCCGCAAGGCTGACGGCTGTGAACATCTCGAGCGCCTTGGGCACGGTGGTGTCGCAATTCAATCTGGGCATGACCTCGCGGCTTGCTTTGGATCCGATCTCGACGCCGGTCGATGATTCCAATCTCGCCGAAATGGTGAAATCGTCCGAAGCGCTTGCCGAGATCTTTCGCCGCACCACGGCGACCGCTCGCATCGCCGATCCCGGCATGTCGATTGAGACCGTGATCGAAGCGATTGCCGCCGACCTCGCGGATGGCGCGCTGGACGGGCGGGGCGGCTCTCGCACGAATCGCCGTGTCTCCGCCGCTGCGCTGCTGACCTCGTCGCAAGTCGCGATGGAGCTGATCGTCAACGAACTGCGCGTCGACGGTGTCGTGGTCACGGATATCTTGGACGGCGTGATCGTCAACCTTGCCGACGACCCGAACACTATCGAGCTGACGGGCTCGCGCCTGGTGAACTCGCTGCTGATCGAGCAAGCCAGGCGCGGCGTCGCGGCCGCGATTGCGCTCGGCGGGTCGAGCAACCTCCAGACGCTGCTCAACGACCTCTCGCAGCTGCGCAGCGGAATGACCGCGACGACCGCAGCGGCGCTGTTGCCCGCCGACGCGGAATCGCGCCTCGACAGCGCGACCATCCAGATCGGGTCCGGCGCCAGTGCGGATCTCGCTACCGTCCTGAGCGCAGGCTCGACGGTCACGCAGCCTGAGCCGACACCGGGGTCGACCCCGGATCCGACACCCGAGCCGACACCGACAACCGGGGGCGGCAACACGCCGCCGCAGATCTCCGGCACGCCGGCGTCGCAGGTGATGCAGGGCACTGCGTATCAATTCCAGCCATCTGCCAGCGATGCTGACGGTGATCTGCTGCTGTACACCATCGTCAATCGCCCGAGCTGGGCGACCTTCAACATTGTGACCGGCGTACTCTCAGGCATGCCGACCGCGGCCGACGTCGGCACGTACTCGAATATTCGCATCAGCGTCAGCGACGGCCGGGACAGCACGCAGCTTCAGGCGTTCTCCGTGACCGTGCAGGCCGTGGCCCTCGGCACGGCGACCCTGAGCTGGGCGGCGCCGACCGAGAACACCGACGGCGGTCCCTTGCTCGACCTTGCGGGCTATCGAATTCATTGGGGTCAGAGCTCCGGCAACTATAGCCAGACCGTCGATGTGATGAACCCCGGTATCACGACCTATGTCGTCGATAATCTGACGGGCGGTACTTACTACTTCGTCGCCACGGCGATCCGCGCCGGCGGGCTCGAGAGCGCGTTCTCCAACGAGGCCTCGAAAACGATTTTCTAGACCTGGACCTACCCCTGTGAGCGGGCGCGCAAGCGCCACTGGGAGCTCTCTGCCGACGGCAGAGAGCTCTTTTTCTTTTCGGGCGCCACCGGCGTCGGAGCATTACGGCGACGTTGCTCGACCGCGCGATCAGCAGGCCAAGCGCGTTTCTGTATAATTGAGCCGTTTCGCGCAAGGACCCGCCATGATTCGAATCGCATTGCCTGTTTTCACTTCAGCCGCTCTCGCAGCATCCATCGCCGTCGCCCATCATTCCGCGGTGGCTTTTTTCGACGAGAGCGACAAGCAGGAGATCGCCGGCGAAGTGACGATGACGCGCTGGCGCAATCCGCACGTTTCCTTCGGCGTCACCGTCACCGCGGACGACGGCAGCCGCACCGAATGGACCGTCGAAAGCAACGCGCTCAACGCGCTCGAGCGTATCGGCATCAGCCCGGATACGGTTCGCGTCAGCGACCAGGTTCGCGTTTGGGGGCCGGTATCGAGGCACGGCCAGCCCTTGATTCGAGCCTACAACCTTCTTCTCGGCAGCGGCGAGGAAGTCGTCATGATGCCGCACGTGTCGATCGATCGGCGCTGGGCGGGGAGTGACCTCGTCGAGGCGACACCCGAGCTTGCGAGCGCGGACACTGCGGCCGCGGAGCGCGAGGCCGACGGCATTTTTCGCGTCTGGACGCACGGCCGCGTCAACTTGATCAACGACGAGCTGCCGCTGACGGCGGCGGCCGCCGAGAAAAAGGCCGCGTTCAATCCACTCATCGACGATCCCGTGCTGCGCTGCATCCCGACGGGCATGCCGGCGGTCATGGACGTCACCTTCCCGGTCGAGTTCATCCGGCAAGGCGAGGACATCGTCCTGCGCCTGGAGCAATGGGACACCGTCCGCACGATTCATATGGGCGGAGATCCCAGTGACGCGGAAGGTCAACCGGCGACGCGTGAAGGTTATTCCGTGGGCCGCTGGGACGGCGACGTGCTCGCCGTCGAGACCTCAAACATCGATTGGATGTATTTCGACGACCGCGGCACGCCGCTGAGCTCCGCCGCGCGCGTCGTCGAGCGTTTCACCCTGAGCGACGACGAGAACAGCCTGCACTGGCAGGCGACGACGACGGATCCGGAGACCTTCACTGAGCCGGTGCTGCAGGAGCAGACCTTCACCTGGGTTCCCGGGGAGCAGATCAAGCCCTACGAATGCGCGACCGCGTACTGAGTAGGCTCGGAGTTGGTGGTGATGGGTGGACTTGAACCACCGACCTGCGGGTTATGAATCCGCCGCTCTAACCAGCTGAGCTACATCACCACAAAAAACATTATAAAGCAAAGCATTACAAGTGGCTCAAGACACGCGAAAACGGTCGAAAATCATCGAGGGTGTCCCGCAGGTCACTTGAGCGGCGGACTCTTCGGCGCTTGGAAAGAAATCAAGCGTACCTTGGGCCGAGCATGATGATCGCTATGCCCACGACGGCGATCGCGGTCGCCGACGAGATCCCTACGAAGAATCCAAGTGTTTTAAAGATCATCCCGTGCACCCTTTTTGCGACTGTCGCGCTCCTCGCTCGTTCAATTAATGCTAAGGCCGTTGTAGTCGCGATCGATATGCGCGCTTTCTCGCGGCTTGGTAGCTGCGACCGCGATGAACGCGGCACCGACGCTCGTGCATCGAGCGAACGAGGTCGCTCGCCGAGGGCATCGACGTCGTCTCGCGTCGTCGGGCGGCCAAGGCTGAAGCGCACGGCACCCATGCCGACGTCCGGTCGCACGCCCATGGCCTCGAGCACGGGCGACAATTCGATCCGCCCGGCATGGCAGGCGGATCCGGTCGAGGCTGCGACGCCATCGAGGCTGCCAAGGGTTTCTGCGCCGATTCTGCCGATGAAGGATACGTTGAGCGTATTGGGCAATCGACGCTCGGGATGGCCATTCAGCGCGACTTGCTCGCCGAACGCCCGGCGAAGTCGCTCCCACAGGCGATCACGCAGCGCGCATACGCGTTCCATCGCGAAGAGATCCTTTGCGAGCTCGCAAGCCTCGCCGAGCGCCGCAGTGAGCAGCGCGCTTTCCGTGCCGGCCCGGCGACCGTTCTCGTGACCGGCACCATGGATCAGCGGCTCGAGCGCTACGTCTCGGCGCACGTAGAGCGCGCCGATCCCTTTGGGGGCATAGAATTTGTGTCCCGCGATGCTCAGCAGATCGACGCCGAGCTCGTCGACCTTTGTCGCTATCTTGCCGACAGACTGTGCAGCATCGGTATGCAAGAGAACACCATGCTCGCGCGCGATTCTGGCGCATTCTTCGATCGGCTGTATCGTGCCGACCTCGTTATTGGCGTGCATGACGCTGATCAGGATTGTGTCGGGAGTGATCGTGCGCCGCAGATTGTCCGGATCGATTCGTCCCGTGCCATCGACCGGCAGATAAGTGACTTCCGCACCGAGGCGCTCGAGGAACGCACAAGGCGACAGAATCGCCGGGTGCTCGATTCTGGTCGTGATGATGTGTGGACGGTCACGACGGCTTGAGAAGAACGCGCCCTTCAACGCGACGTTATTGGCTTCACTGCCGCCGCTCGTAAACACAATCTCCTCGGTCGAACAACCGAGGAGATCCGCGACCTGCTGTCGGCTCTTGTCGATCAGTTCTTGTGCCGGCGCGCCTGCCCAATGTGGGCTCGATGGGTTCCCAAACGCTTCCTCCATGACACGGCGCATGACCGCCGCCACTTCGGGTGCGAGTGGCGTGCTGGCGTTGTAATCGAAGTAGAGGCGCCGCATCGCTCAGAACACGAGCGTCTTATCGGCCGAAATCGTCTCCGAGGCGAGCTCGTCCATCGTGCTCCGGCGCGCCCCCGGCATCACTTCCGCCTCGGTCAATCCACGTGCGTCCATGCAGGTTCCGCAGAGCAAGACTTGTCCGTCGCCCGTGAGCACGCGCTTCAACATCCGCTCGATGTTGTAGTAGCCGTCCGGAGTCTTTTGCCCGGCCTTCGCCGCGGCCACGGCATCCGCCATCAGAAAGACGGTAACCTGGCCTTCCGCATCGCGCTTCAACAGTGCATGCGCAAGGCGCAGCGCGTTGTAGCAGCGTTCCGTTCCGTACGGCGGATCGTTCAAGATAAACAGGGTCTTCATCCGGGCACTTTCGTCGGTTGTTAGGAAGGATCTTGCCGGCGCGGCTCAGTCGCCGATGACACGACGGCGTTCGTCGAACTCGTCCTTATCGATCTCACCGCGCGCATACCGCTCCTTGAGGATATCGAGCGCTGTGCGTCCCGACTGCATCGGGTATGGCGGCTGCGCTCCGTGCCACGGCCCGCCGATCCAGCGAACGAGAAGAGCGGCGACCGCGATCACTGCGGCGAGGGCGAGAATCATGAACAACGGACCGAAGATCATCCCGTACCATCCTCCGCCCCAGCCCATCATATGCGGGCCGTACGGGTAGCCCTCGGTCTCGGACGGCTGCTGGGCCCACATCGGGGTGGAAATCATGACTGCCACCAAGATACTCGCTGCCATCGCGGTGTGCTTTGCCGAAGATAGTAATTTCATTCGTCTGTCTCCTCTCAGATGGCCAATTCGCCACATGTCTCGGTGCCGTAGGGCACGTCATCGACGATGAGCAACACTTCATCAAGTTGCCGCGTAATGAGCGCGTGCAACACTAGAAGCCGATTGCGATTTGCAGCGCGACGATCCTCTGGTCCCCCCGTGCCGCGTCACCGTCGACCAGCGTGTATTTCATGCTGACCTCATGAACACTGACAAGAAGCACTCGGTGTGTCCATCCGTATTTCACGAAGCGGCCTACGCCGACGGCGACCGAATCCTCCGAAGCTGTATCGCTCGGCGCGGCCGCATGGAGCCGGTTTCGCGTTAAGCGAACTCGAAGGGCTAGCCTGCCAAGCTCGGCCCTGGGCACGTGACAAGTGGATTAGGTCGAATCAGATCAAGCCGGCCGCCAGCCCGAAACCGATGCCGATCATTGTGAACGCGACGATGATCCGAACGACGCGATGCGTCACCTTCTCAAGGAGTCGCGCGCCAAGATAGGCGCCCGTGAACGCTGCCGCTGTCGCTGCGACAACGACCCCAAGGATCTCCGGCGGCAGAGCTTCCAAGCTTGCGGTGAAATAGGAAACGCCATAGACGGTGACGCGCACCGTGTCGACGATCACGGCCGACATGACGCCGGTTGCAACGAACGCCTCTTTGCTGAGGCCCGACTTGATGAGAAAGGCAGACCGGAAGGCGCCCTGGTTGCCCGAGAGCCCGCCGAAGAAGCCCGACAGCAATCCGCCAACGACGAGATACTGGGGCGGGACGGCGAAGGTGGCGAACGTCGGGCTCAGCTCGAGAACGGCGAACCCGACGATCAGCACACCGATGACGAGCCTGATCGCGGTCACCTCGTGCTGCCGGCCCAGGAGCTCGTAGGTCCCGAGCAGCGGAAAACCGGCGAAGAGAACGAGAGCGCTCGCCCCGAGAACAGCTGCGATGGCTGCTGGCACGCTGAATCGCATGACCACGCGCCAGTCTGCTTCGCGACCCACCAAGCCCACCTTGAAGAGGTTGTTCGCCAGATGCACGACCGCTGTTGCGCCGATTGCGACAGGGATGGGGAAGAACACGGCGAACGCGGGCATCAGCACCGTACCCAGTCCGAACCCCGAGAAGAGTGTGACACCGGAAACGACGAGTGCCGTTATCGTGATGAGTGCGTAGTCCAAAGGCGCCTCCTGGCGACAGATCTCCTACATCCAGATGCTGGCTCGATTGTGCGCGCCAGTGGCGGTATACGAAAGGTCCGGTGGGCTGTGGATTCGCAGGTGTCAACTATTTCTTTCTCAACGCCAGAAAATTCCAATTGTCGCTGACCACTAGATGATGAAAACTTGGCCGTTGACGATCTACGGAAAAAACGAGCGAGCGACGATACGTGGCGCCTGTCAGTTGTGTCTTTCTCTTTTCGGTTTCCGGCTCGCCTTGGCGGTCGTTCGGGCGGCTGGCGTTTGCCAATTGAAGTGCTCGTACACTCCGGACCAGTATAGCCCGAATGCGAGAGCGAACAGGATTTCCTCCAACGGCATGTACAGCACGAAGACGCCCGACAACGCATCGAGATTCCACACACGCTCGATATAACCCGGAGCGGACCATGCCAGCGCAGCCAGGAAAGCGCTGTAGTACCCGACGAAGAGTGGTCCACCCACCCAAGTCTTTGTCCGTAAGTCGGGCCGACACAAGTGTGTCGCGATCGCACCTGCCGACATGGCGATGATGCCCGCATAGATCGGGTTCCAAGGCAAGAGGTAGAGCGGCGGAAAAGCCGCGATCGGAACAGCGAGGGCAGCCGCGTGGTAACGATGGCGCGGCAAGTGTCGACTGCGCTGCGCCATGGCGAGAGCGGACCTGCGCGTGAGCACGCTGTACAGCACTGAGCCTACGCCGCCGATCCCGAAACAGAAAATCAGGCTTTCGATGTCGAAGCCGGTGCGCTGCGCCAGATCGAATAGACTCGGCGGGTTCCAGTACTCCGGAACGAATAGCGGCTCCGTCAAACCGAAGGGCGTGGTGAACACGCTGGCCCAGCGCATCGCGCGGCGGTGGCCCGGGAATGCGATGTAGAGCGCGAGCCATGGCAGTAGGAACAGGCTTACCCAGGTCAGCCAGACGTATTGATCGGGAATCATCCAGCGCTAATCCAGGTCACACGGCCCTCGGATCCGTCAAAACGCAGGGGTGGCCCAGGGCACAAGACTACACGACCTACGCGACGGAGTTGCGGGCCCGCACGGTCGACCTGAATGCCAAGTACAGGTTCAAGGCAACCAAGCATACGTAAATGTTCGGATGTCGCCGCCCTGCGGCGAGGGGTACGTTCTCTACGGGCGGGATAGGCGTAAACCATGGCGATGACGGTCAACGATCTGGCGAAACGGGCGCGTGTCCCGGCGCATGTGGTGCGCTATTACACACGCGCGGGCCTGCTTCGACCTCGCAGAGACTCCGTCAACCGCTACCATCTTTACCGTGATGTGGACGTCACGCGGTTGCGTTTCATTCGGCGCGCCAAGCTCTTGGGATTCACACTGGCGGATATCGGCCAGATTCTTCGCGATGCCGACCGGCGGCGCTCGCCATGCCCGAGAACGCGACGGATCATTATGGACCGATTGACAGAGAGCGACCGGCGCCTTTCGGCGCTTCTTGCCCTGCAGGGCCGAATGCAGAAGGCCATCAAGGTGTGGCGCAAACTTCCCGATGCCGTGCCCGATGGCGATTCGATCTGCTATCTCATCGAGGCCGTGACCAAGAACGAAGATCTCGATGATGCATTCAAGTAGCTCAGCGAGCCCAGGAGATCCGAAGCAGAAGACAGTCTGGAGGCTCGTATGGAAGGCGTGCGTATGCTTCTGCTCACGAAAGTGCCTCGACCAGTTCGACGCCGATCCGGAATGGCATCTCAAGTAGCCGCAATCCTCCAAGGAGCTGATCATGAGACAAACGTTGTCACTGCCGGCGGTCGGAAATGCCACGAGCCTGCTCCTGGCGATTTCCTTCGTGCTCTGCGTTCTCTTCGACCTGCTGTTTCCGCAGCATGCAATGTTCGAGGCGTGGCGCCGGCTTCTTCCGGGGTTCGAGTGGATCAGTTGGAGCAGCTTTCTGCTCGGTCTCCTCGAAAGTTACTCCTACGGCTGGTACGTCGCGCTGATCTGGGTGCCGCTTTACAACGTCTTTGCGGCTCGCTCGAGGAGAGCTGCCTGAAGGTGCGCTCGTGCTCCTACCCAGACGAGATTATCGGGTCACGCTCTTGACTTGACTGTAACGTATAGCTTGTACGCTCCCCTCGATACGTACAAGTTCGGATGCCACGCAACATGCGCCGCGTAGTACGTTCTCAACGTGCGACCTGCTCGGAGCGGACAACAATGATCGAAGCCAGCAGCGCTGCCGCGAGCGCGGTCGCGGTGGTCCTCGCGGGAGGGAAGGGGACCCGGCTCGGCGCACTGACGCGTCATGTTTGCAAGCCGGCGATACCGTTTGGTGGCGCGTACCGAAGCATCGATTTCTCTCTGTCGAACTGCGTAAACTCGGGGATCGTGCACGTCGGAGTCGCGACACAGCACAAGCCCGAAGCGTTGTTAGGGCACATCAGCCGTGTCTGGCGGGATGTGGTTACCGACCGGGAGCACTTCATCACGCCGTGGGCGGCCGAAGAACGGGCGCCTGGGCGGGGCTACCTCGGAACGGCCGATGCCGTGTTCCGTAACCTGGACACCATCGGAGAATCGCGGGCTGACCTCGTGCTGGTCCTCGCGGGCGATCACATCTACAAGATGGATTACCGACCCCTGCTCGCGCACCACGTCCGGCACAATGCCGATGTCACGGTCGGATGCGTCGAAGTCGCCGCTGAAGAGGCGCACCACTTCGGAATCATGTCCCTTGACGACGACGGCCGCATATGTCGCTTCGTGGAAAAGCCGAAGACCTTGCACGAAGTATCGCCGAGCGCGACTGGACGGCTACTGGCGTCGATGGGAATCTACGTGTTCGATACCCATTTTCTGGCCAGCGTGCTCAGGCGGGATGCTGCCTCGAGCGTCTCGCGTCACGATTTCGGCTGCGACATTCTGCCGGACCTGATCGACCGGGCTCGCGTGTTCGCCTATCCATTCCGCGGAGACGAGCACCGACCCGGCTACTGGCGCGATATCGGGACGCCCACGGCCTATTGGCGCGCACACCTCGATCTCCTCGATCCCAGTGCGGGCCTGCGTATCGATGACCCGAGTTGGCCATTGAGAGCGGCTTCGACAGAGCGATCCATCCTTCGTTATGTCGTGCACAAGTCCGCGGACCGGCTCGAACGCTCACTGGTGGCTGGTCGTTGCGCGATCCAAGGGGCAACGGTGCGCCGTTCAGTCCTGTTTGCGGACGTGAGAGTGTCGCCGCGTTCCGAGGTCACGGAATCGGTGATTTTGCCGGGAGCAGTGATCGGCCGGCATTGCCGTCTCCAGGGCGCGATCGTCGATCGTGGCTGCCACATTCCCGACGGCACCGTGATCGATCGGACGGCGCGCCGCAAGGATTTCAGCGACGCAGTCCCACCGGCTATCGTTACCCAGGAGCACTTTCAAACGCGGTTCACGCGGCCGGCCACCACGCTCGTTGGTGAAGGTGCGATGGCATGAGCGAGCGCGGACTCGAGAATCTGGCGAGGCTGTCAAGGAAGCCGCGATTCGACCCGGGACCGCCGTCTGGAGCTCGCTGGCGATGAACGCGCTGAGGATCTGCAGAGTCGTTTTTGCCGTGACCATGGCATTGACGCTTGCGCCGTCCGAGGCCGCGGTCGCAGCGGATGTCAGTAGCTCTCGAACAGCCGGCGGCATCACGGTCTATCTCGGGGTCTTTCCAGCCGCCCTGATCCAAGGGCATCCCAAGGAACATCCCGAGCCGACGATGCACGGCGGTATCCCGCGCGGCGAGCACGCTTACCATGTCATGGTGGCCGTATTCAACGCGTCCGACGGAGCGCGTATCGAGAGCGCGGACGTCGACCCGATTCGGCTGGATTTTTCCTATCGCCATCAAACGCGGTGAGGAGGAATCGGTTCCCATCCTCGACCGATGACCGATGACCGGAGAGCGAGACGTGAAGATAGTCGTTTTTGAAGCTGAGCATCGCGAGGTCGCGGCCTTCGAGGCGCTTGCCGGTTCACACGAGCTCGCCGTGACCGAAAAGCCCTTGCGCTCGGACAACGCCGCGGAATTTGCTGACGCCGATGTAGTTTCTACTTTCGTTTACTCGGCGCCCGATCGGCCCGCGCTCGAGCAGCTGCTACAGCTCAAGCTCGTCGCGACCCGCTCCACCGGATTCGACCATATCGACACGGCTTATTGTGCAGCGCATGGCGTCACCGTCAGCAATGTGCCCAGCTACGGCGAGAATACCGTGGCTGAGCACGTATTTGCGCTGCTGCTTGCATTGAGCCACCGGCTTCCAGAGGCGATCGAGCGCGCCCAGCGCGGACACTTCTCGCCCGAAGGCTTGCAGGGCTTCGATCTTGCCGGCAAGGTCCTTGGCGTAATCGGAACGGGCAGCATCGGCCGGCACGTCGTGCGCATCGCGAAGGGCTTCGGCATGGAAGTCGTCGCCGTCGATATCGTCGAGGACGCCCGGTTTGCGCGATCCGCGGATTTTCGCTATGTCGCGCTGGACGAGCTATGGCGTCTCGCAGACGTGATCACGCTGCACGTGCCGTCGCTGCCCGAGACGCGTCGACTCCTTTCGCCGCAGGCGTTCGCGCGAATGAAGGACGGCGTGGTCATCATCAACACCGCCCGCGGTGATCTCATCGATACGCGCGCACTGATTCAGGCGCTCACGAGCGGCAAAGTCGCTGCGGCAGGCCTCGACGTGCTCCCGGACGAGCCGATGATCCGCGAGGAGGCTGAGCTCATCTGCTCGTTCTTTTGCGATCAATATGACCTGCGCAATCTCGTCGCCAACCACGTGCTGCTGCGGATGCCGAACGTCATCGTGACGCCGCATAGCGCATTCAACACGCGCGAGGCCGTCGATCGGATCGTAAGCACGACTGTCGAGAACATCCGTGGCTTTCTCGCCGGCACGCCCCAGAACGTCGTCGCCGGGCCGACCGCGAGCTAGAGCTCGGGCACGGCCTGGTCCGGCAGGACGACCTGAAACGCGGTGCGGCCGTCGGCCGAAGTGACCTCGATCTTCCCACCGTGGGCATCGACGATCGACTTAACGATCGCGAGTCCAAGCCCGGCGCCTTCCCCGCTGCGCTGCCGCGATGCGTCGACACGATAGAACCGGTCGAACAGCTTCGGCAGGTGCTCGGGCGGTATCTCTGCGCCCGGGTTCTCGACCGTTACGCGGACACTGCCGTCCTCCGTCGCGGCAAGCTTCACGTGCACGGTTCGTCCGGCAGCCGTGTGACGGATGGCGTTCGAAAGGAGATTCCCGAGCGCGCGCTGCAGCATCAAGCGATCGCCCGTGACTTTGGCGGTGCCTTTGAGCTTCAGCGTGACGCCGCGTTCCTCGGCCCAGCCTTCGTAGTACTCGAACAGGCCATGCGCTTCCGCGTCGAGATCGACGACCGACGCCTCCGCCTTGCGCGCACCGTTGTCCGTCTGCGCGAGAAAGAGCATATCGCCGATCATCTGCGCCATGCGCTCGTACTCCTCCATGTTCGAATAGAGGATCTCGCGGTATTCATCGATCGTGCGTGCCCGAGAGAGCGCGACCTGCGTTTGGGTCATCAAGTTCGTGATCGGCGTGCGCAGCTCGTGCGCGATGTCGGCGTTGAAATGCGAGAGCCGCCGAAACGCCTCATCGACGCGCCCAAGCATGTCGTTGAAGGACTCCGCCAGAGCGGACAGCTCTCGAGGGACAGTATCTGGAGGAATGACGCTCTCGAGCTTATCGGCGCTGATGCGACGCATCCTGGCCACGATGTCTCTGAGCGGGGCGTGGCCTTGGCGCACGGCGATCCAGCCCATGAGGCTCATCACGGCGATGCTGCTTGCGATCATGAGCCACAAGGTCCGCTGGAACGATGCCAGGAATTGAAGGTGAAAATCGATCGGGACTGCGACGGCGATGATGTAATCCTTGTCGCCGATCGGGCCGGGGCGTAAACGCCGGGTCAGCACGCGGTAGCTGTGATCCGCGTCGCTCCAGCGGCGAACTGGATCGTCCTCGGGGGCCGCCTCGGTGGCTTGCGCAGCGCCCGATAGATCGGGACCCGCGCTGCTGGCATAAACAGTTCGGGCGTCGGCATCGGCGATATACAGGGAGGCGCTGTGATGGCCGATCAGGATATCGTCGAATCTCTGCTCGACCGGCGCCAAGCCGCCGGCCGAGTGGACGGCGGATAGCGCGCCCTCGATGGCATCGGCAATGAGCTCGAGCTCTTCCGTGTCCCCCTCTTCGAAATGCCGCTCCATCGACTCGCTGATGACCCATCCGAAGATGGGAAAAACGATCGCGGCTGCGATGCCGAAGAACAGCGTCAGGCGGGAGGCGAGGGATAGGGGACGACGCATGAGCCGCTATGCCTCGCCCGACGCGTCGAGCATGTAGCCCATACCGCGTACGGTTTGGATGAGCTTTCGGTCGAACGCATCGTCGATCTTCGCGCGCAGCCGCCGAATGGCGACATCGATGACGTTCGTGTCGCTGTCGAAATTCATGTCCCACACCTGGGACGCGATCAGCGAGCGCGGCAGGACTTCATCGCGGTGGCGGATCAGGAGCTCGAGCAGCGCGAACTCTTTAGCCGTGAGCGGGATGCGCTGTCCGGCGCGTGTCACGCGGCGGCGCATCAGGTCGAGCTCGAGATCGGCGACGGCGAGCGTCGTTTCGAACGCCGGGCTCGCGCCGCGACGAAGCAGCGTGCGCACGCGCGCCAAGAGCTCCGCGAACGCAAAAGGCTTGACGAGGTAGTCGTCCGCACCGAGATCCAAGCCCTTGACGCGATCATTCACCGTATCGCGAGCCGTGAGAAACAGAACTGGTGCCTTGCCGCCCGCCTCGCGCAGCGCCTTGAGAATGCGCCAACCGTCGATGTCCGGAAGCATGACGTCGAGGACGATCAGGTCGTATCGCTCGGTCATGGCCAGATGGTGTCCGTCCAAGCCGTTGCGGGCGACGTCCACGACGAAGCCGGCTTCGCTCAGCCCCTGCTGGAGGTATGCAGCGGTTTTCGCTTCGTCTTCGACGATCAGGATCTTCATTCGGGACGACGGTACGCGGGCGGCGCTGTTAGCAAGATGACAGGACGATGACGCCACTGTAATCCACGCGTCACGCGTCCGACAGTGCCCCGTCGCTAATGTGATCGCTCGAGAGCCCCCGCGGCGTGGGTTTGCAAGACACGACGCGCGGTGCCGCCGCCTGAGGACCGACATGAAGCACGCTTCCCGCACACGGATACCCGAGCCGGGCTTGCCGCGGCGGCGATTCCTCGCCGGCTTGGCGGGCGGTGGCGTCGCGCTGGGGCTGTCGCCCTGGATACCCCGGGCATGGGCGCAGGCACCCGCAGCCACCGGGACGCCGCAGACTCTCGCGGGCACAGAGTTCAACCTCACGATCGACGAAACGCCCGTCAACTTCACGGGCATGCCCGGTGTAGCAACGACGATCAACGGTTCGATTCCCGCTCCCGTACTGCGCTGGTGGGAAGGCGACACGGTCACGCTGCGCGTGACGAACCGCCTGCACGAACCGACGTCCGTCCACTGGCACGGCATTCTTCTCCCGTTCGAAATGGACGGCGTGCCGGGGATCAGCTATCGGGGTATTGCGCCCGGCGAGACCTTCGTCTACCGCTTTCCGGTCCGCCAGAGCGGCACCTATTGGTATCACTCGCACTCGGGCTTTCAAGAGCAGACGGGCATGTACGGCACGATCGTCATCGACCCTGCGCGTGGCGATGCAATCCGAGCCGATCGCGACTACGTCGTGCAGCTCTCGGAATGGACGGACGAGGACCCGATGCGGGTCTTTGCGAAACTCAAGAAGCAGAGCGACTACTACAATTTCAATCAGCTGACGGCGCGGAAGGTCTTCAAAGACGCGGCAAGCATGGGTCTCGGTGCCGCGGTCGACGAGCGGCGCATGTGGAATCGGATGCGCATGAGCCCGACCGACCTCGCCGACATTTCGGGGTACACCTACACCTACCTCATGAACGGCACGACGCCGACGGGCAACTGGACGGGCGTCTTTCGGCCCGGAGAGCGAGTGCGGTTGCGCTTCATCGGCTCGGGCGCGCAGACGTTCTTTGACGTGCGCATTCCGGGGCTTGCGATGACCGTGATCCACGTCGACGGCCAGGACGTCGAGCCCGTGACCGTCGACGAGTTCCGGATCGGTCCCGGCGAGACCTACGACGTGATCGTCGAGCCCGGCGAGGATCGCGCCTACACGATCTTCGCGCAGTCGATGGATCGCACGGGCTACGCACGCGGCACGCTCGCGCCACGCGTCGCCATGGCGGCCGATGTGCCCGCGCTCGATGAGCCCCAGTGGCTCAGCATGACCGACATGATGGGCTCGATGCCGCATGGAGACGGGGCTGCGATGGCCGCCGGCGCCGAGCACGCTGTGGGGGACCACGCCGGGCACATCGGCATGGCCGCGGCCGCCGCCGTCGTGCATGCGCGCCACGCACGAACGGAATACGGCCCGAGCGTCGACATGCGCGTCGACATGCCGCGCACGAATCTTGACGACCCCGGCATCGGACTGCGCGACAACGGCAGGCGCGTGCTCACCTATGCGGATCTACGCACGATCGGCGGGCCGCTCGACGGACGCGCCCCGGAGCGCGAGATCGAGCTGCACTTGACCGGCAACATGGAGCGCTACAGCTGGTCGTTCGACGGCCTCGAGTTCGGCAAATCGACGCCCGTGCACTTCCGGCACAACGAGCGCCTGCGCGTGATTCTCGTCAACGACACGATGATGACGCACCCGATGCACTTGCACGGGATGTGGAGCGAGCTCGAAGCGGCGGACGGGGAATTCATGGCGCGGCGGCACACGATCAGCGTGCAGCCGGCGCAGCGCGTGAGTTTCCTCGTGACCGCGGATGCGCTCGGCCCGTGGGCTTGGCACTGCCACGTTCTGTATCACATGGACGCCGGCATGTTTCGACAGGTGGTCATCGCATGAAGGGCGAGCGGAAGGCAGGTCCGGCGATCACGTGCACCCGGGACCGAGCCGCTGGCCTGGTGTTGGTCGCCGTGTTGCTCAGCGCCGTCACGGCTTCAGCTCAGGATGCCGCGATGGACATGGGACCGATGCAGGGCGGCTCGCCGCCGGCGGATGCGCGCGATCCGCATGCTTACTCCGGCGGTCAGGATTTCGGCCCGGGCAAGCTCGAGCTTGCGGATACCCGACGCCTGGCGTCATTGCGCGTCGAGAATCTCGAAGCGGTGCGGGCGAACGGTAACACGTCGGTGCCCTACGATCTCGAGGCTTGGTACGGGCGCACCTACGATCGCGCCGTGCTCAAAGCCGAAGGGGATATCGACGGCGGCGAGATCGTCGAGGCTCGCACCGAGCTTTTGTGGGGCCACGCTTTCGCGGCCTTCTGGGACTCGCAGCTCGGCGTCCGTTACGACAGCGGCGAAGGTCCGAACCGAGAGTGGCTCGCCTTCGGCATCGAGGGGCTCGCGCCGTATTGGTTCGACATCGAGGCGACGGCCTACCTCGGCGAATCGGGCCGCAGCGCGTTGCGCCTGGACGCGTCGTACGACCTCCTGCTCACGCAGAAGCTCGTTCTGCAGGCCCGAATCGAGGCGAATATCTACGGCAAGCGCGACGTCGAGCGCGGGCTCGGCAACGGCTTGTCCGCCGTGTCGGCGGCGCTTCGCGTCCGTTACGAGATCCGGCGCGAGCTCGCCCCGTATTTCGGCGTCGAATGGGTACGCAAGTACGGCGAGACTGAAGACTTCGCTCGCGCGGCCGGCGACGATCCGAGCGATGCACGGCTCGTGGCGGGCTTGCGTTTCTGGTTTTGAGTTCGACTGGTGAATTGGATCGATAAGGAATCTTTGATGAAGACGAAACATACGATGTATGTTGCTGCACTGTTAGCTGTCGTCGGGCAACTCGCTAACGCGCACACGGAGCTGTCCGCGTCCGTCCCTGCCGACAAAGCGGTGCTCGAAGCCGCTCCCAAAGAGGTCATGCTGCATTTCTCTGAACCTGTGCGATTGACTGCGTTGTCCGTGCAAAAGGAGGGTCAGTCGAAACAGAGCGTGGGCCCGCTGCCGGCCGACGCGAGCGAACATTTCGTGGTTGTCGCGCCCACGCTGAGCGAAGGTCGGTATACGGTCAGTTGGCGAGCGCTCTCCGGGGACGCATATGTCATGACCGGGGATTTTGCTTTCACGCTCGGAGCGAGTGGCACGCCTGCGCCGCATCCGCTACAGGCACAGCCGTCCGAGAGTTCGCATTCCGGGCATTCGAAAACGCTGTGAGAGCATCGTGGCGGTTGTAGCCGGCGATGGTCGACTTCATCGCGATCAGCGTGCGTGCGCTTGGCTTCGTCGCCGCGTTGCAGGCGGCGGGCGTACCGCTGTTTCTCTGGTTGTTCGGCGATGACTTGCCGAGTTCGATGGGGGCTATCCAGCGTCTTGGGGCGCGCGTGGCCATAGCGGGACTGTTGCTTACGATGGCCTACCAGGTTCTCGAGCCCGCTCGGCTCACGGGTGAGCTCGTCGGAGTCTTCGACAGCTCGATCCAGGCGCTGCTGCTCGCCTCCGATTTGGGCACAGCGACAGCCGTTCGTGTGCTCGGTCTTGCGATGGTAGTGCTCGTGTGGCTCAAGCCGAGTCGATTCGGCGCCGCGGCGGCGCTGGCTGGCAGCGGAATGGGTCCTCATCGCGGCCGTCTTGACGGTCACTGCGGTCATGACTGCGCTGTTCTCGCCTACGCACTGAGATCGCCTTTTGGTCGGTCGGTCGAGCAAGGTTGACTTGAGTGCTGCGTATAGCTTGTAAGGTTGAAGATGTTCATGGGGGGCCGAAGAACGAGAAAATGACAATGAATGTGCATGATCTTGCCAAGCGGGCAGGCGTCCCGTCCCACGTAGTGCGTTACTACACGCAACGCGGTCTATTACATCCCCAACGCAACGCAGGCAACGGCTATCGAGAATTCGCGGCATCAGATCTGTATCGGCTGCAGTTCATTTGTCGTGCCAAGCGCGTTGGGTTCACCCTGACCGACATCCAGATGATCCTCGGCGACGCGGACCGCGGTGCGTCGCCCTGCCAACAAGTGAGACGCCTAGTGCGACGGCGTGCGACCGAGAACGAAGAGCGGTTGGCGGATGCTCAGCGGCTCCAGCAAAGAATCCGCGAGGCCGTGGAGACTTGGGAGACAGTCCCCGATCAACCGCCAGACCACGAGAGCCTGTGCCGGCTCATCGATGCCATTGCGCTCGACGAGGGGCGCTGATCGTCGACCTGTATGTCACGTACGGGTTGTATCGTGAGGTCGAAATGGCTACGTACAACTCCGTATGAGCAACACCCTGCCGGTCCGCTACAGTCGGGAATACTGACGAGGGGTTAAGTATGTCATGGCTGCGTTCTCGCCTTCTTCGAAACAAACGCACTCGGACCAAGGAGGCACGATAACTACGCTGGGCGATCGCCTTCTTTGGATCTGCCCGAGCATCGGCGTGATGGCGGCGACGGCGTTGCTCTGGTTAATTGGCGTCACCTTCTGGACCGCACTTGCGGTCGCCTTTCTCGTTGCCTGCCCGCTCGTGATTGCCTGGGTATTGTTGGCGGAGCGAATGCAGAAACGTCCGTAGTAGTCGAGAATTCACGATGAATGTAGTGCGATCTGTCGACATTAAAGGCTCACATGCGTCCGGCGACGAGGTTGCCGAGTTCGTCGTGCCCGGCATGGGCAGCGATCACTGTGCCGGAATCGTTGCGACGTCGATCAAGCGTCTCGACGGTGTCCACGCCGTGCAGACCAACATCGCAGGTCACAAAGTCATTGTGACGCTCGATGCTGTGCTGACTAGCGTCGAGCAAGTGCGAACCGCGATCGAGCGTGCGGGTTATGAGGTCGCGTGGCAGTCCCCGCCGACCGAACCGACTATCGCCCGGTCCGCCGCCGGTGTCGCCTCCAGGGAGCAACGGAAGCGTTTAGCCGACCCTCGCGCGCCCGAAGACGTCGAAGCGCGCTATCTTGCCGTCGCAGGGCGGCGTCTGTGGATCGCGGCCGTACCGGCGTCAGCGATCATGGCGCTGATGACGGTGCACATGCTCTGGCAGCCCGTTCCGGGATATCTCGCGATCATTGCGTTGCTGGCGTTTCCGGTGGTCTTTCTATACGGCGGCTGGGCAACGCACCGCTCGGCGATACGTTCGCTCACGAATCGTACGGCCAATATGGACGTGCTCATCAGCATGGGGAGTGCGCCGCCGTACCTGATCGGCTTGGTCGGCTTTGTATATCCGATGACGTCGTTCATCGAGATGGCGGCGACGATCATGACGTTTCATATGCTCGGCCGTTATCTCGAGACCCGGGCGAAGGGAAGGGCCTCGCAAGCGATTCGCAAGCTCTTGACGCTCGGCGCGAAAACCGCGTCCGTACTGCGTGACGGTCAGGAAGTCGACGTGCCGGTCGCCGACCTCGAAGTCGGCGACCTGATGGTCGTGCGCCCAGGCGCCAAGATCCCGACGGATGGGGAGATCGTCGATGGGACGAGCCACGTTGATGAATCCCTCGCTACCGGAGAATCCGTGCCTGTCGAGAAGGTGGTGGGCGCCACCGTGATTGGCGCAACGATCAATAAGGAGGGCCTGCTCACCGTTCGCGCGACGCGTGTCGGCGCAGACACGTTCCTCTCGCAAGTCATCCGTCTGGTAGAGCAGGCACAGGGATCCAAGGTGCCGATTCAGGAGTTCGCCGATCGGCTCACCGCCAAGTTCGTGCCGGCCGTGCTACTGATCAGCCTTGCAAGCTTGATTCTATGGTTGTCGTTTTCCGACGCGCTGCAGCCGATTCTCGTTTGGGGTGCGACCTTGCTGCCCTGGGTCGACCCGCAGCTCACACCGTTGATGGTCGGCATTCTCTCGGCGGTGGCCGTGCTCGTCATCGCGTGTCCGTGTGCTTTAGGCCTCGCAACGCCGACGGCGATCATGGTGGGCTCGGGTCTCGGCGCCGAACGCGGTGTCTTGATTCGTTCGGGCGAGGCGATTCAGACGCTTAAGGACATCAAGGTGATCGTGCTCGATAAGACCGGCACGATCACCGCGGGCAAGCCGGCGCTGACCGATGTCGCGGCGACGGAGGGCTTCTCCGAAGACGAAGTGCTAAGCGCCGCTGCCTCGGTCGAGGCCGGCTCTGAGCACCCGCTCGGCGGGGCGATCGTGGCGGGCGCGCGCGACAAGCGTCTGGAGATTCCGGTAGTCCGCGACTTCAAGGCCGTCACGGCTCGCGGGGTCGAGGGACGCGTTGGGGATGCCTTCGTTCGGGTCGGCAGCCGTCGCTTGCTCGACGAAGCCGGGATCGCGCTCGGGGACCTCGACGCCCACCTGACTCGCCTCGAGACCGAGGGCAAGACCGCGATGCTCGTCGCGATCGACGGCCGCGCCGCCGGCCTGGTCGCCGTGGCGGATACCGTGAAGGGTGACTCCAAGGCTGCCATCGCCGCGATCCATGCGATGGGGATTCATACCGTGATGATCACGGGCGACAACGAGCGCACCGCCAAGCACGTAGCGGCGCAGGTCGGGATCGATGAGGTGCTGGCCGGCGTCTTGCCCGAAGGGAAGGTCGATGCCATTCGGCGGCTGCAGACCGAGCACGGCGAGAAGGTCGCGATGGTCGGCGACGGCATCAATGATGCGCCCGCGCTCAAGCAGGCGAACGTCGGCATTGCCATCGGCGCGGGTGCCGATGTCGCGATCGAGGCCGCCGACGTGACCCTCGTCAAAGGTGAGCTGACCAAGGTGGTCGAAGCGATCCGGCTGTCGAAAGCGACCTTCAGAAAGATCGTTCAGAACTTGTTCTGGGCGTGGTTCTATAACGTGGCCGCGATACCGATCGCCGCAGCCGGTCTCTTGCATCCGATGATCGGAGTAGTCGCCATGACCGTGAGCTCACTGTCGGTGATCGGCAACTCGCTGCTGCTTAAGCGCGCCAATCTAACGGGGGCGAAGTGAGCGATCAGTGATTTTCTTTGGAGCAAAGGAGGAAAGACGATGAAGAAGCTATTGCTGTTGGTAGCCGCCTTGCCGCTGTTCTCAACGACTTTGCAGGCGCAGTCGCCCGAGGCGAGCGGTCCTGGAGATGTGCAGACGACGCAGAGGATGGCGCAGATGCAGACAAAAATGCAGGCCATGCAGGAACAGATGGTCCGCATTCACGCTACAGAGGATCCCGAGGAGCGGCAACGCCTGATGCAGGAGCACATGCAAAGTATGCACGAGGGCATGATGACGATGGGCCAGATGATGCGCGATCCCATGGCGCAGGGGCAGATGCGCGAGTGTCAGCAGGCCGATACCGAGTGCCGGATGAACCAAATGCAAATGCAGCAACGAATGATGGGGCAGCGCATGGGCATGATGCAGCAGATGATGGAGCTGATGATGCAAGGGCAAGCGACCGACGCTCCCGAGGGCGAAAGCCACGAGGAGCATCATCCACAGTGAACGAGCCGAAATCGCGTTTCTGGACGACGCCGAGCGGCTGGGCGGCCATTCTGCTGATGGGGGGCGCCGGCTATCTGCTTTTGTCGGAGCATCAGGCGCACGTGATTGCCGCGCTGCCGTGGCTGATTCTCTTGGCCTGCCCGTTGCTGCATGTGTTCATGCACCGTGGGCACGGCCACGGTGGCGGAGACGGTAAGCGGCACGACCACGAGCACAAGGATAGCGGCTGATGCAGAGCAACGACGGGTACGGCTTGTGGTCGCTCGTGATCATCAACTCGGCAGTCTTCATCTTTTTCGCCTTCAGCTTCACGAAGCCGAAGACTAGGACTGATTGGCGGAGTCTCGGCGCATACTCGGCCTTTATCGTAGCTATGTTCACTGAGATGTACGGCTTTCCGCTGACCATCTACCTGCTATCGGGATGGCTGCAACGGCGGTTTCCGCAGACGGACATCTTCAGCCACGACAGCGGGCATCTGTGGCATACCTTGCTCGGATGGGAGATGAACCCGCATTTCGATCCACTGCATATTTTGAGCAACGTGCTGATCTTCGGTGGAATCATCATGCTCGCGGCTGCGTGGCGTGTGCTGCATGCGGCGCAGCTCAAACCTGAGCTTGCGACCGATGGTATCTACGCGCGCGTTCGGCACCCGCAGTATGCGGCCTTCATCGTGATCATGTTCGGCTTTCTGCTGCAGTGGCCGACTTTGCTCACGCTCGTGATGTTTCCGATTTTGCTGTACGTGTATGTGCGCTTGGCCCGCAATGAAGAAGCCCTCATGGAAACGGAATTCGGAGAGCGTTATCGCGTCTACGCGGCGAGCACGCCGGCCTTCATCCCGAGGTTCTGGGGATCCGCAGCGGCACAGCGTGCGCGTTAGTGGGTCATGGGAAATGGGGTCCGAATTACGTTTCTTGGGGCCGCTGGAACGGTCACGGGATCAAAGTACCTGGTGGAAGCTGACGGCACGCAAATACTGGTCGATTGTGGGCTGTTTCAAGGACTGAAGCGGCTACGCGAGCGCAACTGGCGAACACTTCCGGTCGATGTCTCGCGGCTCGCGGCCGTTGTGTTGACGCACGCTCATTTGGACCACAGCGGCTATCTTCCGCTGCTCGAAAAACGCGGATTCAAGGGACCGGTCTGCTGCACGCGCGGGACTCGCGCGTTGTGTGGGATTCTCCTGCCCGATTCGGGTCATTTACAGGAAGAGGACGCGGAGTTCGCGAATCGCAAGGGGTTCTCGAAGCATCATCCTGCGCTGCCCCTTTATACGCACGCGGACGCCGAGCGAAGCTTAGGCGTGTTGAAGCCGGTCGACTTCGATCAAACCGTGCCGGTGGGCGGGGAAGCGACCGTTCGCTTTCGCTCCGTCGGCCACATTCTGGGCGCATCCAGCGTCGAGATCGGCGTCGGAGGCGACCGCATCGTCTTCAGCGGCGATGTCGGCCGGCAAACCGATCCCGTGATGCAGGCGCCGCGTCCGCTCGAGCAGGCCGACTATCTCATCGTCGAGTCGACGTACGGCGACCGCCGGCATCCGGTAACCCATCCGGCGGATCGCCTCGCTGAGATCATTAAGGCCACCATTGATCGCAGCGGTGTGATCTTAATTCCATCCTTTGCCGTGGGGCGCGCGCAGACGCTGCTGCACCTATTGGACCGACTGCGCGCAGCCGGGCGAATCCCGCGCGGCGTGCCTGTCTATCTGAATAGCCCCATGGCGATCAATGCCACCGAGATCTTTTGCGCCCATCAGGACGAGCACCGGCTCACTCCCGAGCAGTGTCGGTCGATGTGCGATGTCGCCACTTACGTCAACAGCGCCGAGGACTCAAAGGCCCTCAACCATCGGCGCGGCCCGATGATCATTATCTCGGCGAGCGGCATGGCGACGGGCGGCCGGATTCTGCATCACCTGAAGGCCTTTGGCGGAGACCCACGCAATACCGTTCTCTTTGCCGGCTATCAAGCAGCGGGGACGCGCGGTGAGGCGCTGTTGCAGGGCGCTGGACACATCAAGATTCACGGCGAGCAGGTCCTCATTCGCGCACAGATCGAGCAAATCTCCGGTCTCTCGGCGCACGCCGACTATCAAGAGCTCATAGAGTGGCTTGCGCCTTTGGGTCGGGCGCCGTCGTACGTCTTCATCACCCACGGCGAGCCTAAAGCTTCGAGTGCCCTGCAAGGGCACTTGCGGGAGGGGCTCGGCTGGAAGAGCGAGATCCCGAAAGATGGCGAGACGGTCGTGCTCGACAGGGCTTGGGCGCAATGAGCCCCACGGTCAAAGCCTCTTCATCAGCGGTTGCAGGTGCGCCGCACGTGCTGCGCGTTCGTCGCCTGGGCATCGATACGTACCAAGAGCCCGTCGTCTATATGCGCTCCGACTGCGCAGTCTGCCGTTCCGAAGGTTTTGCGTCGCAATCGCGTGTCCGCGTCGCGACATCGAGCGCCGGGATCGTCGCGACGCTGAACGTCGTCGCGGGCGATCTCGTCAAGGACGGCGACATTGGCGTTTCCGAGATCGCATGGCGGCGGCTCGAAGCCCACGAGGGTGAACTCGCAATGATCTCGCACCCGGAGCCCATCGAATCGTTCCGCGACGTTCGCGCGAAACTCTATGGGCAGCGGCTCGGTCCCGAGCAGTTTCAGGGTATCGTCAAAGACATCGCCGTGAATCGATATACCGACGTGCAGCTCAGCGCCTTCATCTCGGCCTGCACGCTCGTGCGCTTAGACCTCGACGAGATCGTGAGCCTGACTCAGGCCATGGTCGAGGCGGGTGAGCGTCTGAGGTGGAACTACCCGCGTGTCATGGACAAGCACTGCGTCGGCGGCTTGCCGGGGAATCGGACGACGCCAATCGTCGTCGCCATCGCCGCCGCGTGCGGTGTCGTCATCCCCAAGACATCGTCGCGGGCAATCACGTCGCCGGCGGGGACCGCGGACACGATGGAGACGCTCGCGCCCGTCGCTTTGGAACTCGCGGCGATGCGCCGCGTCGTCGAGCAAGAAGGCGGCTGCATCGTTTGGGGCGGCGCCGTGGATCTGAGCCCGGCCGACGACGTGCTCATTCGCGTCGAGCGCGCTCTCGACGTCGACAGCGATGCGCAGCTCATCGCGTCGGTCCTCTCGAAAAAGCTTGCCGCGGGCGCGACGCACGTTGTCATCGATATGCCTGTCGGCGAGACCGCGAAAGTCCGCAGCCGCGATGCGGCCGATGCGCTCGGCACTCAGCTTCGCACGGTCGGGGCGCGGCTCGGGCTCGAGGTTGCGGTCGAGGTCACGGATGGGCATGAGCCCGTGGGACGCGGTATCGGGCCCGCGCTCGAGGCGCGCGACGTGCTGGCCGTATTGCAGTGTGATGGAGCCGCGCCGCCGGACCTTCGCGATCGCGCCACGCTGCTCGCCGGGCGCCTCCTAGAAATCGCCGGCGTATGCGCGCGCGGCCAAGGCCAGGCGAAGGCGATCGAGATCGTCGACTCGGGCCAGGCGTGGCGCAAATTCGAGGCCATCTGTCGCGCCCAGGGCGGTCTGCGTGAGCCGCCCTCGGCGAAGCATCGCCACTTCATTCGGTCCCCGCGCGACGGCCAAGTCGCGCGCATCGACAATCGGCGTCTGGCCCGAGTGGCGAAGCTTGCTGGAGCGCCGGCCGCATCAGCTGCAGGCATCCAGCTCGCTGTTCGTCTCGGCCAGGACGTCGCCGCGGGGGAGCCGCTTTACACCGTGCACGCGGAGACGCCCGGCGAGCTTGCCTACGCGCTGCACTACCTCACGGCTCAACAGGACGTGATCTCCATTGGAGCCGTCCCGTGATCGAAGGTCCCAGATGAGACCGCTCATGGTCATCTACCCGGGCAACGAATCCATCGGGCGCCGACTCGCGGAAGCGTTGGGCGCGGACATCGCGTCGCTGACGATGCGTCAGTTTCCAGATGAAGAGACTTACGTGCGACTCGCGACCTTGTGCCAAGGCCGCGACGTCATCGTGGTCGCGACCCTGGATCGCCCCAATCCGAAAGTGCTACCGTTGCTGTTCATTGTGGATTTGGCGCATGAGCTGCGCGCACACCGCGTCATCCTGGTAGCTCCCTATCTTGCGCATATGCGCCAGGACACGCGCTTCAATCCGGGTGAAGCCGTAGCGTCGCGCTCCTTCGCGAAGCTCCTGTCGGGAGGCATCGATGCGCTCGTCACGATCGATCCCCATCTACATCGTTACGAGGCGCTCGCCGAACTCTATTCCGTTCCGGCGCAAGTGATTCATGCGGCGCCGCTCATGGCCGAATGGATTCAGGCGGAGATCGAGCAGCCGCTCGTCGTCGGCCCGGACTCCGAGAGCGAGCAATGGGTCGCCGACGTGGCGCGCCGTGCCTCGGCGCCGTATGTCGTGCTCGAGAAAACGCGCCGCGGCGATCGAGACGTCGAGGTTTCCGTGCCGGACGTCGAGTGCTGGCGTAATCGTCAACCGGTGTTGGTCGATGACATCATCTCCACGGCGCGCACGATGATCGAAACCGTCCGCCACTTGAAGCGCACGGATCTGCCGGCACCGATCTGCGTTGGGGTTCACGCCGTGTTCGCCGATGATGCGCATCGAGCGTTGCGATCTGCCGGGGCGGAGCGAGTCGTGACGACCAACACTATCGCCCACGAATCGAATGAGATCGACGTATCCGATGCCGTGGCGGCCGCCGTCGAGAGGATGTGATGGAACGGCACACTCAGATCAGCATCTGGTACTTCATCTTGGCGATTCTCGCGGTGATGTGGCTGCGTGACATCTGGGTGGCCTCGCAGCACGTCGAAGAGATCCCATACAGCCAATTTCAGCGGGCGCTGGAGGCGGGCCGGATCCAGGACGTCGAGATTCTGAATAGCACGCTACGCGGAACCTACCGTGACGCCCCTGAAGAGGGGCCGCATCAGTTCACCACGCCGCGCGTCGACGTCGATATCGCGCGCGAGCTGGAGCAGTACGACGTCGAGTTTCGAGGCGTGATCGAAAACACCTTTTTCCGGCAGATCCTCTCATGGGTGCTGCCGGCGCTCGTTTTCCTCGCGGTCTGGATGTATCTCTTGCCTAAGTTCGCCGAGAAGCAGGGCATGGGCGGAATGATGGCGATCGGCAAGAGCAAGGCCAAGGTCTACATGGAAAAGGACACGAAGGTGACCTTTGACGACGTGGCCGGAGTCGATGAGGCGAAGGTCGAGCTGCAGGAAATCGTCGAGTTCCTCAAAGATCCGCACCGCTACGGCAAGCTCGGTGCGCGGGCCCCGAAAGGCGTGCTCCTCGTTGGCCCCCCCGGCACGGGCAAGACCTTGCTCGCGCGCGCCGTTGCCGGCGAAGCCGGTGTGCCGTTCTTCTCGATCAGCGGCTCGGAGTTCGTTGAGATGTTTGTCGGGGTCGGTGCGGCTCGGGTTCGCGATCTCTTCGAGCAGGCGCGGCAGAAGGCGCCTGCGATCATCTTCATCGACGAGCTAGACGCTCTGGGGCGCATGCGCGGCATGAATCCCATGGGAGGACACGATGAGAAGGAGCAGACACTGAACCAGCTCCTTTCGGAGCTCGACGGATTCGACCCGAGCACGGGCCTGATCCTGCTCTCCGCGACAAATCGACCGGAGATTCTCGATCCTGCGTTGCTCCGGGCAGGGCGCTTCGATCGCCAGGTGCTCGTCGACCGGCCAGACAAGCTCGGCCGAATCCAGATCCTCGGCGTGCACTTGAAGAAGATCCGCCTGGAGGAAGACCTCGACACGCAGCAAATCGCCGAGCTCACGCCGGGATTCTCCGGCGCCGATCTCGCGAACCTCGTCAATGAAGCGGCGTTGCTCGCGACGCGCCGCGGCGCCGAGGCCGTCGCGCTGTCGGACTTCACCGAGGCTGTCGAGCGAATAGTGGCCGGACTCGAGAAACGCAATCGTCTGCTCAACGAGCGGGAGCGGCGCATCGTCGCGCATCATGAGATCGGCCACGCGCTCGTCGCGATGCTCGTGCCCGGTGTCGATCCCGTGCACAAGGTTTCGATCATACCGCGCGGCATCGGCTCGCTCGGCTATACCATTCAGCGTCCGACCGAAGATCGCTTCCTGATGACGCGTGAAGAGCTCGAGAACAAGCTCACGGTGCTACTGGGTGGCCGTGCGGCCGAGCATTTGGTGTTCGGCCATCTGTCGACCGGTGCGGCAGACGACCTCGCGAAAGCCACCGACATTGCCCGCAGCATGATCACGCGTTACGGCATGGACGAGCGCCTGGGTCACGCCACCTATGAAACGGAGCGCCAAACGTTCCTCGGCGTGCGACCCGCGGGCGAATCGCATCGGCTCAGCGAGGCGACGACTCGGTCGATCGACGAGGCTATTCGAGCGATCGTCAACGCGGCATTCGATCGCGCTTTCGGTCTTCTGAAGCATCACCGTGCGCTGCTCGATGCTGGGGCCGAGCAGCTGCTCGCGCAGGAGACCCTGGATCAGACGGATCTCAAGAACTTGCGAGCCGCGCTGCCGATCGCCGCGACGACCGCAACGCGTCAGGGGGCCGAGTAATGGTCGATACCGCAGATACTTATACGCGCCAATCCCGCGTCGCCTATTTTTCGATGGAAATCGCCTTGCGCAGCGACATTCCCACCTATGCGGGAGGGCTCGGCATGCTCGCCGGGGACACGTTGCGATCGGCCGCGGACCTCGAGTTGCCCATGGTCGCAGTCACCTTGGTCAGCCGGGCGGGCTACCTCCAGCAGACATTGGCCGATGACGGCACGCAGCGGGAAGGCCCTGATCCCTGGGCGCCCGAGCAGCACGCTTCGCCGAGCGACGCGATGGTCGTCGTGCATCTCGAAGGCCGCCGTGTGTGGATACGGGCGTGGCTCTACGAGCTCAAGGGTCACCAGAACGGGGTCATACCCGTCTTGCTGCTCGATACCGATATCGATGAGAACGGTTCCGAAGACCGCCAGCTCACTCATTACTTATACGGCGGTGACGAGGCATACCGGCTGAAACAGGAAGCCATCCTCGGCATTGGGGGCGTACGCATGCTGTACGCATTGGGATTCAGGATCCGCCAGTATCACCTGAACGAAGGGCACGCGGCGCTGCTCGCGCTCGAGCTTGCGCAACGTGCGGCCTATTCCGCCGACGACATCGGCCCCGACGGCGCTCCGTTCGATCTCGCTGGCGTCCGCGCGGAGTGCAACTTCACGACGCACACGCCCGTGGAAGCGGGGCACGACCAATTCTCCTACGATCTCGTAGCCCGGGTTCTCGGGGATGGCCCGAAGCTCGAGGAGCTCAAGCGCTTCGGCGGCCGCGATCGGCTCAACATGACGCGGCTTGCGCTCAATCTCAGCGACTACGTCAACGGCGTCGCGAAGAAGCACGCTGAGGTGTCGCGAACGATGTTCCCAGGTTATCGCGTGCATGCCGTCACCAATGGCGTTCATCCCTACACCTGGACGGCGAAGAGCTTCTCGCGGCTCTACAATGAGCACCTGCCGGGCTGGTGTCATGAGCCCGAACTGCTCGTGCGCGCGGATCAAATCGCGGATGAGGCGATTTGGCAGGCGCACGTGGAGGCCAAGCAGCAGCTGATCGACCTCGTGCGGCAACGCACGCGCGTCGAGCTCGATCCCGATCGCATGACGATCGGTTTCGCACGGCGCATGACGGCGTACAAACGTCCTGATCTTCTGTTCTCCGACCTGTTCGCGCTGCGCGAGTTGACCAAGCAGCGGCCGCTCCAAATCGTGCTCGCGGGTAAGGCACACCCACGGGATCACGACGGCAAAGCACTGATAAAGCGTTTGCACGCGCATGCGGTCGAGTTCGCCGACCAGATTCCGGTGGCGTTCATCGCGGGCTACGACATGGCGGCTGCCCAAGCGCTGGTCGCGGGCGTGGATCTCTGGCTCAACACGCCGCGCCCGCCGCTCGAGGCCTCGGGCACGAGCGGCATGAAGGCGAGCTTCAACGGCGTGCCGAGCTTGAGCGTTCTCGACGGCTGGTGGATCGAGGGTTGTGTGCCGGGTGTGACTGGCTGGCCAATCGATTCTGTGGACGGTAGCGACGCGGCGGCGGCTGCTTCGCTCTACCGGCGTCTCCGCGAAGACGTGCTGCCGCTCTACTATGAGGATCGCGTCCGATGGATAGCCGTCATGAAAGGCGCGATCAGCAAGAATGCCTCTCAGTTCAACAGTCACCGAATGCTGCGACGCTATGTCAGCGATGCCTATTTCAGATGACTGCGGTTGTCCGCTCGCCGGCAACGGAACGAAACGTGGGGGCAATGAGGCAGTCAGAGCTTCGACGCCAGATGCGCTAACAGGCGCTGTCGCTCCGGAGTCCGTTTGGCTGCTACATGGAGATCATACTGGGCGTGTTCATCAACGGCGCCAGATGGCGGAAGCTTTGGCAGGAATCACTTGCGCTCGGGGGTATTGGTGTGGTGCTGTTCGGTTTGCCGCTGCTGGCGTTCAGGCGACGCATCGTTCGGATCGGTGGTAACAAGGTGATTCGTGTCGGTACTTGAATCGCTCTTTGAGTGGCTGCAAGCGACGTTCCTTGCAAGAGCGGTTGCCGAATCGTTGCGTCGGCGTACGGGAACGCATACTTCCGCATTAAAGTCGCTGCTATCGTCCTATGGACGGTCGTGATTCTGGTCGGCCGGATGATCTCGTATACGATGTTCTATCTGTCCACCGATCACGGCGAGCCGAAATCGGCCGTGCTCGGTGTTCACCCATCTCGCCGTGCATTGCGCCGGGCGCGCTGTAAAGCTGCGTACGCGGACCCGAGCAATCCGAGATGCTTGATCACCAGCAGAACGATCGCGCTCGATACTACCGCCACGGATAACGCCACATGCGACGAAAAGCAGTAGAGGATGATGCCGTGAGCGGCGATCAGAAGGACTACGACCACCAGCCGCATCCAGCCACGCACGCGCAGGCGGCTATGTCGTCTGAGAGCTTCTAACATTCGATTGCAATGCTCCGTTATCGGACGCTGGAGACGCCTTCGCGAGAACAAACTGCAAATCGCGAAATCCCACAGCTCCACTTTCGACGTTGTTCAGGCCCGCCTCGCTTAGTAAGCCAATAATGTCGCGGAGTTTGAGATAACCATGGCGGTGAAAATGCGCGAAAGGGCCCTTCCTCTCGCGTGCGGCCAACCCGAAGTCAACAGCGAGTACGCGCCCGCTGGGTCTTAGAACCCTTCGCATCTCCGCAGCACTCTGCTGGCGTGCCTTGCGCGGCAGATGATGCAGCATGATCGTGGCCAGCACGACGTCGAATTCGGCATCGGGAAACGGCAGCGTTTGCGCCATCCCATTCTTTAGGACGATGTCGACGCCGGTCTTTCTCGCCTTGTTCTCCGCTCTAGCAAGCATCTCGGCCGAAGCGTCGATGCCGTAGACGATGCCGGCAGGCCCGACTTGCCGTTTGGCTGCGATCGCCAGAGTTCCTGTTCCGCAGCCGACATCCAGGACCGCCTCGCCGGGTTGAAGGCGAGCCAGCCGGAGAATCTTCTCTCGAAAAACTCGCTCGCGACCGAGCGTCAGCAGCCAGACCAGCAGATCATAACGGGCGGCCGAATGCAGGACCGCACCGGCCGTGCGAGGAGCAACATTCCCATCCACCACCGTCATCGCATTCCTCCTTCTGTGTCATCACGTGATGTTTCGCCGGCCGCCGCCGGGTCGAACTCTCGAATCGGAACAGCCGGATGGAAATGGACATGTGTTCATGAACTACGATAGTGTTCAGGAACGATGCTGCGAAGAACGGGGAGTGCACGCGTGTGCCATAGCGGACAAAACCGCTAGCCTTGTTCGCTATCTCCTCGCGCCGGTTTCGGAGGAAACTGATGGTTCCAGGAAGACGGGTAGAGGATCGGCGAATCCAAAAGACGCAGAAGCTGCTGACGGGGGCCCTCGATTCGTTAATTCGCGAAAAGCCGTACGAGGCCATCTCGGTCAGGGAAATTCTGGAGCGGGCCAATGTCGGCAGGTCGACCTTCTATCTGCATTTCCAGGATAAGGACGCGCTGCTCGCGAGCTGCATACACGACATGCTTCGCGCGGTTCAATCGGAGCCGCCGTCATCCTCAGCGAAGGGGCCAAAAGAGATCCTTTCGTTCAGCCTTCCCATCTTTGAGCATCTCTATCGGCATCGGCAGATGGGCGAGGGCAGGATGGGCGCCAAGGGCCGGGCCGTCATTCACGAGCATCTTCGAGGCGTGCTCGTGGAATCGATCACCGAAAACGTTAAGACGGCGTCTCAACGACGCCGCAAGGGGGCGGGTCGGATTCCTGCGGATCTTCTTGTGGCGCACATCGCATCGACCTTCATCCTGGTGTTGAATTGGTGGATCGAGAGCGGGAGCTCGCTTCCGCCAAAAGACGTCGACGACTTGTTCGCGGCGCTAGTTCTGCCGACAGTGGCTGCAACTTTGCCATGATCGGTCTAACGTTCCGCCCCCCCCGGTGAAGGCCCTGGGGAGTTCACTTGAACCTTCGGGCTTGGTGACAAAATCCCCCCGATTTCCTCATAGGGATGCGCGGCTGCAGGCGATATCCAAGGCAGTGACCAACGCAAGATAGCGTTGGCAGCGAGCCCTCGCTAACAATCCATAAGTTACACTCTCTTTCTCGTGCTATGTGGCAAGTGCTTTCGCATGGCCAAGGCACGACCGAGATCTGGAGAAATCCGGATCCTTGAGCGTTCGGCGGATTCATGATGGCTAAATGATGGTCGCGAATTCAACCTATCGACCCGTTGGGGTCATACAGATGCTGTTAACGAATGTCGGCTTAGACGGGATGCTGGTAGTACCGATCCGATGGGGGAGCTCATCCGCCATCTGCCGTAGACAGGTCCCGCATGTGAATGACGATATGCTCTTGCGCGGCAGCACGAATAGTCGATTGCTCCACAATCACTACGACGTGGCCGCCATGCTCGAACGAAACGAGTTTCGCGTCCGGAATGGTCGAGACTGCGAACTCGGCATTGTGATAGAGCTGTAGCGTGTCGTCGACAGCATGGAATATGAGGGTCGGCGCTGTGATCCCGGCAATGCGCCTGCCTGGCAACGTACCTTCATTATCGAACGCGACACCGGCGGATCGCAAAGATGCCGGATTCATAAAATCGATGATGCGTTCAACCCATAGCCGCTGAGCGGAAGTAAGGCTCGCGATGACGGCGTCGGTGGCGCCCATGAACTGCATGAACCGCCTCTTCGCAAGCTTGCTAACGGCCCAATATGGAAAATCAAACTTGAAGATCGACGTCAGTATTTCGCCCTTGCGGTCGGCCTGTGCTTGGTCCGGGCTCAATGAAGAGGCGACGCCACAGGAAACCAGTGTCAGTGAGGACACACGCTCGGGGTGCAGCACGGCGAAGAGTAGGGCAGAAGGCCCGCCGTGGGACATGGCGACGACCGCGACGCGATCTATGCCCAGATGATCGAGCAAGTATGCGTACGCATGGGCTTGATCCTCCCACGTCGCATCCTCGCGGAACGTCGAGCGCAGGTATCCAAAGCGCGAAGGCCTAATCGAGCGGAAGTCTTCGCCCAAAACGGCATCGGCGACGAGCTCGCCCTGATCGTAGCCGCCGCCGCTTCCATGAATCACGAGCACTGCCGGCCCCGATCCGCCTTCCGTGTACTCGATGTCTCCGTAGGGAGAAAATAGGACGGTGCCGCTCGCGCGGACCCGTTCATACTCGCGCTTCATATCGGCACGATATGCCGCGGAAGCGAAAATCGCCGCTACGATCAGCGCGGCAGCAATCGTAAGTAAGATACGTTTTGCCATCGTCCTAGTGTGCCATCGTGATCCTACCCTTTTCCCGAACTGAGTTCCTGCAAGTATTCGCGGCCTACAACACGGCGATCTGGCCGTTGCAGTTCGTTGCAGCCGGCCTCGGCCTATTTGCAGTGACGTTGCTGCTTTGGCGCCCCAAGTGGGCCGATGGAGCCATCGCGGCCGTCCTTTGCACGTTTTGGTTGGCGATGGCGATTGGCTACCACTGGACGTACTTTTCGGCAATAAACGACGCGGCCTACGTTTTCGGCGCGCTGTTTGCGCTGGCTGCTTTGGTATTCCTGGTGGAAGGCGTCATCCGCGGCCGAATGAGTTTCGCGATCATCCCGGGATTCCGCGCTTGGCTCGCGATCGTGCTTGTCGCCTATTCGTTCGTGGTGTACCCGTTGGTGGGCCTGCTCGTGACGCATCCGTATCCGGAAACTCCACTGTTTGGCGCCGCCCCCTGCCCCACGATAATCTTTACGCTGGGTCTCTTGCTGCTGGTCAGGCATCCGAGGCCGTGGGTACCAGCGCTAATACCTCTCCTGTGGAGCGTGATTGGCGGGAGCGCGGCGTTTCTCCTAGACGTTCCGCAGGACCTCGGTCTCCTTGCTGCGGCGATCCTTTGGCTGGTTGGTTCTCTGATCCGTCCCGTCAGGGCAACAGCCAATTAGGATCGCGCCCGTCTCGGTAAATCCTTACTGTACGGGGGCATGGCGAGAGGTCGAAAATTACGGTCATTGAGGCGAATAAGGAGTCCGCCATGTCCTTCCAATTGGCAGTCGCCGAGGAGGATTTTCCGGCAGGGGTGACCGATGCGGAGCTCTTCCGCTTCTTTGTGAGTTTCGCCATCCTGGCACCCTCTGGGCATAACGCGCAGCCGTGGCT
>DASWKF010000133.1:0-29284 GCA_036396795.1 Gammaproteobacteria bacterium | reverse complement strand
CCGGCCCGCGATCTCGAGCGCGTAGTGGTCGACCGGCTAAAACGATTTCTGGCCAGCGAGCCCGAGGTCCACGCCGCGCTCGAATCAGGTGTTCTCGACGTCGACGATTTCCGGCGCTACGTTCTGGCTGCCAAAGCCATGGTACGAGACTGGGATAAGCTCAAGCCCGCGGAGCAACGGGCTCAGCTCAATTGCCTCGTGCACCGGGTCGATCTCGAACCGCAAGGGCTCAAGCTCTCAATCTTTCCCAGCCGATTGCTGAAGCTACTCGCGGACCAGAAACCTTTGTCAGCGACTACGGCATCCACAAGGATGGATATCGACGAAAGCGATCGAGAGCCTCTGTTGACCCTCATGATCCGGGTCCGCCTCAAGCGAGTGGGTATGGAGACACGGCTCCTAATTGGCGGTCTGGACCCGCACGCACGCACGAGACCCGATCGTAGTCTCTATCGCCTGCTTGCCAAGGCGCAGCAGTACCGAGCGCTGTTGATGGAGAATCCCGGCAAAAGCATGAGCCACCTGGCGGCTGAGGCGGGAGTCTCCGCCTCTCACTTCACCCGCGTGCTGAGGCTAAGCTTCTTGGCTCCCGACATCGTTCACGCAATGCTTCGGGATCGCCATCCGCTCGAACTCAATGCGGAGCGCCTATCGAAACGCATGGACCTTCCCTACGCCTGGGACGCTCAGCGTATCCATCTTGGCATTGACTGACGATTTCTGATTCCGACATTTGAATCACGAGACAACGGGACCGGCGCACCACCGGTGGCGGACCGCCAGAAGTGCGATAAGAGACTTTCGCGGCAGAGATGGGAAGAACGCGTGCCGAATGAGTCTCTGTGCACGGCTCCGGAGCGATCGGGTTACGCAAGCGCCGGAAAGTTCGGGACTATTTCGGTCAGCGTGTGGACAGAAAGAATCCTTCAAAAACAATGAGATAGGCTGGCGGAGAGGGTGGGATTCGAACCCACGGTACGCTTTGACACGTACACTTGCTTTCCAAGCAAGCGCCTTCGACCGCTCGGCCACCTCTCCGGATGGCCGTAGATTCTAGTGGTTTAGCGCGCGGCTGGCACGTCGGCAGCGTGCGCGCGCCACCCCCCCTGACGTCCAGAGCCGCCTTACGGCCCGCTGCGGCGCGATCCATGCGTGACTCCGAGCAGGCTGGTAAAGTACTAGGAGTCCGCGTCGGTTCCCCCGCGACGATCAGCCGTGAACCCCGTCAGGCCCGGAAGGGAGCAGCGGCAGCGGCCCGGTCGGGCGACGGGTTAGAGCTGACGCGGATCTTGATTTTCGGGGAAGGCAAACCCAGCACGATGAGCTATACCGTTCTCGCTAGAAAGTGGCGGCCGAAGCGATTTGCCGAGGTCGTCGGCCAGCAGCACGTTGTGCAGACGTTGGTCAATTCGCTCGCGGCAGGGCGGCTTCATCACGCCTATCTCTTCGCCGGCACGCGCGGTGTCGGCAAGACCACGGTTGCGCGGATCCTTGCCAAGGCCCTGAACTGCGTCGAGGGCGTCGTCGCCGAGCCCTGCGGCGTCTGCGACGCCTGCGTGGCCATCGACGAGGGCCGTTTCATCGATCTGCTCGAGGTGGATGCGGCTTCGCGTACCCGCGTCGACGACACCCGCGAGCTGCTCGACAACGTGCAGTACTCGCCGACTCACGGGCGCTACAAGGTCTACCTCATCGACGAGGTCCACATGCTCTCGAACCACTCCTTCAACGCGCTGCTGAAGACGCTCGAGGAGCCGCCGCCGCACGTGAAGTTCCTGCTCGCGACCACGGACCCGCAAAAGCTGCCGGTCACAGTGCTCTCGCGGTGCCTGCAATTCAATCTCAAGCGCCTGACGATCGCGCAGATTCAAGAGCAATTGGCCAAGATCTGCTCGGCGGAAGGCGTCGACGCCGAGCCGGACGGTCTGCGGGCGCTTGCCAGAGGCGCAGAAGGCAGCATGCGCGACGCGCTGAGCCTGCTCGATCAGGCGATCGCTTTCGGCGGCGGCCAGGTCGCGCGCGAGCCGGTCGAAAGCATGCTCGGCACGATCGATCGCAGCCACTTGATCAAGCTGCTTCAAGGCTTGGCCGCGAGCGACGGCTCGGCGCTCATCAACGAGGTCGCCGAGCTCGACGAGCAGGCGCCCGACTACTCCTCGGTTCTCGACGGGCTCATGGGGGCGTTGCAGCGCCTGGCGGTGATTCAGCTCGTCGACGAGTCGCCCGCCGATCACGACGACGAGGCGCTGCCGGCGTTGGCCGAAGCGATTTCGCCCGAGGACGTGCAGCTCTACTATCAAATCGCCTTGCAGGGGCGGCGCGATCTGGCCACCAGCGCCGACTGGCGCTCGGCGTTCGAGATGACCTTGCTGCGCATGCTCGCGTTTCGTCCGGCGGGCGCGGAGCGGGAGAAGCACCCGGCCGGCGCCGCTTCCGAGCCTCGGCGCAGCCCCACGCATGCGCGTGCGCGGCCGCGCGACGCGGAGCGCGCGATGCCGCCTCCGGCGGGCCCTGAGACGGGCACGACCGCTGCGGATTCGCCGGCACCGCAGGTGTCCGCCGCGGTGGCGGTCCCGACGGAGACCCCTGGCACGGCGGAATGGCTCGAGCTGCTGAGCGCGGCGGACGTTCGCGGCGCCGCTCGGCAGCTCGCGGAGCATTGCGTCGTGCAGCGGCTCGCGAGCGGTCGCATCGACCTGATCCTCGCCGAGGAAAAAGCGCATCTGAACACCGCCCAGGTGCGAGCGCGGCTGGAGGGCTTGCTCGCCGAGCACCTCGGCGCGCCGCTCAAGCTCAGCATCGCCCCCGGCAGGCCGCCCGAGCCCACGCCGGCGGAGCAGCGCCAGGCCAACGAGACTCAGCGCATGCGCAAGGCACGCGAAGCGATAGAGCAGGATCCGACCGTGCGGGGATTCCAGGCGGCTTTCGATGCGGTCGTCGAAGCCGATAGTATTCAGCCCGTTGAGGCAGTCGAAGGAAGCTCGCAGCGATGAAGGGATTAGGTCAGCTCATGAAGCAAGCCCAGGAAATGCAGGCCAACATGCAGAAGGCTCAAGCCGAGCTTGCGGAGACGGAGGTCGCGGGTGCCGCCGGCGGCGGCATGGTCAAGGTGCGGATGACCTGCAAGCATGAGGTGCGCCGCGTCGAGATCGAGGACGCGCTGCTTCAGGGCGACAAGGAAATGCTCGAGGATCTCGTCGCCGCCGCGTTCAACGACGCCGCGGCGAAAGCCGAGCAGGCCGTCCAGGACAAGCTCGGCGGGCTCACGAGCGGGCTCGGGCTGCCACCGGGATTCAAACTGCCCTTCTAGAACGATTCGGACTTCCTGTGAGCCAAGGCTACTCACCGTTACTAAGGCAGCTCATCAACGCCTTGCAGTGTCTGCCGGGCGTAGGTATGAAGTCGGCGCAACGCATGGCCTTCCATCTGCTGCATCGGGATCGCGAGGGCGCCACGCACCTCGCCAAGGCCCTGGAGCAAGCGAGCCGCGAGATCACCCATTGCGAGCGCTGCCGGATGCTGACCGAGCATGCCCTGTGCTCGCTCTGCGCCAGCGACCGCCGTGACGGCACGCAACTCTGCGTCGTGGAGATGCCGGCCGACGTGATCGCCATCGAGCAATCCGCGGCCTATCAGGGCCTGTATTTCGTCCTCATGGGGCATCTCTCACCGATAGACGGCATCGGTCCGGGGGAGCTCGGCATCGAGCTGCTCGAGCGGCGCCTCCAGGAGGAGGATATCGCCGAGGTGGTGCTGGCCACGAGCGTGACGGTGGAAGGCGATGCGACCGCGCAGCTGATCGCGTCGCTGGCGGCTCGCAACCGCATCAAGGCGAGCCGCATCGCCTACGGCGTGCCGATGGGCGGAGAGCTCGAGTTCATCGACAGCGGCACCCTGTCACGCGCGCTATCCGGCCGTCGCGAGATCGAGGCGGCGGCCGCGGAGGATACGCTATGACCGCCTCCATCGATCCCGATTGCCTGTTTTGCAAGATCGTCGCCGCCAAGCTGCCCTCCGACCGGCTCTACGAGGACGACGAGCTGCTCGCGTTCAAGGACATCAGCCCGCAAGCGCCGTTTCACGGATTGATCGTTCCTAAGCTGCACTTCTCGACGCTGAATGAGCTCGAAGACGAGCACGCCGCGCTGGTGGGGCGCATGTTCCTGACGGCGAAAGCGCTGGCGGCCGAGCACGGGCTGCCGGGCTATCGCGTGGTCGTGAACACTAACCGTGAGGGCGGTCAGGTCGTGTTTCACGTCCACATGCACGTGCTCGGCGGACGGCAGATGAAGGGCGGCCTGGGTTAGGTGATCAATAACGCCCCGACAGCATCTCCGCCGTCAGCGCATACAAGCGTTGGAAGCTTTCATAGCGGCGCGCCGAGATCTTGCCCTCGCCGACGGCGGCCTTGACGCCGCAGTTGGGCTCGGCTAAGTGGCGGCAATCCTGAAACCGGCAAGCACGCTGATGGGGCTCAAACTCGCGAAATCCGCGCGCAACGTCGCGAACGTCATCGATATACGGTGCGAAATCGCGAACGCCCGGTGAGTCGATGAGCGCTGCGCTGCCTGGCAGCGAATAGAGCATCGCGGTGGCCGTCGTATGCCGTCCTTGCCTGCTCTTCTGCGAAAGCTCGCCGACGGCCTGCAACTCTTCGCCGACGAGGGCGTTTAAGAGCGACGACTTGCCGACGCCTGATTGTCCGATCATCGCGCTGCGCTTGCCGCCGATGGCCGCCTCGAGAGCGATCAGGCCGCCCGCTTGCCTCGCACTGACCTTGCATTGCGGGTAACCGAGAGTCAGATAGTCGTCGAGCTCCTGCGGCAGGGACCTCGCGAGATCGATCTTGTTGAATGCGATGACGGCCGCGAGCCGACCGAGCTCCGCGGCGACGAGGTAGCGGTCGAGCAGAAACCAGTCCGGTGCGGGGTCGGGCGCGAGCACGATCACGAGCTGCGAAAGATTCGCGGCGACGAGCTCGGGGCGTCCACGGCTGTCTATACGCGTGAGCGTCGATTTCCGCGGGCCGATCTCGCTCAATACTCCCTTCCCTTCGGCTTCGAGACGGAAGCTCACTCGATCGCCGACCACGGGGCTCAACGAGCGGCCCTGAAGCCGGCAGCTCAGCCGAGCGCCCGAGGAATCCTCGACCAGGCAATGGCGCCGGTAACGCGCGACGACGGTGCCGTCGCTCATCGACGATTTCTTCCTTGTGGACCTGGGTCTCTTTTCGTCGATCGACAGGCTGCTACAATTCGGCGCTGGAGGTGCCGTTGAAGTCCAAAGAGAACCTCATCTGGATCGATCTGGAGATGACGGGTTTGGATCCCGACAAGGATCTGATCCTGGAAATCGCGACGGTCGTGACCGACAAGCATCTCGTCGTATTGGCTGAGGGCCCGATGCTGGCGATTCGTCAATCGGACGAGGTATTGGATTCGATGGACGGGTGGAACACGCGCCAGCACCAAAGCTCCGGGCTATGGGAGCGCGTCAAGGAGAGCTCGGTGACCGAGCAGGAAGCGGAAGAGCAAACGCTGACGTTTCTCCGCGCCTACGTCGATCCGATAACCTCGCCGATGTGCGGCAACAGCATCTGCCAGGATCGGCGGTTTCTCGTGCGTCATATGCCGGAGCTTGCGGCTTTCTTCCACTATCGTCACTTGGATGTTTCCTCGCTGAAGATCTTAGCTCATTTGTGGGCGCCGGGGATCGGCGCCAACTTCGAGAAAACCTCCACGCATCTGGCTCTGGCCGACATTCACGATTCGATTCGTGAGTTGCGTTTCTATCGCGAGCACCTGCTCAGGCTACCGAGTTGACGGCTATGGCGGATGGCAATTTATTATTGCGGAGAATCGGCGGCGCGATCGAGCCACTGCTGTCGAAACCGTGGCTGGCTTTGGGGCTGATGTTGCTCGCCGGCACGGCGGCCGAAGCGCAGAACCTTTACGTGACCGACGAGGTCCTCATCAACCTTCGAACCGGCCCCAGCACGCAGAATACCATCATTCAGAACCTCAGCACGGGCGACGCCGTGACGGTGCTCGAAGAAAACCGCGAAGACGGTTACGCGCGCGTGCGCACGCCCACCGGCGCCGAAGGCTGGGTGCTGCGGCGCTATCTCCAGGAGATGCCGGCGGCGAGGAACATGTTGACCTCATCCCAGCAGGCCCTCGCGCAGGCGCGGGAGCGCATCGCCGAGCTCGAAGACACGATCGAATCGCTTTCAGAGCAGCTCGGGACGGTGACGCAGCGTATGGAGGAGGCCGAGTCCGCAGCCACGACCCTCAATGCCGAGCTCGTCGACGTGCGCAGCGCATCGGCCAATGCCTTGACGATACGGGATCAATTCGAAAGCCAGCGCCGCACCAACTTCGATCTCGAGCAACGTGTCGAGGCGCTCACGATGGAGAACGCCGAGCTCGCCGGCCGCGCGAATCGCGAGTGGTTCCTGCTGGGTGCCGGAGTCTTGTTCGCCGGGATCGTGCTCGGGCTCATCGTTCCGAGCTTGAGACGCAAACGCCGCGTCAACTGGTAGCTTTGCTTCCGCCGCCGGGCGTGCGGGCATGCTCGGCAAGATACAGCCAGGTATCGAGAACTGAATCGGGGTTCAGCGACATGCTCTCGATGCCCTGATCGAGCAGCCACAGAGCCAGATCGGGATGATCCGACGGGCCTTGACCGCAAATGCCGACGTATTTGTTCTGCGCTCGGCAGGCCGCGATCGCAAGACCGAGCAGCTTTCGCACGGCCGGGTCGCGCTCGTCGAAGAGGGCGGCGATCTTTCCCGAATCGCGGTCGAGACCCAAGGTCAACTGAGTCATGTCGTTCGAGCCGATCGACATGCCGTCGAAGTATTGGAGAAAATCCTCGGCGAGCAGAGCGTTGCTCGGCAGCTCGCACATCATGATGAGCGTGAGCTCATCCTTGCCCCGCTCGAGACCCTGCTCGGCCAGAAGCTCGACCACTTGGCGCGCTTCTCCGAGCGTCCGCACGAACGGCACCATGACCTGCACGTTCTTGAGCCCCATCTCGCCGCGGACTTTCAGAAGCGCCTTGCATTCGAGCTCGAAGCAGGGCTTGAAGTCTTTATCGATGTAGCGCGATGCACCGCGGAAGCCGAGCATCGGGTTCTCCTCGGCGGGCTCGTAGCGTTCACCGCCGATGAGGTTGGCATATTCGTTCGACTTGAAATCCGAGAGCCGCACGATGACGGGGTTGGGGGCGAAAGCCGCGGCGATCGTGCTGATACCCTCGGCGAGCTTGTCGATGTAAAACGAGACCGGATCGGGATAGCCGGCCATCTGTTCGGCAATGAGGTTCTTCGTCGCCAGATCCTGGCCGTCGAAGTCGAGCAGCGCCTTCGGATGGACGCCGATCATGCGGTTGATTATGAACTCCAGCCGCGCGAGCCCGACGCCGTGATTGGGAATGCTCGCAAAGGTGAACGCGCGATCCGGATTCCCGACGTTCATCGTGAGCTTGACCGGAAGCTCGGGCAGCTTGGAGAGCTCGATCTGAGTCTCCTCGTAATGGAGCTTGCCTCTGTAGACGAAACCCTCGTCGCCTTCGGCGCAGGATACCGTGACTTCAGCGCCGTCCGGGACGTCGTCGGTCGCGCTGCCGCAGCCCACGACCGCCGGAATGCCGAGCTCGCGCGCGATGATCGCGGCATGGCAGGTACGCCCGCCGCGGTTGGTCACGATCGCCGCGGCGCGCTTCATGACCGGCTCCCAGTCGGGGTCGGTCATATCGGCGACGATCACGTCGCCGGGCTGAACGAGGCTCATTTCCCGAATGCTCTCGACGATGCGCGCGACCCCGCGGCCGACGCGTTGCCCGATGCTGCGGCCGCGGGTCAGCACTTCGGAGTGCTCCTTGAGCGAGAACCGGACCAGCACCTGACCGGACCGGCTCTGCACCGTTTCCGGGCGCGCCTGCAGGATATAGATGCGTCCGTCCTTGCCGTCCTTGCCCCATTCGATATCCATTGGCCGGCCATAATGTTTTTCGATGATGACGGCTTGCCTGGCGAGCTGCTCGATTTCAGCGTCGGTCAGCGAGAACCGGCGCCGTTTCTCGTCCTCAACGCCGATGGTCTTGACCCGCTCGCCCGGATCGTCACTGTAGACCATCTGGATCGCCTTGCTGCCGAGCGTGCGCCGCAAAACGGCTTTATGGCCCGCCGCGAGGCTCGGCTTGTAAACGTAGAACTCATCGGGGTTCACGGCGCCCTGGACGATGGTCTCGCCGAGCCCGTAGCTCGCGGTGATGAAGACGACATCGCGGAAGCCGGACTCCGTATCCAGCGTGAACATGACCCCGGACGACCCGAGGTCGCTGCGCACCATGCGCTGTACGCCGACGGAAAGCGATACCAGCCGATGGTCGAAGTTCTGGTGCACGCGGTAAGAGATGGCTCTGTCGTTGAACAGCGACGCATAGACTTCGTGTATCGCCGCTATGACCGAATCGATGCCGCTGACGTTGAGCAAGGTTTCCTGCTGCCCCGCGAAGGAGGCCTCCGGGAGGTCCTCGGCGGTGGCCGAAGATCGCACGGCGACCTCGACCGTCTCGCCGCGGGTCAAGTCCTGCCAGGCGACCGAGACGGCATCGCGAAGGCCGGCCGGAAACGGGGCTTGCTTGATCAGTTGGCGAATCTCGGCTCCGGCCCTGGTGAGCGCGCCGACGTCGTCGACGTCAAGAGCGTCGAGAAGCCCGTGAATGTGGCCGTTCAGCCCCGCCTGATCCAGAAATTCCCGGTAGGCCGCCGCCGTGGTTGCAAACCCGCCGGGAACGCTTACGCCTAAGCCGTTGAGTTTGCTTATCATTTCTCCGAGGGACGCGTTCTTGCCGCCGACCTTGTCGACGTCGTGCATGCCGCACTCGGCTAAACCGATGACGTACTTTTCCAAGCTATACTCCCGGCCCAGACCCAACTCGGAATTCTCGAGCCCGCGATGCCCCAGCGAACAGTGTTTTTCGTCTCCGACCAGACCGGCGTCACGGCGGAGACTCTCGGCCACAGTCTGCTGACTCAGTTTGACGGCCTTGAATTTAGGCCGGTGACTGTGCCATTTGTTGATAGCGTTGACAAGGTAGAACAACTCGCAAAGAGAATCGATGCCGCGTGCGAGGAGACCGGGTCGCGGCCGATCGTGTTCACCAGTCTCGTCGATGAGAGGCTCAGGGCGCGACTGCTTCGCTGCAACGCGCTCGTGCTGGACTTCTTCGAAGCGTTTCTTGCACCCCTGGAGCAAGAGCTTCAGGTGATTTCGTCGCACGCATTGGGCAAGGCGCATCGCATGGCGGACGTCGCCAGCTACAACCTGCGCATCGATGCGACCAACTACGCGATGGCCGCCGACGACGGCCACAGCACTCGGCACTACGATCAGGCGGACGTAATCCTGACGGGCGTATCCCGTTCCGGAAAGACCCCGACGTGCTTGTACCTCGCGCTTCAGTACGGAATTTTCGCGGCGAACTATCCGCTTGCGGAAGAAGATCTCGAGTCGGGGCGCTTGCCCAACCGTCTCATGGCCTTCAAGAGCAAGCTCTACGGCTTGACGATCTCACCCGAAAGGCTGCGGCAGATTCGACTCGAGCGCCGTTCCGTCGGTCGCTACGCGTCCGCGCAGCAGGTGAGCTTCGAGCTGCGCGCCGCCGAAGGGCTGTTCAAGCGCTACAATATTCCATACGTGGATACGACGCACTGCTCCGTCGAGGAGATCGCGAGCACGATTCTGAGCGTGACCGGGATCGAGCGGCGCGTGCGCCCGTGACCTGCATCGCGTTTCGTTTGTCAAGTCTTTGTTCCGGCAATTTTCTTGTGGCATGCTCCGATGGCTACGCACAGAGTCTAATGGATGATCGTAGACAGCCTCATCGTACCGGAATGTGTCTATCGCCCAGGCAGCTTCACCGGGCTCATGACGATCTACGAGAGCAACTTCATCAAGCTCAGCCGGCTCATTGCGCCGCTCGACGCCGTCGGCGAGCAAGCATCGGGCTCGCGCATCTCGGTTACGCCGAGTGATTGCGACCTTCATCTCGAGCCGCTCAAGCGCGAACCGTACACGACGACGCTGAAGCTCACGTATTGGTTCGATCAGCCCGGCGCCGACCCCGTCGCCGACCCGGATCTACTGGTTCGAATCTACCACGACGCGAGGCTCGTCGAGGCGGTCGCCGGCCGGGAAGTCCACCACCACTTCAAGCTCCAAGAGCTGGAGCTGGCGCATGCCCAGGAGCTGGGAAGGCGCTGGCGACGCAACATCATGTTGAACAAGTGGTTGGATTATTTGCTGGACATGGGGCACGCATTTCCGTGACGGCAGTCAGCCGATTCTTGCTGTAAATCACACTTTACATATCGCGCCGCCGCTATAGTGCACATCGGGCAGAGTGCCTCGATGGGTCTGTCTATCATCTATGGCTGAAACCGCGAAAATCGAGATGCGCTCGGACGACGGCGACGATTCTCAGGGTCCACTCCTGCGGCTCTATTGGAACCGCGCCGGCGTGAAGCGGGAGCTGTCGGCGCTGAAGCGCGAGCGCCACGAGCTGCTCGATAAGCTCAAGGAGCAGGAAGGCGCGATCATCCGCGCGAAGGAACAGCTCGACGGCCTCGAGCGCCTGCTGACCAATCCGCTCGCCGCGGCGAATGCGATGGTCTACTTTCAGCTGCGCCACCTCTGGCGCGTGGGCGCTCAGCAGATCGAGCAGTTTTCACGGGAGCTGCGCACGCAGCGAGAGCGCCGCGAGCTCGCCAAGCTCCACGAAGCCGCGCTGGCCAAACGGCGCCGCCGCCTGAGCGCGATCAACGAAAAACTGCAAAGCATCATGGCCAAGGAGCACAACGTCATCCAAGAAAGGGATGCATTGCAGAAGCGGCTCGAGAACATGAACGGATTCCTGCGAGTATTCAGGGGTCCCGGAATCAGGCGGCGCTTGTCGGGTCTGGGGAAGGGCCGCGAAGCGCTGGTAAGCCGCATCGAAGAGCTCGAGGAATTGCAGAACAAGATCAACGGTGAGCCGCTGCCGGAGTCCAGCGGATTATCGACAGACAGTCGCCGATTGATCAATCTGGCCGTCATCGCGCTCGCCCAGGAGCTCGTGCTGCATTTCTCCGAGCACAATCTCGCGAGCTTCGCGCAAACGTCTACGCAAAGGCCCGTCGGCGACATGAAATTCGGCGACCGCAGGGATTGCGACCGGCTGGTTGAGCGTATCCGGGCTCGAATCAGCGATCTTCGCGATCAAAAGAAGACGGCCGACGGCGTCAAGGTCCGCACCGATTTCTTGCTGACACAGGTCAGATACACGACGGAAACGGATTCCGTGCCGCAAGCCGAAAGCCTCGACGTGATTGCGCCGCAGGTGCCGGCGGCGGGCGAGGGCATACAGAACAAGCGCGTCAGCGACGCGCCGTTGCGCCTCAACGTGCTCTCGGAAGATTACTGGGACCTGCTGTCCGTATTGCTCTAGCGAGTGACCGCCGCGATATCCGCCACGGCCGGTCCTTTGATCGCGGCCATGTCGGCGACGACATCGGTGGCCTGCTCGAGCAGCACGTCCGGGGCCTCCGCGGACTCAAGCTCCTCGATCGACGCCACCGGCTCGAGCCCCAGAGCGGCTCGCCGCTCGTTCTCTCGTGTGAGCTGTTGCTGCTGCAACGATTCTCTTTCGTTTTCCCGAGCCGCCAGGTTGAGCGATACCGTGTCGCGATCCCTGATCGCGCCCAGTGCCGCGATGTCGTTGAGCAGGTAGTTGAAATCGGGATCGTTGACGGCCCGCTCGGAGCGCCGCACCTCGAGCATCTGGATCTCTTCGTCCAAAGGCGCCTCGGCTCGGAAACGCGTCGCTTCGATTTGGTCCCAGGGCAGGGCGGTATCCCGCGTGCTTTCACCGACCGTTTCGAGGTCCACGAGCGACGGCAGCACGATATCCGGCTCGACGCCGCGGTGCTGCGTGCTGCCTCCGGTCACACGATAGTACTTACCGATCGTGAGCGTGAGCTGGCCGTAGCCGGGCGCGCGCATATAGCGGTCCAGGTTGAATAGATTCTGCACTGATCCCTTGCCGAAGGTCTTCTGCCCGATCACCACGCCGCGCTGGTAATCCTGGATCGCCGCGGCGAAGATCTCCGAGGCGCTGGCGCTGTAGCGGTCGACGAGCACGGCCAGGGGCCCGTCATACACGGCTCCCGGGCTCGGGTCGTCGAGAACCTGGGTGTTGCCGCGCGTCTCGCGCAGCTGAACGATGGGGCCGCGCTCGAGAAATAGCCCGCTGAGCTCGGTGGCCTCGGACAGATGCCCGCCGCCGTTCTGGCGCAGGTCCATGACCAGGCCGTCGATGCCTTCCTCTTGGAGCTCGGCGATCAGCCGAGCGACGTCGCGTGTGGTGCTGGTGTAGTCCTCGTCGCCGCGGCTGCGGGCGGCATAATCCTGGTAGAAGCTCGGCACGCGTATGACGCCGATGCGATAGGCTCGCTCGTCGCGCGGCACCTCGATCAGGCTGCTTTTCGCGGCCTGTTCCTCGAGCTTAACCTTGTCTCGAACCAGCGGCAGAACGTTCTCGGACGTTCCGGGCGCAGCGCCGGCCGGCAAGACTTGGAGGCGCACGACGGTGCCGCCGGGCCCGCGAATGAGCTGCACGACGTCGTCGAGCCGCCAGCCGATGACGTCCACGAGCTCGCCGGTCTCGCCCTGGCCCACGGCCGTGATCCGGTCTTCGGGCTTGAGCTGGCCATCGAGCTGTGCCGGCCCACCGGGAATTACGTTGATGACCGTGACGTAATCGTCCTCGAGCTGCAGCGAGGCGCCGATGCCGTCGTAGGACAGGGTCATCTGGATGCGGTATTCCTCGCTGTTGCGCGGCGACAGATAGCTCGAATGCGGGTCCATCGTGTGGGCCATCGCGTTCATGAAGGTCTCGAAGACGTCGTCGGCGGTCAGCTGCCTGACACGCCTGAGGACGCGCTCGTAGCGTTCCTTGAGTATTTCGACCGACTCCTCCCAGGTCTTGCCCGTCATCACCAGGCTCAGGCCGTCGTTCTTGACACGCTTGCGCCAGATCTCGTGAATTTCCTCGTCGGAGTTCGGCCAAGGCAGCTTGCTACGGTCGAAGCGGTAATCTTCCTCGAGCGTGAAATCCGGCTCCTTATCGAGCAACGCGATCGCGTACTCGACGCGCTCCTGAGTGCGTGCGCGAAACACGTTGAAGATCTCGAAGACCGGTTGCAGCTCGCCGCTGCGCGCGCGCTCGTCGAGCTCATAGCGATAGCGGCCGAAGCTCGAGATATCGCTGTTGAGGAAGTAGAGGCGATTGCCGTCGAGGGTATCGAGATAACGGTCGAGTATCGCGGACGAGAACGAATTGTCGATTCTCGGCCGCGAGTAGTGCAGCTCTTCGATGATCTGCGTGACCCGCTCGCTGATCTCGGAATGCTTCTCGCCGACGGTCAGGTCGGCAAGGGAATCGGTCGCGGCGGTTGCCGCACAGGTCAGCGCCAGGGCCAAGCCGGTGCATGAGCACCATCGAATTGCATCCCTCACGGTCTCTCCTTAAATAAGTCCCGATTCCAACGGACTCCGCTGGATTTGACAATCCCTAGTTTCGGGGCCTTAGCTTAGCGAATCAAGGGAATTTTGGCCAAAATTCAAACGCTGTCACGGCCTTGCGGCCAGGGGACGGGACCGTGGCTTTTTGGGGGAGCTGCCCGGGGCGAGCAATGCCGCCGGCAGAGGCCAGCAGGGCGATCTTCGCCCGGTTGGCGGGGCGCTTGCGGAAGCGTCAGCCGTTACGTCGTTTGTTGATGCGTTCCCAAGAGCCGCTGCGGTTGAACGTGCCGGTGTTGTACGGATCGAAGCCGTCGTCCTTGGGTATGTCCAAGCTGAGCTCGGGGTTGTCGAGCTTCTCGGCAACGGATTTCTGACCGGAAGTATCCGGCCGATGGCCGATGATCGCGTTGACGCGCGACGCCGAACGGGGGCGTGGCGGCGTGTTCTTCGGGCTGCCGCCAAGCAACTGCTTCAGTAGGCCAATCATGTTCAGTTTCACCGGGTCCCTCTGGGGCTCGAGGAGAACGGGGCGAATATGAGCCCACTTATCGATTGTCTACCATAATACTGTAGCTGTATAGGCTAGGTTATTGTTTTTATTTCCATTCCGTGAAGTCCGTCACACTCGACCTGTGCCAGGCGCATCGGGTTACCCGCAGGCATTGGATGATCAGGTAAGGGCTCAGCACTAACAACCAGGCACCCGCGTCGAGCACGAGAAGATCCGACCAGATCTGCCAGGTCAGGCCCCAGACACCATCGGGGGCTTCGTATTCGCCCACGACCTCTCGGCCGACCCAATACACCGCCGCGGGCAGCAGCAACAGCCCGAAGCCGATCAGTGCGGCGGCAAGGATCAGCTCCTTCTTGAGCTTCATGCTTTCAGGTCTTGGTTGGCGTGGTTGGATTCGAAGCGAAACTGAGTGTCTCCGACCGTCACCAGGTCGTTTTCCTCGAGCACGTGACGGTCGACGCGAACGGCATTGACGAATACGCCGTTGCGGCTGCCGAGGTCTTCGATGACGGCGCCTTCCTCGGCGATCAAGATTCGGGCGTGCTGGCGGCTGACGTAGTGGGTCATGATTCGGATATCGCAGTCCGTGCCGCGGCCGATCATGGTTACGGCTTCGTCCAGGCGATAGGGCTCCGGATGATCCCCGGTGAGGCAAACCAGCGTTCCACGGCTGCGATTCTCGCCGGCGCGTGCCGCGTCCCGTTCGAGCTGCGCCGACATCCGCGACTGCAGGTCGAGGATCGTCGATTCGAGATGGTGCAGGCGGTCCATGGCGCCGGGGTCATCCTTGAGCTCTGAGGTCAACACCCCGGCCTCGTCGCTCGCGGCCGCCGGGATCGTTTGCGGTCCGCGAAACCGGCCGCTGGGCCGCTGCAGTTGCTCGAGCTGCCGCAGCGCTTCCCGGAGCTTTTGCCGGGAGCGCTGCGCGTCCCGGGATTCCGCATCGGCCCGGTTCTCGGCGATGGCCTGTCGCCGAAAACGCTGGTCGAGCTCGAGCTCGAGCTCGCGCACTCGTGTGCGGCTGACCGCGAGGGCTTCTTTCTGCTCCCGCCAGATTCGGTTTCGATTCTCGATGTGCTGGGACAAGGAAGCCACCTCTCCGCGCAGCCGCCTGAGCTCCGCGCCGTGCGCGGGGCCTTTGCGTGAGCTTCGTTGCTGGCGGTCGATCTCCTGCTCGGCCTCCAGCGCGCCGAGCTGCTGTTGCAGCACCCGTGCATCGTCCTCGAGCGCCTGCACGCGCGCACGCTCCTGGTCCAGCTCCTGGAGCAAGGCGACGATCCTGCGCTCGCGCTCGTCGATCTCCCCGGCCAGCCGCTCGATCTCCGCTCTCTGCTGGGCGGCCTTGGCGTCGTGCTCGCCCTGCTGCTTGCGCATGGTCGCGAGCAGCGCCTCATGACGGGTGAGGCTCGAGCCGGCCTCGGCATCGAAACGCTTCAGCTGCTCGATCTCGGCCTCGAGCTGAGTGACCTGCGCCTCGCGGGCGGCGAGATCCTCGGCCAGAGCCGCGAGTGCCGCCTCGCGATCCTCCTGCTGCCCCAGCGCCCGCATCTGCCCGGTGTCCTCGAAGGTTCCGGTATCGTCGAAGGCGCCGGCCGTCCGCCGGCCCCGATCCTCGAGCAGCGCGTCGGAGAGCACGGGAAGCTCGTCGGTCGGGTCGTTGTCGAGGACGTCGTCGTCTACGGAACTGATAGGCATGGCGAGATGTTATAACTGATTCCTAGAAATTTCCTTAAACTCGAGCCGTGCCTCTGCGTCCCTGCTGAGGGTATGGTAATCAAATGCATCGGCGAGCTCGACGACAAGGCCCGGACGTCGGCGTCAGTCCGCCGACACTGTTCGCTGCTTCGCCCAGCAGCGCAGCGCTTCCACCGGCTCCGCCATGACGACGGACAAGGGCCGCGTGCGACCGAATTCCGCTGCAAGATGGCCCGGCTGCGGCCGCTGGCTCATCGCGTGAGCCGCATACAGCGCCGAGACGACGCCTTGCTCGATCTCCGCCCCGGAAAAGCCGGCGGTCACGTCGACGAGCTTCGGCAGGTCGAAATCGCGCGTATCGACGCCGCGCGCGCTCAAGTGAATCCGCAGGATATCGGCGCGCACAGCCGGTTTCGGCAGGTCGACAAAGAAGATCTCGTCGAAACGACCCTTGCGTACGAGCTCCGGGGGCAGCGCCGTGATGTCGTTCGAGGTCGCGACGAGAAATACTTCCGAGCGGCGCTCCGCCATCCAGGTCAGGAAGGTGCCCAGAACCCGCTTCGACGTGCCGCTATCGTCGTGGCCCGTAGCGAGCCCTTTTTCGAGCTCGTCGACCCACAACACGCAGGGGCTCATCACGTCGGCCGTGCTCAGGGCGGCGCGCAGATTCTTCTCGGTCTCACCGTGATACTTGTTGTACAGGGCACCGAAATCGAGCCGCAGCAGCGGCAGGCCGAACAAGCCGGCCGCGGCTTTCGCGGCGAGACTCTTGCCGCAGCCCTGGACCCCGACGAGCAAGATGCCCTTCGGCGGATCGAGGCCGGCCGGCTTGTCGTCGCCGAAGGCGGCCTTGCGTCGGTTGAGCCACACCTTGAGGCTCTGAAATCCGGCCACGTCGCCGAAGCCGGCGGTGTCGTACTCGTAGCTCAGCATGCCGTCCCGGTTAAGCAGTTGATACTTTGCCTGCATGATCGCCGGGATGTCGTCGGCGGTGATCGCGCCGTCGTGGTGGATCGCGTTGCGGGCGAGCCGGCGGGTATCGGCGAGCGTCAGTCCTTTCAGGTTTCTGACGAGCAGCTCCAATGCTCTGGCGTCGACCTTCACCGGCTTGGCGGGATGTCGTGTCCGGTACTCCGCGATGAGGTCCTCGACGGTCGCGCGCGTCTGCTGCGCGTCGGGCATCTTGAGGCCGAAGCGCGCGCTGACGTTCTTGAGCTCCGCCGGCACCTCGATCTCGTGGCTGATCAGGAGGACGACGATGCCCTTCGCGGCGGCGGAAGTGGCGATGTCCTTGAGCAAGCGGACGTTGACCGGATCGCTCAGGAACGGATGGAAGTCGAGCAGAGCGTAGATGCCGGCGGCATCGACCGATCGTATGTGCCGCAGGACATCCGCGGGATCGGCGTTGTGACGCTGCGGCTCGAGATCGAGGTCGAGGCGCTGGAGGCCGTCGGTGATCGACCAGCGAAACAGCGGCCGGTAGCTCCGCGTCGGCCGGTTCACGGCGATCTCAACCAGCAGGCTGAGCAGGCGTTTCTCGTCGGCCGTCTCGATCACGATAATGGGCGTGCCCGAGCTCAGGACCAGTTCTAGATCACGGCGGTCGTTCATCGGCAGAGCGGAAGCCGGCAATGCCGCGGAGTTTGAGGGGCGGCGCAGACAAGATCAACGCCGTGCGTCGCGTTTACGTGAGCTTCAGCGCATCCAGCCCTTGACGCGCCGGCGGCGCGTCGGACCGCGGCAAGCTCGCGACCGGATCAGCCGAGCTCGGGCTCCGGACCGGCGCCGTAGCCGTAAGGCGAAGTCAGGAACTCCCGAAGCTGGTCGGTGAGCCCCCGGCAGGCGTGCGCTTGCGGCCGCGCGATCAGCGGGATCGGGATGATGATTGCGGGCATCACCGATCGCCCCCTGAAATCCGCGTAGATCGTGCCCGCGGACTCGAGTTGCTCGATATCCCAGACGGTGGCGTCGTAACGCGCGTCGTCTTCCCACCAGGCGAGACCCATGCAGCCGGCGCCGCCGACTCCGGCGGCGCAGCTGATGCCGCCGCCGCTCGAGGTTCGCTCGGTGGAGCCGTCGAGCCAGACGAGGAAACGGACTCCGGTGCCGCGCACGCGTTCCATGACCCCCGGCTTCTCCAGCAGCTCGGAGAGCTCTTCGGTGCTCAGCGGTGCCATCGAGGGCTCGAACCAGGGGTAGAGCGTGTCCTCGAATGCCTTGGTGGAATGGACGTCGATGCCCTTTCTGCCGCTGGCCAGCGAATCGCTGACGCAGTCGACGAAGCCTTCCTCGGCTTCGTGGGTGGCGTGGTGCTTGCGCGCGAGCACGACGACTTGCTCGCCGTCGGCGATGACGACGTCGGTCTGCTTGTAGGGCTCCATGCGCGCGGTGACGCCACATGCCGTGAGGAAGCTCGTGCAGACCAGGCCTAGGCCGACTCGGTGAGAACGAAAGATGTTATTCATCATTTGTCGCCGCGGGCGCGTCCTCGCTTGTAAGTCTGGGTGGTGTACTTTGGGGTATCGGTTCACTTTGAGCCGCAACGGTTCGATTCTGCCTCTCCTGCAGCCAATAATCCACTTGCGGCTGCGCCGGGAACTGCGTCGCGATCGCCGCGCCGACTTCACGCATGGCGACGATGGTCGCCTGATTCAGTGAATCCTCGCGATTCGCGCGCCTGATCTCCGATTTGCCATAACCGCTGACGGGCCAATCCGCGATCAGATCGCCGTCCGGCTCGAACAGCCGCAGCCGATATTGCATCCACACCTCGGCGAATACGTCCCGGCCCCTGACCGGAACCTCGAATTCGAATTTCTCGAGCTCCGGCTTGAGCACGCCGTCGAGCGCCGGGGTGCCGCTCACGGGCAGCGCATCGACGGGCACGGTGCTGGCGAACATCGAGGAGAACAGTTGCTGCAGCATCCGCTCGTTGGCCTCGCCGAGGTCGATCGTCCAGGTGATCTGCTCGGGAATCTCCTCGTGGTGCTGGTACTGGGTCAGCGCCTCGTCGAGGATAAGCCCCATCCTGACGGGGAGCGGCTCGATGAGGGGCGTTGGAAACTCGGCGACCACCTCGATCTGGGATGCGCAGCCCAGCAGCATCCCCGCCGCCAGCCCGCCGATTGCGCTGCTGAAGGCTGGATTGCCCCGCCTGTGACTGCACATGATCCGCATTGTACGATCGCGCGATCGGATTGCGTAAACCGGCTCGAATCGCGCGTCAGCCGTCACCATATCACGGATTCGGGCCGGTAGAATGCGTCCGTTGGATAATCGCGGAGGTCTTGGGAATGGCCGGGTATCGAGCGCCGCTCCGTGAGATGCGTTTCTGGCTGGGACAGCTCATGGAGCAGGGCGGGCAGCCGACCTTGCCGGCTTACGGCGGCTTCCCGGCGGACCTGGTCGAGGCCGTGCTCGAGGAAGCGGCGCACCTCGCGGAGGACGTCCTCGATCCGCTCTATCGGCTCGCCGACCGCGAGGGCGTGGAGTTCGAGGCCGGCGAGGTACGCATGCCGGAGGAAATCAAGGCGGCCTACCGGCAATTCGCCGACGCCGGCTGGGTCGGCCTTTCGGCGCCGGCGGAGTTCGGCGGTCAGGCGCTGCCGCAGGTGCTCGCGACCGCCGTCAATGAAATCTGGAAATCGGCGAACCTTGCGTTTTCGCTCTGCCCGATGCTGACCCAGGGCGCGATCGGCGCGCTGGCGCGACACGCCAACTCGAGTGTCCAGCGGCGGTTCCTGCCGAAAATGATCGCGGGCGGTTGGACCGGCACGATGAACCTGACCGAGCCGCAGGCCGGATCCGATCTCGGGGCCTTGCGCGCGATCGCGGAGCCCGCGGACGACCACTACCGGCTGAGCGGCCGCAAGATCTTCATCACTTGGGGCGACCACGATCTCGCGGAGAACATCGTCCACCTCGTTCTCGCGCGGACGCCGGGAGCGCCGGATGGCGTGCGCGGCCTGTCGCTGTTCGTCGTGCCGAAATTTCTCGTCGATGACGACGGCAGGGTCGCCGCACGCAACGAGGTGACCACAGTATCGATCGAGGAGAAGCTCGGCATACACGGCAGCCCGACTTGCGTGCTGAGCTACGGTGACGGGCAGGGCGCGAAGGCGTGGCTCGTGGGCGAGGAAAGCCGCGGCCTGGAATACATGTTCACGATGATGAACTCGGCGCGTCTCGCCGTCGGCGTCGAAGGGCTCGCCATGGCGGAGCGCGCCTATCAGCAGGCGCTTGCGTATTCGCGCGAACGCGTGCAGGGCAAGCGGCCGCTCGACGGCGGCCCGGCAGTCATACTCGAGCACCCCGACGTGCGCCGGATGCTGATGCTGATGAAGGCGGGCAGTGACGCGATGAGGGCGCTGTGCTACCTCGCCGGGCTCGAGCTCGATCGCAGCGACGGCGGCGGCGCCGAGGCGCTGGAGCGCGCCTCGCTGCTGACACCGATCGTCAAGGGATGGTGCACGGAAACGGCGCAGGAGCTGGCATCGCTCGGTGTGCAGATCCACGGCGGCGCCGGTTACATCGAGGAGACCGGCGCGGCGCAGATCATGCGGGACGCGAGGGTTCTGACGATCTACGAAGGCACGACCGGGATCCAGGCAAACGATCTCGTCGGCCGCAAGCTGATTCGCGACGGCGGCGCGGCGCTCGGTGCGCTGCTCGACGAAGTCGGCGGTCTCTTGCCGACGCTCGCGGCCGCCGGTGCGCTGCTGGCGGCGACGGAGTCGGCGCTGCGCGACGGGGTCGCCGCGGCCCGCCAGGCCGTCGACGCGGTGCTCGCGCGGCACGCGGACGATCCGGACCTGGCCGGCGCGGTCGCCGTCAACCTGCTGATGCTCATGGGCACTCTGCTCGGCGGCTGGCAGCTCGCCGCCGGCGCGGTGTCGGCGCAGGCGGCGCTTAAGACCGATACCGGCGACCGCGATTGGCTCACCGCCAAGATCGTCACGGCGGAGTTCTACGCCGAGCACCTGATGCCGCGCGTGCACGCGTACCTCGCGGCGGTGCTCGCCGGCAGCCGCACCGTCATGGGCCTGACGCCGGAGCAGATGACGCGGTAGCACGCCCGAGCGTCCGCCCCCCCTCCCGGCCGCGTCGCTCAGCGTTGCAAGTCGAGATGGAAGCGCACGATGACCTCGTCGCCGACGTAGGTCGTGTCGGTCCACTCGCCCTGACCGATGCCGAACTCAAGGCGCGAGATCGCCACCTCGCCGGCCAAGGTCGCATCGGTCCCCTCGGCGCTGAACGTGAACGGCACCGTCAACGGCAGCGTGCGGTCGCGTAGCGTGAGCTCGCCCTCGGCCTCGTAAGCGTCGCCGCCGGCGCTGGTGAAGCGCTCGGCGACGAAGCGGCCCTCCGGCCAGCGCTCGACGTCGAAGAACTCCGGCCCGCGCAACGCCTCGTCGCGATCGTCGTAGTCGGTGTCGATCGACGCGATCGCGACGATGACCTCGAAGCGGCCCGCCGCCGGTGCCTCGGGCGCGAAGCGAATCTGCGCGTCGAAGGACTCGAAGCGGCCTTCGAGCTCGGCGCCCTGCTGAACGCCGATGAAGCTGAGCGTGCTGTCGGCGCCGGTTTGCCAGAGGGGTGCCGCCGAGTCCTGCGCTTGCGCCGCGCCGCCGACCGTTATCGCCAGTAGCAACATGGATCTCATGATTTCCTTCGCCTCAGCCCGGGCAGCATGTGTCGGAGCACGTCGTCCTTGAGCACGAAGTGATGGTACAAGGCGGCAGCTGAATGAATGATGACAATAGCCGTCAAGGTTGCAAATAACGCGCCGTGCACGGCCTGCAAAGGCTCGACCCACTCCTGGCGCGGGCTCACGGGGTTCGGCAGCGTGAACCAGCCGAAGTAGCTCACGGGAGTGTTGGCGGCGGCCGACATGATCCAGCCGCTCACGGGCAGCAGGAAGATCAGCGCGTACAGCACCGCGTGCGTGGCGCGTGCGAGGATCAGGCGATAACGGGGCTCGTGCTCGGGCGGGTCGGGGCGCGGACTGGCGAGATTCCAGGCCAGGCGCAACGCCGCGAGCGCGAAGATCGTCAGGCCGATGGATTTATGCCGTCCGAGAATCCCCAGTTGCTGAAACAAGCTCGCCGCCTCGGCGCGCTGGGCCAGCACGAACTGATAGACGACCAAACCGGCCACGATCCAGTGCAGCGATTGAGCCACCAGGCCGTAGCCGGTTCGAGTATTGCCGAGCTGCATGGAGCAGCGTCAGGAATCGGTGCGGTTAATACCAGCCGTCCAATACACGGACTTCGACGCCGCCGTCGGTGCCGACGAGGCTCGCGAACTCCTCGACGTCGCTGCCGCGGTAGTGATATGGGTACGCGATCGTCGGTGCGAACTCGCGCACCGCGCTGGCCGCCTGTTCCTCGGTCATCGTGTACGGCAGGTTGAAGCAGACGAACGCGGCGTCGATGTCCTCAAGCGCCCGCATCTCGGGAATGTCCTCGGTATCGCCGCTGATATAGATGCGCCGGCCGCCGAGCGTGACGACGTAGCCGTTGCCGCGTCCCTTGTCATGATATTGCAGACGCTCCTCGGTGAGGTTGTACATCGGAATGCCTTCGATGCCGATGCCCATGATCTCGCGTTCCTCGCCGTTGGCGATGATCGTCGTTCTGGCTTGCAGGTCCGCCGGCAACTGCGCGGCGACCGCCGCCGGCGCGACGATGGTGGTGTCGGCCTGCGCGACCGCTTGCAGCGTCTCGGCGTTCAAGTGATCGCCGTGCACGTCGGTCACCAGTATCAAATCCGGCGCGGGCAGTCCGCTCAAGCCGTCGCCGACCGGATCGACATAGATCGTCCGATCGTTCCAGCCCATGACGAAAGTGGCGTGACCGACCGGGTGAATCACGAGATCGCCCATGTCGGTCGCGATGCGGTCGCCGGTCAGCGCCTGGCCGAGAGCCGTCGTCGACGACAGACCGAGTAACAGCAACGCGACGCCGATCGGCGCTGCAAACGAATTTCGTTCCCTGCTCATATTCATTTCTCCTCGGCCCGAGCGTGAGCAGACGATGTTGCTGCAAGCCGCGCGGCTTGGCAACCGCCGCGCAGTCACGGCGAATTCCGCGCCGGTTTGCCCTCGGCCGCGGTGTGCGACTAGAATTTTCGCCGCCTTGGCCACTTCCCGCAAAGCGATCCTGATCACCGCCGCCTTAGGGACGGCCGCCGCGGCGTGGCTGGCCGTGGTCAATTTCACCGGGCGCGGCGCCTCCGCCGGCGGGGAGGAGCTCGCGGGCATGTACTGCGGCAGCTGCCACCTTCAGCCGTCGCCCGAGATACTGCCGAAACGAAGCTGGGAGCCGGCGCTCGGCTACATGGGCTATTGGCTCGGCATGGAGGATCTCGGGTTTTTGTCCGAGCATCCGGATTTCGTGCGCGACAACGTCGCCTCGCGCCAACAGGTACTTGTCCGTGAGAACTCTTTCCCCAGCGCGCCGCTCTTGAGCGAAGCCGACTGGGCGGCGCTGCGCGCCTATTACCTGTCCAGCGCCCCGGAGGAGGCGCTGCCGCAAACGGACAAGCCCGCGCTCGATTGGGAGTTGTCGCGCTTCGCCGTGTTTCGGACGAGCTACCGCCCGGTTCCCGTCGCGGTGACGACACTCGTCGCGATTCGCGAGAGCACTCAGGAGATCTATCTGGGAGACAGCGTCAGCCGGACGCTGACGGTGCTCGGCAGCGACGGGCGCGTGCGCGCGGGTCCGCGCCTTTTTCGGCCCGAGATCACGCCGATCGACCTCGAGTTCGTCGGCGACACGGCCTACCTCGGTTCGATCGGGGATCTGATGTCGACGCAGCCGCCCGAGGCACGCCCGGCGCACATCGCCGCGATCGATCTCATCGGCGGTAGCGCGATGAGCGGCACGTCCAGCGTCGCACTCGACAACTTGTATCGCATGGCCGACATGAAGGTCGCCGATCTCAACGGCGACGGCCGGCTCGACTTCGTCGTCTGCGGCTTCGGCGCGATCGCCGGCAACGTGTCCTGGTTCGAGTCGCAGCCGGACGGAGGCTATGTGGAGCACGCACTGCTGAGCCTGCCCGGGGCCGTCAAGGCCGAGGTCCACGATTTCAACGACGACGGCTTGCTCGACATCATGGTGCTGGTATCCGACGCGCGCGAAGGTCTCTACATACTCGAGAATCAGGGCGGCAGCGATTTCGAGGCGCATAGGCTGTTCGAGACCCACCCGGCCTACGGTCATACCTATTTCGAGCTGCACGATTTCGACGCCGACGGGCGCATGGACGTGCTCGTCGTCAACGGCGACAACGTCGATTCGGATCCCTACAACACCCGCAAGAACTATCACGGTGTCAGAATCTATTTGAACCGCGGCGACTATCTGTTCGAGCAGGCGTTCTTCTATCCGATGTACGGCGCCTTCATCGCGAAGGCGGCCGACTTCGACGCCGACGGCGATCTGGATATCGCGGCGATCGCGTTCTACCCCGATTTCGGCTCCGACCGGCGCGAGTCGTTCACCTATTTGCAGAACGAAGGCGGGCTTCGCTTCAGCGCCCACACCAACGAGACCGTGATGAGCGGCCGCTGGATGACGATGGATGTCGGCGATCTCGATGCGGACGGCGATATCGACGTGGTGCTCGGCGGCGGCTATATCCCCGTCGGCATGTTCGCCTATCCGGAGCTGCTCGAGGAAATGACGCGCACCGGACCGCCGGCGTTGATCCTGAAGAACACGCTCCATTAGAGCCTAGTCGGGAAGCGCGAACACCACCAGCCTTTGGTCTGCGTCGGGGCTCGGGTCGTCGAGCGCCGATGCCGCCGCGGCGACGACCGCGACGTATTGCCTGCCGCTGCGATCGGCATAGGTGATCGGCACGGCGAACGCGCTCATCGCCAGCCGCATCACCCAGAGCTCCTCGCCGGTCGCCGAGTCGAAAGCGCGAAAGCGGCGATCGTTGGTTGCGCCGATGAACACGAGGCCTCCAGCGGTGGTGATCGGCCCGCCCATGCCGAGGCGCCCGGTGCGCCGGCGATTCGCCGGCAGCTCCTCGGTGATGCCCAGCGGAACCTTCCAGGCGATCTCGCCGCTGGCCGCGTCGACCGCGACCAGGCTCGCCCAGGGCGGCTTGTTGCAGGGCCAGGCGCGCTCGCCGCCGCTGGTCGCGTTGCCCTCGGCGCCGGGCTCGCCGACGTCGTTCCACCAGAACCTCGCCAGGCGCCCCTCGACGCTGTTGATATGCAGTATGCCCGGGTATTCCTCCACCTGCTCGATCCAGCCGATGCTGCCCTCGTCCATGGTGTTGACGTAGACGTAGCCCAGCGACGGGTCCGAGGCCGTGCCGCCCCAGTTCGCGCCGCCGATCGAGCCGGGAAATACGATGGTCGTCGCGACCTCGGTGCCGGGCGCGCGGTAGTGAAACGGCGTGAATGGCCCCGCGTTGTCGAAGCCGCCGCTGCGCCGGTAGAGATCCCGGCAGAATGCCGCATGCTCCGCGGTGGTGTCTGCCGCGGTCACGATGTCGTCGATCCGGAATTCGACCTTGGCGATCGGCGGCGGCTTGACCGGGATGGGCTGCGTCGGCGAGGCCTGCTCTCCGGGCACATTGCTCGCCGGGACGCGGACCTCTTCGATGCCGTGCACGGGCTCGCCGGTTTCGCGATTCAATATATACATGTAGCCGGTCTTGCCGGCGAGCGCGAGGACCGGGACGGACTCGCCGCCGATCTCGACGTCGAGCAGTCCCGGCGGCGCGGGCAGGTCGAAGTCCCAAAGGTCGTGGTGCACGGTCTGGTAATGCCAACGCCGTTCGCCGGTGGCGACGTCCAGCGCGACGATCGAGTCGCCGAAGAGGTTGTCGCCGGGGCGGTCGCCGCCGTAGTAGTCGAGCGGGCCTGGGCTTTCGAACGCCGCGTAGAGGAGTCCCCGCTCCGAATCGAGCGTCAACGAGAACGCCCAGTGAAACAGATTCGGCTGGTTGCGCCAGGCATCGCTGAGCCAGGTCTCGTGGCCGGGCTCGCCCGGCTGCGGCGTCGATCTGAACTGCCAGGCTTGCGTGCCGGTAATCGCGTCGAAAGCCGTAACGCTGCCGGGCGCGCCGTTGGAGCCGACGATGATCAGGTTGCCGTAGACCAGCGGTGCGCCGTCGTAACGCGTGGGCATGATCATCGTGAAGGTGTCGCCCGTCGCGGGGCTCAGCGCGATCAGGCGTCGCGCGGCCGTGATGTAGAGACGATACGGGTGGTCGTCGTCGCCGGGCCAGTACGCCATGCCCCGGCGCGAGGGCGCGCCCTCGTCGAGCTCGACGCGCCAGAGCACGCGCCCCGTTGCGGCGTCGAGGCCGGCGACGTGATCGGCGGCGGCGACGTAGAGTACGCCGTCGACGACCAGCGGCGTGAACTGCGAGCCGCCGCCGAGATCGCCCGTGGTGACGTTGCGCCCGAGCGCGTACGCCCAGACCTCGCGCAGCTCCTGCACGTTGTCGCGATTTATCTGGGTCAGGGGTGAGTGACGCGTGCCGGCGAGGTCGCGGTTGTAGGCCGGCCAGTCGGCGGCGTCCGCAACCGTCTGGCCGTGCAAGGCTCGCGGGCTCGTACCCAGCCCCGCCCCGAGCATGATCAAGGCCGCGCCTTGGCGGAAGGCCGTTGCGGCGGATCGAGGTCGGTCGGTGCGCATCGCGGGAATCCTAACCGATCGCCGGCGCTTTCACCGCCGCCGGCAACGCGCCGCTCACCGGGACCCCGAGCCGAGTGCCGTTTGCACCGACAGGCGCAACCGCCTTCCTAAGCTCGGAAAGCCGATGGCGTCCTCGTAGTCGCGGCCGGCGAGATTGTCGATCGCCGCGCCGAGCCGGGTCTGCTCGCTCACTTGCCAGCTCAGGCTCAAATCGAGACGGGTATAGCTCGGCAACTCGCGGTCGCCCGTCGGCACGGAGGAATCCAGGCGCGTGCCGACGTAGCGCCATCCGAGGCTCAAGGACGCCCGCGGCGAGATCGCCCAGTCGAGAGCGGCGCCGCCGGTCCGCTCCGGCCGCTGGCGCAGGTCCTGATCCGAGCCGACCACGTCGATATCGAGCCAGCTGGCGTGTCCCGAAAGCGTCAATGCATCGCCGAGGGCGTAGCGCGCCCGAAGCTCGACGCCGTCGGTGTCGACGCGGTCCCGGTTGACGCTCATGAAGCTGTCCAGGTCGAAGTCGATGAGGTTCTCGAAACGCTGCGCGAACACCGCCGCGCCGGCCGCGAAGCGGTTGTCGGTCCTGCCGAGATCGATGCCGGCTTCCCAGGTTTCGGCGGTCTCCGCTTGGAGCTCGGGATTGCCGACCAGCGGATGGCCGAGCGAGAACAGGCTCGGCAGCTTGAAGCCCTTGCCCCAGGCGAGGCGCAGCCGAACACCGCTATCGGCGAGCTCGTGGGCGAGCGCGATCTTGCTGGTGATCTCGGTCGACTGTGTTTCCGTGCGATCGCCACGCAGCGCAGCCGCAAGGCTCAGCCCTCCCGGCGTCGAATAGGCGAGCTCCGCGAAAGCCGCGGTCGTGTCGCGCGAAAGCTCGTATGACGTGGGCAGGGAAAATCCGGGCTCGAGCATGACGGTGCCGGCGCTGACGCCGCGCTCCGTCGTCAGCGACAAGCCGACGGCCGTGCTCAGCTGCTCCCAGCTGCCGCTGACGAACAGCGTGACGTTGCGACGCTCGAAATCGGTTTGCGTCACGCTCGGCGGAATCGCGTCACGAACGCCGGCCGCCACGCCCGGTGAAGCCGTGTCCTCATCGTGGTCGAACGATGAGGCGAACACTTGCAGCCTCGAGGCGCCGCCTATGGGCGAGCTCCAAGTCAAAGCGAGCGTGCCGTCGGTGGCGTCCCGTCGATCCTGCCCGCGCAGCACGGCGAGTGACGGACCGCCGCTGCTGTCGGGGAAGGCGTGCAGGCGCGTGTCGCTATGGCGCGCAATGAGCGCGAGATCGGCGGCGCCCGGCGTCGCGAGCTCGATCTTTGCGCCCAAGGTCTCGCCGCGGTAACCCGAGGAGGCATCCGAGCGCCCGTCGACGAGCCGCGTCGCCTGGAAGTTGTAGCGGCCGATCGTCCCCACCGGCCCGCCCAGCGTCAAGCCGGCGCGAGCCAGGTCCTCGGCGCCGACCTCGGCGCTGGCGGCCGCGCTCACGGTCTCGGTGCCGCTCGGGGTCACGATGTTGATCAGTCCGCTGAGGGCGTCGGAGCCGTAGACGGAAGACAAGGGTCCTTTGAGGATCTCGATGCGCTCGACCTCGGCGAGATTCAGAGCGGCGAAATCGAACGAGCCCCCGCGCGTGTTCGTCGGGTCGTTGACCTGCACGCCGTCGACGAGCACCGCGGTGAAGTTCGGCTCGCCGCCACGCAGAAAAATCTCGCCCGCGCTGCCGCGGCCGCCGGGCAGGTTGGCATGCACGCCGGCGACGCCCGCGAGTAGCTCAGACAGGTTGAGCCCGTTGCTCGCGCGGATCGTCGCTGCGTCGATGATCGTCACCGGCCCGGCCGGCGCCGTTGCCGGGCTCAGGCGAGTGCCGACGACCGTCACCGTCTCGAGCGATGCCGGCGCCGGAGACTGCCCGGTGACGACGGTCGGGCCGGCGGCCGCGAGCGCGGTCGCGAGCGTGCGCCAGCGTGCCGGCGAGCGCGGCCGGGGAGTCGGGTCGATTTTCAACATCGCTATGATCGTCTAAGTTAAGATGAGCGCCGGCCCACGCCCCCGGGATGCCTGCCGCAAGATTCGGAAGTTTACTGAATTAGGCGCGGCGGAGCGTGGCGGCGGCGTCGGACTCGACCGGCCGAGTCGCGTTCCGCCGGCGCGGCGGATCGAGGAGCCTCTTAAGCAATGCCGGAAGCCAAGCGGGAACGTCGCTCGAAAGCCTGGGCCGACCACGGAAGATTCTTCCGCGGCTGGCTGCGTAACCCTCGTTCCGTCGGGGCGTTGTTTCCGAGCAGCTCGTCGTTGGCGAAACTGCTGGTGACGGGCATTCGCCCCGGAGCGAAAGTCATCGAGCTCGGCGCGGGGACCGGAACGGTCACCCAGGCGATTCTCGACGCCGGGGTGAGCAGGGGCGACCTGCTGCTGCTCGAGAAAGACAAGAGCTTCGCCAAGCTCCTCGTCAGGCGCTTCCCCGGTGTCGACGTCGTCAACGCCGATGCGGGCGCGCTCGATCGATACGCATCGCGGCTCGACGGCCCGGCGGATTTCATCATCAGCGGCTTGCCCCTGGTGTTGTTCTCCGCGGAGGAGAAAAACAAGCTGCTCGAGCACGTCTTCGCCACCCTGGGCGACAAGGGGCGCTTGCACCAGTTTACCTACGTCGGCCGATGTCCCGTGCCCAGGGAACAGCTCGCCGCGCTCGGCGCTCGCGCAGCGTTGATCGGCGTCGCCCTGTTCAACGTCCCGCCTGCGTTCGTGTATCGCCTGCGGCGCGCCTCCGTGCTCGAGCGGGCCCGGCCATCCTTGCTGCGCACCTCGTTGCGTCTGCTCGGACGCAAGAGCCGCCGCCCGGGCTA
>DASWKF010000132.1:0-34524 GCA_036396795.1 Gammaproteobacteria bacterium | reverse complement strand
TCCGCATGGCGAGCTCGAAACGTGCCCGTTCTCCCCGATAACGGTTGTCTGTAGTTCTCACCGCACCCCTCCCGCTGGTTTCAAATCAAACCGTCCACATTCTCGAGCTTAGCTTATACCAGCCATAGGTGGTAATTTAGGACCATATATGGCAATTTATCCAAAAAAAGATGAGGGGGGAACGATGTCGACCGATGGCGCTCTGGCAGCCGAGCTCGAAGTCATCCGTGAGCTCAACCGGCTATTCCTGAGGTATCTTCAGCGGCGTGCCCGAGAAGGCCTACCCTGTCTCGGCCTGGCAAGAGAGCTCGTCGCGGAACTGCGAGATCTCGCTCCAGCCGTGTTGGATCGCATGGCCAGCCTGCCGAGCGCGCTGTTCTGCTTGGACTTAGCCGAGGCGACGAGGGCACGCGAGCGCGTGACTCCACCCCATCGACCGTTGGAGCAAATGCACCTTGCCTTGATACTGACGATGCTGCACAGCGCTTGGCACATGACTCGCCGCCGGCCGTTCGAGGCGCGCCTGTTCTTTAAGCTGTCGCCGGCCACGATTCGATGCTTGCGTGCGACGCCGCTTTCCGAAATCCATTCCCTGACGGATACGCCGGGCATCGTAAGCTGCATGTTTCCCGACGGCCGGCTGACGTGGAGCGCGATCATGCACCGGGGCGACCCCGAGGCGCTGCGGATGATGACGCTGATCGCGCTGCAGCCGGCTGTCGAGCAGAAGCCGCCGTTCACTGCCGCGAAAGTCGAAACGGGGGTGCGCTCCGCCAGTTGATCGGCGCGTTGCGCCGACTCTGGACCTCCCCGCCCGTCGATCGAGCGCAGTCGAGTTTTCCGCTAAGCCCGGTAGAATGTGCTCCTATTTCACGCCGGTTTCATCCGGAAATCGAGGAGCACGCGCTGGACGCGCTGGTCATCAACGGGCTTCGCAAGGTCTACAAGAACGGCATCGAGGCGCTCAAGAGTATCGATCTGGCCGTCAAGGAAGGCGATTTTTTTGCGCTGCTGGGCCCCAACGGAGCCGGAAAAACGACCGCGATCGGCATCGTGACCTCGCTCGTCAACAAAACCAGCGGCCAGATCCAGGTTTTCGGGATGGACGTCGATCGCCAGCGCGAGGCCACCAAAGCCTGCATCGGTGTCGTGCCGCAGGAGATCAATCTCAACGTCTTCGAGAAAAACAAGAATATCTTGATCAATCAGGCCGGCTACTACGGAGTCGCTCGAGGGGAGGCAAAGCGTCGCGCCGAGAAGTATCTCAAGGCGCTGCACCTCTGGGATCGCCGTGACGATATCGCGCGCCATCTCTCGGGCGGCATGAAACGCCGTCTGATGATCGCCAGGGCGCTCGTGCACGAGCCGCGCCTGCTGATACTCGACGAGCCTACCGCTGGGGTCGACATCGAGATTCGACGGTCGATGTGGCAGTTGATGCGTGAGCTAAACGCCGCCGGTATGACGATTATTCTGACCACGCATTATCTCGACGAGGCCGAAAGTCTTTGTCGCAATATCGCCATCATCGATGAGGGGCGAATCATCGAGAACGACTCCATGGTACGTGTCGTAAGCAAGTTGCAGCGCGAGGCCTTCGTGTTGACTCTGAAGGAAGGTATGCACGAAGCCCCGCGGCTGGATGGTTACGACGTACGCCTGCGCAATGAGCACGAGATCGAGGTAGAAATCACCAAAGACAAGAGCTTGAACGATCTTTTCGGAGCCTTGTCGGCGCGGAATCTGCAAGTGGTCAGCATGCGCACGCGCAGCAATCGCCTCGAAGAGTTGTTCATGCGCCTGGTCGAAGACAAAGCTAAGAAGGCAAACGGCTCGTGACCGACGTGCCGTCGTCTCACGTCGATACGGAGCATGCAGCCGGAGGCAACGGCCCGAGCCTGCTTGCAGTCAACCTGGTCGGTTTCGTCACCATCGTGCGCAAGGAAGTGCACCGGGTGTTGCGGATCTGGGTGCAGACGATCGTCCCTCCGGCGATCACGATGACGCTTTACTTCATCATCTTCGGTAGCCTCATCGGCCGCAGGATCGGCGACATGGACGGCGTACCCTACACGCAGTTCATCGCGCCGGGACTTATCATGATGGCCGTGATCACGAACTCTTTCGGCAACGTAGTTTCGTCGTTTTTCTCGGGTAAGCTCAATCACCATCTGGAGGAGATGCTCGTCTCGCCGATGGCGAGCTCGACGATCATCGCCGGCTATGTGGTCGGCGGAGTGGTCCGCGGCCTCGCGGTTGCGGCGCTCGTAACGGTGGTCGCGATGGCGTTCACCGACTTGCGCGTGGAGCATCCGCTCATCATGCTCTCCGTCGTCGTGCTCACCGCCATGACATTTTCGCTCGCCGGGCTTTTGAACGCGATCTTCGCCACGAATTTCGATGACATCTCGATGATACCGACGTTCGTGTTGACGCCGCTCACCTATCTCGGTGGGGTGTTCTTCTCGATCTCCTTGTTGTCTCCGGCATGGCAGGCCATCGCGCAGACGAATCCGATTCTCTACATGGTCAACGCATTCCGCTTTGGCATGCTGGGCACTTCCGATATCTCCATCGGCACTGCCTATGCGATCATCGTGGCGGCAACGGCAGGCCTGTACGGGGCGGTAGCGCTGCTCTTGAAACGCGGAACGGGCATCCGTTCGTGAGGCGCCCGGGAGCGTCGCAGCTCCTCATTCCTGCAATAGCAGGAAGTTTTGTCCTGCCTGGCTCAAGACCGCGCCCTCAGCCGTGATCACCAGCAGGCGTGGCCCCTCCTGGAGGGCCTCGCCCTCGACATACTTGCGTGAGTTGATGAAGACGAAGCGCTGCGCGGGTTCGTCGCTGTACACATGCAGCTCAAGGGTGAGCTCCGGAACGGCGACACCGGCCGCGCGGAGCTGGCCGACCGTCATCGCCGCCGCCGCGACGGCCGCCGGGCGGGGCTCGGTCGCAGGGATCGGTTGCTGGGTCTGAGCCTGCGGCAGCCCGGTCGGTCGGGGGACTTGCCTGGCCTCGGCGGCAAGATTGCGCGTCGGCCCCTGAGAAACCGGACGGCTCGGACCCGCCTCGGGAGCAGGAGCCTGGAAGCTCGCGCCCGTTAGAGGGCCTCCGGGTGTCTGCGCGTTCCACCAGGCCCAGCCGAGCACCACGATACCGATGCTCAAGGCGCCGATCACGACCGCGACCCACGCAGAGGTCTGTGACTGCGGCACGACCACCGGGAGATCACCGATGCTTGGAACGGAGCCGCGCTGTCTCTCCGTCTCCGATTTCTTCAGTGCGTCGAGAATGAACGACATCTCAAGGTGCCTCGATGAGTTGTGGAGCGCCGGATGCCGGCAACTCCGATAGAATCGAGATCTGGGTCCGTGTGCCGACGATGCCATCCACGGTGAGCCGCCGCGTGCGTTGGTACTCGCGCACGCGCGCCTCCAAAGCCGGATCGAAAATCTCCGATACCGTTTCGGGCATGGGTACGCCGTCGATGTCCGCAAGGCTACGCCGCAACCAGACGACGTCCTCGCCCCGCGCGCCGAGCGAAAGCGGCTCCGTGTTCCGCATCGCCGGTTTCCAGAGTATGAGGTGATCACCGTACCAGTACTTCGAAAGGTCGCCGAGGGTGACGGAGAACGCGCTGCCGCCGAATAGCAGCTCGGCGCCGTCGTCGGCGAGCGCGCTCAAGACGACTTGGTGCTCATCGCCGCCGGCGTCGAGCAGGCTCACGATCGCGGGACGGTCGAGTCGCCGCAGATGGCTGATCGTGCCCGTTTGATACCAACAACGTAGACCACGCTCCGCGGCTTGCTCGCAAGCCGGGCTCGCGCCGCTCGTGTACTCGATTCCCCACAGCCCAAACAGATCCGCAAATGCCGAATCGGTGTCTTTCGCGAGCGTCGGATCGAGCAACAGCTTCGATAGCGTGGGCGGCGGCGGGTCGGGAACGACGGGCACCTGCGGCTCGGCCGTAGCCGGTGCTTCGGGTAGGAGAAGCTCGACTGCGGCCAGCGGTACGGGGCTGGGTTCCATGGCGTAGCGCCACGCACCGAACCCAAAGGCCGTGATCCCCGCCAACGCGGTGATCGCGGCGACGCGTCGCGCCCTTCCGATCCGGGGCGCGCCACCGAAAACTTCACCGGCAGCTTGCCGCACCAGGCGGCGATCGACTGTGCGCGTATTTCGAGTGTAGGCGGCAAGCAGCGCTCGGTCGGCAACGACGTTGATCAGCCGCGGTATGCCGGACGATCGTCGATAGATTTCGCGCAGTGCCGACGGAGCGAAGATTCCGCCGGTCGCGCCGGCGACCTTCAAACGGTGCTCGACGTATTTTGCAGTGTCCTCGAGGTTCAGCGGCTCGAGGTGATAGCGGCCAGTGACGCGCTGTGCCAGTTGCCGCATGTCCTCTTGCGCGAGCAGCTCGCGCAGCTCCGGCTGCCCGATCAGGATGATCTGCAGCAGCTTCTGCCTCGGTGTTTCGAGGTTGGTCAGCAGCCGCACCTGCTCGAGTATTGTCGGCGCGAGATTCTGTGCTTCGTCGACGATGAGCACCGTGCGCCGGCTGTTGGCATGCGCGGCGAGCAAGTGGACGTTCAATTGATCGACGAGCGCTTTGACCGAGCGGTCGGCCGGCGGGGGTACCTTGAGTTCCTCGAGTATCGCCGTCAGGAACTCCTGCGCCGTGAGCTCCGGGTTCAGTATCAGCGCCACGTCCGCCTCTTCGGGCAGTTGCTCGAAAAGCGTCCGAACCAAGGTGGTCTTTCCGGTTCCGACCTCGCCGGTCAACTGGATGAAACCGCCGCTGTGGGAAATTCCGTAGATCAGATGCGCGAGCGCGTCGGCATGGCGCTGGCTCAAATAGAGGTAGCGCGGGTCGGGCGTAATCGAAAAAGGCTTCTCCCGTAGCCCGAAAAACTGCGTGTACATGAGCTTAGGCTCGGATCCTCGCTAGCCGGTCCCGCAGACGCTCACGGGTGAAAGCATCAAGGCAGGACCTGAATCGTGACCGGGTCCGACATCACCGGCGGGTCGTGTGGAATGTGCAGATGGTCGCCAAGCACGAGCCGGAGCGTGTGGCTCCCCGGCGACAGAGTGACCATGGCCTCCGTCTGACCGAGACCGTAGTGGATATGCTGGGCATCGGCCGGAATCGGCTGATCGAAGCTCGCGAGCTCGGTATCGATCAGCAGATGATGATGGCCCGTGTTCGGCGATTCGATTCCTGCCGGCGCGACGCCGATGCCCTTGAGGCCAAAGGCGACGAGCACCGGGCTGGTCGCGGTCGCGCCGTCGGCAGGCTCGACGATGTAAGCCATGGCCGCTGCAGGCGACGGTGTTCGCGCGACCGTAGGGTTGGGCTGGGGCGCCGGCCCGGGTGCGGCTTGCATCGGTGCTGCGGCATCCTCGGCCGGCATCTCCGGCTCGCTGCAGGCGGCCAGCAGGGCGATGGCACCGAGAACGCTGAGTTTGAGTGAAATAGGCATCGCGCTTCTCCCTGGCGTGTCTGCTGCGTCGCGTGAGTGCGCTCCTAAATGTAGCACAGCCGGGCGGCGAGAATGGCCGCAGCCTCGCCCGGGAACCGATCAATCCTGGACTTCGGCTTCGCTTCGCGTGGCATCGGCGGCGGGCTGCGATACCTGCGTCTTGCTCGGCTTTCGCGGGCTGCGTTTGCCGTGGATCGAGGGCGCTTGGCGCACGAGGTCCTGAGGCGCGAAGTCGTCCACGGCGAGTAGGGCGAGTGTCTGGCGATCGAAGGCCCTTATCTGCTCGGCCTCCTCCGGGCTGATGACGCCGAGTCGCTCGGCTTCGTCGATCTGTCCAGGGGTGTCGTCGCTCTTGATCTTGCCGTCGCGGTTCGCATCGAACACTTTTCGTTCCAGCCGGCGAACCTTGTCGGCAGCCTCGAGCGCTTCCTGGAGCAAGCCGAGCGGATTACCCGGCTCGCGCGTCTTATAAATACAGTCGCAGAGCCGCTCACGTGCCGCCGTCGGATTGATGATGAGCTCGACGATCTCTTGGCCAAGCTCGTCGGCCGGAGACGAGAATATCCGGCCGCGCGGAAAGATGAATATGCGCAAGACTGCGGCGACCCAGCGGTTCGGGAAGTTCCTCAGGAAACTGTGCAGCTGCTCCTGAGCACGGTAGAGCAAGGTTCTGCACGACCACTCGACGAGCGCTCGATCCGCGGCGGGCGATCCCTGGTTCTCGTGGTGCTTGAGGACCATCGAGGTCAGGTACAGGTAGCTCAGGATGTCGCCGAGCCGGGCCGACAAGAGCTCCTTGCGCTTGAGCGCGCCACCCAGCGTCAGCAGCGCGACGTCGGCTGCGAGCGCGTAGGACGCGCTGTAGCGATTGAGGCGCTGGTAATAGCGGCGCACGAATCCCCGTGCGGGCACGTCGGTGAACCGCGACAGCGTCAGCCCCATGATCAAGGACCGCATGGCGTTGGAGACCGCATAGCCGATATGACGGAACAGCAGGCGATCGAACGCTAACAGCCCGCGCTCCGCGTCCTCGTCTTGAGCAGCATTGAGCTCCTGAAGCACGAAGGGGTGACAGCGGATCACGCCTTGCCCGAAGATGATCAAATTGCGCGTCAGGATGTTCGCGCCTTCGACCGTGATGGCTATCGGTATGACTTCATAGCCTCTTGCAAGGTAGTTCTTGGGGCCCAGCATGATTGCCTTGCCGCCGTGAACGTCCATCGCGTCGTTGGCGACTTGCCGCGCCATCTCGGTGTTGTGGTATTTAAGAATTGCCGTCGGCACGGCGGGTTTTTCGCCCGAGTTCAGCGCAGCGCAAGTCACCCGCGATGCGGCCGTCATGATGTAGGTGTAGCCGGCCATCCGCGCCAGCGCTTCGCCGACGCCATGAAACTTGCCGATCGGCAGCTTGAACTGCCGCCGGATACGTGCATAGGCGCCCGACGCGTAAACCGCAGCCATCGCCCCGCCGAGCGCATTGCTCGGCAGCACGATACCGCGGCCGACGGCGAGCAGCTCGACGAGCATGCGCCAGCCTTGTCCCGCCATCTCGGGCCCGCCGATGATGAAGTCGACGGGAACGAAAACGTCCTTGCCGCGCGTCGGGCCGTTCTGAAACGGAATATTGATTGGAAAATGCCGGCGGCCGATCTCGACGCCGGGCAGATTCGTCGGAATTAGGGCGGCGGTGATTCCGCGCTCTTCCTGATCGCCGATGAGGTGATCCGGATCGTAGAGCTTGAATGCCAGGCCGAGCACTGTCGCGATCGGTGCGAGCGTAATGTAGCGCTTGTCCCAGTTGAGGCGAATGCCGATGACTTCCCGGCCTTCGAATTCCCCACGGCACACGACGCCGGAATCGACGATAGCGGTCGCGTCGGACCCGGCGCGGATCGAAGTCAGCGCGAAGCAGGGAATTTCCTTGGAGCTTGCCAGATCGGGCAGCCAGCGGCGCTTTTGCTCTTCGGTGCCATAGTGCAGCAGCAGCTCCGCGGGTCCCAGCGAGTTCGGCACACCGATCGTCGAAGCCGCGGTGGTGTTTCGCGAAGCGATCTTCGTCAACACCATCGAGTTCGCCAGTGGACTGAACCCGAGACCGCCATAGGCGTGGGGAATGATCATCGCGAAGAAGCGATGCCTCTTTATGAAGGCCCAGACGTTCTCAGGCATGTCGGCCAGCTCGTGCGTGATCTCCCAGTCGTCGAGCATCCGGCAAAGCTCCTCCGTCGGACCGTCGAGGAAGGCCTGCTCTTCGGGTGTGAGCTGCGGGGCGGGCAGACGCTTGAGCACGCTCCAGTCGGGCATGCCGGAAAAAAGCTCGCCCTCCCACCAGACCGTGCCGGCTTGAAGGGCATCCTGCTCGGTGCGCGACAAGGGAGGTAGCATGCGCCTGAAAACGTCGAGCAGCGGACGCGTGATATGCTCGCGGCGCAGCGTCTCGACGTTGAGCAGCGCGAACGGGACGTACAGCAGCCAGAGCAGCAGCGGCCAGAGGACGTCGTCGTCGAGCGCCGTATAGCCGATCAGCAAGACGCCGATGATCGCGGTGGAAGTTTTTAGATCGACTCTGCGATAGGCGAGCGTAATGCCGGTGCCGAGGAGAGCGACGAGCCAGAGCCAGGTTCCCACGTCATTCTCTCCTCACACGCGCAAAGCGTTCCCGGAATCGATTTACAAGAGGCCGGCGACGCCGTCGCGTTCCTCTCGAAGCTCGGCGTCCGTGGCCTTGAGCATCGCGCGGCTGAAGTCGCTGAGCTCGAGACCTTGAACGATCGTGTAGTTGCCGTTGCGACACGTGACCGGATAGGAGAAGACGACGCCCTCGGGGATGCCGTAGCTGCCGTCGGAAGCGACAGCCATGCTGACCCAGTCCTCCGCCGGCGTGCCGTTTATCCAGTTGCTCATGTGGTCGATCGCCGCCGATGCCGCGGACGCCGCCGAGGACGCGCCTCTCGCCTTGAGAATCGCCGCCCCGCGCTGTTGCACGATCGGGATGAATTCCTCGCGATACCATTGCTCCGGAACCAGCTCGGCGGCCGGCCGACCACCGATCATCGCGTGCGCAATGTCCGGATACTGCGTCGAGGAATGATTTCCCCAGATGGTCATATGGCGAACGTCTGAGACATGCCCGCCGGCCTTTGCCGCGAGCTGCGCCTTGGCTCGATTATGATCCAACCGCGTCATCGCCGTGAAGTTCCGCGGGTCTAGCGCGGGAGCGTTTTCCCGGGCGATCAGCGCATTCGTGTTTGCGGGATTGCCGACGACGAGAACTTTGACTTCACGCGAGGCGGCTTCGTTGAGCGCCTTGCCTTGCACCGAGAAGATCTCCGCGTTGGCGATCAGGAGGTCCTTTCTTTCCATGCCGAGCGCACGCGGCCGGGCACCGACGAGAAAGGCGCAATCGGTATTGCCGAAAGCCGTGCTCGCCTGGTCGGTTACGACGATGTCGTCGAGCAGATCGAAGGCACAGTCATCGAGCTCCATCGCGACGCCGTTCAACGCGCTCATTGCGGGCGGGATCTCGAGCAACTGCAGGGCCACGCGTCGGCCTGATCCGAAAAGCTGCCCGGACGCGATTCGAAACGCCAGCTGGTAACCGATCTGCCCTGCCGCGCCCGTAATCGCGACTCGCGCTGGCGCTTGTTTCTCTCTACTCATGGTTCGACGTAAGCCTCTGTATCCGTAGGTTCAAGCCAAAGGGGGGGCGCGATTCTAACATGCACGCGGGAGACCCCCGGCTAAGGGAAGAGAGCCTCCGTCAGATTCTCCGGCAGCGGGCGATCCGGAAAGTTGCGCCTGAAATCGGCGAGCTCGTCGCGTGCTCGAAGGAGCTCGCCACGCTCGATTAGCGTCGAGACGCATTCGATCCAGAGCGCCGCCTCTGCGCGCTGCGCTGCGGAGCAGGCGCTCATATCGTCGGTGTCCGGTGCCTCGAGCGGGAGAGCACGCTGGACGCTCGTGTCCGTGTTCGCCGACTGTTCGCGCAAGGGCGCAAAACTCGGTGTCGATTCGCCCAGCGGCTGATCGGGGGTCGGATCCGGAATCGTCGGACGCAGCACCAGGCCGAGCGCAAGGACGAAGGTCGCCGCTGCGGCGAACGCCGGCAGATACGCCGGTACTCGCCGGCGGCTCCGCTGCCTGGCGGCGGCCAGCACCGCTTCGTCGATTCGCGGCGGCGGCAAATCGTCGAATCCGGCCGCACGATAGACCTCGCCGACTTCTTCGATGCCAGCCGGCAGGTCGTCGCGGTCTCGATCGTTCATGCGCGCTTCTCCCGGACCTCGGGGTGCTCCGTCAGCGCCTCCCGGAGACGCTCCACGGCGTAGCGAAGTCTGCTCTTCACCGTTTCGCGGCCGGCGCCGACGATCTCGCCGATCTGCTCCAGGGTCAGACCCCCGTCCTGGTGAAGCAGGAAGACTTCGCGTTGCGCCGCCGGCATGCGCGTCAACGCCCCGGCGATCGCCGTGCGCAAGGCATCGATCCCGTATTCGCTGTCCGGCCCGGAGGCAGGGTCGACTGCCTCGATATCTGCCGACCTCGACGGCTGCGCGGGATTGGCCTCGCGACGGTAGTGGTCCACGAGAACGTTGTGGGCGATTCGAAACAGATACGCTCTGAAGACGCCGTCGGGTCGATATGTGCTCTTGCCTCGAATCACTCGCAGCCAGGTCTCCTGAAACAGGTCGTCGACGCACGCTTTGGCTGCCTGGCGGCCGAAAAAGCGATACAAGGAGGCGCGATGCCGCCCGTAGAGGCTTTCGAACGCCGCTGCATCGCCGTCGCGAAAGCTGAGCATCAGCGCTTGATCGGTACGCGAGTCCACGCAGGGAGCTTACGAGGTCGCCCGCGCGCCGAGAAGTGCCGCCGCGTCCGCCGGCGGCCTCGGCAAGAAGGTAAACGCTCGATGCCGGGCAATGGGGTCACTTGCCTTAGAATATACTGTTCTAGTAAGGTATAACACTACATCATCAACGGCGGAGAAGCGGAATGCGCGTGGGCCATTCAAGCAGAGCCGGCGGGGCCCTGGCCATACCACTGATCCTCGTGGCTGCTGAAGCGGCCGCGCTCTGAGGCCGCATGCAGCCTAAGTGGGACGACAACCAGCCCATTTACCGTCAGCTCAAGGACCGCGTGCTGGAAATGATCCTGGACGGCGCCCTCGGCGACGGCGATGCGCTGCCGTCGGTACGAACCGTCGCCGCCGAGTACCAGGTAAATCCGCTCACGGTGCTGAAGAGCTATCAGGAGCTCGTCGACGAAGGGCTAGTCGAGAAGCAGCGCGGCAAGGGGATGTACGTGCTTGACGGCGCGCGCGAGCGCCTGCTCGCGCGAGAGCGGCGGCGCTTCGAGGAGGAGGAATGGCCGCGCGTGCTCGCAACCTTGAGCCGCCTCGGCTTGAAGCTGGAGGACCTTCCGCCGTCGCGTAACGAGAACGAGGAGAGCAAACGGTGAGCAGCGCGGTGATCACAGCGTCGGGCTTGAGCAAGCGCTACGGCCCGGTCCGTGCCCTGGACGGGATCGACTTGTCCGTCGAGCCCGGGCGTATCGTCGGGCTGATCGGCCGCAACGGCGCCGGCAAGACCACTGCGCTCAAGGCCATGCTCGGGTTGACCTCCTTCGAGGGCCGGCTCGAGGTGCTGGGCGTGGATCCGTTCAGGCGGCGCCACGAGGTCATGAAACGGGCTTGTTTTATCGCCGACGTCGCCGTGCTGCCGCGTTGGATGAAAGTCGGACAGCTCATCGAGTACGTCGCGGCGTCGCATCCCGGGTTCAATCGGGACAAGGCGATGGCGTTGCTCGACACCAAGATCATCGGGCTGAGATCGCGAATCAAAACCCTGTCGAAGGGCATGGTCACGCAGCTGCACCTGGCAGTGATCATGGCGATCGACGCCGCCCTGCTGGTTCTGGACGAGCCGACGCTCGGGCTGGATCTGCTCTATCGCAAGCAGTTCTATGACGCTCTGCTCAACGACTACTTCGATGAGTCCAGAACCATTGTCATCTCGACGCATCAGGTCGAGGAGATCGAGCACATTCTCACGGACGTGCTGTTCATCGACAACGGCCGTCTGCTGTTGTCGAGCAGCGTCGAGGCGCTAGGCGAGCGTTATCTCGAGGTTCTGGTAGCGAAACACCGCGAAGTCGAGGCCAGAGCTCTGGGTCCCGTCGCCGAGCGGGAAAGCTTCGGTCAGAAGCTCATGCTCTTCGAGGGCCGGTCGAGGCCCGAGCTCGCCGCCTTCGGGGAAACGCGCGTGCCCCGAATCGCCGATCTCTTCGTCGCCAAAGTCGCCGGGGGCGCGCGATGAAGGCGTTTCTGGCGCAGCTCAGGCGAGAGCTCTGGGAGCATCCCGTGCTCTATCTCTCGCCGATCGTGATCGGAGCAATCGTGCTCGTCTGGGCCCTGTGGCTGGCTACGAGCCCCGATGGCCTGGAGTTGGCTTTCGTCATCGAGGACGACGACATCGGTTTCGCAGATCGAACGCGACTGGTGACGACCATCGTGCTCGTCTTGCTGGCGCCGCTTTTCATGCTGCCGACCGTCGCGGTGATTGCCTCGTACCTGCTCAATTGTCTCGGAACGGAGCGTCGCGATCGCAGCATCCTGTTCTTCAAGTCGCTGCCGATCTCCGACGTGACCACCGTGCTCGCCAAGCTCACGACGGCGCTGTTGCTGGCGCCGATCTTGGCCCTGGCCGGCCTGCTGATAACGGAGCTCGGCGTTACTGTGGTGGTCGGAGCCAGCTCTGCCGGCATGCTCTGGGATCCGTCGCAGCTGCTCGCGGCTTGGGCGCTCGCGGCCTACACGGTGATCGCGTTCATGCTCTGGCACGCGCCGACGTGGTGTTTTCTGTTGGCGGTGTCCGCGTGGGCGCGTCGTGCGACCCTGCTCTGGGCGTGCTCGCCCTTGCTGGTGATTCTCGTCGAACGCAGCCTGACCGGACGAAGCAGCCTCGGTCGTCTTCTCTCGGCTCATTGGCAGGGTTTCTGGTCCACCGCCCTCGAGCATCGTTTAAGTATCCCGCTCGGCCAGAACCCGTTCCCCGAGATGCTGGGTGAAGTCGATGTCGCTTCAACGACGAATCTGTGGTCGTGGATGGATCCGGTCGGTTTGTTGACGAGCCCGACGCTCTGGGCCGGGCTCGCGGTCGCTGTTGGTTTCACGGCGGCGGCCGTGGCGCTGCGCCGCTATCGTGACGACAGTTAGCCAGGCGTCTCCCCGGAGGGACCGTCCACGGCGGTGCCGTATTTTCGCAGCAAGCCGCGCAGCTGGTGGTAGCTGAGGCCGAGCAGCTCGGCGCTGGTGCGCTGGTTGTGGCGGCTGCGACGCAACGCTGCACGGAGCAGGTCGAGCTCGAATTCGGCGACCGCGGCCTTGAAATCAATCGGCCAGCGCGGCGGCGCCGCGGTCGTCGCTGCGGTCGCGGGCGCGGTTTCGGCGATGCCCGGCTTGACCTCTTCGCCGAAGGGCGGCAAGAACGGATCGAACAACAGCTGCTCCAAAGGCTGCTCCGGGTCCGGTGCGCGGTACACACTCCTCTCGACGGCGTTCTTCAGCTCGCGCACATTGCCGGGCCAAGCGTGCGCCAGCAGCGCCTTGCGGGCCGCTGTCGTGAAACCCGCGAAATAAGGGCGCCGCAGCTCGCTGGTTACGCCGACGCCGAAGTGCTCGGCAAGCGCGAGGATGTCCTCCGGGCGCTCCCGCAGCGGCGGCACGTGGATGACGTCGAAGGCGAGCCGGTCGAGCAGGTCCGAGCGAAACCCTCCGCGGCGCGCGAGCGCCGGCAGATCCTCATTGGTCACGCCGATGACTCGCGCGTTGCTGATCAGCGTGTCGTCTCCTCCCACGCGCCGGAACTCACCGTACTCGATGACCCTCAGAATCTTCTCCTGCATTCGCGGCGAGATCATTCCGAGCTCGTCGAGTATCAGCGTTCCCTCGCTGGCGCGCTCGAAGTGCCCTCGATGCGCGCGGGCTGCGCCCGTGAAGGCACCGGCCTCGTGCCCGAAGAGCTCGGTGTCGAGCAGGCTCTCGGTCAAGGCTGCGCAATTGACCTTGAGGAGCGGTTGCTCCCAGCGCGCCGACAAGTAATGCAAGCGTGCGGCGATGAGCTCCTTGCCGGTGCCGCGCTCCCCGATGACCAGCACGGGGCGGCTGAGCGGCGCCGCTTTTGAAACGTGCTCGAGCGCGGCCATGAAGGCCGGTGCCTGGCCGATGATGGGTATGGCTTCACGAGGCGTGCTCATATGGCGAAATATACTAAGTTGCAGGCGTGTAACGCTAATATACGCTCAAATTAGCCAGAGACGACTCCCGCCGGCGGCCGAGCACTCCAATAGATAATCAATATAATCATATAGTTAAGTCGATAGCACCCACTTGGCACGGTTCCTGCTCAATGCTCCCAGAGCCATCGACCACAACCTAAGGAGCCGGCCATGTCCCACCGCCTGATACCGCTGATTCTCTTGACGCTGCCGGCCCTGACCGGGCTGGAGGCGGCAAGCGCGGGCGAAGCCGAGCGCGCCACCGCCAGGGCCGAGATGCGGGCGGCGCTCCAACCGCCCGAGCCGGCAGTGCGGCCGCGGGCCGAGGCGGTCGGCCGCAAGCTCGCCGACCAGATCGTGGCCGAATTGAGCGAAACTCCGAGCCCCGGCTGCGGCCAGCCGCTGGCCCGAGTGGATCGAAACTCGCAACGCGCCACAGAGAGCCGTCGCATAGGAGGCTGAGAGCATGGGAATATTTTCGCGGTTCGGCGACATCGTAAACTCCAACATCAACGCGATACTGGACAAGGCCGAGGATCCGGAGAAGATCGTCCGGCTGATGATTCAGGAGATGGAGGACACTCTGGTCGAGGTCCGTACGGCAGCGGCGCGGTGCATCGCCGACAAGAAGGAATCGTCGCGGGTTTTCGCGGCTCTCGAGAACGAGGCCGAGGATTGGCAGGCCAAGGCGGAGCTCGCCGTAGACAAGGGCAGAGAGGATCTGGCGAAGGCCGCGCTGATCGAAAGGGCCGGCGCGCTCAGATCGGCCGATGCGCTGCGCTCGCAGCAGCGAGTCATCGATGAGGGTCTGAGTAAGCTCGCGGAGGACATCACGCGACTGGAGGCGAAGCTCGCCGACGCAAAGAGCCGTCAGAAGACGTTACTGGCCCGGCATCAAACGGCGAGCCGGAGGCTGGAAGTTCGAAAGAAAATACATGACTATCGCATAGAGGATGCGCTCATTCGTTTCGATCAGTACGAGCGGCGGATGGACGACCTCGAAGGTCATGTAGAGGCGTTTGATATCGGGGAGCGAAAGGACCTTCGGCAGGAATTCTCGGAGCTGGAATCGGCGGACGCCGTGGACAAGGAGCTCGAGGCCCTCAAGGCGAAGCGTGCTCGAACGACGAAGAATCAGTCTAGCGACAGCGGATAACGACGATGTGGGAGCCAGTTGCGATTCTTTTCACGATCTGCGTATTGCCGTTGGCCATCGTCATGCATTACACCACGAAATGGAAAGCTACGAAGGGTTTGACCGAGGCCGAAGAGCGAATGCTCGAGTCTCTGTGGCGTGACGGGCAGGCGATGGAGAGCCGGCTCAACGCCTTGGAGACCATTCTCGATTCCGAGGTTCCAGGCTGGAGGCGGCAGACATGAGCAATTACTCGCGTACTCCTGGGCCGCGCCGCCTCTACAAGGATCCGGAGAGCAAGATGCTCTTCGGCGTCTGCGCCGGCGTTGCGGATTATTTCGGCTTCGACGTGACGATAACCCGGGGTGTCGCGCTGCTGGGGCTCATTATTTTCCCGCCCACGACCTTCCTGGCGTACGTGGTGCTGGCCGTCCTGCTGCCGAGGAAGCCGCTTGGGCTGGACCTTGGAAAAGACGAGCTATCCGATCATTTGCAGCGCAGCGTTCGTGCCGCGCCGCACGCCACGCTGGATCAGATCAGACACCGCTTTCGCGAGGTCGACGGACGGTTGCAGCGCCTGGAGAAGTATCTGACCTCGCAGCGCTTCAAGCTCGATCGTGAGTTCGAGGCCTTGAAAGATTAGGCTACTCGGGGTTCGCTTCGCGGTAGGCAGCTATCTGCTCGTTGAACGATGCTGCCACGCCTTCCATCTCCGCCACGGCGGCGTTGTGTCTGCTGACCAGGATGGCCTTGAATTCCTCGGGTGCATCATCACCCGCCGCGTCCAGCTCTGCGTTAACGCAGGACAAATACGCGTCCATGCTTTCCATGTAGGCCCTGACGCCCTCCTGCGCCGCGACCATCTGGTCGATCGAAGAGGCGGCGCCGTCGGGGAGCGCGACGAGTGCAGGGTAATCACAGGCGATGGCTGCGCCTGCAGATCCAAGGGCGACGACCGCGAGACAATACTTAAAGAGATTCATGGCGCTAACCTCAGAGCCGGACGTAACAAATGGAGTGGGCTGGAACTATACCCTAGGGTCGGTAGCGATACCAAGCGTCCGCCGCCGGCGCGATCGGCTCAGGCGAACAGCTTACGATGCCGCATGCTGCCTTCCGCCTGATCGATGAGCAGCTCGCGCAGCCCTTCCGCCGTAGTCGGGTCTCCGAACAGGTGCCCTTGTACATAATCACAGCCTTGAGCTCTCAGGAACTCGAGCTGCTGCTGCGACTCGACACCTTCGGCGACAACGTCCATGCCGAGGCTGTGTCCCATGAGGATGATCGCCGAGACGATCGCGGCGTCGTCTCTGTCTATGGCGACGTCGCGCACGAAGGATCGATCGATCTTGAGCGTGCTGATCGGAAACTGCTGCAACGCGCTCAGGGAAGAATAACCCGTCCCGAAGTCGTCGATGGCCAGATGCAAGCCCATGCTGTAGAGGGAGTTGAGCAGCCGTATCGTTCTTTCGGCGTCGTCCATCAAGGTCGTTTCGGTGATCTCGAGCTCCAGGCAGGTCGGCGGCACGTTGTGAGATCGAAAAACCGATTGAACACGCTCCAGGAATCGTTGTTGCTGAAGCTGCTTGAGAGAAAGGTTCAGGGACACTCTACCGGGGGTGGCTAAGGAGCGCTGCCAATACCGGTAGTCCTCACAGACGCGGTTGAGCACCCAATCACCGACCTGCAGGATCAGATTCGTCTCCTCCGCCAACGGGATGAAATCCGAAGGAAACACCAAGCCGCGTTCGGGAAGATCCCAACGCACCAGAGCCTCGGCGCCTTCGATGCGTCCGGTTTTCAAGCTGTACTTCGGCTGGTAGTGCAGCCGGAGCTCGTCCCGGTCGAAGGCTCGGCGCAGCTTGCTCTTCATCATGAGCCGATCGACGGCCGCGTTGTTCATCTCCTCGGAGTAAAACTCGTAGCAGTTGCCGCCCGCCCGTTTCGCTTGATAGAGCGCGGCGTCGGCGTTTCGAAGCAGGTCGATGACGTTGTCGCCGTCTCGCGGATAAAGAGCGACGCCCATGCTCGAAGTGAGATAGATTTCCTGCGCCTCGACGCTGAACGGTTTGCCGATGCCCTTGAGCAACGCGTCGGCGGTCTCGGAAACTTGGTCGATGACGCGGCTCATGTCGCTTAGCCCGCCCAACAGGACGGCGAATTCATCGCCTGCGAGGCGGCCGGCGATCGCGCCTCTTGGAAGCTCGGCGATGATTCGCTGGGCGAAGATCTCCAAGCTGCGGTCCCCGGCGCTGTGTCCGAACGTATCGTTGATGTCCTTGAAACGATCGATGTCCATGTAGAGCAGTACGAGATACTGGTGGCTCCGCCGGGCGCGGGCGATACTTTGCTGCAGTTGGTGCTGAAACTGCATTCGATTGGATATTCTCGTGAGCGGATCCGTTCTCGCGAGGAACTTGATGCGGTTCTCGGCTCTGCGCCTTTCGGCCGTATTCTGGGCTGCAACGATCCACCCTTCGAGCTCGTCGCGACTGTTGCGTAGCTCGGAGACCGTGTAAGAAACCGGGACGGCCGAGCCGTCTTTTCGCGTGAAGGTTCCGTCGCTGGACCGCGCAAGCGCCTGGGCCGCGCTTGCCCTCGAGCCGAGGTCGACATCGAGGATCTCGTTGAACGGTCTCCCGTGCAGCGTCTCCTCGGAACAGTCGAGAAGCAGTCCGGCGGCCTGATTCGTTCTCACGATCTTGGCGTCGGTATCCGTCACGAGGATCGCGTCGCTGATGCTGGCGAGAAGTCGATCCAGGTAGTCGCGCGCGCTTGCCGCCTGCTCGAACTGCGAGTGGAGCGATCCCAATGCCCGTACGAGCTCGCTGAGCTCTCCCGAGGGCGTGGTCTCGGCAGCCTGAGCTTCCGGGTCGGCCGAGTGCTCCTTCAAGCTCGCGGCGAGCCCCTCGAGCGGCTTTATGAGCCGAAGCGTCATGACGCTTATCAAGGAAGCCAGGCCGACTACACTGATCGCGGCAAAACCCACGGCAATCTGGCGTAACGACGGTTCGGAGAGCCCGAAGCTGTCACCTGGAGCGAAGGCCGCGACCAGAGCAAGAATCAGGGGAACCACGCAGATAGCGGCCAGGAGTAGATACTTTCTTGTAAGCCGGCTCATTTGTTATCGATGTTAACGGGTTGCCCGTAGGCTCCGGAAATCGCTGTAATCTCGCCGTTGCTGGACGGCATGATAGGCGAGAAACGCCGTGCCCGGTACTGGAGAAACCCGGAAAATTACACAAATCGGCGCCGGCTAACGGGCTCGAACGGCCCGAACGGCGCCCCGCGGGGGGCTTTCCCGTCGGCCGGCCGCGCGTGGGCTTGCGAACGGGTGGCTGTGGTTGAGCTCCGACCGGCTGCCTTTCGGCGCTATTCCCCTTGGCGTTTCTCGGTGAACGCCTGTGGCGCGGTGTCTGTCGTTACCTTGATGTCGCCTTCGATAACGGCGCCCTCCTCGACCGCGATGGAGTTCCCGGCAAGGCTACCGGTGACGTGCGCGGTTTGAGCTACCTCGATCCTATGCGTCGCGATGACGTCGCCGTCGATCTTCCCGGCGACGATGACATCCGTCGCCCGCAAGCTCCCTGTCCAGCGGCAACCTTCCGCAAGCGTGATCGGCCCGTCGATATCACCCTCACCTTCCATCTGGCCGCAAAAGACGTAGGTCCCTTTGCCGGCCAACCGGCCGGTGAGGCTGGTGCCCGGCGCGATGAACGTCGCGGCACCGGTCGTTGAATCGAGAATACGTCGTTTGAACATGGGCGTTCCTTGGTCTCCATGCCGAGGCGCAGAAGTTAGCCGATACGCGCCGCTTGTGCGAGGAACTCGTTCGAAGCCCGAACTGGCCGCCTGCGTCAGCTTGTGACGCTGCCGGTCAGCGGGCGAATGCGCGTGTGTTACTGTTAAGATATTGATGTTTATGAGCTTTCGTTCGATGGCACGATGCTTGCTCGAGGCTCGGCGTGTATCGTGGCAAGGGACCGCCCGAATGAGTCTACCCTCCAGGACCATCGCGCTGTTGCTCGGAGATGGCGACGCGCAGCGCTGGCAGCCGCGGGCCTTCGTCGAAGGCGCTCAGCGTCTCGTGCGCGAACCCGACGGCAGGGTGAGCTTGGAAGCGATCGGCTCCGAGGAAGAGTTCGACGCAACGGCGCGCACGACAGGATGCTTTCGGCGCGGCAAACCCATACACGATCCGCAGACGCGCGAGATCATTGGCTACGAAATGGAAGAAGTGCCGATGTTGAGCGCCAGCACTTGGCGCTAGGCTCATTCGGTCGTGGCGCGGCTGGCCGCCGACCGGGCGGGGGTCTCACGACTGCTCTCAGTGCTTATTGCTTATAATGGGCCGCCCCGCTCAGATCGGGCCGGGCTCGGCCCGGCCGTTGTCAGTGGGGTCGGTATCGACTGACCTTGGACGGGAGACTGCTTGCTCGAGTCGCGGCTAGCCTGGATACGAGAGCAGGACAATGCGGATCTCATTCGGCACGGCCTGCGCGGAATCGAGAAGGAATGCCTTCGCGTCGACGAGCGTGGGCGACTTTCGCGCCGGGCCCACCCGACGGCGCTTGGATCGGCGCTCACGCATCCTTACATAACGACGGACTATTCCGAAGCCTTGCTCGAGTTCGTGACGCCGCCGAGCGCTACGAACTGGGAAACGCTGCAATTCCTCTGCGATCTGCACAGTTTCGTCGTGCAGAACCTCGATGACGAGTTGCTTTGGGCTCAGAGCATGCCGTGCATCGTTCGGCCCAACGAAGAGATCCCGATCGCCTATTACGGTGAATCTCATATAGGGCGGATAAAGACCATCTATCGCCGCGGCCTGGGACATCGCTACGGGCGGGCGATGCAGGCGATTGCCGGCGTGCATTTCAACTACTCACTGCCCACGGGGTTCTGGCAACCGTTTCGTGACCGCGAGGGATCTCGGCAAGGTCTGCAAGAATTCGTCGCCGAGCGCTACCTGCACCTGGCCCGCAACTTCCGCCGCCATGCCTGGTTGCTCATATATCTGTTCGGCGCATCACCTGCGCTATGCAAATCGTTCCCGCTTTCGGCGAGTCACGGCTTATCGGAGCTCGATGCCGACACCTGGTACCTGCCTTTCGGAACTTCGCTGCGGATGAGTGACGTCGGTTATCGCAACACAGGGCAAGCGGCGCTCAAGATTTCTCTGAATTCGCTGGGGCAGTATGTGAACGGCCTGCGTACCGCCCTAGACGCATCCAGTCCCGAGTACGAGACGATTGGCGTTCTAGTAGACGGCGACTACCGGCAACTGAACACCAACCTGCTGCAGATCGAGAACGAATACTACGCCGCGATCCGCCCCAAGCCGAGGGCGGACTCGGGAACGAGAGTCTGGGTGAGCTTGCTCGAGCGAGGCATAGAGTACTTGGAGATCCGGACCCTGGATCTCAATATGCTCGATCCGGTAGGAATCAACCAGACGCAGCTGCGATTCGTCGAGGCGTTGTTGCTGTATTGTCTGTTTATCGAGAGTCCGATGATCGACGACGTGGAGCTCGCCGAGATCGACACGAGAGAGTTGCTCATCGCGCGCGAGGGGCGCAAGCCGGGCCTCAGTTTACCGTGGAACGGCAAACCCGTGCCGCTCGCCGAGCTCGGCCGCGCGACGCTCGACGGCGTCGGCGCGTTCGCCGAGATTCTGGATGGCGAGGACCAGGGCTATGTCGATTCGGTGGCGTTGCAGCGCGCGGCGTTGACGGACGCCTCGCTGACGCCGTCCGCCAGAATCCTCGAGACGCTGCGAGACAATCGGCAGAGTTTTTTCGAGCTGAGCCTGGAGATCTCGAGGGCTCATCGAGACTATTTCCGCGCGCTCGGTCTTTCGGACGATCGGACGGCGCAGTTTCGAGAGCTCGCGACCGCCTCGCTGTCACGGGCGGCGGCGATCGAAACAGCTCGAGACGGGCCTTTTGAGGACTTTCTCGAGGCCTATTTCACGGGCTCTTGAGTCGGATGGCGTCATTTTGTGATTCTGTTCATCGCCGCATCGCCATCTTGAGCCGATACTGCGGCGGCAGCTAACGGGTACCCTCGATTCCATGCTGAGAGTGGTCTTTGTTCTCGGAGTCATTTTTGGGCTCGCAACGGTTTTCGCCGTGGCGGGGTTCTACCCGTGGGTCGACCATCCGCGCCTCGCCTCGCGAGCTCAAGTACTGCCGAACGGCGGGCGAAGCGAGACCTTCGTCATGCGTCTCCCCGTCGACCGGATCGCTGCCGTAGGCACCGATGACATGGGGCTTGCCGCGATGCCATTTCCGCCGGAGCTGGACTTGCCTCCGGCGCTGTCGTCCACGCCTGTGCATCTGGATCACTTCAAGGTGAGGGATATCGACGGCAACGTCGTCGGCGTGGCGGCGCGGCATGCGGTCGGCACGCCCCAGGGCATTGTGGTCGCATGGTCGTTGATCTTTCCGAGTCGCGGCGCGCTTTGGCTTAGCGGAGGCACAACCGCCGCCGCGCTCGATTCCGCCGTGGCTGCGCGGGGGTTTCGCCCGGGCGAAGCCTGGACCGGCGACGTGAGCGTGCAGCTCGGTAGCGACGAGGCGGCATCCGGGACCGTGCTCGGCGGCAGCGACGAGTTCTCGGGCTTGTCCGGCGCATACTCGGAACGCTGGAACCTTACCGGCGTCGGTGACGCCGGGGAGTTGCGCGGCACGATAGAAATCGCGACGAGAATGTCGTTCTCGAGATGAAATACTTTGTCGTCTTAGTCCTCGGTTTCCTGACCGGCGTCGGTGCCGGCCTCGGCGGGCTTTACTACAACCCGCTGACTAGAGAATCGGGCTTCACGCTCACGTCTACAGACCAAAGCTTGAACTATGAATCGCCGATCACCGCCGGCCTCGTGTTCACTCACGGCGGACTGTCGCGTCTGCCGACGCATCCGGCTTCGGTTCCAGAGCTGTGGGAGGCGACGCTCAACAAGACCGCTCTGAGCGTGCTTGCCCTGGCCGGCGCCGACGGCGAGCCTCGGGCCGTGGCGAGCCGGATCAGCCTGCTGTCGGAGCGCACCGAGCTGTTGACCGGAGGTGCTCTGCTTAGGGACAACTGGCTGGTGTCGGTACCAGGCGAGGGTTCCCTGGTGATCACCGCCGACGCGAACTGGTGGCCATTCTTGAGGGAAACACTCATTCCGGTGTGGTATTTCGGCCGTGAATGGCGCGGCCCGTCGGGCTATGCGCCAACCGCCGGCCCGGCAGCAGGCGGCGCAGCGCTGCTGCGCGGCGTCAGCGGAGCGTACGCCGGGCGCAGCGGCGTCGCCGCGGAGCGCTACCAGATCGAGGCCTTCGACCAACGCGTCGGCCCCGGGAAGGCATCCGCCGAGCTCGCCTGGCAATTCGCGCAATAAGGCGCGAGCGGCCAGGATCGCCCTAGCGCGGGCCGGCCGGTTCCGCGGCGGCCTCGATATCCGCCGTGGAGTCTTCGATGATCGCGGGATCGAGGCTTGCGCGGGCCGCGATGAGGCGCTTGCCGGTGATGAAGTCCCTGGGACTGTTGATGGCGTCGACGGCGACGAGCCGGCCGCTCTGCAGATAGTAAGCGGCGAAGCTGCGTTGCTGCGCTCCGCCACGCAGCGCAATCCGATCAGCGTTTGCGGAAAGCCCGGCAATCTGCAGCTTGACGTCGAACTGGTCCGACCAGAACCACGGAACCTGCGCGTAAGCTTGGGGCCGTCCGAGCAGACTCATCGCCGCGGTCTTGCCCTGCTCGATGGCGTTGGAAACCGACTCCAATCGGATTCTGCGACCGAACAGCGCGTTGGGGTGATTGGTGCAGTCGCCGGCGGCGAGGACGTTCGTGTCGACGGTGCGCGCAAACTCGTCGACGACGATCCCGTTATCACACGGCAATCCGGCGGCCGCGGCCAAATCCGTTTCCGGGAGCACGCCGATACCGACGATCACGAGATCGCAGGGGAATCTGCAGCCATCGCCAGTCAGAACCCCCGTGACTCGATCGCGGCCCTCGAAGCTCGTGATGTCGACGGCATACTGAATCTCCGATCCCGCCTCGGTGTGAAGATCGTGATAGAAAGACGATACGGCTTCGCAGACGACACGGGACATCACCCGGTCGGCAGCCTCCAGCAGCGTGACTTCGAGGCCGCGGCTGCGGGCCGCAGCTGCGATCTCGAGACCGATATAGCCGGCGCCGATGATGACCAGCCGCTTGGAGCTCGCGAGCCGTTCCAGTATCGCATCGACGTCGCCGAGGGTGCGCAGATAGTAAACGCCTGGCAGCGTGACGCCCGGCACGTCCAATTCTCGAACCCGCGCCCCCGTAGCCAGCAGCAGCTGGTCGTAAGCGATCTCCCGGCCGTCGCTCAATGAGAGGCGCTGCGACCTTCGGTCCAGACCGGTCGCGCGCGTTCCGAGCTCGAGAGCGATATCATGCTCCGCGTAGAATTCTTTGGGCCTGATGTACAAGCGCTCGCGCGCCAAAGCACCCAAGAAGTATTTCTTCGACAGCGGCGGCCGCTGATACGGCAGCGCGATTTCCCGGCCGATCAGCGTAATTCGCCCGCCAAAGTCGTCCTGGCGTAACGTTTGTATCGTCTGTGCAGCGGCTTGGCCGCCGCCGACGATGACCAAGTGATCCGGCATGCAATCGATTATCCTTGTCCATCCCGCAGGAAGGTAGAGACGATGCCACACGCGATTCAGTTCAGGAAGTTCGGAGGACCGGAAGTGCTCGAATGGGTAGACGTCGAGCTCGTTGATCCCAAGCAGGGACAAGTCCGGGTCGCGCACACGGCCGTCGGCCTGAATTTCATAGATACCTACTATCGGTCGGGAGTTTATCCGTTGAGTCTGCCGAGCGGCCTGGGCAGCGAGGCCGCGGGCGTCGTCGTTGCCGTCGGAGAGGGAGTGAAGAATGTCGCGCCGGGTGACAGGGTTGGCTACGCGAATCCGCCGCCGGTGAACGCCTATTCGGAAGAATGCATCGTCGACGCGCGCTGGCTGGTGCGGTTGCCGGAAGGCCTAAGCGACGAAGAAGCCGCATCGACCATATTCAAGGGCTGGACGATCTGGTACTTGCTCAAGCGCACCTACCACGTCAAGCCCGGCGATTGGATCGTCTGGCACGCCGCCGCGGGCGGCGTGGGGCTCATTGCCGCGCAGTGGGCGAGGAAACTCGGTGCCCGCGTGATCGGCATCGTCAGCACGGAACAAAAGCGAGAACTCGCGCTCAGAAACGGCTGCGAAGCCGTGCTGCTCGCGGATGACGACGTCGTTGCCGAGGTACGCGAGCTCACCGGCGGCGCCGGCGTGCCCGTGGTTTACGATTCCGTCGGCCGCGACACTTTGTACCAGTCGCTCGATTGCCTGCGGCCGTTGGGTCTGCTGGTGAGTTTCGGCAATGCTTCGGGAACGGTAGACGCACTGCCGCTGTTGGAGCTCGCCAAGCGGGGATCGCTATTCGTCACCAGGCCGACTCTCTGGACCTACGTCGCCAAGCCGGCCGAGGTCGCAACCGCGAGCAAGGAATTGTTCGATCTGGTGCTCGCCGGCGACATCGAAGTCGAGATCGGCCAGCGCTTCGCGCTCAAGGACGCGGCGAGCGCTCATGAGGCTCTCGAGGGGCGCCGCACGACCGGCTCCACGATCCTGCTTCCGTAGAGAGCGGCGAGCTCGATCCCCGTTTGCAGGGCTTTCGGCGCGAAACGGGCCTGTGAAACCGCGCTCGCCGAAACTACGCTCGGAAGATGGATTCCCATCGTGTGAGGTAACCGGCAGTGCCACGCCAGCGACACGAGGCACGCCATGACGATCCGATCACGGTCGTATTCTCGGCTCTGGTGCGGGCCCTTGGGCGGCACCGCTGGGCGGATGAGCTGGCGACGGAGAACGCGGCTGAGCTTCCGGTGATCGGCCGAAGCTACGTGCACCGCAACGGCACCGTCGTTCGTCACGGCCGTGTCGTGGAGTGCGCGCGGCCCGTTTCGCTCACGCTCTACGAGAGCCTCTTCGATCCGCCGTGCCGCGTCCGCTTGCGTTATCGCTGGCGTCTGGAGCCTCTGGACAGCGCCACGCTGGTGCTGCTCGACGCGCGCTACGAGCTCAACCGGCCCGCTTACTTGAACCGCAAGCACTGGCACGCGCAGATCGACGCGCATTGCGGCAGGTTGTTCCTGGCGCTCGGCGCGAATCTAGCCGATCTTGCGCGTCAGGGCGCGGCTGGCGTCAACGGCCAAAGGAGCGGCAGCAGCAACATGACGGTGATGAAGACCACGACCGTCAACGGCAAGCCGAGCTTTAAGTAATCCGTGAAACGATAGCCACCCGGGCCCATTATTAAGGCGTTCGCCGGGTGCGAGATCGGGCTCGAGAAGCTGGCCGAAGCCGCCATTGCGAGAGCCATCATCGCGGTTTGAGGCGCAAAGCCCAAATCGGCGCTGACGGAGAGCATGATGGGCCCCATGACCACCACGAGGGCCGCCGTCGGGATGACCATGGTGGCCGCCGCCGTGACGATATACAGGCCCGCGATCACCCACCAGGGACCGAGCGGCCCAAGCAACTGGCTCGTCTGCAAGGCGAGAAACGTCGCAGCGCCGGTTTGCTCCATGGCGGTCCCCAGCGGCAGCATGCCGGCGATCAGAAATATCGCCCGCCACTCGATCGCCCGATAGGCGTCTTCCATGCTCAAGCACTTCGTCAGCACCATGAGCGTCGCGCCGATGACCGCGGCAATGTGAATCGGCAGCCAACCGATCAGCACCGAAATGACAACGGCAAGCATGATCCCCGCGCCCAGCGGCGCCTTCGCGGTGTCCACGTGCCGCTGAGTCACCGGCGTGAGGACGAGAAAATCCGGATCTTCCTCCAGCACCGCGAGCTGCGGCCGCGGCCCAAGCAGCAGCAATGCGTCACCGAGTTGCAGCGTGAGGCGATCCAGGTTCGATCGAATCGCCTCGCCCTTGCGCCAGACCGCGACGACCTCAAGCCCGTACTTGCCGCGAAAATTAATCTCCGAGAGCGGTTTGCCGGCGAGACTGGATCGCGGATCGAGGGTCGCCTCGAGCAGGCTCAAGCGCTCGGACTCGAGCACGTTCAGATTCGGTTGGGTTCCGCGTTGAATCGCGAGCTCTTGCAGGCCGCGCAGCACGTCCAAGTCCTCCTCGCGGCCCTGGATCAGCAGTAGATCGCCGCCTCGCAGGGCCTGATCCGGCTCGGGCATGATCGTGAGCTCGCCGTCGCGGAATATCGCCAGCAGTCGGAAATCGAAGGCGTCGCCGAGGCGGCTGCGAAGCAGCGTGTCGCCGGCTAGCTGCGACTCCCGCGGCACCCGAACGACGAAAATTCGTTCCTGCAGCCGGTAGTTTTCGCTGACCTCCTCCTCGCCGACTTCCCGGCACGCGGAAAAATCGGTCGAGCGCTCCAGCACTTCGATCGTGTCGGGAGTCGCTTGCAGCAGCAGCACGTCGCCGGGCCGCAGTGGCACGTTTGCGAGGTTGACGCGTCGCACCAGCTCACCGCGCCGAATCGCAAGAACGTTGGCGCCGTAGCGATCGCGAAACTCGGAGTGGTGCAACAGCTCCGCGACCAGCTTGGAGTTGTCAGCGACGACGGCTTCGACGAGCTTGACCTGCCCCGCCATCAGTCCTTGCAACACGGGCGCCTCACGCTCGATCACGAGATCGCTCCAACGTTGAAATTCATGGAATCTGTCGAGCCGCCCTTGAACGAGCAGTTTGTCCTTGCCTCGCAGTATCGTTTGTCGGGACGGCATGAGCTCGTTCTTTCCATCGCGCTCGAGCGCGATGACGATGAGTCCGGCGGCGACTCCTATGCGGCTCTGAGCGAGCGTTTTGCCCACCAATATCGAGTCGCTCGGGACTTCCATCTCGAAAGCGCGGGATTGCAGTCCGTAAAGAGTACGAAGATTCCGTTGACTTCGGCGCTGCATTTCCCCTTCGGGCTTTTTCCGGGGAAGCACGAAACGGCCGAATAAAGCAACGAATCCCGTTCCGATGACGAGCAGGGCACCGCCGATCGGGGTGAAATCGAACAGCTCGAACGATGCGAAACCGCCGGCCTCCAATGAGCCGCTGATCACGAGATTCGGCGGAGTGCCGATCAAGGTCGTAAGTCCACCGAGGTGGGCGCCGAAGACCAGCGGCATGAGCAGCCGTGAAACCGGCAGTCGCGTTCTTCGGGCGATGTCGACCGCAACCGGCAGCATCAGCGCGGCGACGCCGATGTTGTTCATGAATGCCGACAGCACGCCCGCCGTCAGCATGACGACGGTCACCATACGGCCTTCCTGCCGGCCCGCGAGCCTGTAAACGGTTCCGCCGATGACGTTTGCGATCCCCGTGCGGATCAGGCCGCTGCTGAGAATGAACCAAGCCCAAACGGCTATGACCGCGGCGTCGGAAAACCCCGCGACGGCCTCCTGCGGCGTCACGAGCTCCGTGAGAACGAGGCTGCTCATCACGAGCAGCGCGATGACGTCCATTCGAATCCTTTCGCTGATGAACAACGCCAGCGAGGCGATCAGAATGGCAAGTACGAGCCCGATCTCGAAAGTCACACGTTGCTCGGAAGATTCCTTGGTTCAAAGCGGCGCCAGCGAATAATGCTGGATCGCCGCGACGGCCGTATCTTAGTCTAGCCCTAGCGCCACACAAAGCGCGAGTCGACGATCGAAGCGTTTGCGCCGTGAAACGTGAAATCGATCACGAACTCGAACTATTCGCGGCTTTTATACTCGAACGTGCGTGGAGGTTGTTTTAGAGTATTGATGAGCCTGGACTTGCCTCTGACGAAGGGGAACTTATGCGCTGCACGAACGCCGATCGGGTTAGGCCGGTAGTAAGCCTGCGAGAGTTCTTTCGCGATTCCGTCGCTCAGTCAATGCAACGACAAGGCGTGCGAGCCGATGACAACACGGCACACTACGTTGTCAGCTTGCTGACGCTGTTCGCGCGTTCCGAGGCGTTGTTCGAGGAGGTCGATTCGGGCATCGGCCTCAAGCCTCTGGCGCTGATGCTCGCCGACGCGGTCGACGCTGCCGGGCCGGAAGAGAGAGCGTTCACCTTGCAGCGCCTGGGAGACGTTTCGCTGTTTGTCGCGGGCTTCTTCGCCGACGGCCTTGCCCACAAGTCGGTCGACGTCGACTACTACATCGGCATGGGTGGCGGCGCTTACCACTGCCTTTCGCAACAGTTGCAAAACACGCCGCGCGGCTCGACCTTCGGGCCGGTTTTCGATGAGCTTGCCTGCAAGTTCAAGGCGTTCGTGGATGTTCTCAACGACATCAGGTCCGAAGCGCAACCCAAGCAGGAGCAGGATATTCTCCGCCTCTACGAGCTGTGGCTGCGGACCGGAAGCGCTCGCGCCGCCCGTTCGCTGCGAAAGCTCGGCATCGAGCCGAACTCGAGCTTGGACCGCCGCTCGCGGCACTAGAGCTTGTCGCATGCCGCTGCGAGGAATGCAGGCCCTGCTCAGCGAGCTCTATGCGCTAGATCTGCCCTATGATGTGCAGGATTTTCTGCTTACCGACGCCCGTGTCGCGGAAGCTCTCGACGTTCGCGGCAGGCGACTCGACGAGAAGTTGTTGATCGCCGAGCAGCCTGGCGAGTCGGCCGTGGCCCTGTATCTCGATGAGGAGCTATTGAGCCGACTGCGCCGAAACGACCCCGCGAACCGGCTCAGTGAGGAGAATCTGGCGGATTTCTGGACGGCCTTGGAAGGCGTCAGCCATTTCGTGTATTACGTCTGGAACGCCGTGCTTCAGAAGTCCGTCACGCTCATGGAGATGGAGCTGCAGGCGGAAGTCGACAAGTTCGTCGGCGCCGCGCTGCTGTTGCAGCGACAGGACGGCCGCTTTCCGGTGAACTTGCATCACTGCCAGTTTCACGCGTCGAGCTTCGACCCACAGCTCGATGCGAGCGAGCTGGCGCGCTATCGCTCCGCCAACCACTATGCCGGGCGGTACTGCCTGAAACTGGCGCCGCAGCTCTCGACCGCCGATGGTCGCCAGCAACTCAAGCACGAGCTCTGCCACTTCTACAGGCTGCCGCAACCGGAAAAGATTCATCATATTCAGGCGGCTTGAACGCCGATCATCGCAAATCGGGCTTAGCGGCCGTATCGGCGAGATCCCAGGAACAGGCGGTAGGCCGGATTGTCGGATTCTTCCCAGTAGGCGTAGCCCAAGCCGTCCAGATGACAAGAGAACTCCGGCCGATCCTCTCTCGTGACTTGCACTCCAGCAAGGACGCGCCCGTAGTCCGAGCCGTGGTTCCGGTAGTGAAACAGACTTATGTTCCATCGATCGCCGATAGCCCGCAAGAACGCGAGCAAGGCCCCGGGCCTTTCGGGAAACTCGAACCGGTACAACACTTCGTCATCGAGGCTGTCGACGCGGCCACCGACCATGTGGCGTACGTGAATCTTGGCGAGCTCGTTTTCGGTGAGATCCAACACCTCGTAGCCCTTGCCGCGAAGCTGCTCGATCAAGGCCACCGCCTCACGGCGGCCGTCGCGCAAACCGACACCGACGAAGATTTTCGCGCTGGGCTCCGGCGAGTATCGATAATTGAACTCGGTGACGTTGCTCCTGCCGATTGCCTCACAGAAGCCCAGAAACGCGCCCGGTTGCTCGGGGAGCTGCACGGCGAGCAGCGCTTCCCGGTGCTCGCCGACCTGCGCGCGCTCAGACACGTGACGCAATCGATCGAAATTGATGTTGGCGCCGCTGTTGAGAGTGACCAAGGTCTTCCCGCGGCAGGCCGTGCGCTCCACGTACTGCTTCAAGCCGGCGACGGCGAGCGCCCCGGCCGGCTCCATGATGACCCGGCTGTCCTCGAAGATATCCTTGATCGCGGCGCAGATTTCATCCGTGTCGACGAGCAGGATCTCATCGACGACCTCTGTCGCGAGACGGTAGGTCTCATCGCTGACCTGGCGCACGGCAACGCCGTCCGCGAAGATGCCGACGTGATCCAGGCGCACGGGCCCCCCGTGTTGCAATGCTTGCTGCATCGAGGCTGCCTCGACGGGCTCGACACCGATGACCTTGATCTGCGGATGAAGATACTTGAGCAGCGCGCCGATTCCGCCTATGAGCCCGCCACCGCCGATGGGCACGAAAATCGCTTCCGGGATTTCCCGCATCTGTCGCAGTAGCTCCAACGCGATCGTACCTTGTCCGGCGATGACTTCGGGATCGCTGAACGGGTGCACGAAGATGTAGCCCTGCTCCGCCGCAAGCTCGCCGGCATGCGCGTTGGCGTCATCGTAGGTGTCGCCGTGCACGATCACTTCCCCGCCCAGCGCGGTGACGGATCGAAGCTTGATCGCGGATGCAGTTGTCGGCATCACGACAATGGCCCGGCAGCCGTGCCGTTTTGCGGCGAGCGCGACCCCTTGAGCATGATTGCCCGCGGAGCCGCAGATTACCCCGCGGCTGCGGGCCTCGGGATCGAGGTGGAAGATCTTGTTGTAAGCACCGCGAAGCTTGAACGAAAAGACCGGTTGCAGATCCTCCCGCTTGAAGTACACGCGGTTGCTTGTGCGCGCGGAAAGCTCCGCGGCGAAGTCCAGCGGCGACTCGATCGCGACGTCGTACACGCGCGCGCGCAGAATGCGCTCGACGTAACTCAAGGATAGGGGCCTTGCTTTCGAATCGCTCATCGAATCGTAAGTAGTGAGATCGTCGGCTCAATGTACTCTATTTGGCCCGACGCCCGCAGCCCGCTCGCCGATCTGCCGCTTGAAGCGTCGCTGCGAAGAATCTGTGCCGACGGGCATGATTCCGGCATGGCGACCGTTCCCCCGCATCAACGAAGCTGCCTGCTCTCATATGAGGATCAGGGAGATCGATCATGCAACGGATTGCAGTGTTATTTCTTTGCGCCGGTTTCTGGACGTCCAGTGTTTCCGCGGAAACCTGCGACACCGTCGGCGACATCGTCGGCGGTTTTGCCGCGGGTGCGACGAGCTACGCTCTCATCAACAACGTCGGCGCCACGACCAACTGGGTCAGCGCGGGTCTCTACGGCGCCGGAATCACGGTTGCGACTCTCGGGGGCAATGCTGCCGGCGAGGCCGCCTGTGAAAACTTCCGAGACATCATCTATACGATCGCCGATATCCACTGTATCGCCGGTGAATACATCTGCGACTTCGTTTCGGATCTATCGTGGAGCATTGCGGGCGACTTCATGATCTGTCCGAGTTGCAGGCCCGACGAAATATTCTCCGCTTTCCTGATGGAGGACGTCGCGAGAGCCGAGCACTTGCGGAGAATCCAACAGAGCAGACGTTGGCGGCTTGGCGTCTCCATGTCGACGCCGCGTGACCACCTTGGCCAACTCAGGCCGAGCGTGTTGAATTCATACTTCGTCGGACAGCAGACGGCGCTGAGTCTGATGCGGACGCGGACGATGGCCGTCATGCCGAGATGATGTCGCCAGCCGAGCAGGCGCTGGCATGGTCTCTGATCGGCTTCGGCTTGTACGCGCTGACGGAGGGCTATCATGCCTTCCGTCAGCGTGCCGCCGGTGAACCTGCGGTCTGGCGGTCGTCGTTCACGGCGGGGCTCATCGTGGCCGCGGGCTTTGGAATGATCAGCATCGGTTTCGCGCTTCGAGGCTGCTGAGAGAAGGGCAGCTTGGAGCTGCCGGCCGGCTGCCGTCACTGCGCCTGCAGCAGATCCGACATCCGGCGCGTGAGCTGCTCGAATTTGTAACCGGGAATGCGGTAGCTCCAGCCCGCGAGCCGGTCGTTGAGCTGTTGCGCTTGCGCCGCCGGATCGATGTCGGCCTCGCCGGTTTCGCCATCCTCGGTATCACGGTCCTCCGCCTCGGCACTCTCGGCCGCGAGCTCCGGATCGAACTCCGCCGCAAAGCTGACCCAAGTCTCGCCGTCGTCGCGCTCGATGCCGCGGGCCGTCAGAACCAAGCCGTCGAAGGTTCGAAACTCCGTAACGCTGTAGCCGTCCTCAATCTCGGCACTCGCTTGCACGTCTTCCAGGGTCAAGTTCTGCAACACGCTGCCCATGACGTTGGCGACGCTCTCGTAGAGCAGTGCCCGGCCTTCCGGTATCGCATCGACCGTGAAGTTGGTCTGTTCAGGCGAAGCCTTAGAAACTCGCAACACCTCGCCGTCCGGATGGGTTAAGGTGACCTCGCGGATGCGCGCGGCCTCGATATTCAGGATCTCGGAGTCCAGCCAGTCCGTCGCGGTCTCGCCGAGCTCCGGGTCCCTGTCGATCAGATAGCTCTGATCTTCGCCGGCCCGGCGCACGTAGCGACGGTATTCACCGGCGGTATCGCCGACGACGACGGTGATCGGGGTCGCCGGCCCCGTCAGCGTGACGGCCAAGCCGGTGGCGCCACCGTCCTCGATATCCTCGACCCCCAGCCGCGAGTGCAGCTCGGGATTGGAAGTTTTGCGCTCCAGGATACGCGCCTCGGCCAGGCCCAACAGCGAATGGCGCACTTTGGTGAGGTCTGCGCGATAGCCGTTTTTCTCCGCAACGCGCCAACCGCTCTCGTCGCGCTGCAGCGTCGCGACGCGCTCGTTGCCGCCTTGGGCGATCTCGATACCCTCGACGCTGTCCAGCTCCTCCATGAGTCCGGGCAGGAAGATCGCCTCGGCCTCGAACGTTTCCGGGCCGGTTTGCCGCTGACCGACGATCGCCAGAACGATCAAAGCGGCCAGGGCTGCCGACAACCAGATCAGGGCCCGCGAGCTCACGCTCGTGCCCTCAGCCTGCGGCGACGCAGGAGCACCACCGCCAGGGCCACGACGGTGAGCAGTAACGGGACGAGGCCGATGTTGAGGATTCGCAACGTGGTGCCAAGCTGCTCGATATTGCGGTCGAGGTCTCGGCGCACGGCCCGCAGTTCCTGCCGAATTCGCAGTTGCTGGTCCAGAAAACGTTGAATTTCCACCTGTTGCTCCTCGCTCATCAACAAGGAACCTTCATCGGTGCGCGCTGCCTGCAACTCGCCGAGCCGCCGCTCGGTCTCATCGAGCTCGGCCTGCAGTTGCTGTTCCGTCTGGCGGAACTGAGCGTCGGCTCGCCGGCGTAGGTCGTCGACGGTCGTAAACGGCCGCGAGAAGCTCGCCCGGGCGCGAATGCCGATGAGATCGGCACTTCCAGAGAGATTGTCCAGCGCATTGACAACGAAATCGCCGTTGTTGGCGAACGCGCTGACGAGTTGCTGGCCGAGAAAACGCTGCACTTGCACCCAGAGCCGGTCGCTCAGCAGGTCGACGTCGGCGACCAGGATCACGTTCGCTTCGTCGGCCGAGGTGATCTGCGGTGCGACGGACGTCGGTGCCTGGTCATCCCCGGTCGCGGTCAGCCCTTCCGGAAACGCGGTCGTCAGAGCTCCGCTCAATCTCGCCGCGAGGATGTAGGACTCTCCCGTGGGCGTGAACCCGTCGAGCAGCGTTTCAGGGTCGGAAAGGAACTGGAAATCACTTACCGGCATGAGCGCGGCGTCGGTGCTGGACATCAACAGCGGCACGAGCTCGACCGAGCCCTCGTCGCGCTCACGGAAACGGCCCGCCGTTCCGAGATTGATGGAGCTCAAGCCGGACGTCACGACGTCCTCGGCATCGATCGTTTCCCCGTCCAGGCCGATGAGCCCCAGATGGCGAACGGGCCGTGTCCCGAATCCCGAGTTGATGCTCAACGCATTGCGATTGTCCGCGACGACTTCATCGGCGGTGAACTCGATTCCCCAGGCATCGAACAGCGGCGCGAGGTTCGAGCTGCTGCCCATGGCCATTGCCGCCGGATCGGCGGACGCCATATCGATCTCAGCCAACGGGTCCACGAAGATCAACGCCCTGCCGCCGCCGAGAATGAATTGGTCGATTGCGTAGAGTGTGGGCTCGTCCAAGTTTTTTGGATGCACGATCCAAAGGATGTCGATCTCCTCGTCGATCGCCGGCTGTCCGGGCGTGAGATTCCTGATATCGAACAGCTGTCGGGCCTGGGATGTGATCACCCAGGGCTCGGTGACCCGCTGCAGCTGCGGGTCGAAGCCGGCCGTCATCGACACGCCGGACAGCAAGCCGACCACGGGCTTGTCGGGCGTAGCGAGGCTGTAGACGAGCTTGGCCAGGTCGTACTCGAGAAAAGTTTCCTTCTCCGGCTGGAAAAAGCCGATGGTCGCTTCCCCTCCGATGCTGTTAGTCCCCGCCACGCCGAAGAAAATCGATTCACCCAGGCTACCGAGGTTTACGGGCTCGAGCCCGAACTGCGCCGCGCGGTCCTCATCCTCCGAGAACGGCAGAGGATCGACGACATGGAGCACGAGATTGCCGTCGGCTTGAGCAACGAACTCGTCGAGCATCTCCCTGACGCGCGTGGCATATGCTCTGAGATACGGTACATCGGTCGTCGCATTGTCGGAGAAAAAGAAATAGAGATTGATGGGCTCCCCAATGCTGTCGAGAACGTTGCGCGTGCCGGCCGAGATCGTATAGAGATCGTTCTCGGTGAGGTCTACGCGCAGGCCGCGCAGCAAGCTGTTGCTGACTACAATGGCCGCAAGGAACCCTAGCAACGATAGCAGCAGGGCCGTGAGTCCTATTTTTTTCTGCGGCGTAGTGGTCATTGCGGTCTAGT
>DASWKF010000131.1:0-1638 GCA_036396795.1 Gammaproteobacteria bacterium | reverse complement strand
TTGGTGCCGCACATCCCGAGCGCGGGCGAGCTCAAGACCAAGCCGACACAGCACTCGGTCAAGGAGCTGCAGGGCGTCGGCATCCAGCCCGACATCCTGTTGTGCCGGTCGGACCGGCCGATCTCGCCCGATGCGCGCGCCAAGATCGCGCTGTTCTGCAACGTGCCGCGGTCCTGCGTGATCCAGGCGCTCGACGTCGACACGATCTATCAGGTGCCGATCAGTTACCACGAGCAAGGTTTCGACGTGGAGGTGTGCCGCCATTTCGGCATCGAGCACGACCGCGAACCCGACCTGTCGCGCTGGGACAACATCGTCTCGCGAATCCGCTCGCCCGAAGGCGAGGTCACCATCGCCGTGGTCGGCAAGTACACGCGGCTGATCGATTCCTACAAGTCGTTGGTCGAGGCGCTCGGCCACGGCGGCATCGCCAACAACGTCAAGGTCAACCTCGACTGGATCGATTCCGAGATCTTCGAATCCGAATCCGCGAGCCATTACCTCGCGGGCGTCGAGGGCATCCTTGTGCCGGGCGGCTTTGGCGAGCGCGGCGCCGAGGGCAAGGTCGCCGCCGTGCGCTACGCGCGCGAGCAGAAGGTGCCGTATTTCGGCATCTGCTTCGGCATGCAGATGGCGATGATCGAGACGGCGCGGAATCTTGCCGGCATCGAAGGCGCGGGGTCGTCCGAGTTCGGTCAGGTGCGCGAGCCGGTCGTCGGGCTCCTCACCGAATGGATGCGCGGCAACGTGGTGGAGCGGCGCACGCCGTCGGGCAATCTCGGCGGCACGATGCGGCTCGGCGCCTATGAGTGCCTGCTCGCCGAGGACACGCTCGTCCGCCGCATCTATGGCGTGCCGCACATCAGCGAGCGCCACCGCCACCGCTACGAGGTCAACATCAACTACAAGAAGCGGCTGGAGGATGCGGGCGTCGTATTCTCCGGTATGTCGCCGGACGGCATGCTGCCCGAAATCATCGAGCTGCCCGAGCACCCGTGGTTCGTCGGCGTGCAGTTCCACCCGGAGCTGAAATCGAAGCCGTTCGAGCCGCACCCGCTGTTCACCTCGTTCATCGAGGCCGCGCGCGACCGGTCAAGGCTGGTATGACGACTTGATTCGGCATCAAACCTGTACGATATGATGTACAGGTCGCGGGGAGCCCCTATGGATACCATGACGTACACGGCGGTTCGGGAAAAGCTGGCCGAGACTTTAGACCGAGTCTGCGATGATCACGAACCGGTGTTCGTGATCCGGCGCAACGGCAAGACCGTTGTCATGCTGTCGCTTGAGGATTATCGCTCGATGGAAGCGACCGCGTATTTGCTACGGAGTCCCAGAAACGCGGCTGAGCTCGCGGAGTCGATCGCACAGATCGAGGCTGGCAAGGCTCGGCATCGCTGGCCGGGCATGAAGGCCGCGCAATCACGGAAACGACGCCGCTAGTCTGTCTGCACGCCAATGGACGTCCGATTTTCGGACCGAGCATGGGCGGAATATCTCCATTGGCAGCAAACCGATTCATTCAAGCTTCGTCGAATCAACGAGCTCATCCGCGACATCACACGCCAGCCTTTCAAGGGCATCGGAAAGCCGGAGCCGCTGCGGTACGAGTTCGCTGGGTACTGGTCTCGCCGA
>DASWKF010000130.1:0-2203 GCA_036396795.1 Gammaproteobacteria bacterium | reverse complement strand
TTGTTCGCGTGGAGGACTTGCCCAAGGCCAAAGTCAGCGAGCGTAGTCGGAACTACAGACATCGAACGTGTCCGGAGTGCGGGCGCAGCGCGTATCGCCTCCGCACGGTTGTTCGCCGGCTTCACGACCTGGGCGACCCGGTCTCCGGCCGGCCTCGGGAGATTCAGATCACCTACTCCCAGCACCGTTGCCTGGGATGCGGCGCTTACTTCAATGCCGACATGGAGGATCTGGCCCCGCCGAAGAGCCACTACACGCACCGGGTGATTCACACAGCCGTTCGGCTAGTGGTGGAAGACGGTCTGCCGTACCGATCGGCCTCGTGGCATTTGTGGCGTGACCACCGAGTCTTCGTCCCCTTCGCGACCGTTCAGAACTGGGTCGAGGCGGGGGGAAAAAAGGGCCGCCGAACACGTCGTCGGCGCGTATCTTGACCAAGCGTTGGCGGACTTCTCGGGCTACATCGCCGCCGACGAACTGTACGACGGTCCCTTCTGCGTCCTTTCAATCGTGGACAATCACACCTTCAAACGCATCCTCTACGAAGTTCTGGACCATGATCCGAGCCACGACGACATCCGGCGGTTCTTCCGGCGTTTCAAGACCCTCCTCGACGCCCGGGGACTGACTTTGGCCGGCATCACCACCGACGGTTCCTCGCTCTATCCGGTTCCCATCGCCGAGGTGTTCGGCGACATCCGGCACCAGATTTGCGAATTCCACGCCATCGCGGAACTGACCAAGGCCATCCTCCGGGCAGTGGCCAAGGTGCGAAAATCGTTGGCCGCCGGCCTACCCCAGTTGAAACGAGGGCGGCCATCGAAAGCCACGCAACGAGCCGCCCGGCGACAGAAACGCATTCAGCAACGGATCGCCGATCTCTTCGATCACCGTCACCTGTTCGTGCAACACGGCCTGACGCCCGCCGAGAAGAAAACATTGCACCGCATCACCCGAGGTCTGCCACAACTCCGCGCCTTGCGAGAGATCATGAACGAAGTCTATCGCCTCTTCGATCGCCGTTGCCGCACCGACACGGCCTTGGCCAAGCTGGCGAAACTGCGAAGACGAGTGCGTCGCTTCAAGGCCGTCGGCCGCACGCTTCAAAAGCTGTTCTCGCCGAACCTGGAGAAAGCCCTGGTCTTCCTGGATGACTCGCTCCTGCCGTCAACCTCCAACGCCGTGGAGCGCGGCAATCGCCGTCACCGCAAGATGCAGAAGAGCGTCTATCGGGTCCGATCCCGCGAGCAGATCGTCCAGCGGATCGCATTGGACATGCAACGCGACGCCCAGGCCGTAGGCCGCAATCAAGCGATCGCCACCCTGCACCTTGCCAGAGCCGGGTGATCACTCTGTATTGATGCTACAGTCTCGGATTATTTGGGTTTTTTTTCGCGGTACACGGGTGAGTGGGCGAGAGTGAAGACGACGATCTCCTCGCCGGTGGCGGTGCTGATGTCGTGGTGGAGGCTGACGACGTTCACGCCGGTGACCTCTAAAACCATCGTTTCCAGGACTGGGCGGGCGGTTTCGATCAACTGGATCCTGACCTGCTTGAGCAGGTCCCTGCCCTTTTCGGTGGGCTGCGATTCGACCAACTGCTGTTCGGCGGCGGTCAAGACGCCTTCGAGACGGACGACGAGAAGGTCAAGGATCAGGTGGGCGTGGATGTCCTTCGGACCTCGGCCCATGTACTCCTGCTCAAAGCGGCGGAGACCCTCACAGATCGCGGCTTCGATTTCGCCCTGCGTCTTCACGATTCCCTCGATGCGTCGCGATTCGTCCTCGGGCGCCGCTTACGGACCCACCGGGTGGGCCGCTCGCTCACGCTCGCGGTACTGATAGGCGACGCAGTGATCAGTACCGCGACCGTCAGGGAGCGGCCCTGACCTTATAGCGACCGGTGTCGAACGGCCGTACCGCCGGAGCAAACCCGCTGTACGGACGGCGACCCATTGGTCGGAGAATTCGACCGGTGGAGCTTACTTGCGTCCGCCCGACTAGCCGATATAATAATGGGCGTCGGAATCAGTGTGAAGCCCCTGCGCGGGCGCCGCTGAATTTCTGATGCACGAGATTCGGAAGACACTGTGAGGGACAACTCGGCCCTGCCGGGGGGTCCGTCAACGAGTAAGCCGACGTGGTCGAATACCTCCGAGTATTCGGCTGGGTCGGCTTTTTTTGTAGCATCGATTCGGCGGGC
>DASWKF010000129.1:0-8018 GCA_036396795.1 Gammaproteobacteria bacterium | reverse complement strand
CAACGGTTCGCGGACATCCCACTCGCGGCAACGGCCGGCGTCGCCGACTCCTCCTGTGCGGCGTCTTGACAAGCGATCGGCGCAAAGCCGAATACGAATGCGACGGCCAGGCGGCCGCCGGCGACCAACTCTCGGCGCTCGCGGGTCGTCGGATTATCGTGGCTCATGACTCGTGGCTCCCCGTCAGTGCTTTCAGTCGACTACGGATTTCTCCGGATCGATGAGAAAGATCCAAATCAGCCCGCCGATAAATAGCACGCCTGCCGACACGAAGAAAGGCGCGATCCAGTAACCGCGATCAAAAAGGCTGCCGTAGATCAGCGGCGTCAATGACGCCGCGAATGCACCGGCCATGTTCATGATCGCCGTCACGGTGCCGCTGAACTGCCCGCCGACGTCCATCGGCACCGCCCAGGCGGGCCCGATCACGAGCTCGAGAAAGAAAAACGACATCGCAAGGCAGAGCACCGCGACCGAGGCGCTTGCCGTCATGGCCGCCGGAATGACGAACAGGGCGGCCATCATGAAACCCGGTGCGGCGACTGCGCGGCGCGCCAGCCGCGCATTGCCGGTCCGCTTGAGGATCAGGTCCGTCAGAGTGCCGCCGACCACGTCGCCGATCATGCCTGCAATCAGCGGCAACGAGCCGATCAATCCCAGCTCCAGCAAGCTCAATCCGCGGTACTCGCGCAGATAAGTGGGGTACCAGGTGAGGTAGAAATTCGTACCGAAGAAGAAGCAGCAATAGCCCAGCGCGATGTAGAGCATGTTGCGCGCCCGCAGTATCCTGCCCCATGGCACGGCGACCCTGGCCGAGCTGAGTGCCACGACGGAGCCGTCGGAGTCGCGGCCGCGAATCTCGGCCAGCTCGGCATCGTTGACTCGCGGATGCTGCTCGGGCGTGTTTCTGTAAATCGCGACGAAGGCGACGCACCAGAGGAGACCGAGGACACCGGCGACGAAAAATGCCGCCCGCCAACCCCACGCGAGGACGATGACCCCCGCGACCAACGGCGTGCCTGCGACCGCGAATCGGCTGAACAGATGCGTGATCCCCTGGATGCGGCCTCTTTCAGCCCGCGCGAACCACATCTGCATGCCGCGGCTGGCCACCGGGAACGCGCCGGCCTCCCCGAGGCCGAGGAAAACGCGCGACAGCAGCAGCGTCGTGAAGCCGACGGCGGCGCCGGTCATCGAGACCGAGGCCGAGACGACCAGGATGATGATCGTGAGCACTCGCTTCGGGCCGAAACGGTCGCCCATCCAGCCCACCGGAACCTGAGCGACGGCGTATGCCCAGGTGAAGGCGGCGAGCACCACGCCCATATCCGTCAGGCTCAAGCCCAGGTCCGCTCTGATCTCGGGCGCAACGACCGAGGTGATGCCTCGATCTATGTAGGAGATCAGGTAGAGGAGGCTGAACAGGACAAGTATCGACCAGCGGAACCGGGTCGGCGCCGCGAGGCTCTTGGAGTCGTCGTTGGTCATGGGCGCGAGAACAATTGCACAGCCGACCATAATCTGGCAATCGCGGCTCGAATGCGTTTTGCCGCTACAATAGAGACAAGCCTTGAGGCCATGACGCCTTTAGGGGGCGTATGAGCGAAAAAGGGCCCAAAGAAGGCCCGCATATCATTCCCGTGCTCGCCGGAGGGGGAACGCGCTTGCCGGTGCACGTCGGCGTGCTCGAGGCGCTCGGGGAGCTCGGTGTTCACTACGAGCGCATCGTCGGCGTCTCCGCGGGCAGCATCGTCTCCGCGCTGCACGCCGCCGGATGGTCGCCGGCGCGGCTCTTGGACCTCGCGCTCAGCATCGATTTCTCCCGCTTCCTCGGCCGCTCGCTGATCGGGCTGATCATGCGCGGCGGCCTCTCATCCGGCGACGAATTCGAGGCGTGGCTCGACCGAGTCATCGAAGGCCGGCGTTTTGCCGATCTCGATCTCGACCTCGCCATCGTCGCCACCGACGTGCGCTTCAGCCGCCCAGTCGTTTTCGAGCGTCGTTCAAACCCGAAGCTCAAGGTGGCACATGCAGTGCGCTGCTCGATGGGGATACCGCTGCTGTTCGCGTTTCAACCCTGGGAGGACGGCCTGCTGGTCGACGGCAGTATCCTGTCCGAGGACGCCCTGCACAGAGACTGGGCCAACGACGGCACGCCGGTATGCGTCTTCCGGATGCGCGGCGCAACCGTGGATTCAGCACCTCAGCCGCTAAATCGCTGGTTCCCGCTCAGCGGATATCTGCACATGCTGGTGCGCACGTTCATGACCACGATTTCGCGGGAGTTCGTCGACGCCAGGCATTGGCAGCGCACGGTCGTCGTCGACAGCGGGGCTCACTCGCTGCTCGAGTTCCGCATGGATAGAGCGCAGAAGACGGACCTCTATCGCCGCGGGCTGGAGACCACACGCGAGATCCTGCCGGTGAAGTTTCAGGAGCTGTTCTCGTCGGGCAAGGCGATCGCGTAACCGCGACCTTCCAGACAAGCGCTCAAAGCACGCAGGTAGTCGTCAGGCTCGTCCTCGATCTCGGCATCGTCGGTATCCCGGCTCGCTGCCGAGCCGATGATCGCGCCGATGGCGGCGCCGGCGAGCACGCCCTTGCCCGGGTTCTTGTTCTGAGCGCCGCGAACGATCCCGCCGACGCCTGCGCCGATGACCGCGCCGTTGACGACGTTCTCGGTGCGGTCGGCGCTCATTTCGTCGCTCTGCTCAGCAGCGACCGTTGGTGAGAGAGGTGCGACGCCGCTCTGCTCGACGGCCCAGTTGTGACATTCGTAGCGGTCCCGGCGCGCCTGGTCGGCCGACTGGCCTCGCTGCGGCAGGACTTGAATCGCGGCCAGATCGACGGCCGCGCCGGCATGACTTGCAATCAACACCGTGAGGACAACAGCAGTGCCCAAGGCCCGGAGGGACGGCGCAATGCGGCCGCCGAGCTCGAGCTTACTTGACGACATAGTCGCGGCCCTCCATGCAAGCCGTGAATGCGCGGGTGTAGTTCTCCGCTTCGTCCCTCTCCCCGGCGCCGAGCGTCGGATCGAACCCGCTCTGGTCCGCGGCCCAGACATGACAGTCGTAGCGGTCGCCGGCGGTCTGCTCCTCGGTCTGTCCGGCCGCGGGATACACATAGAGCTTGAACGCCTGCTGCTCGCCGCGATCGCGAACCGTGCTCACGCGCCGGTGCGGGAGACGAGAGCTCACGTGGAAACCGACGCTCGGGCCGTAAAACGGCGCATAGAACGAGGAGTAGTAGCCGAAAGGCCGGTAGCGGTACGGATAGCCGTAGCTGTAACCGAAGCTCACATAGGGCCGCGCATAGCCGCCCCAATGCCGGTAGTGGGCGTTCGCCGGCAGGCTCACGAGCAGCGCCGCCGCGAGGATGGTCCCGATACCCAAGATACGCATGCGCATGTCCATATACCCCGCTTCGGGTGCCAGGCGTTTTTCGCCGTCGATCATTCTAGGAGCGGCCGCCTGAATGCACGCTGAACAAGAGCGGCGCCGGTCCCTGCATGCCTCGAGCATCTGCTATCCTTGCATCCCGCCCGCAGCATCGCTTGCGGTCGCCACAACGACGACAACAGGAGCACCACGATGGCACTACATATCGGTGACGAGGCGCCCGATTTCTCCGCGGATACGACGGAAGGCAAGATCACACTTCACGATTGGATCGGGAACGGCTGGGCCATCCTCTTCTCTCATCCCAAGGATTTCACGCCCGTGTGCACGACCGAGCTCGGATACATGGCGGGATTGAAGCCCGAGTTCGAGAAGCGCAACACCAAGCTGATCGGGCTGTCGGTCGACTCGGTCGAAGACCACAAGAAGTGGGCGAAGGACATCGAAGAGACTCAAGGTCACGCCGTCAACTACCCGATCATCGACGGCAGCGATCTCGAGGTCGCCAAGCTCTACGACATGTTACATCCCAATGCGAGCGGCGAGGCCAAGTCGCGGACGGCGGCCGACAATCAAACGGTCCGATCTGTATTCATCATCGGCCCGGACAAAAAGGTCAAGGCAACGCTGACCTACCCGATGAGCACCGGCCGGAATTTCGACGAGGTCTTGAGGCTGCTCGATTCCTGCCAACTGACGGCCAAGCACCAGGTGGCGACACCCGTGAACTGGAAACAGGGCGAAGACGTCATCATCGTGCCGTCCGTGTCCGACGAGGTTGCAAAGACCAGGTTCCCCAGCGGCTGGAAATCACCCAAGCCGTACATTCGCATTGTGCCGCAACCGAGGTAGCTGCAATTCAGAGCCAGCCGCGGCGCTTGAAGAACCAATAGGGCAAGACGGCCGACAGCACCATCAAGCCGCCTGCGAGGGGATAGCCGAAGGGCCAGCCGAGCTCCGGCATGTAATCGAAGTTCATGCCGTAGATCGACGCAATCAATGTCGGCGGGAGGAAAACCACCGCGGCGACGGAGAAGATCTTGATGATCGCGTTCTGCTCGATGTTGATCATGCCGAGCGTGGCGTCGAGCAGGAAGGTCACTTTCTGCGACATCGAGGACGAATGATCGGTCAGCGAGTGCGCGTCGCGCGACAAGGTCTTGACGCGCGCACGTATGTCCTTGTCGCTCCTGCGCTGCGTCGTCACTTGAGCCAGGAAGCCGGTCACGCGCTGCAGCGTGAACAAGCTGTCGCGAACGCTCGACGTGATATCGCCCTTGCGCCCTATCTCTTGAAGCAGCTTCTGGAGATCGGCGCTCTTGGCCGGCTTCAGGTCCTGGCGCTGAAAAATATTCTTCGAGATGGTATCGATCTCCCGCTGCGCGCGCTCGAGCACGTCGGCGAGCCGGTCGACGATGGCTTCGAGAAGCGCGACGAGCACCGCCTCGCCGTTGGTGCAGCCGACGTTGACCTTCTCCGCGCGCTGCGGAAAAGTCTGAAACGCGCGCGGCTCGTGGTAGCGAACCGTCACGAGGCGTGCGCTGAACTGCTCTTCCGGTCGGTCGCCCGTCAACACGAACGTGACCGGCGCCATCAGAAAGTCGTCTGTCTCCGTCCTCGCCGGCACGGTCGCCGTCATGAAAGCCGCGCCTTCATCGTAGTACAGCCGGCTCGAGATCTCGATCTCTTCCATTTCCTCGCGCGTCGGAATGTCGATCGCGAGCTGCGACTCGAGCATCGCCTCCTCTTCCTTCGTCGGGCTCGCCAAGTCGATCCAGACGGCTCTTTCGAGATCCCGCTCCAGATCCTCGACCGCTTGCAGCCGGCCATTCGCGGCAACGAATGCTCTGATCATCGATCTGGTCTCTAACGGCCTCTGGCCAGCTTTCTCACGCGGCTCGACATCGCGACCTCCCCTGCCTGAAAGTACCGCTCGTGATTCTTCTCGATCTCCTTCGGTTCGTAAATATAGTTCACCATCATGCCCCAAGACCGTTTCATGCCGGTTTCTGAAACGTCGGCGGCCCAACAAAGGCGGTCGATAGACGCGCCGTTGGCAAGATGGAACCGCGCCACGCTATCCAAAGGCTGTTCGTCTTCCCGCTTGACCTCGACCAGATAGTATGCGGCGAGCCTCACGAACGCTGCTTGCGCATCTTGGCCATATCCCTCCAGATCGGCGACGCCGGCACCTGCAAGAAGCTCGCGCGCCGACCGCAAGTCCGCGCTCCTCGGCGCGGGCAGGCCGTCGGCCTGGGCGTTCTCCACCCAGCGTCGAAATCCGGGTATCGGCGACAGCGTCGCAAAATTGCGGATATTGCCGAGATCCTGGCGAAGCACCTCCACGACTTGTTTGATGAGGAAGTGCCCGAACGAGATCCCTCGCAGCCCGCGATGGCAGTTGCTGATCGAATAAAAGACGGCGGTGTCGGCTGCATATTGATCGATCACGTCTCTATCGACCGCGAGCAACGGAGCGACCGCGCCCGGGACGCCGTTCGTCAGCGCCACCTGAAGAAAAATGAGCGGATCGCCGGGGATCGTCATGTGGAAAAACGCGAAGCATCGACGATCCTGACGCAAGCGGTTGTGAAGATCCTCCCAGCCGTTGATCTCGTGAACCGCTTCGTACTCGATGATTCTTTCCAGCACGCTTGCCGGGGAATCCCAATCGATGCGGTCCAGCACGAGAAATCCCCGGTTGAACCATTCGATCAGGAGTTGTCTCAGATCGGCTTCCAACCCCGAGAGCTCGGGATGCTCCGCAGTGAGCGCGAGGAGCCTCTCTCGTATCTTTACGGTCGCTCGCGTGCCGCCCGGGACCGCGTTGAGCTTCCGGAAGAGTTTCTTGACCGGCGGATCGAGCGATTTGCGCAGCGCCGTGACCGTTTCGAGCGTTTGATTCTCGCGATACCTGTCCGCCGCCCGCAACACGGCCTCCGAATCAATCGCAAAGTCCTTGCTCAGAGTACCGAGGAACTCGGTCTGCTCGCTCTGCGAAAGCTGCTCGTAAGAGGAAATGACCTCTTCAGCCAGGGCAAGCCCCGATGCGTCACCCCGATGCGTCAACAACAGCTTGCAACGATCTGCCAGCGTTCCCGGTCCCGCCTCCCCGGCCCATCGGCCCTCGAGCATGCCTCGTCCTGCAGCGAGAATCATTTCCAGTATCCTCGGGAAGAACGGCGCGTTCGAGCGGGGGCGCGAAACCGATCGCACGGGGATTTCCGTCTCAGAATCCGGCATGGAAGGTCCCTCCAATGAATCCCTCATCGCGTATGATGATTCGCGACCACCCCGCGCATTTCCAATGACGATGCAGGCGATGGAGCTCCAAGTCATCCTCTTCACGCTGCTCAGCGGAGCGGTGGGTGTCCTCACGGCGGCACACGCGCTGCTCTACAAGCGCCACCCTCAGTCCGCGTTTGCCTGGATCGCCGTGAGCCTCACGCTCCCGCTCGTCGGTGCGACGCTATATTACCTGTTTGGTATCAATCGGGTGCGCACGCGCGCGCAAAGGCTGCGCGCCGGCCAGGAGCAGTGGCAAACGCCGGAGACCAAGCCCGTCAAGCCTCCCGCCGCCTTGGAGGAGCTGGTCGCCCTTGGAACGGCGGTCAGCGGAATGACCCTGACCACCGGTAACCGAGTCGACATACTGCACAACGGCGATCAAGCCTACCCGGCGATGCTCGAGGCCATCCGGAAGGCTTCCGAGCACATTTACCTATCGAGCTACATCTTCGACAGCAGCCCCGTCGGGCAAGAGTTCGTAACCGCGCTTGCGGATGCAGTGAGCCGTGGAGTCGACGTGCGCGTGCTGCTGGACGGCGTCGGCGAGCTGTATTCCTTCCCGCGCGCTCGATCGTTGCTGCGCAAGCACAACGTGCGCCACGCCCACTTCCTCCCGCCCCGCATCTGGCCTCCGATGGTCCGGATCAACCTGCGCAATCATCGGAAGATACTGGCGATCGACGGCAGCATTGCCTTCACCGGCGGCATGAACATCGCACGCCGCCATATGCCCTCGGAATCGAACGACGCGTTCGTGGTCGATATCCATTTCCGCTTGCAAGGACCGATCGCGTCCCAGATCGAATGCATCTTTCTGGACGATTGGCGGTTCATCACGGGCGAGGACATTCCAATGGCGCAAGTGCGCCCGCCTGCCGCCGGCGACGCCATTTGCCGCGCCATCGCGCATGGGCCCGACGAGGAGATGGACCGCCTGACTGCGTTGCTCTCGGGCGCGATTGCCGAGGCCCGGCGCCGCATCGCCATCATGACGCCGTATTTCCTGCCGCCGCGGGAGCTCATCGGGGTGCTGCAAGCCGCCGCGCTGGGAGGTCTCGACGTCGCCGTCGTCCTGCCCTCGCACAACAACCTGCCCTACGTGCACCGGGCAACGCGGCACATGCTGTGGGAGCTCCTTCAGCGCGGGGTGAAGGTTTACTACCAGCCGCCGCCCTTCGTCCACAGCAAGCTGCTGCTCGTCGACGATCAGTATGCGCTGATCGGTTCCGCGAACATCGACACGCGGAGCCTGCGCTTGAACTTCAAGCTCAACGTCGAAATCTACGACTCGCGGGTGGTCGACGATCTCAGCCGGCACTTCGAGGCCGC
>DASWKF010000128.1:0-93722 GCA_036396795.1 Gammaproteobacteria bacterium | reverse complement strand
CGAGCGCCGAGAGTTGGTCGCCGGCGGCCGCCTGGCCGTCGCATTCGTATTCGGCTTTGCGCCGATCGCTTGTCAAGACGCCGCACAGGAGGAGTCGGCGACGCCGGCCGTTGCCGCGAGTGGGATGTCCGCGAACCGTTGGGTCGTCCACGGTCCCGGAGAGGTCGTCGTCGAGAAGCTCTATGACTGTCCCGTGGTCGTCGATAACTATCGCGGCGGCGCGGTAGGGCGCGTGAGCGCGTCCGACGGCACCGTGCTCACTGTGCCGGCCGTGACCGCCTACGCGCAGGGGCGCGGGCCGTCGAGCGTCGATCTCTACAACGAGTGCACGCAGATCATGCCGCTAGACAGCAGCGAAGTGACGACCGACCAGGTGCCGGTCGTCGAGGTCGATGCGGGCGGCGAGGTGATCACCGGCTATGTCGTCGCCGACAACTATTACGAGCTCTACGTGAACGGCACGCTCGTATCGGTCGACAACACGCCCTACACGCCGTTCAACTCCGCGATCGTGAAGTTCAGAGTGGAGCGTCCCTACACGCTGGCGTTGCTGCTCGTGGACTGGGACGAGCACTTGGGCTTGGGCATGGAGCTCTTTCCGCAGGGGCCTCGAAGCGACCGGCTCGAAAGCGGCGATCCCTGGTACACGGGCGACGCCGGGCTCATCGCGCGCTTCAGCGACGGCACCGTGACCGACGCGAGCTGGAAGGCGCAATCGTTCGCGATCGCGCCGCTCGATTCGCCCGACGAGATCGTCGAGCGGGACGATGGCGTGCACGACACCAGCACCCGCGGGCGAACGAACGCTGAAGCGGTGCGGGCGCAGTGCACCGAGCAGGGAGGTGAGGTCTCGGGTGAAGCACGCTTGTTCCCCGCGCTCGCCGATCTGCCCTCGGATTGCTATGCAGTTCACTACCCGATTCCGGATAGCTGGGAGAGCCCGGCGTTCGACGACGGCGCATGGCCGCAAGCCTTCGAATACGCGGATGACGAGGTCAGCACGCCGAGGGGTCTGCCGGCTTACTATCGTTACCTGGATCTTTTCGAGGGCGCGCGCTGGGTCTGGACGGTGAACCTGGTCTTGGACAACACCGTGATCGCGCGCAAGACCGTGCGCTAGAGACCTATCTCAGAGCGCCCGCAACGCCGTGACGACGGGCAACCGGGCCGCGCGTATCGCCGGCAGCAGCCCGCCGAAGAAGCCGATCACGAGCGCCGCCACCAGCCCCTGAACGAGCAACTGCGGCGTGACGGCGAACGCGAACACGACCTGGCTGAAGGTCGAGCCGTCCAAGGTCGACACGGTATAGCCGTTGAAGACCGCGTAGGTGACCGCCGCCCCGATGACGCCGCCGATGAGCGCCAGCAGCAGCGATTCGAGCAGCGTCGAAACCGCGACCGGCAGGGCGCCGAAGCCGAGCGCGCGCAGCGTGGCGATCTCGCGCGTGCGTGCCGCAACCGAGGAGTACATCGTGTTCAAGGCGCCGAACACGGCGCCGATGCCCATGAGCAGGCTCACGGGATAGCCGACCCATTTGATGAACTGCGTCAGCGTGCGCGACTGCTCGGCGTAGTAGTCCGTCTCGCGCTCGACGTCGACGTCGAGGCGGGGATCCGCCGCGAGCGCCGTCTGCAATTGCTCGAATCCGTCGGCGCCGGCGAGCTTCACGCGCACCGACTGAAAGGTGTTGCCGCGCCGGTAGGCCGATTGCAGCGCGCGCACGTCGCACCAGAGCTCCGACTCGGTGACCGCGCCGTCGGCCTCGAACACGCCGACCACCTCCCATGACGATTGCCCGAATTGGACGCTTTCGCCGAGCTCGAGCCCCGCGAACTGGAGCTGCGCGCCGCGGCCGACGACGATCTCGTTGCGGCCCGGCGCGAACATCCTGCCCGCCGTCAGACTGACCTTGTCGCGCACGTCCAATCCCGAGGGCTCGATGCCGCGCAGCGGCACGTTCGCAGGCGTATTCGTCGCCTTCTTCGGCAGGTCGACGACGACGTAGAGCTCGGACGAGGCCAGCGGCGTGCCGTCCTCGCCGCGCGCGACGCCCGGGGCTCCGGCGACGATGCGCGTCTGCTCGATGCCGAGGCCGCTGTTGAGCTCGGTGGTGGAGCCGGCGCGCAGCACCACGGCGACGTCCTCCGAGCCCGCGCTGGTGACCGTGCGCTGAAACCCGGTCGCCATGGACAGCACCGCGGCAAACACGCCGACGACCGCGGCGACGCCGAGCACCGCCACCGCCGAGGAGCCCCGCCGCGCCGGAATCGAGCGAATGTTCATGCCGCTGACGGCGACCAATTGCCTCACAACGTTCATCAAGCCCTCCGCAGCGCCTCGGCGATGGTCAGCCGTCCGGCCTGGAGTGCAGGCAAAATGCCTGCCGCCACGCCCACGGCCAGCATATAGAGCAGCCCCGTGCCGATCGCTTGCGGCGGCAGGAACAGCCCCGGCAGGGCGTTCGATACCGCCGCGGGAATGCTTTCGAGCGCGAGCCACGAGAGGCCCAGGCCGACGCTGCCGCCGAGCACCGCGATGACGATCGATTCGGTCAGCACCAGCGCAAGCACGCTGCCATTGCTGAAACCGACGGTTTTCAAGACGGCCATCTCCGGAATGCGCTCGCGCACGGCGTGCGCCATGGTGTTGCCGGCGACCAAGAGTATCGTGAAGAAAACCGCGCCGAGCACGGCCGAGACGATCAGACCGATGTCGCCGAACTGCTGCACGAAGCTTTCGGCAAACGCCCTTTCGGTGCTGGTCTTGGTCTCGGCGAAGGAATTGGCGAACTGCGCATCGATTGCGGCCGCGACCTGGGCGGGATCCGCCGAGTCGGCCACGCGCAGCACGTACCAGCCGACCATGTCCTCGCCGAAAGCACGCGCCTCGTTGAAGTAATCGTAGTGAAACAGCATGAAGTTGTCGCCGCCGCGGCCTTCCTCCATGGTGAAAATGCCGTCGATGACGAATTCCCAGGTGCGACCGCCGTCCTCTCTGGTCCAGATCGTCGCCTGGATCGGAATGCGGTCGCCGACGCTCCAATCGAATTGCTCCGCGAGCGCGCTGCCGACGATCATGCCGGCGCGGTCGGCGAGCCAGGCCTCGCGCTGCGCGTCCGGCAGCTCGAGCTCCGGATACAAGCGCAAATAGCTCGCCGCATCGACCGGGAACTGCGGCGCCTGATTGCGCTGGTCCTGGTAGTAGCCTCCGAACCAGTTCGCGTGGGTGACGTCCTCGACCCCCGGTAGGGCGCGGATCCGCTGCAAATAACTGATCGGCAACGGCTGGATCAGTGAGATCTTGTGAATCGTCACCAGCCGGTTGGCGTTGGCCATATCGGTGCCGATCGTGAACGCGTAGTTGAACGCGCTCAAGAGCCCGAACAGCATGAACGCGATCAGCACCGAAAGCACGGTGAGAATCGTGCGCGTTCGGCGCCGCCATAGATTCTTCCAGACGAGGAAAGCGTACTTCACGCTGCGCCGCCGTTTATCAGTGTGCCTTTGTCGAGGTGCAGCGTGCGCTTGGCGAAGCCGGCGGCGCGGGGATCGTGGGTCACCATGACGACGGTCTTGCGGTGCTCGGCGTTGAGCGCGCGCAAAAGCTCGAGGATCTCGTCTGCGGTGGTGCGATCCAAGTCGCCGGTCGGCTCGTCACACAGCAGCAGGGTTGGATCGGAGACGATCGCCCGGGCGATCGCGACCCGCTGTTCCTGCCCGCCCGAAAGCTCGCTCGGGCGGTGCGCGGCGCGGTCGGTCAGGCCGACGATCTCCAAGGCCGTGGCGACGTGCTTGCGCCTTTCCGCCGCCTTGAGCGGCGTCAGCAGCAGCGGCACCTCGACATTGCGGGCGGCGCTCAGCATCGGCAGCAGATTGTAGAGCTGAAAGATGAAGCCCACGTGGCGGGAGCGCCAGCGCGCCAGCGCCGCCGAGGACATCCGCTCGAGCTGCTGCTCGTCGACCGAGATCGTGCCCGAAGTCGGCTTGTCCAATCCGCCCAGCATGTTCAACAGCGTGGTCTTGCCGGAGCCCGAGGGGCCCATCAAGGCGACGAAATCGCCGCTCGTAATGTCGAGATTCAGGCCGTGCAAGACCTCGACCCGTTCCCGGCCCTTCTGAAAGCTCTTGCTGACGTCGCGCGCGCGCACCAGCGGCTCGCTCATGGAACTCTCCTCATTGCTGCACCTCGACGAGGTCGCCGTCGCTCAAGTCCGCGGGCCCGCCGACGATGACGCGTTCGCCGGCGGCAAGGCCCGCGCCGATGCGCACGCGGTCTCCGCTCGGCTGAAGGTCGCCAATGCCGCGCCGGCGGGCGCGGTCGGCCTCGACGACCAGCACATAGCGATCCTCGCCGGTGCCGCGCACGGCGGCGCCGGGGACCAGCACGCCGCCGTCGGCCGGGCTCGGGCCCGGTGTCTCGGCCTCGAGAAAAGCGACCTTGACGCCCATGTCCGGCAGAATGCGCGCGTCGCGCTCGTCGAAGCCGATGCGCACGCGCACCGTCGCCCGCTCGCGGTCCGCCGCCGGGACGATTGCGATGACCCGCGCCGGGATCGGCGAATCGGGATAGGCGTCGAGCACCGCGCTGACGACCTGACCCGTCTTCACGCGCTGGATGTAGGCTTCGTTGACGTCGACCTCGATCTCGACCGAATCCATGTCGACGATCGTGCAGATGCCGGTTCTGGTGAAGCCGCCGCCGGCCGAGATCGGCGAGATCATCTCGCCGGGCTGGGCGTTCTTGTCGATGACGACGCCGGCGAACGGCGCGCGGATCGCGTAGACGTCGAGCTGGCGGCGGCGCAGCTCCACGACGCGCGCGGCCACGTTGACGTTTTCCTCACCCGCGGCGAGCCGCGCCGCCAGAGTCGCCTCGGTGGCTTCGGCGGCGTCGAGGTCTTGAGCGCTCGTAAGCTGACGGGCGGCGAGATCACGCATGCGCGCGAGGTTGAGGCGTGCCTCCTCGAGCTGCGCGCGGATCTCGGCCAGCGCCGAGCGGGCGCTCTCGAGCTGCGCTTCAGCCAGCTCGAGCTCGGCGCGTTGAATGCTGTCGTCCAGATAGGCCAGCACCTCGCCGGCCTCGACGCTCTGGCCTTCCTCGATCAGGACCTCGCGAACCTTGCCGGTGATCTCGGCCGATACGGTTGCCGAGCGCCGCGCCGTCACGTAGCCGGTGGCGTCGAGCACGCTCGCCGAAGCGGACTGGCTCAGCGCCGCAAGGGCGGGCTCGACGCGCACGCCGACGGCTTCGGGCAGGCGCCAGTACCCGACACCGCCGGCGACGGCTGCAACCACGACGAAGAGCGCAACGGCCCAAGGCCAGCGCCGACCCCCGGGCTCGACGGGGTCGCGATCGATGCGCAGGCTCGAGAGACGCTCGGCCCGCTCGTTGCTGTTGGGTTCGTTTGAAACCATTGAGACGAGACGTAGAACTCCGTGGGCGGGCGCCGCCGGCACGAAGACCGCGAATCTCCCTATGATGCCACGCCCCGCCTGTCGTGAGAATTCGCGCTCGGCGGTGCTAGTATGGGTCGGGGCCGGCCATGACGTACTTTCAGCCGTGTCTCGAGGCGCTACGGACCAACTGGTTCGGCGACGACGCGTTGCTGAGGCAGTTGCTGCAACATTACGCCGCCGCGGCGGGGGCCGCGGAAGGCCCGGCGTTGTCGAGCTGGGGTGAAACCGTCGCCGGGCGCCTGCGCGACGCCGCCGAGCAGTCGGCGCGACCCGGGAATGCGCCCTATCTGCGGCATTTCGACGCGTACAGCCGGCGCGTCGACGATGTCGTTCTGCCCGCGTCCACGCTCGAGGCGTTTGCCCAAGTGCAGGGCGTGCAGCGCTTGGGCGCGCTCCACGGCGATCCGTTCGTGTTCTACTCGAAGGTCTACTTGTTCAACCAGAACGGCGAGGCGGGCGTGGCGTGCTCGACCGCCTGCACCGACGGCATGGTCAGGCTGCTCGAGGCCGCCGGCGATCATCCGGAGCATCGGCTTGCGATCGAGCGCGTGCGGGCGTCGAGCGCGGAGCGGATCTGGCACGGCGCGCAATTCGTCACCGAGATCCAGGCAGGGTCGGATATCCCGGCGATCGTGCTCGAGGCGCGTTCAAGCGCCGGCGCCTACCGGCTCCACGGTCAGAAGTGGTTCTGCTCGAACATCAATGCCGACTACTTCGTCGTCGCGGGCCGGCCCCGGGGCGCCCCCGAGGGCGCCCGCGGCGTTGCCGTGTTTCTGCTGCCGGCTTATCTGGACGGGCGGCGCAACGGCTACACGATCGACCGGCTCAAGGACAAGCTCGGCACGCGCGAGCTGCCGACGGCGGAGGTCACGTTCGACGGCGCACTCGCATACCCGGTCGGGCCGCTCGATCGCGGCCTGGCGAACATTCTCGACCCGGTGTTGACGACGTCCCGCTTCGCCTGTGTCATCGTCGCGGCGGCGTCGCTGCGCCAGGCGGAGCGCATCGTCGCAGCGTACGTTCGCTTTCGCGAAGCTTTCGGCAACAAGCTCATCGACTACGAGCTGGTGCGCGAGACGCTGGACGACCTGCGCCGCGCGCGGGCTTGTGCGCTCGGGGCGATGTTCGGGCTGATCGCCCTTTGGCGCGATAGCGCCGGGTCCGACGACATGCGGTTGCACTTCCGGCTGCTTCTGAGCCTCTGCAAGCCGGTGTTGACGCGGCGATCGACCGCGATGCTGCACGAAGCCATCATGCAGCTCGGCGGCAACGGCATAGAGGAGCGCTTCTCACCGCTGCCGCGGTTGTATCGCGACGCAGTGATCATGGAGACCTGGGAAGGCCCCCACAACGTGCTGCTCACTCAGGCGCTGCGCGACCTGATCCGCTTCGAGGTCGAGCCCGCGGGCTTCGTCGAGCGCATCGCCGGCGGCCCCGAGCGGGATTTATCGGATGAGCTTGCAAGGATTCTCGGGGCGCCCGAGGAGCCCGGCGCGCTGACGCGTTTCGCAAGGCTGGCCGGCAAGCTCGCGCGAGCCTTCGGCGAGCGCGTGCTGGCGGTCAGCGGTTGCAGCGACCGCTAGGTCGCCCGGGAGTCGTGGGCCGCAGCTCGAAGCTCGCGCCTCATCTCGGAAGCCGCCGCGACCATCTGTGTCAGCGCCGGCTCGATCTCATCCCAGGCCCGGGTCTTCAAGCCGCAGTCCGGGTTCACCCAAATCTGCTCGGGACGCAGGACCTTGCAGGCCTGTCGCAGCAACGCGATCACCTCCAGGGCCGTGGGCACTCGAGGCGAATGAACGTCGTAAATACCCGGCCCGACGTCGTTCGAGTACTCGTGCTTGGCGAAGGCCCCGAGCAGCTCCATTTGCGACCGCGTCGCTTCTATGGAAACCACGTCGGCGTCGAGCTCGGCGATGGAGTCGATGATGTCGTTGAACTGCGCGTAACACATGTGAGTGTGGATCTGCGTGGTATCTGCGACGCCGGCGGATGCGAGCCGGAAAGCGTCGACGGCCCATCGCAGGTATTGTTGCCATTCGGAGTGACGCAGCGGCAATCCCTCGCGAATGGCGGGCTCGTCGATCTGGATCATTCGAATGCCGGCGCTCTCGAGATCCATGACCTCGTCGCGTATCGCCAAGGCGGCTTGCTGACAGGTTTGCGCTCTCGGCTGGTCGTCGCGCACGAATGACCATTGCAGCATCGTGACCGGCCCGGTGAGCATGCCTTTCACGCAGCGATCCGTGAGCGACTGCGCGTAGCGCGACCAGCCCACGGTCATCGGCTCGGGGCGGGCAATATCTCCAAAGATGATCGGCGGCTTGACGCAGCGCGACCCGTACGATTGGACCCAGCCGTTGCGGGTAAAGACGAATCCCCTGAGACGCTCGCCGAAGTACTCCACCATATCGTTGCGTTCCGGCTCGCCGTGCACCAGCACGTCCAAGCCGACACGCTCCTGAAAACGCACGACGGCCGCGATCTCCCGCCGCATCTCGGCTTCATACGTGTCCGTATCCATGTGTCCGCTCTTGTAGGCGGCGCGCGCGGCGCGAATCGCTTCGGTCTGCGGAAAGGAGCCGATGGTCGTAGTCGGTAGCAGGGGCAGACGCACAAGCTCGCGCTGCAGCTCGCGTCGAGCGGGCCCGGGGCTCGCGCGATGCAGCAGCTCGGGAGTAACGGCAGCGACGCGTTGCTTGACGCTCGCGTCGTGAATCCTCTTGGAGGCCCGGCGGCGCTCCCGCGCAGCGTCGCTGGCGCGAAGCGCGTCCTCGACGGTGCCCGGGCCTTCGTCGGCATAGCGCTTGAGGATCGTGATCTCGTTCAGCTTCTGAGCTCCGAAGGCCAGCCAATCGCGGATCTCCTCGTCCATCTCGGTTTCGTTCTCGAGGTCGATGGGCGTGTGCAGGAGCGAGCAGGAAGGTCCGACGGCAACGCGATCCGGCCCCAACGCGTGCAAGGCGCGCTCGAGCACGGCGACTGAGCTTCGCAGATCGTTTCGCCATACGTTGCGGCCGTCGATGAGCCCGAGTGAAAGGCACGTTCCGCGTTCCCGTGCCCGTTCGATGCATGCGTCCGTCTGCTCGGGTGCGCGGCAGAGATCGACGTGCATGCCATCGACCGGCAGGCTGAATGCAAGGTCGAGGTTGTCTTTGAGGGCGCCGAAATACGTCACCAAGTGGAGTGCGATTCCATCGACCGCCGCATCGAGATAACGGTAGGCTTGTACGAGAGATTCCTTGGCTTCCGCGTGCAAATCCGTTACGAGGCAGGGCTCTTCGATGTGAACGCGTCGTGTCGATCGCGCCAAGCGCCTGAGAATTTCCGCGTACACCGGCAGCAGCTTCTCGACCGTGCCCGTAAAGGAGAATCGGGAATGACCGGGCTTGCCCAGTGTTACGAACGTCACCGGGCCGATCAACACTGGAACGGCTTCGATGCCGGCGGCTTGTGCCTCGGCAAGCTCGGCGAAGGGCTTATCGCTCGCCACCCGGTACTGCGCGCCGGCTTCGAATTCCGGGACGAGGTAGTGGTAGTTGGTGTCATACCATTTCGTCATTTCCATTGCCGCCGCATCGTCCGACCCGCGCGCCATGGAGAAGTAGGTGGCCGGATCGACCATCTCGCCCTGCAATCGGTAGCGTGACGGCACGCAGCCGAGCAGGCAGGCCGTATCCAAGACGTGGTCGTAAAGAGAAAAATCGTTGCACGGAATCAGGTCGATGCCGGCAGCGCGCTGCAGCCGCCAATGGTGCAGTCGGAGTTGCCGCGCGGTCTCGAGCAAGTCTTCGGTTGAACAAGCATCCTTCCAATGCCGTTCCAGAGCGCGCTTCAGCTCCCGCGCGAGACCGATGCGAGGAAATCCGAGATTGATGGCCTTTACTGACATGTGCTCTCCCGCGAGCAGGTACCGAGTCTCGCGTGGGAGATGCGATGGATCGGGGCGCAGCACCGGCAGGCGATGCGACCCTATCCGGCCGCTCCACCCGCGAGAGCTCAATGGCCGTGCATCGCATCGGCGAGGATGCGATGGCTGCGGCAGGTTTTCGGGCTTGTGAGCGAGGTCTTACGTCGACCGTCTACTGGATGCGCTTCCCGGATCTTTCAATCGATCCAGTGCTTGGGCATCGGTCGTTCTCATTTACCGCTGCGGGGCAGCTCCGGAATAGACACGACTCGGCACACGCCGATCCTGCCGCACCGGATTCCCTTTCAAGCCGGCGTTTCCGCGCCGGCACCGCTGGCCTGGGCACGATAGGCTGCAACCCGGTTGCGTGTCAATGCGACTTTGCGCTCGAGCAGGCGGAGTATAATGATGCTCGCAGAAGGCACAGGTGCTGACGACGCATGGCGGTGCTCGAGCCTCACGCAGTTGCCGCAATGGCTATTGCTGCCGGCGCCTTGTACTCATTTACGCGAGAGCGGTTTCCGATCGAGTACTCGTGTATCGGCGTGCTCTTTTTCTTGGTCGCCGGCTTCGAGATCTTCCCGTACCGCGACTCCGCCGGGAATGAAATCATTCGCGGCGCCGATTTCTTGGCCGGCTTCGGCAACGAAGCCCTGATCACGATTTGCCTGTTGCTGATGGCCGTCAAGGCGGTCGATCTCAGCGGAGCATTGCGCCCAATAGGGCGTTTGCTCGTTCGACTCTGGTCGCGCAACCGCAGCTTGGCGCTGTTGCTGACGCTATCGATCGCGGCGGGGCTCAGCGCGTTCGTGAACAACACGCCGATCGTAGTGATGCTGATGCCGATTCTGGCCGGTGTTGCGTACAGAGTCGGCATGGCGCCTTCGCGGGTGCTCATGCCTTTCTGTTTCGCTACGACGATGGGGGGGATGACGACGACCATAGGCTCGTCGACGAATTTGCTCGTGGTCAATGTCGCAGCGGACCTCGGTCTGCCGAGAATCGGCATGTTCGACTTCGTAGTACCGGCGGGCATCGCATTGATCGGCGGGATTCTCTACCTCTGGCTTCTTGCGCCGCGCTGGCTGGTAGATCGGCCTACGGCGCTCACTGAGGCGACACCCCGCATCTTCTATGCCGTCATCGAGGTGCGCGACGACAGCCCGTTCACCGGCAGAACGCTCGGCGAGCTGACGCGAGGCTTCGAAGGCCGGACGCGAATCGAGCGCGTCCAGCGCGGCGATCTGGATCTCGTGCGCTTGCCGTCGCTGTCTCTTCGCAGCGGCGACAAGCTGCACCTGCGCGGACCCGCGGATGCGATCAAGCGTTTGCAGGGGTCGCTGGGCGGAGAATTGGCAGCCGAGCGCCTGGAGCGCGGGGCCGACCAGAGGCTGGTCGAGATCGTCGTCACGCGCACATCGTCGCTCTATGGGAAGCGTTTCAGCCAGCTCCGCGACGGTGCGCTCGGAGAGCTGATCGCGATCGGCATTCGCAGCCCCGCCTCGGCGTCGATCACGCCCATCGAAGAAGCCGGTGATCCGCGCTTGGGCGTCGGCGATGTGCTGTTGCTTCAGGGGCGCATGCAGGACGTCAGCGCGCTCAAGGCCGCGCGCGAGTACCTCGTGCTCGACAGAACGATCCACGTGCCGCGGACCGCGACCGCCGGGCGCGCGACGCTCATTCTGGGTTCGACTCTGCTGGCGGCGGCACTCGGCTTGGTGCCGATCGTCGTGAGCGCTCTATGCGCCGTCAGCTTGATGCTGTTCACGCGCTGCCTGCATTGGGATGAGGCCTGGCGGGCGATCGACAAGCGTCTCGCGCTGGTGATCGTCACCTGTCTGGCGCTCGGCACGGCCCTGACGGGCACGGGGGCGACGGCCTATATCGCGGAGCGCTTCGTCGACGCTGCCGAAGGCTTGCCGGCGCCTGTCATGCTGAGCACCTTCCTGTTGATGATTGCCCTGCTCAATGAGCTTTTGAGCAACAACGCCGTCGCCGTGATCGGGACGCCGATTGCGGTGAGCATCGCGGAGCAGCTCGGCGTGCCGGCCCTGCCGTTCGTGCTTGCGGTGCTGTTCGGCGCCAATGCCGGCTACATCACGCCGATCGGCTATCAGACCAACTTGCTGGTGTTCACGGCGGGCGGATACAAGTTCTCCGATTTCGTGCGCATCGGTGTGCCGCTACAGCTCATCACCTGGGCCATCTTGTCCGTTGTCCTGCCCTTGCTTTATTTGTAGGTTTGTCGCAAGGCAGCGACACGAGGAAGTGCCGAAGTGACGAATGATTATTCGTCATGCGCGCCGAGTGTTGCCTGCGGGTGACAGATTTCGCGCGATTCAGAGATCTGATGTTTCAGGATCCTGGAGGGTTGGTCGAGGTGATTGGCGTGGCATGGATCTTGCTGTGTATTCGTTGGTGGAGCTCATGCGTTGACTCCTTACGATGCAAGGGACTTCGCGACAGCTAGGGCATTGCAAGTGGTTGTAAAAGTGGCGGTAACGGATTCAAGACGATGCGCGGAGCGGGCTCCTTGGGAGGAGGGCACGCACGAGCCCGATATTGCCGAAAGAGCCCGAGCTTTGGAGCAGCAGAACCAGCGACTACAGCTCACGGTTCGCCACCTCAAGCGGCTCGCATACGTCGACGGCTTGACCGGGCTGGGCAACCGCCGCTTCTTCGACTTGACGCTGAGCCTCGAGATTCGGCGTGCCTGTCGGTCTGCGACGCCGCTGGCGCTCATTCTTTGCGACGTGGACCACTTCAAGCGGTTCAACGACACCTTTGGTCACCAGTACGGCGATGCCGTGCTGTGCCTGTTGAGCGAGATTTTGTGCATGGGTTGTCGTCGCGCGGGTGACGCCGCCGCCCGCTATGGAGGCGAGGAGTTCGCGCTGCTGTTGCCGGGCATCGGTCCGGCGGAATCACTCGCGGTCGCGGAACGGCTCCGGCACGCCGTCGAACGATTGCCGTTGCAGCGTGGAGCTGTGCCCGGGGTTACGATCAGCATCGGTGTTACGTCCTTTCATTCGACTACACCGTGCCTGCCCTCGGACGTATTTCGTGCAGCCGATGCCGCACTGTACCAGGCGAAAAACAGCGGCCGGAACTGCACGAAGTACCAGGCGATCGCGCGTGGCGAGACTCGCGAAACGGACGTCGAGCGCGCAGCCGTTGCGGCGCGAGTGCGAGATCACCTGAACTAGAGCCCTTTCTCGGGCATCCTCCGTAAGACCAAAAAAAGAGCCCGGCCTAAGCCGGGCTCAAATTGGCCACAAAACAAGGAAAGTAGGGGGTACTTTCGCTGGGATTGGCCTAGCTCGCTATCCAAATCGAAGTGAAGACCTTACTGCGACAATTGCGCGTATTCTTCACGATCGATCGACCCGTCTTGATTGGCATCGGCCGTATCGAACTGGATTGCCTCGACGACGCTGGCTTCCGCTTGATCGATCAAGCCGTCGCTGTTCTGGTCGACTTCCTCGAACGCGGGGAGCTCTTGCGCGAGCGCAGACGTCGAAAACCCGATTGCCACCAGGAAGGCCGTCAAAATCGTCCTCATGTCGCTACTCCTGTCTAAAAAAGTTGTTAGAGGCCAGCCACACTCAAGCAAGAGGCGTGCCATCCTGGGCATGCGGCCCGAAATCAGCGCCTTATGAGTTATAGCATTGCGCCCACCCCACAAGGGGAATGCCGGAGTGGTGTCGATCGGCGACACTGAGTCGGCGGGGAACCACCTGGAATGCCCCTGGCACACGACTTGCAACGGAGTGGACATGAGCGGCTTCCCTAAAAGTATTACCTGGCAGGCAATGAGAACGCTATTGACCTTATTGACCGTCGTCGCTGCATATGGCTGTTCGCAGGAGAATGCCGCGTCGTTTTCAGACGTCGATGCGAACGGGGACGGGAGGATCAGCGAGCAGGAAGCGCAGGCGGACTCCGTTTTAGCGAGACGTTTCGCCATGGTGGATGCGGATCGTGACGGTGAGCTGTCGGCATCCGAATATCTTCAGGGTGCTACGGCTTTGCGGTAGGTCGGCTGGCCCTTATCCTTCGATTGCCGTGAGTCTACAATCATGGATGCGAGGGCAAGGGACCTCGCGGGGGGAGGCGCGTGTACCGTTCGCGATCGATCCTGAGGCTGATTCTCGTCGGGTTTGCCGTGGTGCTTGCGCCCATGACGGCAGCGGTCGTCACGGCGGTCGTACAGGTCGACCGGCTCTCCGAGGCGGGCCGGGCGGCCGTTCTCGAAGCGGAGACCGCCACCCAGCAAAGTCGTTCCCTGATCGAGCAGCTCACGGAGATGCAGCGAGCCTTTGGGCAATTCCGTGTGCTCGGCGACACGGAGCTCTACCAAAACTACGTGGAACGGCGGGCTATCTTCCGGAATGCAGTCGACAATCTGCTCGGTCTCGCGCTGCCTGAGCGGGCAATCCAACAGTTGACGGCGATAGAGCGTGAGGAAGCCGTGCTGTTCAGTGTTCTGAGCGGAGGGGACACCGGGGATCAGAGCACGCACTCGGCGACTGATACCGCGCAGCTTTGGAGAATCCTCATCGATCGCGCCCGCGAGGTTCTTTCGGATAGCAGTCAGTTGATAGAAACTCAAGCCAACTACGCCACCGACGCAGCCGACCGCCTACAGCGGCTGCTGCTCTTGCAGGCCGCGGCGGTCGTTCCCGTCACGTTCGTGCTTGCCGGTGTGTTCGTGGTGCTGATTACACGCCCGACGCGCGAGATCGCCAAAGCGATCCAGCGCCTCGGCGCCAGGGAGCTCGACGAGGTCATCGAGGTGCGCGGGCCGGACGACCTCGCCGAGCTGGGCAAGGAGCTCGATTGGTTGCGGCGCCGCATCAAGGAGCTGGAGCATCAGCAGATCACGTTTCTGAGGCACATCTCGCATGAGCTGAAAACGCCGCTCGCGACGATTCGTGAAGGCGCGGAGCTGTTGGCGGAGAGCCTCTCGGACGGCGCCCCGGAAGATGCGGAGCTGTCGAGCATCATGCGTTCCAGCAGCTTGCGTTTACAGAAGCTGATCGAGGATCTCCTGCAGTTCGGTAAGACGCAGGAATTGATCTCCGACTTGAAGATTACGCAGGTGGACCTGGGGGCAGTCCTGCGCGCAGCCGTATCGACTCAAGCCCTAGCCATAGGCTCGAAAAACATCACTCTCGCGGAAGATCTATCCGACGCACGCGTTCGCGGAGATGGAAATAAGCTTAGAATAGTGATCGAGAACTTGCTCAACAACGCCGTCAAGTACACGCCCGTGAACGGTCGTGTTTCGATCTCGCTGGAGAAGCGCGGAAACGACGTCGTCATCGATGTGCGCGATTCCGGGCCGGGCGTCTTGGATACGGAGAGGCAGGCGATTTTCGAGCCGTTTCATCGTGGGCAAGCCGAGTACCAGTCAAGCGTGAAAGGCACCGGCCTCGGGCTGGCAATCGCAAAGGAATATGTGGAGACGCATGATGGTTGCATCGAGGTCGTGGACTCGGGAGGCGGTGCGCATTTTCGAGTCGTGCTTCCGGTGGCCGGCCCGAACGGGCAGGACACTTAGCGCCGTGGCCTGGCTGTGGAGCGCGGCTGCGTTGAGCGGATGTCAGGGCCTCGGACCCGGCCGTAGCGGCACGTCCGGCGACGAGAGCGAGCTGATTCGTTACGGTAACGAAGTGCGGCGCCTCGAGTCCGCTGCGCTCGAGCAAGAGTACCGCGATTTGGTTGCAGAATACGCCACGACTCCGACCGGAGAATCGGCGGTCAGGCTATCGCTGCTCCTCAGCCGTCCCGGCGCCTCGTTCTACGATATCGACCGAGCGATTCGCCTGCTCGGTGAAACGACTCTGGGTTTCGAGGAGAACGAGCCTCCCAACCTGGAGCTCACGCGCTTTCTTTACAATCTGTTGAGCGAGCGTTCATGCGTCGCCGCCAATGACGGAGCTCTTGCGGAGATGTTGAACGAAGAACGGTCGAGAAATGCACGCCTCGATGAGGAGCTCGTCGAAGCCAGATCGGCCCTGAGCACCGAGCGCCAGTTCCGCGAAATGCTGCAGGCCCAGCTGAACGCTCTCAGGGCTCTGGAACAGGAAATCAATTCCGGGAACCTGAATCCCGCTAACTAGCGCTGCATATGGCTGAGAAATCCAGAATATTGGTGGTCGATGACGATGCTGATCTGCTGAAGGTCCTTTCGATTCGTCTCGAGCGCGAGGGCTACGAAATTCAGACTGCAGACAGCGGTATCAGGGCGCTCGCATCTCTGCCGGGATTTCGGCCGCAGCTCGTGATCACGGACATGCGCATGGAAGGCATGAACGGGATGATGTTGTTCGAGGCCATCCACGAGAGCGAGCCGACCTTGCCCGTCGTGGTCCTGACGGCCCATGGCACGATTCCGGATGCCGTCGACGCCACGCAGAGGGGCGTTTTCGCCTACCTGACGAAGCCCTTCGACCGACAGCAACTAATCGAGATCATCGAGCGGGCGGTCACGATGTTCGGCGACTCCGAGCGCAAGCCCGAGAACACCGAGTGGCGCGACGCGATCGTTACCAGAAGCGCCGCCATGGAAGCTTTGTTTCGGGAAGCCTGGATGGTCGCGCGGAGCGACACTGCGGTGCTGATTCGCGGCGAGAGCGGAACCGGCAAGGAGCTGCTCGCGCGTGCCATTCACAATGCGAGCGAGCGTAGGGAAAAACCCATGGTCGCCGTGAACTGCACCGCGATCCCCGATCAACTCTTCGAAGCCGAGCTTTTCGGTCACACCAAGGGCGCGTTTACGGGCGCGGCCGAGGCCCGCAAGGGGCTGATCCGGTCCGCGGACCACGGAACGCTTTTCCTGGATGAGATCGGCGACATGCCCTTGCCCTTCCAGGCGAAGCTATTGCGCATGCTCCAGGAGCGCGAGATCCGCCCGGTCGGCTCCACGGAAGCTCTCGCGGTCGATATCCGGGTCATCTCGGCGACCCACCAGAATCTCGAGAATGCCATCGCGGACAAAACCTTTCGCGATGATCTTTATTACCGCCTCAACGTCGTGACCCTAGAGATCCCTCCGCTGGACAAGCGCAGAGAGGACATCCCTCTGCTCGCCGAGTTTTTCCTGCATCGTGCCAGGGAGCGGTCATCCAACGCGGCCGTGGGGGTGAGCGGTTTTTCCCGGCAAGCGATGGAAATGATGATGTCCGCGTCATGGCCGGGCAACATACGACAACTGCAGAACGTGGTCGATCAATGCGTCGTGCTCACGACGTCGCCTTTGATTCCCGCCAGCCTCGTCGAGCGCGCCCTCAGGCTCAAGGAGAAGGCGCTACTCCCGTTTGCCGAAGCTCGCGATCGTTTCGAGTTCGGGTATTTGACGCAGTTGTTGGAGATGACCGAGGGAAATGTGGCGCAGGCCGCGCGCCTCGCCGAGCGGAACCGCTCGGAGTTCTATAAGCTGCTGCGCAAACACGCGCTCGAGCCGGAGCTGTTTCGCAATCGCGAAGATAAGGAATAGTGTCACCATACGTCAGCCGTTACCCGCACGGGCGCGAGCGGTCGCATATTCGCGGTCGAGATCGACCAGCTCGATGACGTTGGCGTCAGGATCGAGGATGTAGAGCGTGCGGCCGTTCTCCCACCGGTAGATCTGATCGGGCTCTCCGTTGTCCTTGGCGATGCCGATTCCTAGATCCCAGACGGCTCGCCGCACCCAGTCGATATCCACCACCACGAACCCCCAGCGTTGCAGCACATTGCGCATCGGCGCGCCTGACTCGATTGTCTCGTGTATCACGAGCTCGGCGGAGGAGGCGGCTGAGATCAACACGGCGGAGCGCTGGGGCCTTTTTTCCGGCGTACCCACGGAGCGAAAACCGAACGCGCGCGTGTAGAAACCGACAGACCGCTGAAGATCGGGCGTAACCAGCTGGACTCGATCGATGCTCTCGATCTCGATGCGCTGCGACGATAGCGTCCCGGTCCAGTCAATGACATCGTGCACTTGTATCATCCGAGGGCCTTTTTGAGAGGTTGCGCTTGCCTCATAGTCGTTCGACCGGACCGGTATTCGACAATGGCTGTCGATTTCACGGTCTTGCGATCGTGTCGCCGCTGCTGGCCGCGGCGGCGTTCATCTGGGCGCTGCGCTAACTCTTACAGGACGTATCTCGACGCTGCCGAAGCGCGCGGACGGCACGCGTGCGGCGACCTTGATCGCCTCGTCGAGATTGGGCGCGTCGATCAGCACGACTTCGCCGAGCTGCTCCTTGGTCTCGGCAAAAGGCCCGTCACTCACGGATACCGCGCCGCGGCGCCTGCGCAATGTCACCGCGGAATCCGTGGGCTCCAGCGCGTCGGCGGCCAGGAATCCCTCGCGCCGGCGCATCTCGGTCACGTAAGCTTCAGCTTCGGCGTGCAGCGCGTCGATCTCTTTCTTCGGCAACGCATTGAGCTCTCTTTCATCGAAATAAACCAGGCACACGTACTTCATGAGGGCTCCGACTCCAACTACACCCATTCAGCAGTCGTTCGGGCGGAGCGGGAATCGACATCGCCCGGCGCGCTAGCGCGTGTTGTCCTCGGGCACGAGCTGCCGCACCGGGCGGATCTCGATGCTGCCGAAGCGGGCAGGCGGGATTCTCGATGCCACCTGGATGGCGTCGTTCAGATCCTTGGCTTCGAGCGCGTAGAAACCGGCCAGCTGCTCCTTGGTCTCGGCGAACGGCCCGTCGGTCGTCGTGACCTTGCCGTTGCGCACGCGCACGGTGGTGGCGGTGTGAGTGGGCTCGAGCGCGTCGCCGCCGAGGCGATGGCCGCTTTCGACGATCGATTCGCCGAAAGCCATGCACTCGCCGTTGAGCGTGTCCCAATCGTTCTGGGACATGGCATTGATATCCGACTCCTGGTAGTAGACGAGACACAGATATTTCATGTGGTACTCCAATGTTTCATGTGGTGAGGCCTCAGCCGGAGAGCTCGCGCAGGCGCCCTTCGAGAAAGCGCCGCTCGGGCTCGAGCCGGGTCAGCGCCAGCGCCCGCTCGTAGGCGCCGCGGGCCTCATTCGCCTTGCCGAGCCGGCGGCACAAGTCGGCGCGTGCGGCATGCGCCAGGTGGTAGTCCGCGAGATCGCCGCGTGCGAGCAGCGCGTCGACCAGCTCGAGGCCGGCGGCCGGCCCGTCGCACATCGCCACCGCGACCGCGCGGTTGAGCTCGATGACGGGCGAAGGATCGACCCTGAGCAGCACGTCGTACAAGCCGACGATCTCGGCCCAGTCGGTCGCCTCGGGCTCCACGGCCTCGGTGTGAACGGCCGCGATCGCCGCCTGCAAGGTGTACGGGCCGAAGCGGCGCGAAGCGAGCGCCCGGGTCACCAGCACCTCACCCTCGGCAATCATCGTGCGGTCCCAAAGCGAGCGATCCTGAGCCTCCAGCAGAATGATTTCCCCCTCCGCGGAGGCGCGCGCGGCGCGGCGGGATTCCTGGAGCAGCATGAGCGCGAGCAGGCCCGTCGCTTCGGGCTCGGGCAGCAACTCCACCAGCAAGCGGCCCAGCCGAATCGCCTCCGCGGAAAGATCGTGACGCGTAAGCGAAGCTCCCGAAGAGGCGGCGTAACCTTCGTTGAACACGAGATAGATCACGCGCAGCACGCTGTCGAGCCGCTCCGGCAGCGCATCGCGCTCCGGCACTTCGTACGGAATGCATGCGACTTTGATCTTGTTCTTCGCCCGCACGATCCGTTGCGCCAAGGTCGGCGGAGCGGCCAGAAAAGCTCGCGCGATTTCCTCGGTCGTGAGCCCGCAGACTTCGCGCAAAGTCAAAGCGACCTGCGCGTCCGACGGCAAGGCGGGGTGGCAGCAGGTGAAGATCAGCCGCAGGCGATCGTCCTCGAGGTCCTCGTCTAGCATGGCGTCGAGGTTTGGGCTCGCCTCATCGGGCAGGCGCTCATCGAAATCGTCCGCGAGCGGGTCGAAGCGCGCAAGCTTGCGAATCCGGTCGATTGCCTTGAAGCGCCCGGCCGAGACCAGCCATGCGCGCGGGTTTGCAGGCACGCCGTCGCGCGGCCATTGCTCGACCGCCGCGCGAAAGGCGTCGTGAAGCGCTTCCTCGGCCAGATCGAAGTCGCCGAGCACGCGGATGAGGGTTGCGAGGACACGGCGCGACTCTTCGCGGTAGACGGCATCGACCGTGTCGCGTATCTCGTTCACTGCTTCCGTCTCCGGCCGAAAGCCGACAGGGGACGGCTATGATAACCGCGTTACTCGGGTTCGCGCCGTACAGGGCTCAATCCGTGTCCGCGGGACCGCCGATCGACCAGAGAACGCCGAAAGGATCGCGGAGAACCTCGGGATCTTGCTGGGTCGTCTGTGCTTGATCGCTCGCGGCTGTGGTACTCATTCTCCATCTCCTTCTTAGTGGCCGTGGGGCCGTTTGCTGCTGGTTTCTTCCGTTGTCGTTCGGCGGGTCCCCAGATCGACACTGTTGAGCCGATCGAGCACGCCTTTCGCGCATCGCCCCAGGAAATACGTCCATAGTGTCGAAATCGCCGAGCCGCGTTCGACTAGCCTGAGAAGGGATGCCGGCGCGACCGGTATGGCGCGCTCGCATATGTCGAATGTATCTGAATGAAGGAGACGACTAGTGTCGCAGAAGCAGAAGATAAGCCCATTTCTATGGTTCGATAACCAGGCCGAAGAGGCCGCGAGGTTCTATGTGTCGATCTTCAAGAATTCGAAGATCGGTCATGTTGCCCGTTATGGAGGTGCTGGAGCGGAGGTTTCCGGAAGGGCTCAGGGCAGCGTGATGACCGTTGCCTTTGAGCTCGACGGCCAGAAATTCACGGCTTTGAACGGCGGGCCGCAGTTCAAGTTCACCGAAGCCATTTCTTTCGTCGTCGACTGCGACACGCAGGCCGAGGTCGACGAGCTGTGGGAAAAGCTGACCGCCGGAGGAAAGCAACAGCCCTGCGGCTGGCTCAAGGACAAGTACGGCGTCTCGTGGCAGATCGTTCCCAAGGGGCTGATCGAGTTGCTCGGCGAGCCGGATCCGAAAAAGTCAGAGCGAGTGATGCAGGCGATGCTGCAAATGAAGAAGCTCGACATCGATCGGCTTCGGGAGGCTCGCGACCGGGCGTAGGCCCAAATGTCTCTTGATGAGGCCCACGAGCGTGCGCCACGATGGACGCGGGCAATCAGTTCTTCGCGTTGCTCATGCGGCCCGCGGCGATCGGAGGCGTTGCCAGAGCTCGCTGGCGACGGCACCGAGGCCGGAGATACACACCAGCAGCAACAGGATCGGCCCGAGCAACGGGATCAGAGCCAGGAATAGCAGCGCGACGCTCGCCAGCAGCATCGCGAGGACTTGAACGGCCCGCCCGGCGGATCGCCCCCTCAGGCCCAGCTCCAGCCCGAGCTGGCCCAAGGCGGCGACACCGAACAGCATCGCGAAGAACAGCAGCAACAGGTAGGTGCCGAGCACGCCGAAGCCTGCGATCGTGCCGATGCCGGTCACGAACAGAACGATAAACAGGAACGGCGTCAGAATCGCGATCCCGAGACCCATGGCGAGTGTTCTCAACGGCAGCGTGCGGACTCGCCGGGCCGTCGACTCCGAGAAGAGCGGGAACAGGAAGAATACGGCAATCACGGCGATCGCCAGCGCGATGCCGAGGAACAGCGTGCCGCCGACGCCGCCGAGAATACCGAAGCCTTCCATGCGGCCGAACCCATCGGGCAGGTCCTGCCGGATGATCTCGCCCGCGACGGTTGCGCCTGCGGCGATCTCGGCTTCGTTGTCGCTCTGCACGATGAGATCGCCGCCGATCATCGCGCCGGATTCGACGCGAATCGTCTCGCCGACGAGGATGGCATCGCCGCCGATGTTGCCCGACACCGCGACAGCTTGCCCCGCCGCTCTGAGTTCCCCGCCGACTTGCCCGGCGATGACCACATTGCGGCCGGCGATCCAAGCCCAGTCGCCGACGGAGCTGCCCGACTCCAGACGAACTTGCTCACCGGCGGCGACGACGTGCCCGTCCACTCTGCCGGAGACGGCGACGGTTCTACCGGCGGCGCGCAAATCATCGCCGACGGTGTTGCGAATCTCCACGGACTCGCCGGCGGCGATCACGTCGCCGTCGATCGCGGCATCGACGATCAGCAACCGGCCTGCGGCGACCACGTCGCCCTCAACCGATGCGACGACGCGGACGATGCTCGCGGCAAGATACTGATCGGAAGATTGAGGCTCATCGATCGTGACGGTATGTCCGGCGCGCTGTGCGACGCCCACGGTTGCAAGCGCGGCGGCGAGGACGAAGCCCAAAGCAACAGCGATCCTTTTCATGGCGATCTCCTGCTTTACGCCAAGCTATAAACGGAGCTCGAGAAGCTCAATTATGCAATTGTGTTCTTTGGGCCCAGTTGCCGTTTGAGGCGCTGGATCTCGTCGAGCAGCTCCAGCGCCAGCGCGGCCCCCGCCAGATTGACGTCGAGATCGCGTTGCAGCCGCAATGCAATCCGAATCCTCGCCACCGACAGCCCCGAGAAGATCCATTCGTTCTCGATGGATTGCTCCACGACGCCCTCGCGCACCATCTCGATGATAGCGCCTTCCCCGGTACCGCAGATACGGCAGACTTCTTGCAGCGTGAATTCGACGTGCTCGCTCAATAGCTCTCCACGCAGTGGCTCGACCATCGTCTATTCCTCCATGGCTTCCCTGGGATTGAGCTTCATGGTGCTCGCCAGCTTTCTGTAGAGGGATTCGTCCTCCGGCGTTTCGGCCGGCGGCGTAACGATCTTGAGAATCACATGTTGATCGCCCGGCGGCTTTCCCGGCAGCCCACGGCCCTTGAGGCGCAGCTGCCCGCCCGACTGCGAGTTCTTGGGGATTTTCATATCGACTTTGCCCGACAGCGTCGGCACGCGCACGGTTTCGCCCAGCGCGGCTTCCCAAGGCGTGATCGGTAACTCGAGCCAGACGTCGCGTCCGTCCGGCCTGAACCAGCGGTGCGGCAAAATTCGGGCGCGCAGGTAAAGGTCGCCTCGCCGGCCGCCGGCGAGCGCCGCTTCGCCTTGACCTGCGAGCCGGATTTGCTGCCCGTCGGTGATGCCTGCGGGTATCCTGACGGCGAGCTGCCGCACGCGCCTGTGGGATTGACCGTTGCCGTCTTGCTCGATGCGTTCGAGCGAGAGCGTGCGCGAACTGCCGCGGAAAGCTTCATCGAGGGTCAGATCGATACTGGCGAAGGAGTCGAACCCTCTGCTCGGCTGCGGCGATGATCCGTGCCGCATGCCTAGACCTCCGAACAGCTCCTCGAAAAAATCGCTGAACCCGCCGGGTTGCTGCGCCGCGCCGAAGTCGAAGCGCCAGTCCGGCGGCGGCTTGAACTCCTGTCCCGCCTTCCAATTCGCACCCAACTGATCATAAGCGGCTCGCTTCTCCGAATCCTTGAGCACCTCGTATGCCTCGCCCAGCTCCTTGAAACGTTCTTCCGCGTCGGGCTCTTTGCTGACGTCCGGATGATACTTACGGGCAAGCCGGCGGTAAGCACGCTTGACGTCGTCCGGCGAGGCGTCGCGGGAGAGCCCCATCACCTCGTAATAGTTCTTGAACTTCATCCAGCGATTTCAGCCGCGGCATCGCGATCGCCCGCGATTTTCTCCATTTCGGTCAGAGTGTCGCCTCCAGCAGGCCGAGAAGCTTCGTTGCGTCCATCGGTTTGCTCAGGATCGTGCAGTCCTCGATCTGACTGCCGAGGTTCAGTGCCGACGAAGACGTGTCACCCGTTACCAGGAACGAACGGATGCGGCGGCCGCACATCTCGCGAATCTTGCGTATCGTCTCTACGCCGCTGGGGCCTGAGCCCAGTTGATAGTCGCATATGATGACGTTCGGTATGCATGTGGCCTCGGTCAGCCGGCATAGCGCATCGTCCAGGCTCGCGGCAACGAGCGGCTGGTAACCCTCGACCTCCAGCAGCATCGCGGTGGCGGCGGCAACCGCTGCGTCGTCGTCGACGACGAGGACGACCCGCTCAACGGCGTTGCGGTCATGGCTCGGCTCCAAGGCTGGCTGTGTCGCAGCCGGGCTTAGACGTGAGCCACGAGGGACGTTCAAGCGGAATCGCGAACCTCGTCCCGGTGTCGACTCCACTTCGAGGCGGACATCCAACAATTCGGCGACGCGCCGGACGATGGAAAGCCCGAGCCCGAGACCCTCGCGCCGTGCCCCTGCTTCCAGAGGCGCTTGGTAGAACTCCTCGAAAATCAACTGCAAGTCCCCGTTGGGTATGCCGACACCGGTGTCAACGACGTCGATCTGCACGTATGCATGCGAGTGGACGCATCGAAGCTGAACGAGCCCGGCCTTCGTGTAGCGAATCGCGTTCGCCACGAGGTTCTGAACGATCTGCTCGAGCAAGGTGGGGTCGGTGCGCACGACGTCATCGCATTCGTCAACGATGAGCTCGAGGCCCTTCGCTTCGGCTTGATCGGTAAACTGAGCCCGGAGACGTTCGAATATCCGTTGGACGGAGCAATCCTCGATGTCCGGTTTGACGGCGCCGGCCTCCAGCTTGCTGATGTCGAGCAACGCGTTCAGCAGCTCGGACATCGAGCTCAACGCTTGCGCCGTGCCGGCAGCGATGTCTGCCGCCCTCGAGTCGGGCTCCGCGGTTCGAGTGAGCGCTGCGTTGAGCAAGCTCAGCGCTTGCAGCGGCTGGCGCAGATCGTGGCTCGCCGCCGCGAGAAAAGCGCTCTTGGCGCGGTTTGCGCGCTTGGCTTCGTTGTGAGCCTCAAGCAGCGCGTGCTCGATTGCTTTTCGGTCCGAGATATCGCGGATGGCGCTTGAGACGAGCAATCCCGATGGTGTCTCGAGCGGGCTGAGGCTGATCTCGACCGGAAACTCGTGACCGTCTCTGTGCAAGCCGTAAAGCTCGAGCCCGGCGCCCATCGGGCGAGGCTTTGGGCTCTCGAAGAACCGTTTCCGGTGATTGCCGTGCCCGGCTCTGAAACGTTCAGGAAGCAAAACCTCGATCGGCCGGCCGACGAGCTGCGCGGCCACGTACCCGAAGGTCTCTTCCACGCGCGCGTTGGCGAACATGATCGTCCCCAGAGCGTCGACGATCACTGTCGGGTCCGGAGCCGCGTTCAGCAGGCTCCTCGCAAGTTCGCCTGAGAGCTCCACTTTTTCGTTGCCGGTCGTCAATCGGGACGCAGCGAGCTACGTTCCTGCCGATGATGAATATACGAACGCCGCATGCTCGGTCCGCCATGAGAAAGCAGATATTCTTGTATGCTGTAAGCTTATATCAAACTGACATGGCGAATGGCAAACCACTTTCGGTTGCGGGCACATGTGAGGCGGTGCCGTAACCGAGAGGAGCCGTGGTGCAAATAGCCAGCGCCACGAGACCGATGGCGAGACTCGCGCGGCCCTCGCGGATCAGCCGATGGAGCCAGCGCCGTCCGCGCTGCGGGCTCTCGCTCCAGATGCACCGCGATCCTGAACGGGCGATCGGGCCGAAGCTCGCGAGCCCAGCTGACGATGAACTCCTCGCATGCGGGATCGAGATCTCGATCCCGGAACGGTGACGGATCGACGGAACTGAATAGCTGGCGCATCTCGCCAACGCGAATCTGAATGGTTGTCGGCTCATTCTGGCTCATGGGAATCGACTCCTGGGGGTTGTCCTAAATTGAGTTCGGTTCCGATGCTCGCGAGCGCATGCTGGAAGGCGCGTCCATTCTGGCTCAGGCTGTGAAGGCGACCTTGGGTCCGAAGGGGCGGAATGTCCTGATCCACAAGAGCTTCGGCGCGCCGGCAATGACCAAGGACGGAGTGTCGGTGGCCAAAGAAGTCGAGTTGCAGGACCACTTGGCTAACATGGGCGCGCAGATGGTCAAGGAAGTCGCATCGCGAACCTCGGAGATCGCGGGCGACGGCACCACTACGGCGACGGTCCTCGCTGAATCCATCTTCAGCGAGGGGCTGAAGGCGGTTGCGGCGGGCATGAACCCGATGGATCTCAAGCGGGGCATCGACAAGGCCGTCGAAGCGGCTGTCGACACTCTCAAGACATTTTCCATGCCGTGCAAGACGACCAAAGCCATTCAGCAGGTCGGCACGGTTTCGGCGAACGGTGACGAAGACATAGGCCGCATCATCGCCGAAGCCATGGAGAAGGTGGGTCATGAAGGCGTCCTGACCGTGGAAGAGGGCTCGGGGCTCGCCAATGAGATGGAAATCGTGGAAGGCTTGCAATTCGACCGTGGTTACCTCTCGCCGTATTTCATCACGGATCAAGAGGAGCTGCGCGCGGAGCTCGAGGAACCGTACATTCTTTTATACGAGAAGAAAATCTCCAACATTCGTGACTTGCTCCCTCTGCTCGAAAGCATTGCCAAATCGGGAAAGCCGCTCGTAGTCGTCGCCGAGGACGTGGAGGGCGAGGCGCTCGCGACTTTGGTGGTGAATCACGTACGCGGCGTGCTGAAGGCGCTTGCGGTGAGGGCGCCGGGATTCGGTGACCGGCGCAAAGAGATACTTCAGGACATCGCAATAGTGACGGGTGGAACTCTGATCTCGGAAGAGATGGGGTTCACGCTCGAGAAGGCCACCCTGGAGCAGCTCGGCTCGGCAAAGAAAGTCATTGCCGATAAGGATAATACGACCCTTGTCGGCGGTGGCGGGGATGCCAAGTCGATCGCCGAGCGGGTACGTCAAATCAAGAAGCGCATCGAAGAGACGACATCCGACTACGACAAGGAAAAGCTTCAAGAGCGCGTAGCCAAGCTGTCGGGCGGAGTCGCGGTCCTCAAGGTCGGAGCCGCTACCGAAATTGAGATGAAGGAAAAGAAGGATCGCGTTGAGGATGCGATGAACGCTACCCGCGCGGCCGTGGAGGAGGGCGTCGTCCCGGGAGGAGGCGTCGCGCTGGTACGCGTCCAGCAAATGCTGAGCAAGCAAACCCTGGTGGGTGACAACACCGATCAGGAAGTGGGCGTCAAGGGTGCGCGTGGCTTTGCAGAACGCGGCATCGGTTGCCGGTCTCATGATCACGACCGAAGCCATGATTGCTCCGGTGCAGGAGGAGAAAAAGGCTGTTCCAGCCAATGACTACGCGGACATGTAGCGGCTGTTCCGCCCGAGCCTCGGACTACGCATCGTTTCGTTGCCATCGAACGCGCGTGAAGTAGCCCTCTAAATCGTACTGAGTCCTCAAGGTTCCGCCCCACGCGTCTTTGAGCGCATGTCCAATGCAGTGCGGGAGATGGATGTCGGTCGTTGTGACGACCGTCTTGGCGCCGCGTTGCTCGATGGCCATGATGCGGTGCAGAGGATGCTGGTTGCGCTCCGCTTCCTCGACGTGGCGCACACGGCCGAGAATCTCCTCGCGATGCGCTGCCGCGAAGCTGCCTGATATGACCAACTCGCCCGCGGGACAGTGCTCGTTGGTTCGCCGGCAAGCCGGGCAAAGGTGACTCTTGAACGCAGACGTCTGCGTTTTCGGCCATGTCCAGCGGCCGTTCCGGTACCTGATGCCGCACTGCGGGCACCGCGTCGCTTCCTGAAGCTTTTCCCGAGACCGATAGGGGTCGTGAATTTGCTCTCTCAGCAACGGGTTGCCGCGAGTATAGCGGCGAGATGGGACGGATTTCACGGCAACCTCTCGAACTGAGTCAGTTTCACTGTGGAGAATGTATGAGTGGCTGCCTTCCAGGCGCCATACGTACTTCCCCTTGAAAAACTGAAGACTTGCCCCATAATCCTGCTAGCAGTCTGGCGTCCCGAGCGCTGGAGAGAAGCAATAAAGTTTTCATAATTCAATACCTTATTGAATATTGGAGGGCATGAGCATGAAGATTCGTCCCCTGCATGACCGGGTCGTGGTCAAGCGCGTCGCGGAAGACAAGACCTCGCCCGGCGGAATCGTGATCCCCGACACGGCTGCCGAGAAGCCCGTTCGCGGCGAGGTCATTGCCGTCGGCAAAGGCAAGGTCCTGGACAACGGTGAGCGGCGCCCGGTCGGCGTGAAAGTCGGCGACCACGTGCTGTTCGGCAAGTACTCCGGCACGGAGGTGAAGGTCGACCGCGATGAGCTGGTCGTCATGCGTGAAGACGACATCATGGGTGTTTTTGAAGACTAGTCTGGTTATTAACTCGTAGCGATTGTTAAGGAGGTAAGGACGATGGCTGCGAAGCAGTTGATTTTTGCGCAGGAGGCCCGCCAGCAGATGCTCAAGGGCATAAACGTGCTCGCGAACGCGGTCAAGGAGACGCTCGGTCCCAAGGGACGCAACGTCTTGATCGAGAAGAGCTGGGGTGCGCCCACGGTCACCAAGGACGGCGTCACCGTCGCCAAGGAGATCGAGCTCGCGGACAGGTTCCAGAACATCGGCGCTCAGATGGTCAAAGAGGTCGCCTCAAAGACGTCCGACACGGCGGGTGACGGCACGACGACGGCGACTGTGCTGGCTCAGGCGATCTTCCGCGAGGGGCTCAAGGCGGTAACCGCGGGCATGGACCCGATGGATTTGAAACGCGGCATAGAAAAGGCTACTGCGGCCGCGGTAGAGGAGCTCAAGAAGCTGTCCAAGCCCTGTAAGGACAGCAAGGCGATTGCCCAGGTCGGCACGATCTCGGCGAACGCGGACGAGGTGGTCGGCAAGATCATCGCGGATGCGATGGAAAAGGTCGGCAAGGAAGGCGTGATTACGGTCGAGGAAGGCTCCGGCATCGAGAACGAGCTCGAGCTCGTCGAGGGCATGCAGTTCGATCGCGGTTATCTGTCGCCCTACTTCATCAACGACAAGGAAACGATGTCCGCGCAGCTCGACAATCCCTATATTCTTCTGCACGACAAGAAGGTGTCGAACATTCGCGATCTGCTGCCGGTGCTCGAAGCCGTGGCCAAGGCGGGCAGGTCCTTGCTCATCATCGCCGAGGACATCGAGGGCGAAGCCTTGGCGACTTTGGTCGTCAACAATCTGCGAGGAATCCTCAAGGCGGCCGCCGCCAAGGCACCGGGCTTCGGCGACCGGCGCAAGGCGATGCTGCAAGACATCGCGATACTCACGGGCGGCAAGGTCATCTCAGAGGAGGTGGGCCTGAGCCTGGAAAAGACCAAGCTCGACGATCTCGGCACGGCGAAGAAAGTGCGCTTGAGCAAAGAGGAGACGACCATCGTCGACGGCGGTGGTGAGAAGCGCGCCATCGAGGGTCGCGTGAAGGAGCTTCGGCAGCAGATCGAGGACACAACCTCCGATTACGATCGCGAAAAGCTCGAGGAGCGAGTCGCCAAGCTCGCCGGCGGCGTGGCCGTGGTCAAGGTCGGGGCGGCGACCGAGATCGAGATGAAGGAGAAGAAAGCCCGCGTGGAGGACGCGTTGCATGCGACGCGCGCCGCGGTCGAGGAGGGCATCGTGCCCGGCGGCGGCGTAGCGCTGATCCGCGCGCAGAAGAAGATCGAGGCGGTCAAGACGGACAACGAGGATCAGGCCGCCGGCGTGAGAATTCTGTTGCGCGCGATCGAGGAGCCTTTGCGACAGATCGTGCGCAACGGCGGCGGCGATCCCGCGGTGGTCTTGAGCAAGGTCAAGGAAGGCAAAGGCAACTTCGGCTTCAACGGCGCCACGGAGGAGTACGGCGATCTCGTCGAGATGGGAATCATCGATCCGACCAAGGTCACGCGGTTGGCGCTGCAAAACGCCGCCTCGGTCGCAAGCCTATTGCTCACCACGGAGGCGGCGATCGCGGAGCTTCCGAAAGAGGAACCGAAGACGTCGGCGGGGATGCCCGGCGGCGACATGGACGACATGATGTAGCCGGCGATCAGGCGCGTGTGCCGGCGGCGTGCCGGCGCACGCTCGCTTGCAGCAGGCATTCTTCTAAGGTTTCCGGGGCTCGTTCGCCAGGCGGGCGTGCTGCGCCACCTCCACCATGGTTTCGAGCCGCACCAGCCGCTTGTCCATGTCGATGGTTCGCTCGGACAGCTTCTCCGTGGCGCTATTCAGCCGCTTGACCTCGTCGGTCAGCGTGAGCACATCGAGGAGAATATCCTTCCAGCCCGCCACTAGCGTCCAGCGGAATCGAGCTCTCGCAAGGTCTTGGATACCGTTCGCTGCGCGTGGCGCGTCGACTTGATGGCTTCCTTCAAGCGAACGGCGACGAGCTCCATGAGCTCGGAAGATTCCATGGTCGCCGTGTCTCGGACGTCGTACGATTTGATGGCCTGACGCACGATTTCCGAGGCGGACGTGCCCTGCGCCGTCGCGAGCCGCTCGAGCCGCTCGACCGTCGAAGGCGGCACCAGAAATTGCTTCCTCACCATCTTCTCTGCCGATCGGGCCATTGGTCGACTTTCCCCGAGCTGAATGCGGGCAGTCTACCGCATACACATCGGCATACACAACATCGATCGAGCCGCGGACCGTTGGGACGTCTTGCGCGCAGTTGGCGCCGAAGGCGCTCGAGGTGCAGATCCGCCACGGACGCGCTACGCTAGCTGCATGGCGACGCCGGCGAACGCAGAGCTTTGGGTCAAGCTCACTCTTCCGGGTGTCGGCCAGGTGGGTCCCGGGAAGGTCAAGTTGCTGCGCAAGATCCAGGAGCATCAATCCATCGCCGCAGCCGCGCGCGCGATGGATATGTCCTACCGGCGCGCCTGGCTGTTGGTCGACGAGCTCAACAAGCTGTTCGCGCAGCCGGTGGTTGCCAAGTGGCAAGGCGGCCGTTCCAAGGGCGGTGCGTCCCTGACGAAGTTCGGTGAGCAGCTCGTCGAGCGCTACGATGTGCTCGTGGAACGCTCGAACGACGTCAACCGGGAGTTGTTGGCCGAGATTGCGCGCGGCGCCGGCCGGCCGAGGAAGACCAGCAAAGCTTGAGTGGCCACGGCTGGCGAGCGGCCCGCGTGGGGTATCATTTTTATTATTTTTGCTGAAATTGTGATATTGATCTCGGAGTGCTGGTAGCGATTCCTTCATAGTTCTCCAAAGTGCAGCCCCCCACGAGAGCGCAAGGCGCTCCGGGCTGCTGGAGACTGTGATGAGCAGGACAATACTTCCGGCGTACCTCAAAGTTGTCGTGGTCGGCGCGGGCTTGATGCTGATCATCGTCGCCGTCGTGCTGGCTGGATACTTCGCAATGCGCGGGATCTACGGAGCCTCCCTGAAAATCACTCAACAGAACTTTCCTGCGCTCGCCTCCGGTTTGCAGATCGACCGCGATCTGTATCAAGCCCAGCTCGCTCTCGAGAGAGTCGTCCGGGCGACGGACCCGATCGAAATCGACGCGAATATCGCGGAGTTCGCGGAGAACATGGGGCAGATCGACGATATGCTCGCGGGCTTGGTGGCCGACGAGTCCTCCCTGGAGTTGCAGCGCTTGCTGGAAGCGCACGACCAGGAGCAACGGGCCTGGAGGCAGACGGCGGCAGAGCTCGTGGAGGCGAAAGGCCAGCCCGGTTTCGAGGCGGCCGCCGCGCAGCACTTGAGACTGGCCGGCGGACAATTTTTCACGATGCGGACGGCGTTCGACCGCGTAGTCGATGAAGTCCTCCAGCCGCGGATCTCCGTGAGCAACGAGCAGCTCAACGACCAGGTCCGAAAAGCTCAGTTGACGCTCGGAATAGCGCTCGCGGTCGCACTGTTTCTCGCAAGCTGGCTCGCGTTCGCCGGCGTTGCCACGATCCGCACGCAACACGTCGCGCTGATTGCCGAAAAAGAAGTGCGGGACCGGGAATCGCAGCGCAAGGAATTCGAGCAGCGCGTTCGCCGCGCGATGGAGCTCTCGGGCAACGAAGCCGAGGCCTTGGACGTCGTCAGCGGCGCCGTCGACGAGGTGTTGAAAGACACGTTCGAGACCGAGTTGTTGCTCGCGGACGCAAGCATGGCGCACCTGCGGCGCGTCGCCGTATCGGAAAGCGCGTCCAACGAGTCCGGATGTAAAGTCGCCAAACCGCACGACTGTCCCGCGATTCGACGAAACGCGACTATGAAGTTCGGTTGCGGAACGACGTTCGAGGCATGCCCTTACCACAAGAGCCGCGGTGCCGCGAACGACCGCTCGGCCGTCTGCGTCCCGGTCAGCATCATGGGGCGATCGATGGGTGTGTTGCACGCGCTCGGGCCGGTCGGTGAGCTGCCCGACGCGGAGCAAATGAATGCGTTGGCCGCCGTCGTCGGCGCCGCGGGAGACGAGATCGGCTTGTTGCGGGCGTTCGCCACGAAGGATCGTCAAGCCAACACCGACCCCCTGACCGGGCTGCTCAATAGGCGCAGCCTCGAGCTTCAGGTCACAAGCGTCATTTCGCAGAGCGGCAACGAGTACTCGGTCGTCTTCGCGGACCTGGACAACTTCAAGAAACTCAACGACACGCACGGCCATGACGCGGGTGACCGCGCCCTGCGGCTGTTCGCGGATGCGCTCCGTGGGACCCTTCGCCCGTCGGATCTCGCCTGCCGTTGGGGCGGGGAGGAATTCGTGCTCGTCCTTCCCGGCACGAGCGGCCAGGCCGTCGTCAACGTGATCGGCCGGATCGAAGAGGATCTATACGATCGGCTCAGCAGCGGAGCCGTGCCCGGGTTCACCGTCAGCTTTGGAGTCGGCGATTCTCAGCACTATTCCTCGTTCAATGCCGTCGTCAATGCCGCCGACGACGCGCTTCTGCAAGCGAAGCGCGAGGGGCGAAATTGCATCGTATATCCCGGATTCACGGCAAAAAAGATCGAGCTCGACGCCGGCGGCGAGCAGGCTGAGGACATTGCAACGCAGGACGCTGCCTAGCCCCGGCTTTTCCTCGCGCGCCGGTCTTTGGGGAAGCGTATTCGCGTATCAGGAGCCGCGCGGCACGATGAAAGTGCTTGCCCCCGGGCGCGCCTGCACGGCGTCCGTGGACAGAAATTCCGCGACGACCTCTAGGTCACCCGGATCGCCGAGCGTCACGATCTCCGCACCGCTCACGATCACGCTTTCCTGCGTGACCCGCAGCACGCGCCCGGTGATCGGCGCACGCACCTCGACGACGTTACCGTCGCCGCCTTCGGCGCCGGGCTCGAGCAGCCGCGCCCGGTCCAGCTCGGCGGACGTCAGATCCTGCAGGCGCAGGGCCTCGATGCGCTCGACCTCGCTGCGTGCATAGCGCTCTTGGGCTTCGGCGCGCTCGACGTCGGCGCGTGCGGCGGCCAGCGCCGCCTCGGCCGAGCGCGCGCCGGCTTGCGTCGTCGATGCGCCGTTTCAGCGCTGGCCTATGGCCGTGCGAGACTCGATATACTATCAGTATGCCGTTCAGGATCCTCCGATACGAATCAGTCGAGCACGCCGTTCAACGGATCGCCGGCGAGCAAGTCGACAAGGTGGTCAGCGAAACGGAGAAGGTCGACGGCGACAGCCATGAGACGATCCATCGGGTGCGCAAGCGCTGCAAGATGATTCGCGCTCTCATCCGTTTGGTCCGGCCGCAGTTGCGGGAGATCTACGATCTCGAAAACGCTTGGTATCGAGACTCGGCCAAGAGTCTCTCGAAGATTCGCGACGCGCAGACTATCGTCGAATCATTCGAGCGCCTGATGACGCGAGTCGAGGGGCCGGTCGATCGGAAGGCATACGCTGCGGTGCGCCGGCAGTTGATCCGGCACCGGGAGCGAGTCGTCGAGGATCAAGTCGATACGCACGCACGGCTGCGAGAGCTCGGCGAGCGCATGAAGCGGGGCAGGGGGCGGCTCGAGTCGTGGGCGCTCGAGGACAGCGGCTTCGATGCACTGGCGAGCGGGTTGGGTGGAACGTATTCTCAGGGGCGCAAAGCCATGAAACGAGCCCACCGGACACCCAGCACGGAGAACATTCACGAATGGCGGAAGCGCATGACCGACCACTGGTATCACATGCGATTACTGCGCGGCGTGCGGGACGACGTCATGAGGGCGCGTCGAAACGATGCCGATGTGCTGTCGCATTGCCTCGGCGACGATCATGATTTGTCGGTATTACGCGAGGTATTGTGGGCGTGCAAGAATGAGCTTGATGACCCGGGCGCGCTTCAGGACGTTTTCCGCGATATCAGCAGGTGCCAACTTGCGCTGAAGGGCGAAGCCGAGACCCTCGGTCGGCGACTGCTCGCGGAAAAACGCCAGCACTTCGTCGAGCGGATCGAGGGTTATTGGGACGTGTGGCAACGCGATACGAATGCGCAGGCATCACGCAAGATCATGAGCTCCCGATAGCTCAGCCGCCTGCCGACACGAGCCCGAGGAACTCTTCGTGGCTGCCGATGCGGCCGTGCAGCGGAACGTGCCGCTCGGGATCGAGCCTGAGCTTGCGGATGTTTTCATGCAGCGTGCGCATTCCCAGCGTCGGCGCGCCAGCCTGTGCACCCCGCGCCGGCGGTGAATAGAGGTCGGCGTTCACGAGAATTCTCTCCCTGGGCAGATAGACCATCAGCATATCCTCGCTGTGATGGCCGTATCTCAGCGACGGATCGCCGAGCTCGTAGTACATGTCCTGCACGTGATAGATCTCGAGAATCTGCTCGCCGTCGGTCACGACGTACTTTCCCGTGCCGCGCGCTTCGCCGGCCACCGTTTCTATCGGCGCCGGCCGCCGGCTGATCCAGTACATCGGGTTGTATTTCGCCATGCGGTCGGGCTGCAAGGTCCTCGGCGATGGATGAAACAGAATGTCGAGGTAATACTCCTTGTTGGACTCATGAGTGACGATGGTCGTGCCCTGCGAGAGGTAGCTGCGCAGGCCGCCGGCGTGGTCGAAGTGATGGTGTGTGTTGACGACGTACTGAATCAGCTTGTCGGGAACCAGCCGCGCCGCTTCCGCGATGACCGCCAACGACCGTTCCTCGTTGTTGGGTGCTTCAACGACCGCAACGTAGTCACGGAACTCGACCAGCAGGCTGTGATGCGTGCCGCCTGCGAGCAGCCAGACGCCGTCGGCGAGCTCCTGGCTTTCCACGCGCGCGGGCGGCTTGACGGCCGTTCGAATCGCCTCGGGAACGGGCATGGTCGAGACCGGCGCGTTCGGCTCGACGTTGGTGATTTCGTACTCGAAGTAATTGTGCGCCGGATTCAATCGAGGATCGGCCTGATGCGTGTGAATCAGCATCGGGAACATGACGCCGTCGACGTTCTCGTAGCGGGTGTAGCGCATCTCGTAGTCCATGTCGCCATAGACGGGATTCGGAATCCAGGTGCCCACCAGCTCCACGAGATTGCGGTCGTCGATCGTGCCGTTGATTTTGTACTTGTCGAGTAACGTGAACGACACGATCGTCACCGTTCGTCCGAACTGCGAAAGGCCGAAATCCGAGGCGCCGACGAGCGGCAGTCTGATTGCCGTGGCATCGGACGCCGCGAGCGCGGCCTTGAGAAACCCGTGCGGCGTTATCGCGATCTCGAGCTGCCGCAGCTCGCCGTAAGGGATGCCGTCGAGGTAGGGGCGCATCAGCGGCACCGGCGTGCCGTCGCGAACGTCCCACGCATGCGCGCCGCTCACGATCGCCGTGACCGGCTCGTCGGCCATCGGCGTTCTGCCGAAGGTCGAATGCTGGCCCTGCCGCCGGACGTAGTCCTCGCGTGACCACCCGGCATCGTAGTCGATGCTGCGGGTATAGTTTGCGACCTCGTATTGCGGCCAGCCGCCGTCGACCGAGTACTGCTGCCCGATCCGTGACGACTCGCCGGCGCCGGAATACTCGATCGTCTGCAGGTTTTCACTGCCCATTGCCTCGATCGAGGCGAGAAGCGCTTCCCGGGCATCGACGTCCTGTGCCGAGGCGTTGACTGCGGCGAGCGCCATTGCTACGCCAAGGATGCTGAGCTTGCTCATGATTTCTCCCCTCCACGGATCGGTCCGGCGGGTCTTTTCGATCCCTCGGGCAGTGGAAGTCTGCCACGAGCCGGCGTAGTGTCTCAATTCCAAACAGACCAACGGAGTTGAAAGTGAAGATAAAACGAAGCGGCTCAGCGAGTTGGGCGGGGAGCCTCAAGGAAGGGAAGGGCGTTTTATCGACGCAGAGCGGTGCCTTATCCGAGCAGCCCTACGGATTCGGCACGCGATTCGAGAACGTTCCGGGCACGAATCCCGAAGAGCTCATTGCCGCGGCGCATGCGGGCTGCTTCACCATGGCGCTGTCGAACCTGCTGGGACAGAACGGATTCACGGCCGAGCGCTTGGACACGACCGCGGTGGTCACGCTCGAGCGCGGAGAGACCGGCTTCTCGATTCCCGCCGTCAGCTTGACGCTGGCAGCCAAGATCTCCGGCATCGACGATGCGTCCTTCCGGAAGCTGGCTGCCGAAGCGAAGGCGAATTGCCCGGTATCGAAGCTGCTCAAAGCAGACGTTACGCTGGATGCCAAGCTCGTTTGACGAGGCGTCGGAGGGAGCCGGCCGGGCCCCGCCTGCCGGGTCGACGCTGCATCTGGAGGATTTTTTCGTCGGACAGCGCTTCACGAGCGGGCCGGCGGTGTTGACGGCGGACGAAATCAAGCAATTCGCCGCTCGCTTCGATCCGCAGCCGTTTCATCTCGACGACGCCGCTGCGGCACAAAGCGTTTTCGGTGGCCTTGCGGCGAGCGGTTGGCACACGGCGGCGGTGAGCATGCGCCTGCTCGTGCAGAGCGACATGCGCGTCGCGGGCGGCTTGATCGGCCTGGGCGGTGAGCTCAGTTGGCCGCGTCCGGTGCGGCCGGGAGACGAGTTGCGCGTGGAGGTCGAGGTTCTCGAGGTGCGGCCGTCGAGATCGAAGCCCGACTGCGGCATCGTCAAATCGCGAAATCAAACCCTCAATCAACATAACGAAGCCGTGCAGGTCGCGATCGTGAATATGATCGTGCCGCGAAAACCGCGTTAGCTCCCGCTCGGTGGGATGCCCCGCGTCCGCGAGACCCCAATCCGCGCCGGTGCGGAGCTATGATATACACGGTAGATACATCGAGCGGCGCATTCGAAGCATCACGTCTTGGACGGTCACGATCGACAGCCCTGGGAGCACTCGCATTCTTTCGGCCAGGACCTGAAACGGCCGGGAGAGTCGCGGACGTTGCTGGTCATCGCGATCACCGCGGTCATGATGGTGGTCGAGGTCGCGGCAGGCATTGCGTTCGGGTCGATGGCCCTGCTGGCGGACGGCTTGCATATGGCGTCCCACGCGGTGGCCCTGAGCATCAACGCGTTCGCCTATGTGTACGCGCGACGCCATGCGCACGACGCGCGGTTCAGCTTCGGCACCGGCAAGGTCAACACCCTGGGTGGTTACACCGGCGCCGTTCTGCTCGCCGGCTTCGCGCTCGTCATGGTCTGGGAGAGCGTCGCGAGACTCATCGTACCGCGGCCGATCGCCTTCAACGAGGCGATCTTCGTGGCTGTTCTCGGGCTCCTCGTCAACGGCGCGTCGGTGTTCATTCTCCGCGAGCATCATCATCCGCGGGGAGCGACGGACATCGGTTCCGACCTCGAGGAGCACACGCACTACCACGACCCGAACTATCATCACCATGATCACAATCTCGTGTCGGCCTATCTGCACGTCTTGGCCGATGCGCTGACCTCACTGCTGGCGATCTTTGCGTTGCTCGCCGCGAAGTACTTCGGGCTCGTTTGGGCAGATCCGGCGATGGGCATCGTCGGTGCCGTGCTGGTCGGCCGGTGGTCTATCGGTCTGCTGCATAGCACCAGCGTCGTGCTGCTGGACCGGGAAGGCCCCGACGACCTGCGCGAGCTGATCAGGCACCGAATCGAGGCCAGCGACGACAATCGAGTCACGGACCTGCATTTCTGGGCGGTGGGGCCGCAGATGTACTCCGGTATCGTATCCGTCGTCACGTCGCGGCCGCGCGAGCCCGATCACTACAAACGCCTGCTTCCCGAGGGCCTTGGCGTGGTCCACCTGGCCGTGGAGGTGTTCGTTGCGGCCGAGGTTCGCGATGCCGCGTCTCGGCGGGGGCCGGTCCTATGAGCCGCGTCTCCGGCCGGGAACCTTCATTGCCAGCGCCGATCAGATGATGCACGCTGTAAGAGCCTGTCCGTGACACATTCACTTGGGTGAACGAGGAGCAAATCAATGCGCAAGCGCTATCTATCGTTTGGGCTGATCGCCGCCGTCGCGATGTCCGCGGCACGGGGTGAGGAAATCCCGGGGCCGGCGGTCGGTGAGGGTTTCCCTCATTCGTTGACGGCACCGGACCAGGACGGGCAAACGCAGACGCTGGATGCGCTGATGGGAGAGAAGGGCGCGGTCGTGGTCTTCGTTCGTTCGGCCGACTGGTGTCCCTATTGCCAACGGCAGCTCGCGGACTTGAATGAGCGCTTGGCCGAGTTCGAGGCTTTGGGTCTCAACGTCGTCTCGGTCAGCGTCGATGAGGTGACGGAAACCGCGGCGTTCGCAGCGGAGCATCGGATCCGCTACAAGATGCTCGCGGACCCGAGCGGAGACATCAACCTGCAGCTCGGCATCCGCGACGAGCAGTATCCCGTCGGCAGCAAGGCCTTCGGCGTGCCGCGGCCGGTGCTCTACGTCATCGACACCGCGGCCACGATTCGCGCCGTCTATATGGAGCCGACCTACCGCACGCGCCCCGATCTGGAAGTCGTGCTGACCGACGCTGCGGCGCTGAATCTTTAGCGAACGACAGATGAATAAAATGCGGAGGAGCGCTGGGCTCCTCCGCATTCAATGCTTGCGCGGTTACTGAGTATTCGCTAGCTGCTGCAGCAACTGTCCCTTCGGCGTGTCGGCGGGAACGAAGCGTTGCACACGCTCACCGGCGAAAACCTCTCCGGTGTAGATCACACCCTGCGAGTCGACGGCGATCATGTGCAGGCCGAAGAACTGCCCGCCGTTCTCACCCATGTGCCCCATCTGTCCGACGACTTCACCGTCGGCCCGATTGAGGAACCAGATCGTATTGTTGGTGAGATCCGAGATATAGAGATAGCGCTGCTCGGGGTCCGGTGAGAAAGCGACGCCACCCGTGGAGCCGCCCACACCCGTGCTCGGCGCGAGGATGAGCTCCTGGATGAATTCACCTTGCTTGTCTGTCACGTGGATGCGGTTTGCGTTCCGGTCGGCGGCGTAGACGAGCCCGTCCCGCGAGACGTTGAGCGTCAGATGGCCCGCGAAATCCGGCGGCATCGGTCCATTGGGCGTGTAGGCGTGATCGGCGTCGTCGGTGCTGATTTCCGCCAGCGGCTTGCCGTAGGCGCCCCAGCCGCGTTTGAACTCCAAGGTGTCGAGGTCGAATACGAGCACGCGACCGCCGAGATAGTTGTCGGCGACGTACATCTCGTTGTCAGGCTCGAAAATCCGAATTTCCTCCAGGCCGCCGACGATCATCGGGGTTTCCGGAGGGTATTCAGCGCGAAACGCGGCAACCTCGGCGGCCTCCGCCGCTTGCTCCTCGGGGCTCGGGGGCGGTTCATTCGAAGGCAGGAAATTCACGACAGGGCCGCGGCTTCCCTGTCCCGGTGTGCGCTGCATCGGCGGCGGCAGTCCGACTCTGCCGCCACCCTCTCTTGCAGGCGTTCGCGCTACCTCGCCGACGACCTCACCGGTGCGCGGGTCGTACTTGCGCACGGTGTCCTGTCCGAGATAGACGAAACCTTCGCTGTCGACGTCCATGCCGTGCCCCTGCGGCGCATCGAACGAGCCGATGACGTTGCCGGCCTTGTCGATGTGAATCATCGACGGCGGGCGGACGCAGCACAGCGAGACCGGGGGCGACAGCTCGGCTTGGAGCTCGATGGCGGTCAAGTCGTTCGGGCGGTTGTAGACCCAGACGTTGTCATTGCTGTCGACGGCCAGGCCGGTGACGCCGCCCATCTTCCACAGATTGGGCAGCTCTTTCGGCCAGGTCGGATCAAATAGGTAGCTGGGGGCGGTTTGAGCTCGGGCGGCGCCGCTCGCGAATGCGATCGCGACACCGGCCAGCGTAACGAGCATGGCCCCGATTCTCGGATTTTTTCTCATGATGTGTTGTCTCCGTCGGCGGTAGGTTTAGCCCTTCGAGTCTAGTCCCCCGTTGCATGACCGGTCAATCGGCAACCAAGGCCTTGAGATTCAAGGTCTTTCCGCTGACGACCGAACGTGTTTATGGCACCATTACCGAAGTCGATGCGCCAGCGGAACGGATGATGACGAAGTCGGCACCATGGTCTTGGCTGTTGCTCTGCGCGGCGATCGCCGTCTCGGCCGGGATCTGGGTGCAGCTCGGCCGCGATCCGGCTTCGCCCTCGAATAGCCACGACGATGCTGTCGACGGACGCGCTCCTGCGCAGCAAGACTCGCGCAGCACCACGGCACACGAGGCTGCTTCCCTGGCACTCGCTCGGAAGGTCGGGGAGACGGATACCGCCGCGGCTACCAGACACGCGGAGCTTGCCGCGATGTCGGAAACCTTCCGCGAAAGCGTGCTCCTCATGGCCATACGCGAGGCGGGCTACCGGTGCTACCAGCTCATCGGCTCGAGCACGAGCGGCGGCGATGAGCCGATCTGGACCGTGACCTGCGACGACTCGCTAGGATATATCGTCGGCGTCGATCCAACCGGTGCCGTCGCGGTCGAGCCCATGCTGATTGGAGACGGCGCGCGAGACTGGCAGCGTCCAAGCCAGCAGCTCCCGGTCCCGAATCAGCCCAGGCTGCCGATCGAATGACGGATCGTATTGGCACGACCCGCGGCGAGCCTTGAATGAAAGTGAGGGGGCAAGCGCCGCGCTCACCTCGGATCGAGCAGCCGCGGGCCGGGTCCCTCCGCGGAGAGCGCATCGGCGGGATTGCGCAACGGGCAATCCGTGACGGACAAGCAGCCGCAGCCGATGCAGCTGGATAGCTGGTCGCGTAAGCGCGTCAATCGCGCAATGCGATCGTCGAGGTCCTCGCGCCACTGTGCCGAGAGCTTCGCCCAATCCCTCATCGTCGGTGCGCGGTTGTCCGGCAAAGCGGCGAGGGCGGCTGCGATCCCCTTGAGCGGCACGCCCGCCCGCTGCGCGACTTTGATCACCGCGACGCGTCGGAGCACCTCTCGCGGATAGCGGCGGTGGTTGCCGGCGTTCCGCCAGGCTTTGATCAAGCCTTGCGATTCGTAGAAATGCAGCGTCGATACCGCGACGCCGCTTCGGGCGGCGACTTCACCGACGGAAAGCTGCCGCTGCATCATCTGTGACCTGGCTCTGGGCATCGCGGGCCTCTTGACCTCAAGTAATATTGAGGTAATAGCATGCGCGCGTCCCGTTTCCGGAGCAAGGTGAGCACACATGAAGATGAAACCGAGACTCGAGCACGCGAACTTGTCGGTCCGTAACGTCGATACAATGGTGAAGTTCCTGTTGACGGCTTTCCCCGAGTTCGAGCTGCGTCACGACGCCAGAGACGCCGAGGACGAACGCTGGGTGCACGTCGGCACCGAGGAGACTTATATCGCGCTCTATCAGGCGACTGCCGAGGTCGAGCCCTCCCGCACGCCCTACGGCGGCCAACCCGGTGTGAACCACTTGGGCTATGAGGTCGAGAATGTCGAGGCCTTGCGGGCCAGATTATGGGACGCGGGGTATCGAGACTCCTCGGTCCCCAACGAGCATCCGCACCGCAGGCGGGTCTATTTCGTCGATCCCGAAGGCAACGACTGGGAGTTCGTCGAGTACACGTCGGAGAATCCGCGGGAGCGCAACGATTATTCGCTGCCGAGCTGAGCGGTTGTTGCTAGACTACGCGCAAGCAAATTCGGGAAAACCGGATGACCTCGCTGATCGGCTTGTCGGGCAGCCTGCGCCGCGACTCTTTCAATTCGAGCTTGCTGCGGGCTGCGCGATCGGCGTTGCCGGACGGCGTAGACCTCAAGATCGAGTCCATCGCGGCGTTTCCGCTCTACAACTTCGACGACGAGAAAGCGCACGGTATTCCCGTGCCGGTCGCGGCGCTCAAAGATGCGCTCGCCGGTGCCGACGGTTTCTTGCTCTGCACGCCGGAGTACAACAACTCCATCCCCGGCGTGCTCAAGAACGCGATCGATTGGTTGTCGCGGCCGGCTGCAGACATCCCGCGCGTGTTCGGCGACTTGCCGGTCGCGATCATGGGAACGTCTCCCGGGGCGTTCGGAACGACTCTGGCGCAGAATGCCTGGCTGCCGGTGCTGCGCACGCTGGGCGCGCGCCTGTGGACGGGCGGTCGCTTCGCGTTGCCCGCGGCGTCACGTGTCTTCGATGAAGACGGCAGGCTCAACGACGCTGCCGCCCAGGAGCGGCTGGAGAAGTTCGTGCGGGGGTTCGTCGGCTTCGTGCGTGAAACGAGGGGGAGTATCCATGCAACCGAATCCAAGTAATCGCGCAACGAGACTCGCGGCTGCGGTCGTGGCCGGTGCCATCCTGAGCGCAGGCGCCGAGGCCTGGTCGCAAGCGCTGCCCAATCCCTACCGCGCCGTAGACGGATGGGCAAAGCTGCCGGATGGCCGGCCGATGGGCGCGGTGGGCGACGTCACGATCGATCCGGACCGGGAGCACGTCTGGGCGGTGGTTCGCTGCGACGCGTCCGCGCCCGAGCGTTTCGGCAACGAGTGCCTGGACTCCGATCTCGATCCGGTTCTCAAATTCGACCTCGACGGTGATCTGGTCGCGAGCTTCGGCGGCGGCATGTTCATCTGGCCTCACGGGATCGATGTCGATCCAGAAGGCAACGTCTGGGTTACCGATGCCGTCAGCGCCGAGCGAACGCCGCAAGGCAGGCGAGGCCACCAGGTCGTCAAGTTCAGCTCCGAAGGCGAGATCCTCATGACCTTGGGCACGCCCGGCGTTGCCGGAGACGGGCCGGCGAGCTTCAACGCGCCGAGCGACGTGGTCGTGGCCGACAACGGAGACATTTTCGTCACCGACGGCCATGGCAACGCCAGCAACAATCGCGTGGTCAAGTTCTCTGGCGACGGCACGTTCATCAAGTCGTGGGGGCGCACGGGCTATGCGCCGGGCGAGTTTCGCGAGCTGCATGCGATCGCGATCGATTCGCGCGGTCGCTTGTTCATCGCCGACCGATGGAACAATCGGATACAGATTTTCGATCAGGACGGCAACTTCGTCGCGATCTGGACGCAATTTGGGCGCCCGAGCGGCGTTTTCTTCGACGACGAGGACCGCATCTACGTCGCCGATTCCGAGTCCGACGACGAGCAGAACCCCGGGTGGGAGATGGGCATCCGCATCGGAGACGCCCGGACCGGCTGGGTGGATGCGTTCATACTCTACCCTTGGGGCGATCCGCGCTCCCCGGCGGGCAACGGCGCCGAGTTCGTCGCCGCCGATCGCGACGGCAATCTCTATGCGGGCGAGCCGCGCCCGCGCAATCTCCAGAAGTACGTTCGCGTGAGGCCCTAAACCCCGCGCCTCGAGGTAACCCGCATGAGATTTCGTAGCATCTCCCGCTCGGACTGGACGGCCGGTACTTCGGCCTGATTCCCGAGAGTGAGCTCGTCGGCCGGGCGCTCGGCGTTTTTTATCGTCGCGGCGAGGGCTTCGTCTGGAAATCTCTCTGAAGGAGAACCGATCATGTCGAGATCACCCCGATTGCTGGCTTGCGTTACCGTTGCTTTGGTCGCCTGCGGCTCGGACGTTCCCTCGCTGGCGCAGAGCTCGGCATTCACCGTCACCGAGGTTGCGCAGCTCAACGAGCCCTGGGCGATGACGTTTCTGCCGGACGGCCGGTTGCTGATCACGGAGCGGCGCGGCGCGTTGAAGGTCTACGAGGTCGGCGGCGATGCCGTCGACGTCGCGGGCGTGCCGGAGGTCAGCTACGGCGGCCAGGGCGGTCTCGGCGACGTCGTCCTGCACCCCGATTTTCCCGGCAACGGCCTGGTGTACTTGAGCTACGCCGAGAGCGGTGTCGGCAACACGAGCGGCGCGGCCGTCGCCCGGGCCCGGCTCGTGCTCGACGGGGAACGAGCGGCCTTGGAGAATCTCGAGGTGGTTTGGCGGCAGGTGCCGAAGGTCACGGGACGCGGGCACTTCGGGCATCGCATCGCCTTCGACGCGGACGGGTACCTATGGATCAGCTCGGGGGAGCGCCAGAAGTTCGACCCTGCTCAGGACATGCAAGCGAACCTCGGCAAGATCCTGCGGCTCAACGACGACGGTTCCGTGCCCGCGGGCAATCCTTTCGGCGATCAAGGCGAGATCACCGCTCAGATCTGGTCTCTCGGTCATCGCAATCCGCTGGGTCTGGCGTTCGACGCGCAGGGGCGGCTGTGGAACGTCGAGATGGGCCCGCGCGGCGGTGATGAGCTCAATCTCGTTCGCCGTGGCGCGAACTACGGCTATCCGGTCGTTTCCAACGGGGATCACTACGACGGCCGCGATATTCCCGATCACGACACGCGGCCGGATCTGGTTGCACCGGCCGTGAGCTGGAACCCCGTGATCTCGCCGTCGAGCTTGATGTTCTACAGCGGCGGGGAGTTTCCGGACTGGCGTGGTGATGCCTTCATCGGCGGCTTGTCGTCGGAGTCGCTGGTGCGCATCGAGATCGACGTCGAGTCGGCGCGCGAAGCGCAGCGCTTTGCGATGGGCGAGCGAATTCGCGAGGTCGAGCAGGGCCCTGATGGGGCGATCTGGCTGCTGGAGGACGAGGAGGACGGCTCCGGAGGCCGGCTGCTGCGGCTGAGCGCACCCGAATGAGCGCACCCGAATGAGCCTCAGTCGCCCGATGTTATATAAGTATAATCAATATATTAGAATCTATACTTGATGCCAAACCGCAAGGTCCGGGGCTCCGTCGCGCGGCTCATGCGACAGTTGACGGCCGTGCAGTCGATATCCTCCGAAGTCAGCCCGGGCGGATCGAGGCCTTCGACGTGGGCCTCGTAGAAGTACACGATGTCCTTGCCGTCGTCATCGAGGACGTTGATGAGCTCGGCATAGAGCGTCATGGTGCCGAGGTTGTACGCGCCGCGAAGGCTGACGGTCGTCTGCGAGCCCGCGCGTTGCGAGTTGTCGGGCGTCATTGCATACGGACCCAGATAGCGCAGGCGCATGCTCGCTTCCCAGCGGTCCGTCACCGCCGAGAATCCGAGCTGGCCCGCGTGCTCCACGGCGCCCTCGACGTGCCTGCCGTCGGGGGTGTCGACGTAGCGCGCGGTGCTGCCCGTATAGACGGCGTCGACGCCCAGCCAATCGAGCGGCTGCCAGAACATCGTCAGCTCGTAGCCGTCGCGCTCGGAACCGCCTTTCGGCTCGACGGAGTTCGAGTCGCCGACGAAAATCAGCTCACTGTCCTGGTCCAGCCACCAATACGCCGTCGTGAACTTGAAATCGCCGAGCTCGAAGCGCGCGCCGAGCTCATGGCCCGTGCCCGGCGAGAGGCCCGGCACGGGAACCGTGGGGTTCACGATGCCGCGGGCGTCGTTGGAATGAAAGCCTCGTCCCCAGTTGGCGTAGAGCTCCACGGCATCGCCGGCGGCGTAGGCGAGTCCGACCTTCGGCGAAACCTGGCTGTCGGTCTCGTCGCCGGCGAAGCTTCCGGGTGTGTTCGCCGTGACGTCGAAGTCGAAATAGTCGGCGCGCAACCCGCCTAGAAAGCGCAGATCATCGGTCGCGAACCATGTCGCCTCGACAAACGTGCTGAGCGAAGTCTCCTTGATCTCGTTGTCGCTGACGTTGGCGACGAAGCTGCCTTCGTCATACTGATCCAATCCGACGGGGCCGATATCGTCGAAGCGGAACTCGCCGCCGACGTCGACTTCGATCGCGTCGCTCTCGATGAGACTCTTGACGTAACGGCCGCCGAGCGTCCAGCGTCGATCGAATTGGCTGATCTGAAAGTCGTAGGTCGGGTTGGACTGCATGATCCAGTCGTAGTACTGGAAATAGCCCGATGCGTCCCAGTCCTGGCCGGTGAGCTGTGCGCCCGCGATCCAGCGACTCGTGTTGCCGCCGGCGGTGCGATCGAGCGCGCAGAATTCGTCCGCGCACACGGCCGTGCCGATCGCGCGCTCGGGAATCTGCTCGGTCGGGTGCCAGTCGCCTTCGTAGCCGGACAGCGTCACCGCAAGCTCGCCGAAGCTCGTCGGCACGAGGTACTTGCCCCACACGGCGACGTGCTCCAGACCCTCGTCGTGCTCCCAGGGTCCGTCGTAACGCTTGTACTCGCCGAGCGCCGTCAAAGTTCCGGCGCCCACCTCGGCGCTGCCGCCGGCCGCGAGCCTGCCCCAGCCGTACTCGCCGGACTCGAGCGCGACGAAGGGTGCTTCCAGGCGGTCGATGGTTCTGATGAAGGAGGCCGCGACCATGCTGAAGTCGCCGACGTCGGCGCGGTACGGACCCTTGCGATAGTCGATGCGCTCGACGATCTCCGGGAGCAGTCCGTTGACGTCGAGGTAGCCCTGGCCGTGGCCGTGGGAGCGGAAATTCCAAGGCACGCCGTCGACGTAAGTGGTGAAGTCGGTGCCGTGATCGAGATTGAAGCCGCGCAGGAAATACTGGTTGGCCTTGCCGCTGCCCGAGTGCTGCACCGCGACGAGCCCGGGCACGGCCTCCAGCAGCTCGGCGACCTTGAGCATCGGACGCACCAGCAGGTCGGCGCCGCCGACCGAGCCCTCGCTGGCGGCGTCGGCGGTGCCGAGCAAGGCCGTGCCGCGGCCGAAAACCACGATCTCTTCCATCGGCTGTGCGGCGGCCGGCGTTCCCGGGTCTTGCTGGGCGAAACCGGGCGTGGCCGCGCCGGATGCCAGCAACGATAGTGCGAAGAGCCGGGCTCCTCCCGGGAAACGCGCATCCGCCGTTCTTCTCAAGACTCGCCTCCTTAGTCTCATCCGCCGCGCAGGCGACAACCTCGCCTTGCGACACCCGGCGCAGCATAGGCTGCCGGATCGCCGGGCAGCAGGTTATTTGGGGTTAGCAAACGGTTAACAAACGTTAAGGCTCGGTACGATCAGCGCGAATAGTAGGGTTGTTTCTATACAGAACGTTCTGTATAGTTTCGCCCCCCATGGGCAGGCAGCCGAAAGCGCGCGACGCGATTCTCGAGGCGGCTCGGCGGATCGTGCGGGAGCGCGGCGCCGGCAACCTGACCTATGACGAGCTGGTCCAGGAAAGCGGCGTCACCCGGGGCGGGATCACTTATCACTTCGCAACCAAGGAGGCGCTGTTGCGCGCGTTGATCGAAGCCGATATCGAGCAGTGGTGCGACCTCGAGGCGCAGCTCAAGCCGAAGGATCGTGAGGAGCGAGCGGCTGAGCTGATTGCCTATATCCGCTGTCACACGGATCGCAACGAGGAGCAGCGAAGATTCGTTACCGGGATGCTCAGCGCGGTGACCCTGGATCATTCCTTATTGGATCCGGTCAGAGAATTCGAGGCGCAGCGGCGAGCCGACGTCGACTGGGACGATTCGCAGTTGCGCAGGCATCTCCTGAGGCTCGCCTCGGAAGGGCTGTTCTGGTCGGAGATATTCGGTTGCGGGGAGCTGCCGGCGAGCGTCCGCAAGCGTCTCGTCGCATTGCTGGAACAGCTCGCGGTGGAATGGTCGAAAGCTGACTGAAGACGGCGAGCGATATCGCGAGAATCAAGACATATCGGACGACTACGATGAATTCGCAGGGAAGAGCAATGGAGAAAAGAACGACTGCCGGCGATCCTGCCATATCCGCCGCGCGCTGGGTGTATATCGCCGTGCTGGCGATGGCTTTGGCCGCCTGTGGGGGCGGCGATGCAGGTGAGGATCCCGGCATGCAGATGCCGCCGACGGCCGTCAGCGTCGCCAAGGTCGTGGATCGTCCGGTCACGACCTGGGACGAATTCACCGGACGCATCGAGGCCGTCGACACCGTCGAGATACGTCCTCGCGTCGCCGGCTACCTGGAGACCGTGCACTTCGAGGAGGGCGGCATCGTCGAGAAAGGCGCTTTGCTATGCACGATCGACCGCCGCGAATATCAGGCGGCGGTCGCAGTCGCGCGGGCGAACCTGGAGCGCGCGGACACGCGTATCACGCTGGCCGAGCAGGAGGTCGAGCGCAGTGAGATGCTGATCGAAGCGCGCGCGATCTCGCGAGAAGAGTTCGATCAGCGCCGCAATGAGCTGCAGCAGGCGCAGGCCGACCGCAACGGCGCTCGAGCGCAGCTCGAGCAGGCGGAGCTGAACTTGAGCTTCGCGCAAATCACCGCCCCGATAACGGGCCGCATCGGCGCGGCGCTGGTCAAGCCCGGCAACCTCGTGGCGCCGGGCGAGACGCTATTGACCACGCTCGTTTCCGTCGACCCGGTCTACGCCACTTTCGAGGCGGATGAGAGCGTCTATCTCGAGGCTCGCAACGGCTCGGGGCGATTCTCCGGAAACGGTGCGCGAACGCGTGTGCAGGTGGGTCTGGCGAGCGATTCCGGTTTCCCCTACGAAGGTGAGCTCGATTTCGTCGACAATCGAGTGGATCCGGAGACCGGCACGATCCGCGCGCGCGCGGTGCTGCCGAACCCGGACGGCATGCTGACGCCGGGCTTATTCGCACGCGTGCGCCTGCTCCAAGGCGAGCAGCAGGACGCCCTGCTCATTCATGACATGGCGGTGCTCACGGACCAGGATCGCAAGTACGTTTATGTCGTCGGCGCCAGCGACCTCGCCGAGAGACGGGACGTTCAGCTCGGCAGCCTCGTGGACGGCCTGCGCATCGTCACGTCGGGCCTGACCGCCGACGACCGCGTCGTGGTCAACGGCGTGCGCAGGATTTTCTTTCCCGGCGTGCCTCTCGCTCCGGCCGAAGTACCGATGAGCGACCCGCTGGCCGCCGTGTCGTCGCCGCAGGGCGCGGCCGAGGGCCCTGCCGCCAACTAGAAGCCGCAAGCTAGAAACCGGAAACAGGCTTTACACGATGAATCTGTCCAAGACCTTCGTTGACCGCCCGATACTCGCCGCGGTGTTGTCGCTGTTCATTTTTATCGCCGGCTTAGTGGCGATACCGAACCTGCCGATCAGCGAGTATCCGGACGTCGTTCCGCCGTCGGTGCAGGTTACGGCGACCTACCCCGGCGCCAATCCGCAAACGATATCGGAGACCGTCGCGGCGCCGTTGGAGGAGGCGATCACCGGCGTCGAGAACATGATCTACATGAAGTCGGTTGCAAGCTCCGACGGGCAATTGCAGTTGACGGTCACGTTTGCCGGCGGCACCGATATCGATCTCGCGTCCGTGCTCGTCCAGAACCGTGTCTCGCAGGCCTTGCCGCGGCTTCCCGAGGCTGTTCGCGCCCTTGGCGTGATCACCCAGAAATCATCGCCGACCTTGACGATGGTCGTTCATTTGCGCTCGCCCACGGGTGAATACGACAGCTTGTACCTGGCCAATTACGCCACGCTGCGCGTGCGCGACGAGCTCGCTCGACTTCAGGGTGTGGGGCAGGCCTTCGTGTTCGGCTCCGGCAACTATGCGATGCGCGTTTGGCTCGACCCTGAGAAGGCCTCGGCGCGCGATCTGACCGCCGGCGACATCATCGGGGCGATTCGCGAGCAGAACGTTCAAGTTTCCGCCGGCGTGATCGGCGGCCCGCCGCAGCACGGCGAGAGCACCTTGCAGATATCGATCAACGCGCAGGGACGCTTGCAGTCGGTCGAGGAGTTCGAGGACATCGTCATCAAGACGGCGGCCGACGGCGCGATCACCCGGCTCGAGGACGTGGCTCGGGTCGAGCTGGGTGCGCAAGGTTATTCGCTGCGCTCGTTGCTGAACAACGAGCAGGCTGCCGCGATCGCCATATTCGAAGCGCCCGGCGCGAACTCCATCGAGCTGTCCGATGCCGTGCGCGAGGCGATGGCCGAGCTTGCGGCAGACTTTCCCGCCGGCGTCGAATGGTCCGTCGTCTACGATCCGACGACCTTCGTTCGCCAGTCGATTCGTTCCGTCATCACGACCCTGCTCGAGGCCGTGGCCTTGGTCGTGCTGGTCGTGGTGCTGTTCCTGCAAACCTGGCGGGCTTCGATCATCCCGCTGCTCGCAGTGCCGGTTTCGATCATCGGCACCTTCGCGTTTCTGTGGCTGTTCGGCTTCTCGATCAACGTCTTGACCTTGTTCGGGCTTGTGCTCGCGATCGGCATCGTCGTCGACGACGCCATCGTCGTGGTCGAGAACGTCGAACGGCATATAGAGGAGGGTGAGTCGCCGCGCCGCGCCGCGCACAGCGCGATGGAGGAGGTCTCCGGGCCCATTGTGGCCATCTCGCTGGTGCTGTCGGGCGTGTTCGTGCCGCTGGCCTTTCTTGAGGGCGTCACCGGGCAGTTCTACCGCCAGTTTGCGGTCACGATTGCCGTTTCAGTGCTGATCTCGGGGCTCAACTCGCTGACCTTGTCGCCGGCGTTGTCGGCCGCGTTGCTGAAGCCGCGCGGTGCGCCCAACGACTGGCTCGCGAACCTCATCGAGGGAAGCTTCGGCTGGGTGTTCCGGCCCTTCAATCGCGTGTTCAAGAGCGGGGCGAACGCCTACTCGTCGGGGGTCAACCGCAACATCCGTCACGCCGGCCGGATGGGCTTGATCTACGTCGTATTGATCGGCGTGACGGTGCTCGGCTTCCGTGCCGTGCCTGCCGGGTTCATACCGATTCAGGACAAGCAGTATCTGTTCGGCGTCGTGCTGCTGCCGGAAGGCGCGACCATCGATCGCACCGATGCGACGATTCGGGAAATGTCGCGCATGGCCGCGGAAACGCCGGGCGTCGAGAACTCGGTCGCGTTTCCGGGGCTCAACGCCTTGCACTTCGTCAACACGCCGAACATCGGCACGGTGTTCTTCGGCATCTCGCCGGCCGACGAGCGAGAGCTCAGCGCGGCCGAAATCGCGGCGAGCTTGTCGGGCCAGTTCAGCAGCATCAAGGAAGGCCTGGCGTTCGCGCTGATGCCGCCGCCGGTGCTGGGCTTGGGCAACTCGTCGGGCGTGGAGATGTTCGTTCAGGACCGCGTGGGCCTGGGTTTCGGTGAGCTTCACAACAACGTCTGGGCCATGGTCGGCGCGTTGAGCCAGACGCCGGGATTCGATCCGTTCTCGGTGCTGAGCTCGTTCAGCTCCAACGTCCCGCAGCTCGATGCCGAGGTAAATCGGGAGAAAACCAAGGATCAGGGCTTGCGGCTCACCGACGTTTACGAGGCCTTGCAGGTGTACATGGGCTCGGCCTACGTCAACGATTTCAACCTTTTCGGCAGAACCTACAGCGTTTACGCGCAGGCCGATTCCGAGTTCCGCGACGAGGTCAGCGATCTTTCGAGAATCCGGGTACGCAACGACAGCGGCCGCATGGTGCCGATCACGACGGTCCTGGACGTCAAGCAGGGCTTCGGGCCGGACCCCGTGATCCGCTACAACGGTTATCCGGCGGCCGATCTTTCGGCGGGTATCAACCCGGCGCTGTTGTCCTCGGGTGAGGCCCTGGGCGCGGTGCAGGCCGTCGCAGACAACGTGTTGCCTCAGGGCGTGAGCATCGAATGGACCGGGCTCACCTACCAGGAGGCCACTCAGGGCAACGCCGCGCTGTTCATCTTTCCGTTGTGCATCATTCTGGTGTTCCTGGTGCTGGCGGCGCTCTACGAGAGCTGGTCGCTGCCGGCGGCGATCATCCTGATCGTGCCGCTGTGCCTGTTGTCGGCCATCGGAGGGATCTGGGTCCTGAATACGATCATGGGGTTCTGGTTCGGCTTGCAGATCGGCTGGGGGCTGATTCCTCCGCCGCCGATCTCGGTGCCGCCGACCTTCTTGGACAACAATATCTTCACGCAGATCGGCCTGGTCGTGCTCATGGGGCTTGCGTGCAAGAACGCGATCCTGATCGTCGAGTTCGCCCACGATCTGGAGAAGAAAGGCCTCGGCATCGTCGAGGCGGCGCTCGAAGCCTGCCGGCTGCGCCTGCGGCCGATATTGATGACGAGCTTTGCCTTCATCGCCGGCGTCATGCCGCTGGTGTTCGCCCACGGCGCGGGCGCGGAGGTTCGCCACGCCATGGGCGTCACGGTGTTCTTCGGCATGCTCGGCGTCACGTTCTTCGGCCTGTTCTTCACGCCGGTTTTCTATGTGCTGATTCGCAAGCTCGTAACGCGGTGCACCGGGGCTATCCAAGGAGCCGGTCATGCGTGATCGAGCCCGCCTGTTGACGCCGATCGGCGTCCTGGTTCTGCTGACTGCTTGCGCCGCCGGACCCGACTACGAGCAGCCGGCTACGGAGCTGCCCGGCGAGTTCGTCGAATCGGCGGCCGGGCCCTACAGCGATGCGGCGGTTTCCGCCGAGCTCTGGCAAAGCTTCGGCGACCCGGATCTCGACGCGCTGATCGAGCTGGCGCTGGCGCAGAACACCACCGTTGCGCAGGCGCTGGCAACCTTGAACGAGACGCGCGCGCTCAGCGGGCTGCGAATCTACAGCTGGTTCCCGACGATGGGGACCGGCGTCGACTACCAGCGTAGTCAGCAAAGCGCTCAGGATCCCTTCGGTTTTCCGGAGGAGGGCACGACCGAGGTCTACCGCGCCGGCTTCGACATGAGCTGGGAAATCGACCTGTTCGGCAGCCTGCGCCGCGAGAACGAGGCGATATTGCGGCGAACCGAGGCGGATGCGGCTGCGCTGCGCGCCGCGCAGCTCAGCATCATCGCCGAGGTCGCACAGACCTATTTCGCGCTGCGCGGCTCTCAGCAGCGCCTGCTCGTTCAGCAACGCAATCTCGACAACCTCGGCAACAGCGTCGAGATACTCGAGGCGTCGCTCGACGCCGGCCGCGGGACCGCGCTCGACGTCGCGCGCTCCGAGGCCTTGGAGCGCTCGCTCGCCGCGCTGTTGCCGCAGACGCGCGCCGCGATATCGCGCGCGGAGCAGCGGCTTTCGGCGCTCACGGCCGAGCCGGTGGAGCAATTGCGCGCGCGCCTGGTTGCGGAGCGTGATTTGCCCGCGATGCCGTCGATGATAGCCGTCGGCACGCCCGAGGATTGGATCCGGCGCAGGCCCGACGTATTCGCGGCCGAGCGCCGGCTCGCGGAAAGCGTCTCCGCCGTCGGGATCCAGGCCGCCGAGTTCTACCCGAGGCTCACGCTGCTCGGTGATTTCGGCTGGACCGGCAGCGAGCGCGACGACATCGGGTCATCGGAAGCCGAGCGCTGGAGCATCGGGCCGTTCTTGTCGTGGCGCATTCTCGATTTCGGGCGAATTCGCCAGAATGTTCTCGCCGCCGAGGCGCGCGCCGAGCGCGCCTACGCGGTCTTCGAGGAAACGCTGCTGCTGGCTCTCGAGGAGGTCGAGAACGGGCTCGCGGGCTATCGCGCCTCGACGCTCACCGCGGCGGCGCTTGCCGAGGCCGTCGATGCGAGCCGAACGGCAAGCAGCCTGGCGCGACTACGGTTCGACAACGGCGTGTCGGACTATCTGGCCGTGCTCGATGCCGAGCGCACCCAGCTCGAGCTCGAGGATCAATACGCGGTCGCTGTCACCGATAGAGCGACCACGCTGGCGGCCCTCTACAAGGCCCTTGGCGGCGACTTTGCCGAAACCGCGCCGTGAGAGCCAGCGGAAACGCTAAACTTGAGCGCGTGCGCGCAGTTGCGGGCCGACCTTACCTTTCCATTTGACCTGCGCGCGATTTCTGAGGAGGTTCGGCGCGCGTTTTGCGCGGCCTTGCGCGCGCACGTGTTATCGAAGGAGGGGCAATGGCGGACGCGAGACTGACGGCATTCATCGACCGGGCCTTGGCAACGGGAGCCTCCAAAGCGGAGATCCAAAAGGCCTTGGAGGAGGCCGGCTGGTCGAGAGATCAGATTTCCGACGGCCTCGGGCACTACGCCGATGTGTCGTTTGCGGTTCCCGTGCCTCGCCCGAAAGCGCAGCTCTCCGCGCGAGACGCCTTTTTGTACCTGTTGATGTTCGGAATGCTCTACGTCAGCGCCTACCATCTCGGCGGCCTGTTGTTTCAATTCATCAATCTGGCGTTCCCGGACGAGTCGCTGAGCGACGTTCGAGGATACTACTACAGCCGGATCCGCAGTGCCGTCGCGGCGCTGATCGTGGCGTTTCCGATACTGCTGTTGCTGGCGTCACGGCTTGCAAAGGAGATCGTCCGCGATCCGACTCGCCGCACTTCGTCAGTCAGAAGATGGCTGACTTATCTGACGCTCCTGGTGGCTGCCTGTGTCTTGACCGGCGACCTGATTTCGTTGATCTACAGCCTCCTGAGCGGCGAGCTGACGGTGAGATTTCTCTTGAAGGTGCTCGTGATCGCCGCGATCGCGGGTGCCGTCTTCGGCTACTACCTTTGGAGCCTCAAGGCCGACGAAGAGGCTCTCGGCGGGTGAACCCCAACCGCGTCGCGGCGTTCCTGGGGCTCGCCGTCGTCGCTGTTGCGGTGCTCGCCGGTCTCTGGCTCGCGGGATCACCCGCCGAGCAGCGCCTGCATCGATTCGATCTTCGACGCACGGCCGATCTGCGCTCGCTCGTGCGGATGCTGGATCTCTATCGGCAGGGCAACGACGCGCTGCCGGAGGAGCTCGAGGCGCTCGTCGACGGCCGCATCATGTCGCGGCTGCCCGAGGATCCCGAGACGTCCGACGCCTATGAATACAGGCGGCTGTCGTCGGACGCCTACGAGCTGTGCGCGCGCTTCAGCCTGCCCGCGCCGGAGAGCGAGCGCGGCGACTTCTGGTATCACGATGCCGGCAGACAGTGTTATCGGCTCGATGCCGCCGCCATGCCCGCCGCGCTGGAGCGTCTTGGCCTGCCTTGAACCTATTGCCAGTTGTCCATGGCCCTTCGGTGCAGGGATTCCGGCGTGAGCTCGGCGAGCTCGATGCGAATGCCGTTGAGATCCGTGACGTCGGACAATAGCGCTCGCGTGGAGCCGGAGCGCACCGGCGTGACCTCGGCGCCGCGCTCGCGGAACATCGCGGCGGCGGCCTCGACGTCCTCGACGTGAATGCCGAGGTGGTTGATGCCCGCCGGCCGCCCGTTGGCGCGGTTGAGCTCCACGAAGGTATCGCGGCTGATCTGCACGTAGACGAGCGTCGGCTCGCCGGCGTCGTCGACGGCTCTGAACGCTTCCGGGAAACCCAAGGTCTCGGTGTAATAGGCGACGGCGGCGTCCATGTCGGGCACCGTCAAGCCGACATGATTGAGACCGACGAGGCCGCGATTCTGGCTCTGAGCGGCCGCCATCTGGATCGCCCCACCGGCCGCCACCCCTGCAAGAAACAAAGCTAGCCCGCGCATGCTGTCCTCCCTTCTTTATTCAATCCGTCAAAAAATGGTACATGCCGAGCACGTTCTCGGCGACCCAGTCGTGGCCTTCCCAGTGCCTGTAGTCCGGCATCGTGATTTCTTGCTGCATCTGCTCGAGCGTTCTGCCCGCCGCGATGGCGGCGGCGACCTCATCCCGCAGCTGTTCGAAATACTCGCGCCATTGGGTGATGTTTTCCGCCGTGCCGACCGGCCCGTGGCCGGTCGCGACATGCTCGAAGCTCGCGGCGAGCCGCTCGGCCTCGGCGATCTTCTCCATCCATTCATCGAAACGGCCCAGCTCGTAGTCCATCTCGCGGTAGGGCAGGCGGCCGAAAGTCACGTAGTCGACGACGAACATTACGCCGTCGTCGGGAAACGCGATCAGGCTGGAGTCGAGGGAATGATTCATCTCGCCGACCCATTGCATGTGCACGCGCTTGCCCCCGATGGAGATCTCGATCTCGTCGGTGTAGGTGATTTGCGGCGGACGCACCTGGCTTACCGGGCCCCGCATGACCTCGGCGCCGGTCAAAAGCCCGTTCTGATCGGCATCGAAGGCGCTGAATCTGACGCTGTCGACGCCGCCGGCCCGCGCTTCTTCACGGTCGATCTGATCGTTGTCGTCGAGATCCAGCGCCGCGACCGGAGCGTATTGCCCGACGACCTCGGCCAACGCCGTCGAGGCCGGCGGCATCGCCAAGTGCTCGAGCATGTTGGCGTGGCCGACGAAGCGGGCGGTGTCGGCGAAGACGCTGCCGCCGGACGCATGATCCCAATGGTGATGGCTGTAGACGACGTAGCGTACGGGCGCGCCGAAGCGGACATTGAGCTCGTTCCTGAGCCACAGCGCGAAATCGGGGCTCAGGGGATCGGCGAGCACGATGCCTTCCGAGGTGACCAGAAATACCGTGCCGTGGTTGTTGTTGGTCGCGCGGTAGACGCCGCCGCCGATGTGGCTGATCGTGCGCTGCGGCACGCCTTGGCCGAAGCCAGGGCCGGCTGCTGCCGCGCAAAGCAGCAGCGCCGCCGCGATCGTTCCGGGTGTCTTTCCAGCCACCGGCATCCCCTTTCTTTGTATTTTCGGGAGACGTTACACCGAGCCCGGGGGTTTTCACAGTCCCGCAAGCCCGAAGCGGCCCGGAATCAGCGCATGAGCGATTCAACGCTGGCCCAGCTGACTAGCTTGAAGTTCTGCGGTGCCGGCGGCGCGACGTTGCGGCCGTCCTGTACGACCAAAAGCCCGCGCGGGTATCCAGGCAGAGGCTGCGTCACGAGGTCGATGCCGTCGGTCTCCGACACGCCGTCGACGGCCGCTTCGAGATTGAGCCCGATCCGGAACTTGAGCTCGATAGCGCCGGTGCCGGGATCGACGACGATATAGCTGTCGTCGCCCTGGCTCGATGCCAGCAGCCATGGGTCGCCGCTGCCGCGCTCGACCATCGTGATGCCCTCGACGTCCGCGGTCAGGTTCTCGCCGTCGACCGGGACCAGCAGCTCCTTCCCTGCCGGAGCTGCCAGCGGGACGCGCCAGATGCCGACGTCTTCTTCCCCGACATAGAGAATCCCGTTGGTCGCGTCGACGTCGCAGCCTTCGGTCTGCGACGAAAAGCGAATCTCCTCGACCAGCTCGGCCTCGAGATCCGGGCGCCGCAGATCGAGCCGCCAGCGCTGCACCAGGCCTTCGGTGTCGCCGACGAAGACCTCGATCGGCTCGCCGCCGGTCATGCAGATGCCGTACGGGTCCCCGAGCTCGAGCGGCCAGGAGCCGATCAACGAGACGACCGCGGTCGCGAGGTCGATCTCGAAAACGTCGACGCGCCGGTGAGTGCGATTCGACGCGACCGCGATGCCTTTGCGCTCGCCGGCGCCGACGATTGCGACGTCGACGTTGTTGAGCCTGCCGATGTCCAAAAACTGGCGCTCGCGGCCGTCGAGCCCATAGACCCGCAGGCCTTCGGCCTTGTCGGCGCCGAGAATCAGGCTTTGGGCGGCGTCGATGGGATTGACGAGCACGGCAGGATCGTCAGCCACGTCACCGTGCATGCGCACGGCCGCCGTTTCCGCGTCCGCGACGACCGTAGGGAGGTAGCGATCCGTGTCGCGAAGCTGCCCCTGTGGTCGCGCGATCGTCTCGGTGCCGGCCGGGAGCCGGCCCCAGGGCGCGAACAGCTCGACGGGAGTGAGCATCGGCTCGAGCTCCGGACTGGTCGGCGTTCGCCACAGGCCGGTGGCGGGATCCAGAAAATAGAGCCACTCGCCGCTTGGATCCAGCTCGCAGACCTCGGTGTCGGGGTTTGCATGGACGGCGCGCAGGTACAGGAGCGTGCTCGAGTCGGCGACGTACTGATGCAGCGCGCCGTCGCCGTCGGATAGAAACACCTGCGTCCTTCCAGCTTCGCTGAAATAGCAGATACCGTCGAGCGTATGGGCCAGCGGCCCGAACTCTTGCCGCGTGCCGTCTGAGCGCTCCGCGACGAGCAGCGCTCGATCTTCGTCGATCGAAAACCTGAGCGTATTCGCTCCTGCTTCTGCTTGAGCGAAGGCCGGCTGCATTCCGAGGGCCGCAAGGGCGCCGAGAATCGTTCGAGCATTCATTCCGGGTCTCCGTATCCACGACGTCACACGCCGACGCCAAACGCCGAACGCTAGAGACCTTTGGTTACAAAACGATGAATGCGCGTATCGGCGGGCCCGTCATGAATCAGAAACACTGATGACATCACTTTGTCATAGCGCGTGCCTAGGGTAGTGCCCTTAGTCCTCCATTCAACCAAACGGGAAAATCCATGTCGAAGCAATCTGCGCGTCTCGCGGGCAGGGGCGTTCTATTCGCCGCCGCATGCATGAGCAACCTCATTACATCTGCGGCTTTTGCGGGAACGATCGTCGGCGGCGTCAGCGACAGCTCGGGCGTCCGGGCGTTGCCGGGCGCGCAGGTCCGCATCCCGGCGTTGAGCCGCACGACCGTTTCCGGATCGGACGGCAGCTATCGCTTCGGCGACGTCGCGCCCGGACGTTATACCGTGGTCGTGAGCTACGTCGGCGCGTCGCCGTCGGAGCAAGAGGTTCAAGTCGTCGGCGAGCAGACGGTGCGCGCCGACTTCGGCCTTGGCCCGGAGGCCGACGAGACGATGATCGTCGTCGGCCAACGCGCCAATCTCGCGAGCGCCCTGTCGCGACAGCGTGCCTCCGACACGATCGAGAGCGTGCTGACTCAGACCGACGTCGGACAGTTTCCCGACCAGAACGTGGCCGAGGCGCTGCGCCGCGCCGCGGGCGTCAACGTGCTCAACGACCAGGGCGAAGGCCGCTTCGTCGCGGTCCGTGGCCTGGATCCGAACCTGAACGCGGCATCGATCAACGGCGCCAGAGTCCCGGCGCCGGAATCGGACATTCGCTCGGTCGCGCTCGACGTGCTGCCGACGGAGCTCATCGAATCGATCGAGATAAAGAAATCGCTGACGCCGGACATGGATGGCGACACGATAGGCGCCTCCATCGAGATCAACACGGCGAGCGCGCTCGACAGGCGCGAGCCGTACTTCGGCGTTTCGCTCGAGAGCTCCTACAACGATCTCGCCGAGGAGTCTTCGCCGAAAGGCAGCCTCAACTTCTCGACCATACTCGACGAGCGCTTCGGCATCGCCGGCGGTCTGTCGTACTACGACCGCGAGTTCTCAACGGACAACATCGAATCGGAAGGCTGGGGAGAAACCGACGGCGGGATCGTGTTCGCCGACACGGTCGAATACAGGGACTACGACGTCACGCGCAGCCGTGCCGGGTTGTCGCTCGCTTTGGATTTCCTCGCGAGCGACGAGACGACCTTGTTCGCGCGCTTGCTGCACAGCGAGTTCGAGGACCAGGAGTACCGGGGCCGCTTGATCTTCGAGATGGACGAGGAACCGTCGGCCGGCGGCGGCAACACCGCGCAGTTCTTGTCCGACGACGGCGAGATCGCCGTGATCCGCGACATGAAGGATCGATTCGAGGAGCAAACGATCAGCTCGCTCGTCTTCGGCGGCGAAACCTTCTCCGGCCCCTGGACGTTCAACTATCAGGCCTCGCTCTCGCAGGCGGAAGAGAAAGAGAACGGCTCTTTCGATCCGACGACTTTCGAGCGAGGCTTCGAGGATCCCGGTGAGCTGGACCTCAGTTTCGACTACAGCAATCTGAGCCTGCCGCGGTTTAGCGTCTCGCCGGGTACGGAAGCCGTGTTTCTCGATCCCGCAGAGTACGAGTTCGACGAGATCGAGCGCACGACCTTGAGCCTGTCCGAGGACGAGGAAACGACGCTCAAGCTCGACGTCACGCGCGAGTTCGTGCTCGATCGCGGCACCTTCGAGCTCCAGCTCGGCGGCAAGGCGCGCATGCGCGAGAAGACGTTCAACAAGACCGCCGATTTCTTCGAGGACTTCGATTTCACGCTCGCTGACGTGCTTGGGCGGCAGACCTACGGGCTGGCGACGATCGACCCGTTGCCCGATCCCGCCGCTCTTCGCGGCTTTATCAATGCGAATCTGGCCGATTTTTCCAGGAACGACGTCGACAGCGATTTCGATTCGAGCGCCGAGGACTTTACCGTCGATGAGGACATCACCGCGGCTTACGTCATGGGGAGATACGACAACGACCGCATGCGCATGATCTACGGCGTGCGCTACGAGCAGACCGACAACACCATTTCCGGCAACGAGATCGAGCTCGTGGAAGAGGGCGCAATCAGGGAGGGCGTGCCGCTGGACGAGGGTATGGTATTCGTCACGCCCGTGAGCTTCGATCGCGATTACGATCACTGGCTGCCGAGCTTCAACCTGCGTTATGAGCTGCGTGACGACGTCGTGCTGCGCGCCGGCCTGTTCCAGAGCCTGGTTAGGCCGAACATCGGCAATCTCGCGCCGCGCTTCCAGGTGGAAGAGGCGGACGACGGCGAGCGCGAGGGCGAGTTCGGCAACCCCGACCTGACGCCCTACGAGGCGACCAACCTGGATCTCTCCGCCGAGTGGTACTTCTCGGACAGCGCCGTGGTTCAAGCAGGTCTCTTCCACAAGAAGATCGACGACTTCATCGTCGTGGCCGCGTTCGAGGACGTGACCTTTCTCGGAATTTTCGCCGATCAGGCGACAATCCCCATCAACGGCGATGAAGCCACGGTCACGGGCTTGGAGTTCGGCTACCAGCACGCGCTCACGTCCTTGAGCCCGCCGTTCGACGGTATCGTGCTCGGCTTCAACTACACCTACACCGACGCCGAAGGCACCGTCGCCGGTCGCACCATTCCATTACCCTTCGCGTCGGAGCATACCTACAACGCGATGTTGGGCTACGAGAAAGGCCGCTTCAGCCTGCGCCTGGCGATGACCTACCGGGACGAGTATCTCGACGAGCTCGGCGAAGATCCCGAGGAGGACCGCTACGTCAAGGATCACTTGCAGACCGACATCAGCGCCAAGTTCCAGATCGACGACCGGTTCCAGCTCTATGCCGAGTTCGTCAATCTCGGCGACGAGCCCTACGTCGCGTTCCAGCGCGGACCCGGAGCCGACCGGTTGCGGCAGTACGAGGAATACTCCTGGACCGGAAAGTTCGGCTTCCGCTTCACGCTTTGATCGCCGGCGCCGCTGCGAGCGGCGCATCCCTGGTCTGCGTCGCTCGCAAGATCCGAGCTCGGCGCGTCTAGCTTCGCTTCACGCGGCAGGTGCTGAAGCCGAGCAGGGCGTAGGCCGGACACCACCTCTCAACAACCCTGGGACCGGGTTAATGATATGTCTAACATCTTTACACGTGTTTTATATATCCTATAAGATGCGTGAAACATGCTAATCCACCTTTGACGGATGCATGGACGGGGTCTTGATCACGAGCACACAATTGCGAGCCGCCCGGGCTCTGCTTGGAATCGACCAACGCGCGCTCGCCGAAGCGGCCAGCTTGTCCGTGCCGACCATTCAGCGCATGGAAGCAAGCGACGGCGTGATCCGAGGCAACGTCGAATCGCTCGTGAAGGTGATCGAGGCGCTCAATGCCGCTGGGATAGAGCTCATCGGCGAAGGCGCGGAGAGCAAGGCCGGTGGACGCGGCGTGCGACTTCTAAGGTAGCGGCTGGAGCGATGCACGGATGCAGTTAGTGACCGTGGGGCTGTCCTGTGTTGGCGTCCTTCTCGGCGCTGCAGTGCTCGCGGTAGGGATCGCACGACGCGCCGGGGCGTCGACTATCGTCTATGGCGCAAGCCTCGTGGCATCGGCAATCGTGCTCGCAGCGGCGCTCGCGCATTTCGTCGGCCTATCCTCCCCCACGACCTTGACTCTGCCGCTCGGATTGCCGTGGCTCGGCGCCCATTTCAGATTGGACGCCCTCGCCGCGCTGTTTCTCGCCGTCGTCAATCTCGGCGGCGTAAGCGCGAGTCTCTACGCGCTCGGCTACGGCGCGCACGAGCCGTTCCCGGGACGTGTTCTGCCCTTCTTCCCGGCATTCCTTGCGGGGATGAATCTCGTCGTGCTCGCCGACGACGCTTTCACCTTTCTTCTGTGCTGGGAATTCATGTCGCTGGCCTCCTGGGCGCTGGTCATGGCTCATCACCGCATCGAGGAGAACGTACGCGCCGCCTACATTTATCTCGTGATGGCGAGCTTCGGCACGCTGACTCTGCTCCTCGCATTCGGGCTGCTGGCAGGGCCCGATGGGGCCTATGGATTCGCAGCGATACGCGAGAGCGCCCAGACGCCGTTCGTGAATACGCTTGCGCTGATGCTCGTTCTGATCGGGGCGGGCTCGAAAGCCGGCCTCGTGCCCCTGCACGTCTGGTTGCCGCTGGCGCATCCGGCCGCACCAAGCCACGTCTCGGCGCTCATGAGCGGGGTCATGACCAAAGTCGCGGTCTATGCTTTTGTGCGCGTCGCGTTCGACCTGCTCGACGGATCCGGCTGGTGGCAGAGCATAGTCGTGCTCTTCATCGGCGGCGGCACGTCCGTGCTCGGCGTGCTCTACGCGCTGATGCAGCACGATCTCAAGCGGTTGCTGGCCTATCATACGGTCGAGAACATCGGCATCATTTTCATCGGCCTCGGGCTCGCGCTCGCATTTCAGGCGAACGGCATGAGGGCGGCGGCGGCGCTCGCGCTGACCGCCGCCTTGTTTCACGTGCTCAATCACTCGCTATTCAAGAGCTTGCTGTTTTTCGGCGCCGGTGCCGTCTTGACGTCGACGGGCCAGCGCGACATGGAGTTGCTCGGCGGCCTCATTCGGCGTATGCCATACACGAGCTTTACGTTTCTCGTCGGGTGCGTCGCGATCTCCGCGCTCCCGCCGCTGAACGGCTTCGCTTCGGAATGGTTGACGTTCCAGGCGATCTTGCAGAGCCCTGAGCTGCCACAGTGGGGATTGAAATTCATGGTTCCGGCCGTCGGTGGGTTGCTCGCGCTTTCCGCTGCTCTTGCCGCGGCCTGCTTCGTGAAGGCTTTCGGAATCACCTTTCTGGGCCGGCCTCGGTCCTCGGCCGCCGAGACCGCAGGCGAAGTGGATCGCTTTTCGCTCACGGCCATGTTCGGTCTCGCAAGCCTCTGTCTGCTTGCGGGCATACTGCCCGGCTTCGTGATCGACGCCCTCGCGCCGGTTACCGTGTCGATGGTCGGCGAGCGCATGCCCGCACAAGCAGACATCGCGTGGCTCTCGATCGTGCCCATCGCCGAGGCACGAAGCTCGTACAACGGCCTGCTCGTTTTCGTGTTCGTCGCATTTTCCGCCTCGTTCGCGGCCCTGGTGGTTCATCGCTTCGCGTCGCGGGCGCTGCGCCGCGCGCCGGCGTGGGATTGCGGTTTTCCCGATTCGAGCACGCGGACACAGTACACGGCCGGCAGCTTCGCACAACCAATCCGCCGCGTGTTCGGCACGCTCGTCTTTCGCGCACGCGAGCAGGTGGAGCTGCCGCCGCCCGGCGATCCGCGGCCAGCCCGCCTCCACGTGGAGCTGCGCGACCTCGTTTGGGAGGCGTTCTATCTGCCGATCGCGGGTGTCGTGAGCGCCACCGCAACGCGCCTCAACCATTTTCAGTTTCTGACGATTCGTCGCTACTTGGGTCTGGTATTCCTCACGCTCGTCACGCTGCTGCTGGTCATCGCAATATGGCTCTAATCGCCGGACTTCTCGTGCATGGCCTGCAGATGGCGCTCGTGCTGCTGGCGGCACCGTTGCTCACGGGTTTCGTCCGCAAGATCAAAGCGCGTCTGCAGCGCCGGCGCGGTCCATCGGTCATACAGCCTTATCGGGATCTGTATCGTTTATTGCGCAAGGAGGTTGTCCTCGCCGAAAACGCTTCGTGGCTATTCCGCGTCACTCCCTACCTGATTTTTGCCGTCACATGGGTCGCCGCTTCTCTCGTGCCGACCTTCGCGTCCGGCCTCATGTTCAGCTGGACGGCCGATCTCATCGCGATCATCGCCTTGCTCGGGAGCGCCCGGTTCTTCCTCGCGCTCGCGGGTCTCGACGTAGGCACGAGCTTCGGCGGCATCGGATCGAGCCGCGAAGTGATGATCGCTTCGATCGCGGAGCCGGCCATGCTGCTCATTGTTTTCACGCTCGCGCTCGTCGCGGGCTCGACACAGTTATCCTACGTCGCGGAGTTCATGGCGTCGCCCGAAGCCGGCTTACGGGTCTCCGTCGGTTTGGCGCTGATCGCGCTGGTCATGGTCGGCATTGCCGAGAATGGCCGAATTCCGGTCGACAATCCGGCAACGCATTTAGAGTTGACGATGGTTCACGAAGCCATGGTGCTCGAATACTCGGGCCGCCATCTCGCGATGATCGAGCTCGCCGCCTCGATGAAGCTGCTGCTCTATCTGTCCTTACTCGCATGCCTGTTTGCACCTTGGGGGCTTGCGACGCCGAGCATGGGCCCGGCCGCCTTTGCGGTCGGGCTCACGAGCTATCTCGGCAAGCTCGCAGCGGGCGGGACGCTGCTGGCGCTTTTCGAGATCATCGTCGCCAAGATGCGCGTGTTTCGCGTACCCGAGTTCCTCGGGGCGGCACTCATGCTCGGATTGCTGGGCACGCTTCTACTATTCCTGTCGAGGAGTCTTTAGTGAACGGCTTGGTGTTCGAGATCGCGCATATGCTTGCGGCGAGCCTCGTGCTGATCAGCTTCATTCAGCTCTACCAGGACCGCCTCTATGCGCTGTTGAACACTTTTGCTCTGCACGCCTTCATGCTTGCATGCTCCGTCGCGTGGCAAGCGTTCATTCAAGATGCGCCGCACTTGTACATAACGGCCGCAATCGCGCTCGTTTTCAAGGCGATCGTCATCCCCGTCGCGCTCCACCGGATCATTCAGCGCCTCGGCATTCATCGTGAGATAGAAACCGTGGGCGGTATCGGGTTGACGATGCTGGCCGGCATCGCGCTCGTCGCGCTATCGATGGTCGTAATGTTGCAGGTCACGGCGGAGGCCGATCCTCTGGCGCGCCAAGATCTCGCGTTTGCGCTGGCGGTCATTCTGCTCGGCTTGCTGCTCATGGTGTCGCGGCGCAATGCCGTGAGCCAGGTTGTCGGATTCATGTCGCTGGAGAATGGTCTGGTGCTGGCCGCCACCGGTGCGAGGGGCATGCCCCTGGTTGTCGAGTTCAGCGTCGCGTTTTCGATATTGATCGCCTTCGTGGTCATCGGCATCTTCCTGTTTCGTATTCGCGAGCGCTTCGACAGCGTGGACGTGCATGTGCTCGACCAGCATCGCGGAGAACGTTTGTGAGGATTCTCATGATCGATCCGGTGGCGCTGATCCTGTTGATCCCGGTCTGTGCGGCCGCGCTGCTCGCGTTGTTGCCGGGATATCGGCTGACGTCGCAGCTGAGCGTAGTCGCGTCGCTGCTGACGCTGGTGGCCGCGCTGTCGCTGTTTGTCGTCGAACCGGGCGTTCCCGGCTCCTATCTGTTCGTCGACGACTTCAATATCGTTTTCGTCGTGCTGAACACGTTCGTGGCCTTCACGACGAGCGTGTTCAGCGCGAGCTACATCGGTCACGAGCTTGCGATCGGCAAGCTCACGCCGCTTTACCTGCGGTTCTACCATGCCATGTATCAAGTGTTGATATTCGCAATGAACCTGGCGCTCGTTGCGAACAACATCGGCTTGATGTGGGTAGCGATCGAGCTCGCGACGCTCACGACGGTCTTGATGGTTGGCATCTACCGTACGCATGAAGCGCTCGAGGCTGCCTGGAAGTACTTCATATTGGGCAGCGTGGGCATTGCGCTGGCGCTATTCGGCACCATCCTCGTCTACCTGGCGGCGCAACCCGTCGTCGGTGAAGGCCTGAACGGCATGGTCTGGACCGTGCTGATTGAGCGCGTCGCGGAATTCGATCCCGCGTTGCTCAACGTCGCGTTCGTGTTCCTGTTGCTGGGGTACGGGACCAAGGTCGGGCTCGCTCCGCTGCATGCCTGGCTGCCCGATGCACATGCCGAAGGCCCGACACCGATTTCTGCGGTGCTTTCCGGGTTGCTGCTCAATGTCGCGCTCTATGCCGTGCTGCGTTTCAAGATGCTGCTCGCCGGCAACGCCGGCGCGATCGCGCCGGGCCCACTGCTGATTACGATGGGTCTCACGTCTCTGATTTTTGCCTCCTTCATGCTCTACCGCCGAGGCGACGTGAAGCGTCTGTTCGCCTACTCATCGATCGAGCACATGGGGATCATCGCCTTCGCTTTCGGCATCGGCGGGCCGCTCGCCAACTTTGCCGGTCTTCTGCACATGGTGATGCACAGCCTGACGAAGTCCGCCATCTTTTTCGCCGTAGGGCACATCGCACAAGTGAAAGGAACGCAAAAGATCGCGGATATCGGGGGTCTGACGGTCACGCACCCATGGCTCGGTTGGGGTCTCACACTCGGTGTCATTGCGATTGTCGGATTGCCGCCGCTCGGGATTTTCATGACCGAGTTTCTGATCGTGACTTCCACGTTTGCGCGTGCACCATGGCTGGCGGTGCCACTCGTGCTCGGCTTGATCGTCGCCCTCGGCGCATTGTTGGCGCGCCTCAACGGGCTCGCTTTCGGCGAACCACGCGGCAGCACGGCGCCGGCGAAAGCTTCCTACGCCCCGATGTTCGCGCATCTGGGCCTCGTGCTCGTGGCCGGCATTTTCCTGCCCGCTCCGCTCGTGGCCTGGTTTCAGCACGTCGCAAGCCTGCTCGGATGATTCGAGCTCCGAAATCATGTCTGCACTGCTCAGTCTGATCAATCGAAGCCCGCACGCGGAGCGGCATCGTCCATGGCCGCGAATCGGCGTCGATGAGGAAACCTGGCGGCTCGCCTCGGACCGGCTTGCCGCCGGCCACTGGAGCCTGCTCGGACTGTGGGCCGGCAACGCCGTAGTGCACGCCGCGGTGCTCGACGGCGACGCGATCGCGGTCCTTAGTTTCGATTGCAACGAGGGAGCCTTTCCATCCCTGGGCCAGCATCATCCGCCGGCGTTGCGGCTCGAGCGAGCGATCCGCGATCTCTGGGGACTGGAGCCGCGAGGCCTGGCGGACACACGCCCTTGGCTCGATCACGGTCGCTGGGGCAGCCGAAGCCCGGTCGCAGGCGGACGCACTCTCGGAAGTGACGGCAACGCAACGACCTCGGGCCCGTATTACAGATTCTTGCCCGCCGAAGGAGAAAGCCTGCACGAGATTCCGGTCGGGCCTGTGCATGCGGGCATCATCGAGCCCGGGCATTTTCGCTTTTCGGCAAACGGGGAAACGGTTGTACGTCTCGAGGCGCGTTTAGGGTATGTGCATAAAGGCATTGAGCGCCTCATGATCGGCGCCGACCTTGACCGCGGGGCGGTGCTCGCGGGCCGCTGCTCGGGCGACAGCACGGCCGCCTATGCGCTGGCGTTCGCGCGTGCCGCTGAAGCGGCCCTTGGCATCGAGGCCCCGTCGCGCGCTCACTGGTTGCGTGCACTGATGGCCGAGCTGGAACGTCTGGCGAATCACTTGGGCGATATCGGCGCCATCTGCAACGATGCGGCCTTTACGCTCATGCATACACATTGCGGGATCTTGCGCGAGCGCGTGCTTCGCGCCGCGGACGCTTGCTTCGGTCATCGGCTCATGCGCGATCTGATCGTGCCTGGCGGCGTCATCGTCGACATCGACGCGCGCAGCGAGCAGACGATCCGCGAACTTCTTGCTGAGATCCGGCATCGCTTTCCAGGGCTCATCGAGCTCTACGACAATACGGCGTCGTTGCAGGACCGAACCGTCGGGACCGGCGTGTTGAAGCACGAGCTCGCTCGACAATATGCGGCCGGCGGCTATGTCGGGCGCGCATCGGGACGCAGCTTCGACGCACGCCGCACGCCGGGTTATCCGCCGTACCACGATCTCGAGCTGTCTATACCTGTCCTGGATCAAGGCGACGTCAACGCGCGCGTTTGGATTCGAATCCGAGAGATCGAGCAGAGTCTTGCGATCATCGATCAGATCCTTGAGCGACTCCCGTCCGGCGCCGTACGAGTAGATCTTCCGCGCTGCAGCGGCGAAGGCATGGCGCTGATCGAAGGGTTTCGCGGCGACGTGCTGATATGGTTGAGTCTCGCGCAGGACGCAACGGTATCACGTTGTCACTTGCGCGACCCGTCGTGGTTTCAGTGGCCGCTGCTCGAGGCCGCGATCGAGGGCAACATCGTCGCCGACTTTCCGCTATGCAACAAGTCGTTCAACTGTTCCTATTCGGGCCAGGATCTCTGAGGAGGATCGTCATGCGTAAGCTACTGTTCAATAGCGTAATCCGTGCACCGCTGACCGAGCCCGCTCCTCCGGCCGACGATGAGGCGCTCGCGGAGCTCGCGGCCGCGCTCGAGCGCACGGCGCGTCGACGCCTCGGCCGAAGTCTCGCGATTCGAGAGGTCGACGCGGGCTCCTGCAACGGCTGCGAGCTCGAGATTCACGCGCTCAACAACGCGTTCTACGACCTCGAGCGCTTCGGAATCCGCTTCGTCGCCTCGCCGAGACACGCAGACGTGCTGCTCGTCACAGGCCCGGTGACGAAGAACATGCGCGAGGCGCTCGCGCGGACATACGCGGCGACGCCGGACCCGAAGTGGGTGGTCGCCGTCGGCGACTGTGCGATCGACGGCGGAGTCTTCGCCGGCAGCTACGCCGTCGAAGGCGGAGTTTCCCGCGTCGTTCCCGTCGATCTGCACATCCACGGGTGTCCACCCAGGCCCGCGCATCTGCTTCGCGGGCTGCTCGCGCTGCTGCAGACGAATGCTCCCTCCGAATAGCGGCGGCCGTCGCTTTCCGTCACCGAGGCGCTATTATTCGCATCGGAAGGCACGGTGGGGGAGGACCGAGATGATTCGCGCCGCGGTGAGTATCCTGTGTGGCATGGCATTGCTCGGGTGCGGCCCGACCCCGCGCTCCGCGCTCGGATTCCGGTTGCCCGACGGCGACGTGGAGGCTGGCCGGGCGGCGTTCGTCGAGCTCCAATGCCATGGCTGCCACCGGATAAACGGTGTCGATTTGCCGCAGTTCTTCGGCACGGCGCCCGTAGCGGTGGTGCTCGGCGGCGCCTCGAGGCGCGTGCGAACCTATGGCGATCTGGTTACCTCGATCATCAACCCGACGCACCGGCTGATCGCGGGTTTCCCCGCCGAGCAGGTGAGCCGCGACGGCGAATCCCTCATGCCGGTGCTCAACGACGTCATGACCGTCCAGCAGCTCATCGATCTCGTGGCGCTGCTACAGTCGAGCTACGAGGTCGTTCCGCCCGCCGATGACCCGTACGCTTACGGTTATACCTATTGATCGGCGAGCGATGCCGCGCCCGGCCATGGGCGCCGGCGCGCGCCGCCGATGCCGTTTCCGCTCAGTTCGAGCTCTCAGGAGCGGTGGGGTCGGCGCCGGCGTCCGCCGCGTCGATGACGACCGGCCGGCGGATGCCGAACTCGGCATAGAGCGCTTCGAGCTCTCCCTCCGACAGCCGCCGAATCGAAGCGATCGGGATGCGGTCCGGAATCAGTCCGTTGACGACGACGGCGTCACCGCCATAGGGGCAGATCCGGCCGTCGCGGTCGTAGAAGCCGATCGCGTCCTCGAAGTTCAGGCTCCTGCTCGGCGTCGCCAGCTGCACGTGGTAAGGCTGCCTGCCGGCGGCAAAAACAAGCAGGTTCCTCGAGTCGAGCGGCCGCCAATCGGAGAGCGTTCTCGCGAAAAAGCAATCATCGTAACTCTCAAAAGTCGCCCGGGAGCCCGTCGAGGAACCGCCCGCGGCGGCGCACGCGCTCAGCGCGAGCGCGGATAGAACGACGCCGGCCAACCTCTCCGTCTTCATAGATCGACTAGTGCCGCTTGGGCTCGACGCCGAGCTGCCGCATGAGCCAGGGTTGGACCACCTCGCGTTGAATTCGGCCGCCGGACCATTCCTCCGAGCGACCCATGTGGCCGCCGGCGGGATTGACCCAGGCCGTCTTCGGGTCGCCGTGCTTCATCATGAGATAGAGATCGGCAATCGGTTGCTGCGTGTCCTGCTCGCCGTTGACGAGCAGCATCGGCGCCGAGGGCTGGTCGATGAGCCCGCGCTCCACCAACGATAGACGCGGGCCGTAGGCGAGAAAATCCTCCATCGTATCGACGCCATAGACCACGGATCGCGCCGGGAACAGGTCGAACAGATACTCGAGGCTGTTGACGGCGACCTTTTGCCACTCGGGCTGGTAGTAGTGGTGCACGCCGACACCGTGGACGGCCGCGCCGAGGATCCGGTCCCGCTCGGTGTAGGCGAGCACTGCGGCCCAGTAGCCGCTCCAGCTTCGGCTCTGAACGACGATGCGCGAGGCGTCGATTTCCGGGCGCGTCTGCAAGTAGTCGAGCGCGGCCGAGAGCATGCGCTCCGATCCCACGTCGATGAGCAGCGGCGCTTGCCCCGTGCCCGGCATGTCGATCGCGAACGCGGCGACGCCGTGGTCGATGTAGTTCTGAGAGCCGGCCATGACGCCCTCTTTGCGTGAATCCAGGCCGTTCATACCGAACACCAACGGCGCCCGGCCCGAGACCTCGGGGATCCGCAGGTAAGCTACGATCTCGCTGTCTTCGAACGGTATGCGGACGGTTTCGACGGGTGGGTCGAGCAGCGCCCCGTAGGCCGTGAACGCCTCGAGGCCGCGCTCATACGCGTGACGTTTCCCGGGCGAGTGCTTCTCGGTCGGCCAGCGGCCGACGTCGAAGTAGCGCCAGGCGTAGAAATACGCCTCGCGCGCCGCGTCTTTCGACGCCGCGGCGTTCGCCGCCGCGAAGTACTCCTCACCGATCTCGCCCCAGACGCGCGCCCAGTCGTCACGCTCGAGGCTGTGCAGGTTCGCCATCGCTCTCTCGGCGTCCTGCATCTTGACCTCGCCGATGGGCCCCTCCGCATGGCGGGCCCGCTCGAGCGTTTCCGCCTTGAGCTCCTCGAGGCTGCGCGGGCCCCAGCTTTGCGCCGGCGCGGATTGCGCGAGCGCCGTCAACAATAGTCCCAGAGCCAGACGTGCGAAGGTTTTCTTATTCACCTTAGTCTCCCCAAATGCCTCTCGATTCGGCTCAGCGAGGCGCGGTTTCGTAGTCCCAGTGCGACGCGGCCGCCTCGAGTATCTCAGGAAGGTCCTGGTCCAGCAGATAACCCTGGCCGATCAGCTGCAAGGCGGCGTCCGCGACGAGCCCGAGGTACTGCGCGCGGCTGTCGTAGCGCTCCTCGATCGACAGGCGCGGATCGTTGGAGCGCTCGCGGTCCGCACGGGTCCTCGGAAACGGGATGTAGGAGCCCGACATGTGCGAAATCACGTCGGTGGGACCGTGGTCGTCGTTGTAGAGGTTCCAGCCCGTGTAGGTCGCAAGCGGCGCGATCAGCTCCGGCATCCTCAGCGCCGCGAGCTCGTTGCCGTCCGCATCGACCTGCGGCACGAGTATCGGATAGGGCTCGCCCACGTCGGGCGGCTCCTTGGTGATGATGCCCTCGGACTCGAACAGCGGACCGTAGTCGACGCGATAGGCGAGGTGCGGAACTTCCGGAAACGCCACCCCCGGGATCCGCGGCCACTTGACGTTCTCGGCGCGAACGAGCTCGCCGTTCTCGACGCTAGGGAAACGGCTCGGCGGCGCCGGCGTGCCGTCCGTGACCCAGCGGTTCATCGCCAGCAGCAGCGCCCGCATCATCCAGGAGAAGTCGTTGGGATTGTTGGGCTGCTGGCCGTTTTCGACGGGCGGCGGGAACGGATCCGGAAGATGTTGCGCGCCGGCGAAATGGTAAACGCGCGCGTTCTCCATCATCGGCGCGTCGTGCCGGCCGTCGATCGTCGTATGCAGCAACGAGGCGGCCCGTCCCCAGTACTCATAAGACGAGAAGCTGTTGAATACCTTCGGCATGAAGGCTTCGGGCACGTCGCTCAACATGCCTCCCGACCTGCCGGTGAGCGGATCGGTCTGCTCGACGTCGGTGAACGGAAAAATGTCGGTCGGGTAGTAGAAGTTGAGATAGGGGTGCGCGTCGCGCGAGGCTTGCCCGAAACGCAGGTTGAAGCTGCCGCGCGCGGGCCCGGCGATATGCGCCATGATGCCGTCGAAAACCTTGCGTTGCTGCTCGTCGGCGTTGAAGCCCTGGTAGAGGAACGTCCGCAAGGTGCGGCCGGGCTGCGACAGCCCGAAGCCGATCGCGCGCTCGATCGCGCCGGCCGGAACGTTGAGCTCGTCCGAGGATCCGTACTTGAGCAGGGAGACCGCGTCGCGAACGCCTGCGAGCCCAAGGCCGATGACCTGCGGGTTCTCGGCCTTGTAGACGACCTCGTAGATCTTGTGCGGCTCGAAGCCCGACGCCAAGTAGATTCGCGTCGGGTCGGCGACTTTGCGGCCGTTCTCCAGGCGCGCGAAATCCCATTGGCCGCGCGGGATCGTCCGGCGCTGGCCCTCGCGCGTATCCCGGACCGTCAGGACGTTCTCGGGCGCCGCGGGGTCGGATACGGGATAGGGGATGTGGTTGCGGTCCGCGAGCGTCCGGTCGAACAGCGGGCGCGTGACGACGAAGTCGCTGCGTACCAGGCCTTCTATGGGGTCGCCGTCGTCGACGGTTTGCGGCACGAAGCTTCGCGAGGCGCCTTCTCGGCTCAGCGGTACGTCGAACTGCCACCCGACCCAGAGCAAGGTAAAGCCGTTGCTCATCAAGAAGCCGTCGCCGTAGTTCTCCTCGGTCTGTGGAACCGGCGCATCCCAGGTTTCCCCCGGAGCGTGGGCATGATTGAAAAAGGTCAGCAGCCGGCGGCTGCCGCGGTTCGACGTGCCGAACAGCAGCGTGCCGTTGCCGAGCCGGGGGTCTTTGGGCTTGATGAGCGTGAAGTTCGCCGAGTGCTCGACCCGACCGGCGGCGTTCGTCGGCGCGTGCTCGATGTCGACGACGACTTGGTTCGCCGGGTTGTCGGGGGCGGCCTCGAAATGCATCGTGCCGATGTATTGCTCGTAGCTCCCCGCGAGCCCGAAAGCGCGGCCGCCGAGCACATCGGAGTGGTGGTCGATCTCGATGCGCACGACTTCGGCCGTCACGGTCGAGGCCGCAAGCGCGAGCACGATGAGTAGCACCAAGCGTTTCATAGTTCTCCCCCCGCGCCGCCAGGTCTTGTTCTTCGACTCGAGAAGTTTACTACAGCAGGGTGCCTGTCAGGGAAGGGATTCCAGCTCCGGCTCCGCGCCCGCAGGTAGCGCCGTGCGGGCCGTGTTCATGACCATCGCGAGCAGCGTGTAGTAGCCGATGATGCCGACGGCATCGACGATACCGCGCTCGCCCACGAGCGACAGAGCCCGCTCGTAGGTCGTGTCGCTGACCGCACGGTCGTGATGAAGCTCGGTAAACAGCGCGTGAAGCGCCGCCTGCTCATCGTCCATGGGCTCCGGAACCCGGCCGGCTGCGATCGCCTCGACGGTCCGGGCATCGATCCCGGCTTCGACGGCGACGTCGCGGTGCGCCTGCCATTCGTATTGCTGCGTCCATGCTCGCGCGGTCAGCAATATCAAGAACTCGCTGAGCCGCGGCGGCAGCGCGCTGCCGTAGCGCAGGTAGTCGCCCATCGTGCGGGCGCGGTTCATGAGCTCCGGGCTGCGCAGCAGCGGGATCCACGGGCCCCGGACCTCGATGCCGCGGGCGCGGCGCAGCTCCTCGATCGCGGCGAGTTGGCTAGGGGCCATGCTCTGCTCGGGGATCGCGGGCATGCGGTCCTGGCCGAGACCGAGCCGCGCAGTGCCAAAGGTGATAGTCAAGATCGCGAGCCTCCCGAGCACGAACAGCTGATGTTTCATTCTCATCTCCGAATCCCGCCGGTCCCCGCCTCTCGCCGGCGACTCCGCTCCATGATGAGCGTATCTCATGCCGGTCGCCGAGCCTTGCCATTGCCGCGTGGGCGGGTATATGGTTTGCGCCCCGCGGGCCGCGCCGCCCCCGGCGCGTCTTCGGCCCCGGCCTTGAGCCCATGTTGCGCACGGAGTAGAGAAATGGCGAACGAAGGGTACCACGAGCCTATCGATGAGATCAGCGATGAGACGCGTGACATGCATCGCGCCATCAGCTCGCTCATGGAGGAGCTCGAAGCGGTCGACTGGTATAACCAGCGCGTCAGCGCATGCAAGGATCGTGAGCTCAGAGCGATCCTGGCGCACAACCGCGACGAGGAAAAGGAGCATGCTGCGATGGTGCTCGAATGGATTCGCCGCCGCGATCCGCGCTTCGATAAGGAGCTCAGAGACTATCTGTTCACGGATAGGCCCATCGCGCACGAGTAGCGCTAGACCTGTGCCGTTCGTTTAGCTCTTCCGTGCATGCCGGCGGAATCCGGTATGAGACGCGTATGTCTACCACGTATCTCAAATACGCTCCGAGCCGTGCGGACCTGACGGCGCTTGCGCGCCTGGCAAGCCCGATCGTCCTCACGCAAGTCGGCATCATGATCATGGGTCTCGTGGACACCGTGATGGTCGGTCACGTCTCGCCGACGGCGCTCGCCGCCGTGGCGTTGGGTAACCTGTTCATGTTCGGTGTCTCGATCTTCGGCCTCGGCGTGCTGCTGGCGCTGGATCCGATCGTCGCTCAGGCGCTCGGCGCGAAAGACGAGCTTGCGGTCACGCGGGGACTGCAGCGCGGGCTGCTGCTGGCGTTGCTGCTCAGCGTGCCGACTTCGCTGGCGATGGCGCTGGTCGAGCCCATGCTCGTGCTGGTGCGCCAGCCGGGAGAGCTGGTGCCCTACGTAGCGGCCTACGTCTACCGAATCTTGCCGGCCGTGTTCCCGTTCTACGCCTTCGTCGTGCTGCGCCAGACCTTGCAGGCCCATCACCGGATGAAGGCGATCGTCGTGACGATCGTGGCTGCGAATCTTCTGAACGTGACGCTCAACTACGCGTGGATCTTCGGTCACTTCGGTTTTCCGGCCATGGGCGTGCTCGGTTCCGCATGGGCGACGCTCGTGAGCCGCTGGTTCATGGCGTCGCTGCTGCTGGCGCTCGGCTGGCAATATCTGCGGCCGTATCTGCGCGCGCCGGCGCCGCGGGTTTTCGACGCGCGCGCGATCGGCCGCATGCTCAAGGTCGGGGCGCCGATCGGCGGCCAGATGTTGCTCGAGTGGGGTGCTTTCGGGTCCGTCGGCCTGCTCATGGGCTGGCTGGGCGTCGTCCAGGTTGCGGCGCACCATGTGGCGCTCAATTTGGCGTCGTTGACCTTCATGGTGCCCTTGGGCATCGGCTCGGCGGCTGCGGTCCTCGTGGGTCACGCCGTCGGGCGAGAGGATCCGGGCGGCGTGCGCCGTTCCTCGGCAGCGGCTCTGCTCGTGGCCGCGGTGTTCATGTCGGCGATGGCGCTGCTGCTGATCGGCGCCCCAGCGCTTCTCGCGGGCTTCTATACCGACAGCACCGCGGTGCTGGCTCTCGCGACGCTGCTGCTGCCGATCGCCGGGCTGTTCCAAGTCTTCGACGGATTGCAGGTCGTCGCGATGGGCCTGCTGCGCGGCCTCGGCGACACCCGTGTTCCGATGCTCGTCAGCGTCGTCGGTTTCTGGTGCGTCGGCATGCCGGTGAGCCTGTGGCTCGCCTTCGGCATGGATCTCGGCGCCGTTGGCCTTTGGTGGGGATTCCTCGCGGGTCTTGCGATGGTCGCTGCGATTCTGCTGCTGCGCCTGAAGCATCTGGAGCAGCGCGGCTTGGCGCGGATCTTCATCGACGAGCACGTCAAGCCACCGGTCGCCGATCCGCTATAGCGCCGTTCGGGTTGCTGCATCGTGCCCGAGACGGCCGCGCAGGTCGCGGTGTTATGATCCAGCCTGACGAGAATCAGGCCGATACCGAGCATTGATCGAGCACAAGCCACGGCGCTGGATAGCGCTCGTCTACCTCATGCTGTTGATCCTGGTAGTGCCATGGTACTGGCCGGCCGGTGATGTCCGTCACTTTTTCGGTTTACCGTACTGGGTGATCGTGACGCTGGCCGCCGTATTCATCACATCGGCGTTCACGGCATGGGTGTATCTGAGCCGGGCCGCCGACGATCCGGACTGATGCAGCTACTCCCCTTTGGAACCGGCGCCTGGCTGTTTATTGCCGCGTACCTGTGCTCCTTGCTGATCATCGGCTGGATTGGGTTCAACGCGCGCCGCGAAGATACGCTGAGGGATTTCTACCTCGGCGGCAGCGGATTTGGATTCATCGTGCTCGTCCTGACGCTTTATGCGACTCAGTACAGCGGCAACAGCGTTTTCGGTGTGGCGGGCGCGACTTATCGCGAAGGCTACGGTTGGCTCGTCAGCGTGCATTACATGCTGGCCATCATCGTCTTCTATCAGGCGTTCGCGCCAAAACTGCATGCGCTCGCGCGCCGCCGCGGCTATGTGACCCCCGTCGACTATTTGCACGAGCGATTCGAAAGCCCGTGGCTATCGCTGCTCGCATCGATCGTCATGATCGTTGCGTTGAACAATTATCTTCTTGCACAGCTCATGACCATGGGACGGGCGTTGCAGGGGCTGGCCGGGGCCTATGGTGATGTCGCCTATGACTACGGCGTCATGGCCCTGGCATTGATCATGCTGATCTATGGGACCCTCGGAGGGATTCGCGCGATTGCCTGGACCGACGTCATGCAGGGCGGCATTCTGATGCTTGGCTTTTTGATGTTGCTCGGCTTGCTCGTCTCTCGATTCGGGCCTTTGACGGCGGCGACGGAGATCATCCTCGCTTCAGCGGATGCGCCGAAAATCCAGAGACCCGATCCTCAGATGCTGCGGGAGTGGTTGAGCTACATTCTGATCATCGGTATCGGAGGCGCTCTCTACCCGCACGCGATCCAAAGGATCTATGCCGCGCAAACGAGTCGCAGCCTCAATCTCAGTCTCGGAGTCATGGCCTTCCTGCCGTTCCTTACGGCTTTCATCGCCGTGATCGCGGGGATCTATGCTTTGGCCTACGTCCCGGGCCTGGAAGGCGCGGACACCGATCAAGTGCTCGGAAGCCTGCTACGGATCGTTCAAGCCGATTCGGCAATGGGCTACGCGTTCGTGGTGCTGATCTTCAGCGCCGTGCTCGCTGCGTTGATGTCGACGGCTGATTCTGCAATGTTGTCGATCTCTTCGATGTTCACCAAAGACATCTATGCAGTCTACTTCAACCGGCGAGCGACCGAAGCCGAGCTCACGCGGATCGGCAAGCGTTGCTCATGGATCGTCGTCGGAGGATTGTCGGGTCTCGCGATCCTGCTCAAGGACCAGGCTTCCCTGATCGGCTTGATCGATCGCAAGTTCGATCTGCTGGTACAGCTTGCTCCGGCGTTCATGCTGGCGATTCATTGGCCGGGGCTGAAACGAGGGCCGGTCTTGATCGGGATGGTGGCGGGACTGGGCGTCTCGCTGTTGCTCGCCTTCGGCCCATTCGACTTCGTCGTTGCCGGCAAAGTGTTCGGCGTTCATCCGGGGCTCTACGGCTTGGCCGTCAATCTCGCAATTGCCTCGCTTGGGTCGCTGAGGCGATGAACCTCATTAGTTCTTCCCGGCGACGGCATCGGCCCCGAAATCTCCGCCTCGGTCGTGCGAGTGCTGCGTCGGCTCGATGAATCCTACGGTCTCGGTATGCCGCGATCGACGCGCAGTTGGCCGATCGGAACGGGCGCCACACGGCTTGCGCGGAAGCAAGGCTGACCGACGGCGGAGAGGCTCGGCTAGTGCGTGACCGCTCTGTGCCTCGCCGAGTGGCGATAGAGGTGATAGCCGACGGTGAGCAGCAGCACGCCCGCGGCGCCGATCGAGATCAGTAGCCAGCCGCGGCGCTCCAGGAAGCTGTCACCGATATAGACCGTGCCGATCGCGTACGGCAGCTCCGCGAGCGTCAGCGCCCCGGCGAAAGTCCAAAAACGGTAACGCAGGCTGCCGAGCACGTAACCCGGAACCTCCGAGGGCAGCATCGATTGAAACAGCAGGATGTGCAGAAATCCTGCGCGTTCGCCGACACGGCGCTCCAATACGCCAAGCCGTTGCTCGCCGATGATCCGCACGACGATTGCCCGGCCGAGGTATCGGCCGACGCTGTAGGCGGCGACCCCGCCGAGAAACCAGCCGCCCAAGAGCAGCACGAAACACCATCCGATGCCCCAGACAGAGATCGCCACCGGGACGAGGATGGCGCTGGAAAAGAACGCGAGCATCGACGATGCCGCCGCCAGAAGCAGAAACAGCAGCATTCCGAGCCGTGGAAAATCGGCAATGATGATCTCGCAGGCGGCCATGAGATCCAGGCCGATCGCATAGAGATTTTCGGAGCTCGCGATGATGCCCACGGCGACGATGACCAGGCAGGCCAACAGGACGTTGCGATAGGTGGCGGGTGTGGCGCTGATCTTCATTCGTCGCGCTACTCGAGCCCGAGAAAGCGCGCCGGATTGCGCCGTGTCATGACGTCGATCTCCGACTGGCTGAAGCCGGCTTTGAGAAGTCCGTCGATAAATCCGAGCAGACCATCGGCAGGCACGGGTCTCAGGACCTGGCCGAGGTCGGTGCTGAGCACCACGGACTCCGGGCCGACCTCGCGGATCTGCGCCGCGAGCATCTCGAGGGTCAGCTCCGCGGGCGGCAAGGCCAAGCCGATGGGGTACTCGAGTAACGCTCCCAGTCGCGCGGCCTGTCGCTGCTCTTCGGCGGACATCCGCACCAGCGGCGAGCCGGGATGGGTAACGATGATTCGTTCGACGCCGATATCTCTCGCAATGCGGATGACCGCGAGCGACTCCGCGGGGCTCGAATGGCCGGTCGCGAGCGACAAGTCATATTCGGCGATGAGCTCGAGCACGCGTACGACTTCGGGCAGCAGGGTGCCGTCGCGCACGATCGGCACATGGTCGGGGTTGGGGGCGACGGTCAAGTGATTGTGCTCGGAGTCGAAGGTCGGCAGCCACACGACTCGACCGAGCCGCCCGGTCGTCAAAGCCATGTGCTCGACGGCAATGGGATTGACGCCGCCGACGCTGCGATTGAGCGCGATGCCGCCGTAGAAGGCGACATCCGGGACGACTTGCGAAACCATGTACGCGAGCGACGCGGTATGTGTGTAGTGATTCTTGAGAACGATTGCGCGCATACCGTAGCGGCGCGCCATGCGCGCGGCCTCGAGCGCGTCGAGCGAGCGCTCACGGCTATCCGGGGCGGTGTGCACGTGGACGTCGATGACCCCTTCGAGCTGTGCCCAGGCGGGCACCGACGTCAGCGCGAGCAGCGCGAGGGCCGTCGATCTAAACATAGCGGCATTCTGCGGGCGGCGCGGCGCGCTGGCAAGGCGTCGCCTCGAGGGTACGAGCGCTGAAGGGGTTCAGTGCCTGCCTGTCTGCCGGTGAACGCGTTAGAATTGCCGTCGCCGATTCGAGAGGAGCGTAGGGAAACATGCGTGGCTTATGTTGCGTTCTTGTGTGGACGATCTGCGGCAGCGCCACGGCACACCATAGCCCGGCGCGCTTCGATCTGTCGCGCGTCGTGACCCTGGAGGGTGAGGTCGCGCGCTACGACTTTACGAATCCGCACGTCTACATCTACCTCGACGTCACCGGTGACGACGGAGAGGTCGTGTCCTGGGAGCTCGAAGCATCATCGACGCCGAATCTCGTCAGGCGTGGCTGGGCGCCGGACTCGATCGCAGTAGGCGAGCGGCTCCGCGTGCGCGTCAATCCACCCCGGCAGGCGGTCCTCTCGATTGCACGGGCGCAGTCCGTGATCTGGCCCGACGGCCGCACGCTTGCCGTCAGAAGCGAGGATAGCGTGGTTCCGCCCGCCGACGCGGTTGCGACGGCCGAGGCCCTCGAGGGCACATGGTTGGGGCGCTACGGGCTCACGCAGGTCGGCACCGATCTTGCCGCTTGGCCCCTGACCGCCGAGGGACGCGCCGCGCAACAGCGCTACGACGGCAGCCAGAACCCGCACGTCGACTGCGTGCCCGTGGCCGCGCCCTCGCTGATGTTGTACTCCAACATTTATACGCTGCGAATCGAGGCCGAACGTGTGCTCATCGGCATCGAGTGGATGAACGCCGAGCGGGTCGTCTACATGGACGGACGATCTTTCCCGGACGGCGGCGAGCGCAGCAATCAGGGCTATTCGATCGGTCGTTGGGAAGGCGAGTCGCTGGTCGTCGAAACGCGGAACTTTGCCGACAACGGTGCGGGTAATGCGTTCGAGATTCCGTCGGGCGCCGAGAAACGCCTCGTCGAGCGCTTGACGCTGAACGAAGACCGCAAGCGCATTGATTATGTATTCTGGCTCGAGGATCCGGAGTATCTGACGGAGACCGTTCACGGCGAAGGCACGTGGGATTACCGGCCCGATCTGGAGCCGCTGCCCAATCGATGCGATCCGGAGGTCGCGCGCCGTTTTCTAGAAACCGGCTGAGCGGGAACCATCGCGCGCCGCTCGCGGTCAAAAAGCCGTTGGTCCGATGCCCCGGAACGGGGCAGTTTGCCTTTTCACTTGCATCCTCGAGGGAGGGGTCGATGCTCACACGACGCGATTGGCTCAAATACACCGCCGCAGTCGGCACCGCGTTGACGTTGAAATCCCGGCTCCTGCACGCTCAGGAAATCGGTCCGATGATCACGCGCAGGATTCCCGCGACGGGAGAGGAGCTTCCCGTCGTCGGCCTCGGGAGCTCCGCCACGTTCAGCGACGTCGCCGACGACGAGAACATTGCGGTCGTTCGAGATGTGCTCAGGGCACTCCACGAGAACGGCGCGCGCGTGTTCGATACCGCTCCCGGGTACGGCGCGTCCGAGGAAGTGGCGGGCCAAATCGTGCGAGAGCTCGGCATTCAGGACGACATCTTTTGGGCCACGAAGGTCAACGTTGCCGGGCGCGGCGGTGGCAGGGCGGACCCTGCTGCGGCCAGAGCACAGATCCAGAGGTCCTTCGACCGCGTGGGAAAAGATCCCGTCGATTTGATCCAGGTTCACAATCTCGGGGATCCGGCCACCCAGCTCGGCATTCTCAGAGAGCTCAAGGACGAAGGCCGCGTGCGCTATATTGGCATCACGACCACCAACAGCAATCGCTATTCTGAGATTGCGGAAATCATGCGCAGCGAGCCGATCGATTTCATCGGCATCGATTACGCCGTCGACAACCGCGAGGCGGCCGATATCGTCATGCCGCTCGCGCAAGACCGCGGCATTGCGGTATTGAACTACGCGCCTTTCGGCCGCACGCGTCTATGGCGGCGCGTCTCAGGCCGCGAGCTGCCCGAATGGGCGGCCGACTTCGGCGCCATGACCTGGGCGCAGTTCTTCATCAAATACGTTGCGGCCCACCCCGCCGTGACCGTCGTGACGCCCGCGACGAGCCGCCCGTCCAACATGATCGACAACCTCGGCGGTGGTGCCGGCGTCCTGCCCGACGAAGCCACGCGCCGGCGCATGGCGGAGCTCGTCGACGCGCTGCCGTCCGCCTGAGCCGCAATCCCCGCCAAAAAAAACTGCCGCGGATCCACGATCCGCGGCAGTTGCTGTTTTTCGATCCAGGCCCGGTGCCGGCCGCTAGTCGTCGCGGTAGCTGGAGACCGGAGGCAGGCGGGAGCCCGTGCCTTCCTTCGGCGGTTCCTCGGCGACCACGGGAAGCATCAACGTGCCGATGCCGTCGATCGAGGCTTCGATCGTCTCGCCCGGCTGGAGGAAGCGCTGCTCGCCACGATAAGCCCGGCCCGCACCGGTGCCCCCCGAGGTGCCGTTGTTGACGACGTCGCCCGGGTAGAGCGTGATGATCGACGAGCCGTACTCGACGAGCTCGTAAATAGAGTGAATCATGTCACCGGGTCCGGCGCGCTGCATGATCTGGCCGTCGACCTCGAGCACCTGGTCCAGTCGTTGCATGGGATCGCCATAGAACTCCTTGGGCACGATCCATGGACCGAGCGGCGCGAAGGTGTCGTGGCCCTTGCCGACGAGCCAGTCGGAGCCCGGCCTGGAATCCGGCGGACGGCCGCCGCGGTCGGAGATGTCGAGGCTGACCGTGTAGCCGAAAATGTGATCCGGTGCATCGGTTGCCGATATGTACTTGCCGGTTCTGCCGATGACGATCCCGAGCTCGACTTCCCAATCGATACGGTCGCGGCCGTAGGGAATCACGACGGAGTCGCCGTTACCGATCACGGCGCCTTCGGTGGGCTTGATGAACAGATAGGGAATCCCGCGAGTCCGGCGTCGTTCCTCCGCAGCAGTCCGTTGCTCCTCGGCCGTGCCGCCTTCGTTGACGTGGCTGTAGAAATTGACGGCTGCATTCAGCATCTTGCCGGGGATCAGCGGCGGCAGGATGCGAACGCTACCGACGGCATGCGCGTAGCTCGGCCGAACGTTCGCCGCCATGCGGTTGTTGGCGACGATGTCGTTGACGATTTCGTACAAGCGCAGCTTCATTCCGTATTCATATCGGCCGATGAGCTCGCGCATGTCGGTGGGCATCGGAACCGTCGGGTAGGCCGGGTTGCGCTCGAGCGCGGCGTTGGCTCGATCGAGCTCGATGACGAGCTCGTCGCCGAGCACGATACCGATGCGTGCCTCGCCGTCGACCTCGAAGGTGCCGAGCTTGAACGGCTGCGCGCTGCTCGTCGCCATCTGCGCCGAGACCAGCGCGGGAATCGAAAGAATTGCAAACGCGAATAAGAACAACGTACGTTGCATGACGCTCCCCTCGTTAATGTCGTTATCGAGTCAGCTGTACAACTCAATGAACGGTTACTCTGACTTCTGCCCCAGCGGCTGTCAAGCAGCCGCGCCTCGCCGGCGAAGTCCTTGTTTCCAAGCGCAATATCGCGTTCTCACGGCCCCGCGCGAGTGAGCGCCCGCGCCGTGCGGAGATCGCGACCTTGGAGCGCCGGACACGGATTGCGCTAGAATGGCCCGTGCTGTAGAGTCGCACCGCCGCAGGAAACCGAATAATCATAAATGTGGGGTCACTTATGGATCTGATTCCTAGCTCCGGTCCGCATCTGCACATCTTGTTGAACCACCTGCCGTCTCTGGGTTCCGTAGTCGTGCTGGCTTTGTATGTGCTGTCGTTCTATCAGCGCAACGAGCGCTTGCAGCACGGCTGCATCGTCGCTTTCCTGTCGTTGGCGCTGCTGTCGATTCCGACCTACATCAGCGGCGCGGCCTCGAGATGGGCGCTGCAGGACCGCACGGATGTCGACGTTCTGCGGGGGCTCATATTCGCGCATCAGGACGCGGCACTGATCGCGTTTGCGTTCATCGGCGTGACGGGTTGCTTTTGCTGGTTTGCGCTCTGGCAGAAGCGGCGGTTCGACCGCGTCCCGCAGTGGAACCTCATGACCATATTGGTGCTGGGAATCTTCACCGTCGCCACGATGATCAGGACGGGGAGCATCGGCGGCAGGATCAGCCACCCGGAGGTTCGCTCCGGTAGCGAGATGCTCGCGGCCCCCGGCGATCCGGGCCCGGTCACCTTCGCGGAAAGCATCATCACGGGCAACAATTGGGCCTGGCCGGCGATGGAAGCGGCGCATTTCTTCGGCATGGCATTGATCTTCGGCACGGTGCTGCTGGTATCGGCGAGGATCTTGGGCCTGGCGCGCAACAAGCTTTCCTACTCGGCTCTGCACCGCATGCTGCCTCTCGGCGCGCTGGGTCTGGTCGTCAACGTCACGACGGGCATGTTCTTTTTCATCGGTGATTCCGGCCGCTACGTCGCCATGGACGGGTTTCCGCCGAAGATCACGCTTCTGATGATCGCCGCCTTCGCGATGATCTATTTCACGAGCTTCGACGGGCCCTGGAAGCTCAAAGCCGGCGATGACGCACCGCTCGTGACGAAAGCCATGGCGCTGGTCATCCTGGGCTGCTGGGGCGGCGTGATTATCTTCGGCCGCTTGCTGCCGTACTACGGGGGAGGGGGTTAGACGATGGGATCCGTAATAGTGCCAGTAGCACTCTTCATCCTGGGCATCATCGTGTTCATCGGCATCGTCGCCTATCTGGCTGACCAGAGCGCGGAGCACGGCGACCGCTGAGGCGGTGGCGTCGATTGGCGGAACGGCACAACAACAACGTGAACTTGGGCAGGTAGAACAATGGGATTCCTAATATGGCTGGAGTCCACGGCCTATGCGCAGTGGATACTGACGGGGTTGACGGGTTGGCCGCTCGTGTTGACGCTTCACGCAGTCGGGCTGGCGATCGCCGTCGGCATCATTTGGGCCCTCGATCTGCGCTTGTTGGGGCTGTATCGCCAGATTCCGTTGAGCAGCGTCAACCAGCTGATCTCGCTCGCGTGGATCGGAATCGCCCTCAATATCTTCTCCGGCTTCTCGCTCTTCATGACTCAGGCGAGCTTTTACGTGACCAGCGGCCCGTTTCTGATAAAGATCGGCGCGATCATCCTCGGAATCGTCAATCTCGCCCTGCTGCAAAAAATCTTGAAGAGGGACGTACCGAAATGGGAAGCCGCCGGTGGGGCAGTCGCCAGCGACGGCCGCTACTTAGCAATGGGCTCGCTCGCGCTCTGGACGGTCGCCGTGGTCACCGGGCGCCTGATCGCCTATCTCTGAGCGGTTCCCTGGCTAGGGCTGCGCAGCGGCGGCGCGGCCGAAGTGAAACCGCCCGCCGATGAACAGCGTCGTTTCCTCCTCGTCGACGCGCACGCGTCCTCCGAGGGACAGCTGATCGCTGATGTGATATTGCCCGCCGACCTCGATCACGGAGTCGGTATCCGATCCGAGCGAGTCGTCCAGCAGCACTTGGCCCGAGAGCTCGAGCTGGCTGCTCGCCCAGCCGCGCAGCCCAGCGCTCAGTATCAGTCCTTCATCGTCGATCTCGGCCGGCCCGGGTGTGTCGAGCTCACTCTTGGCGAGCGCCACGCCGACTGTTAGATCCAGATTCGGCGACAGATCCCAATGATAGCCACTGCCGACTTGGAGTATCGACCGGTCGACGTTGTCGTTGAGCTCCCAGTCCTGATAGCCGCCGAAGAGATGGAAATTCTCCTGCAACGCGAACGATCCGCCAACCTCGAGCCCGCCCGAGTCGATCTCGGTGATCGCGAGGCTTGCAAAAACGTAGTCATAGGGAAGCGGCCGGTCGACCTGTTGCTGCGCGTGCGCGACCGGCGCGACAGCAGTGATCGCGACGGCGAGAATTCTCAGTGAGGCTTTGTGGTTCATAGTCCTCTGTCACCGTACTCTGTTAACAACGAACCAATAGACCGCGCCTCGCCGCCATTCGTTCCGTCGAGGCTCAAAGATAAAACATCGGCAGCAAGATCGACAGTACCAGCCACAGGAGAATCTGCAGAGGAATCCCCACGCGGAAAAAGTCCTCGAAGCGGTAGCCGCCGGCGCTGAACACCAGCAGATTGGTCTGATAGCCGATCGGCGTCAAATAGCTCATGTTCGAGCCGAAAAGCACGGCGAGTACGAACGGGATCTCGGGAACGCCCAGCTCACGGGCGACCTCGGCGGCGATCGGGGTCGCAATCACCGCGACGGCGTTGTTGGTCACGATCTCCGTCAACAGCGCGGTAAGCAGCAGGATCCCGCTCAAGACCACCGGCGGAGGCAGATCCCTGACGAGCGACACGAAATGCACAGCGATATAGTCGGCTCCCCCCGTGCGCGTGAGGGCGGTACCGAGCGCGAGACTCGTTACGATGACGAGGATCAACCGCGTATCCAGGGCCGTGCCCGCTTCCTCGAGCGAAAGGCAGCGGCTGAAGAGCATGAACCCGACGCCGCAGAGGGCGCTTGCGACGATCGGCATCCAACCCAAAGCCGCTACTGCGATGACGCCGATCATGATCATGACGGCGAGGGGTGCCTTTGCCGATCTCGGCACGTGGATACTTCGATCGAGGATCAGCAGCTCGTGCTGATCCTGAAGCTTCCTGATGTCCTGACGTTGGCCTTGCATCAGCAGCACGTCCCCGTTCCCGAGCACCCTGTCGGAGTCCCAGTCCGCCCCTTCGGCCTGCTTGCCCCCGGGCCGGAGCGTCCCGACGGGAATGAGCTTTCCGAGCGTTGCTTGGCGCGCCTCGCTGATTCGCTTGCCGTGCAACGGCGATTCGCGCGTGACGACGATCTCCACCAGTATCTGGTCGGGCAGCCGCAGCAGATCGTCGTCCTCGAAGCCGCCGCCGAAGTGCGTCTGCAACTCTTTGATCGCTTCAGCCGTTCCGCGGACGTGCAGGCTGTCACCCGGTCTCAGCGTCAACGTCGGCAGGCGCACGAGATCGATGCCTTCACCGCGTTTGACGCGCTCGATTCGAATTTGCTCGCGCATAAGACCGCGAATGTCTCCGAGCTTCTTTCCCGCAAGCGCGCTGCCGTCCGTCACCTCGACGACGGATTCGAATATGCGCGGCGTCGCGCGCGTGAGCGGCGGCTCTCGCACCGGTAGCAGGTGCGGCGCGACTATCCACAGATAAGCGATGGCCACCGCGGCGGTGATACTCGCCGGCACGACGAAGTCGAATATCCCCAGCTGGGGTACGCCCAGCTCTGCCGCAACCGAGACGACCAGCAGATTAGTAGACGTGCCGATGGTCGTTGCCATTCCGCCGACGATAGTCGCAAATCCCACCGGCATCAGAATCTTGGACGGGGCCGCGCCGGTTCGATGCGCGACGCCGATCAATAGCGGCAGCAGGATGACCACGATGGGCGTGTTGTTGACGAACGCGCTGAGGAAAGCGGCGACGATCAGCGTCACCAGCAAGGCCAGTGAGCGGTTCCAAAACCACAGCCGAGCGAGAACTCTCGTCAGTGGGCGCAGCGCGCCGCTGATCTCGACGCCCTTCGCCAGGATCATCAGCAAAATGATCGTTATCAGCGCTTGGTTGCCGAAGCCGGCGAGAAAGTCGACCGCGCCCAGACGCTGTCCGTCCCGTTGGTAGGGGAACAGCTCGAAGCCCGCGACCAATATCAACAGGATCGCCACGCACGACAAGTGCAAGGACAATCGCTCGCGCGTGAAGAGAAATAGCGCGCCGACGATCAAGAGCATCGTGGCGGCGGCATGAGCGTCGAGACCGGCCATGAAAGACAGCAGAACCTCCGACACGAGTTTTCGAGACCGCGTACGAGCCAGGATCGGTGGCTTTACGGCCGGGCGAATCGTCGCGTCTTGCTAGCTGGGCAGCGGAATTCTCCTGCCGCATCCCGTTTCGGTCTACCTTTTTTTGTCTCAGACGCACCTGTTGCCGCCATCAGCGGCGTTTCGCGCCGGTTGCGGCGTCGGGGCAACCTGGGATCCCCGAGCTGCGCAGGCTGCCTCAGCGCTACGCAGAGGCGGCCTGCTGATCCTTTCCGGCGCCGCGCAAATTGCTTTCGGCGAAACGCCAGTTGATCAGATGCTCCAGAAAAGCCTCGACATATTGGTCCCGCTCGTTCTGATAATCGAGATAGTAGGCGTGCTCCCAGACGTCCGCGGTCAGAAGAGGACGATAGCCGTCGCACATTGGATTGTCGGCGTTCGAAGTGCTGAGCACCTTCAGATTTCCTTCTCTCGTTTCGACGAGCCACGCCCACCCGGAGCCGAACTGCCCGTTCGCCGCTTCGGCGAACTCGCGCTTGAACTCATCGACGCCTCCAAAAGCCTGCGCCAGCCTTGCGGCCAGGTCACCGCCGGGGGGCGTGACACCGTTGGCCGTCATGCTGTTCCAGTAAAAAGTATGATTCCAAACTTGGGCGGCGTTGTTGAAGATCTTGCCATCGCTGCTGCAAACGATGTGTTCGAGGCTATCCTCGGCTTGCGGAGTTCCGGCCAGCGCTTTTTCGAGCTTCTCCAGGTAGCCTCTATGGTGCTTCGAGTAGTGGACATCCAGTGTCTGTGCGGCAATGTGCGGTTCCAACGCGTCGATGGGATAGGGTAGCTCGGGCAGTTCAAATTTCATCCTTGCACCTCCTCATGTCGGGCATCATTGACCTTTTCAGGGATCTGAAATTTTCTGCTCGTCCGAAAGATCTTGATCCTCCAGCACGCGTTGCTGCTCTGCATCATCGAGCTCTTCCATGAAATTCCGACGTGCAATCATGTGTACATGATGCAAAAACTACGCCAAATCGGCGGCGGCAACGCTCTGGTCTGCGCTACTGTACCGCATGCACATGTGCTCAAGGACTCAGCCGTTCAGCGGGCGTGGTCGTGCCGATCGGGGCGTTTCGTCAGAGCCAACCAAACGACGGCGACGCAGGCGACGAGCAGTGCCGGTGCCATGGCGAGCTGCACTGTGCTCCAGCCGTAGAGGTTCAAGAGAGCGCCGGAGCCGAAAGAGGCGACGGTCACGAGGCCGAGCACGAGAAAGTCGTTGAGCCCCTGGATTTTCGCCTGCTCGATCGCCGTGTGCGTCGTCGCAAGCAGGCTGGTCGCACCGATGAATCCGAAGTTCCAGCCCACGCCAAGCGCGATCAACGCGAGGTAAAAATTCTCGATCGCGACGCCGGCGAGCGCGACGATGCCGCAAGCTCCCAACAGGGCGAGTCCCACGCCAATGATGCGCAGGTGGCCGAAGCGCGCGACCAGCGAGCCTGTGAAGAAGCTCGGTCCGAACATCGCGAGCACGTGCCAGCGAACGACATCGGCGGCATGATCGGAGCTGAAGCCGTGCCCGAGCATCGCCAGCGGCGTGGAGGTCATCACGAGCGCCATCATCGCGTAGGAAATCATCGCGCAAAGAACTGCCACGATGGCTCGAGGCTGGCGAAGGATCTCCATGATGGGGCGGCCTGCGAGCGCTCCTGCCGGCCCGCGCGCGGGAGCGGGAATATCGAGAAACGCGAAGCTCAGAGCGCCAACGATGTTGATGATGACGACGGCAGCGTAAGCGCCCGCATACGGCGCCCGCGAGAAGACGTCGCCGGTGGCGCGAACGATCTCGGGCCCGACAAGCGCCGCCACCAGGCCTCCCGCGAGCACCCAGGAAATGGCCTTGGGCTTGAACGCCTCCGACGCCGTGTCCGCGGCGGCGAAGCGATAGAATCCTTGGACGGACTGATAGATTCCCGTGAAAGCCGCGCCCGCGAGCAGTAGCTCGAAGCTGTCCGCGAGCAACGCCCAGGCGCTGAGCGCCCCACCGAGCGAGCCGCAAAGCGCCCCGATCAGAAAACCCGCCCGGCGCCCGAAGCGGCCCATCAAGTATGAGGCCGGCAGCGCCGTGCACATCGAGACCAGCACGGTGAGCGAAATCGGCAGCGTGGCAAGGGCACGATTATCTGCGAGCTCCGCGCCGGCGAGCCCGCCGAGGATGATGTGGATCGGCAACTGCGCGCCCAAGGTCGCCTGCGCAAAGAACAGCACCGCAACGTTTCGCTTCGCGCGGCGATCGTCGGGTTCTACGGCGGCGTAGCTCAAGCGCTGAGTTCGGATTCTGATGGCGGCGGCGCCACGAAGCGTAGCACGACCCGCCCACGCTCACGAACTAACAGACGACCGTGACGCCTATACCGCGCGGCGTCGGTGCTCGGCGTTGAAGCGCATGACCCAGTCGAAGCATTGCTGCGCCGGCATCGGTTTGGCGAACCGGTAACCCTGGGCGTAGTCGTAGCCGATACGCGTCAGATAGTCGGCGGTCCAGTCGGACTCGACGCCCTCGGCGACGATTTCCAAACCCAGCGAGTGCGCCATGTGCACCGTCGATTCGACGATGACCCGGTTTCGCTGTTGAGCTTCGAGGTTGCGCACGAAAGACTTGTCGAGCTTCAAGGCATGGGTCGAAAGGTCACGCAGATAGCCCAGGGACGAGAATCCCGTCCCGTAATCGTCGATGGAGGTCAAGACGCCGACGGCATGCAACTGTTCGATCACGCGCAACGCCCGCATCGGGTCGAGCAGCATCGCGCTTTCGGTGATCTCGAGCTCCAGACAACGCGGATCGATCGCCGATGCATCGAAGATCGACGCGAGCGCTTTCGGAAAACCGGCGTCCTGCAGCAGTCTGGCCGACAGATTGATCGCGACTCGAATGTCGAGACCTTGCCTCTTCCATGTGAGCATTTGCCGGATCGCGCGCTCGATAGTCCAGATAGTCAGAGGCTTGATGAGATTCGTGGATTCGGCGAGTGCTATGAACTCATCCGGACCGACGTCACCGAGCATCGGGTGGGTCCAACGCAAGAGCGCTTCGACGCTGTTCGACTGTCTGGATTGCAGCGCAACCTGTGGCTGATAGAAAAGATCGATCTGGTCGGTTTCAATGGCGGACCGCAGCTCACTCATCATGCTCAAGCGCCGCACCGTATGCAGGTCCCCGCTGCGGTCGTAGTATTCCAATTCGCTGCCGCGGCTCTTGGCTGTGCTCATCGCGATATCGGCGTTCCGCAACAGCTCGTTGGCGTTGTGGGCATGATCGGGGGCCAGCGCAACGCCGATGCTCACGCCGACTTCGATCGCAACGCCGCGCATGTGGATCGGAGCCGTTAGACTGTCGACGAGCCTGCTTACGAAATGATCGATTTCGGCGCGATCCGATACCTCGTGGAGCACCACGGTGAACTCATCGCCGCCGATCCTGCCGACGACGCCTCGTCCCCCGATCGCGGCCGTGAAGCGATTCGCGATGTCGCAAAGAACTTTGTCTCCGACGTCGTGCCCGAGTGTGTCGTTGACGTCCTGAAAGCGCCTCACGTCCAGCAGCAGCAAGGCAACACCCCGCTGCGTAGTGGCCGCGTCCAGCATCGACTGCAAATAGGTGCTCAATGCGTTGCGGTTCGGCAGTCCAGTGAGCGCATCGTGATTCGCCTGATATTCGACTTTCTCCTGCTGCGCCTTGCGCTCGCTGATGTCACGCAGGATCACCGTATAGAGCCGCTCGTCGTCGAGCTCGATTCGGCCGATCGACACCTCGACAGGAATAGACCGCCCGTCCGCGGATTGGCAGACACGTTCGAACAGCCGCCCAACCTGCGCATCGATGAGTCCGCCCTCGACGAGATCCGGAACGAAGCCGGTGATCCGGCTCGCGCGCAACTCCGCCGCCGAGCATCCAAAGAGATCCGAGGTTGCTGGGTTGGCGGTTCGAATGCCGCCATGCTCGTCGATGCAGACGATCGCATCGGTCGTGGATTCGACGATGCTCCTCAAGAGCGCGTCGCGGCGCCGAACGCCGAGGGACAGTGCCAGCGCGTGCCAGGTCTGCGAATCCAGCGAATGAAGAGCCGACGCGATGAAGACGAGCATCGCCGAGCAGGCGAAGGCGACGATCTCGAAGTCGATTCGCAACGATGCATAGAGAAACACTGTCGAGGCCGACAGGGCGGCACCGCCGCAAGCCAGAAACAGGAGATTGCGTCGCCAGCCGAATCTTTCGAACAGCGCCCAGCATAGCGCCGTCCAGAGCGCCAAGAGCCCCGCATACAGCCAAGCCCCTGGAGCGCGGAGCAGCCCCGCCCGCGCGGTCTCCGCCGCAAGCGCTTGCAAAGCGACGCCGGGCAGGCTCGAGCGTTTACGCCGCTCCCGAGCTGTTCGATCTCTATCGCGAGCATCTCGGCAAGCCGATCAATACGGCACAAGCACAGCTGATCGCGAGCAGCATCGCGGATCGTTACGTGGATGACGGCTATGTACGGCCGCAAATTCGGCTCGAGGACGGCCTGATCTCTTTCGGTGTCTTGCGTATAGATATTCTGGAAGCCCGCATATCGACCGTGAGCATTACGGGGAATCCGGGGCCGCATCGCGAACGCCTGGAAACGATGGCGGCGCGATTGCAAACGGATTCGGCGATCCGCAATAACGACTTGCAATGGATGCTGAGACAAATGCGTGACCTGTCCGGTCTCGATCTTACCGCGGTCACGAGCCGGGATGCGACGACGGTCAGCGCCTACAGTCTCGATCTGGATGCGCAGTTTCGACCGGTTAGCGGAATATTGCGCCTGACCAATCGCGGCACGGACGAGATCGGGCCGAACTATCTTCTGGGGCAGATCGTTGCGAATGCGCCTTTCGGAGGCCGCACGAACTTCGGCGTGACCTTCGGTGCGGCCACGGATTACGAAGAGTATCGCGGCTTGGGTTTCCTCGCCAACCGGCAGATCGGCAGCGAAGGCACGCGCGCGTCGATGCGTGTATTCCGCTCGCGCTCGAATCCCCGGGAAGTGCCGGTCGACGGAAACGATCGCTACTTGCGAGACGTCCTGACGTTGGAGCTCAACAGTCCACTGTCGCGCGACGGTGCACGCACGCTTTCGCTCTCTACTGCGCTCGAGCTCGAGGATCTCACGATATTGCGAGACGACGTCGAGTTGCGCGATGAGCGACTGCGCATGCTCAACGTATCTTTGAATGGAAGTTGGAAAACCGCAAGCGATGCGCAGTACATGAGCGTGCTTCAGGCCGTCAAGGGCTTGGGCGGCTTGAACAGCGGGCTCGACGCGCTGGATCTGGAAAACGACGCCCGCAGAGCGGATTTTTTGCTGTTCCGTTACTCGATCACGCGCGTCGAGCTCCTGAGCGAGCGGTGGTCCTGGCGATTCGACGGCTTCGCGCAGCACGCGGCATATGGCCTTCCGTACGGTCAACGGTTCAAGATCGGCGGCGAGCGCCTGGGCCGCGGGTTCGAGATCGCCGAGATTGCGGGAGATCAAGGTTTGGGCGCGAAAGTCGAACTGCACCGCCGCTTGCGCGAGCTTCCGGCGGTCGGAGGTAATTTGTCCGCATACGGTGTCTACGACATCGGCGCGGCCTGGAAGCGGGACGGTGACGGCCGCGAGTCGGCGGCAACCATCGGGCTTGGGCTGAGGGTCCAGGCCTCCCGTGTCTTCGGTTCGCTCGAGGTTGCCAAGCCGCTCACACACGCCGACGTCGAGGGCAAGCGGGATGGCGCAGTCTTCCTCGAGTTCAACTATCGTTTATAAGCCAATCTGCACCGAACTGGGACAGGGGGCCGCTCGCGGTTGCTCCAGCGAAGTGCCGTTTCAGATGGCGTTCCGCCGGAATCGTGTTCAAACAGGCGTGGCATGGCGATTGCATAACGGGGGCGTGCGGGACGTGCACGGGGTAGGCAGCGCTTTCTCTAGCAAGGAGGCTAGCAATGCGCGCCGTTCTACTATTACTTCTACTCAGCGGTTGTACCGCGATCGACAAGCTCGCCGACAGCGGTCCCAACTACGTTGCTCAGAACCGAGTCTTTCTCGGAAGCGAGTCGATCGAAGTACCGCGATCGGAGAACCTGGATCGCTACACCTGCGGCCGCCAAGTTCTACTTTGCAAGGCCTGGGGCTCGAATTGGAGCTGCTATTGCAGCGGCGTTCAATACTGAAAGAGCCTCGGTCGACACGCGCCGACGTGGCACGCACCATGAGTGTGCGCGCCGCATTGCTTGCACCGTATCCGTGCATGCCGCAGCGGCACCGGTCGCGAATTTCGCGAAGCAGAATTTCTATTGCATAGGGCAGCACGCTTTGTGACGTAAGACACGCGGATGCGCTCGAACTTCGGATTAAATACCGCGCTTTGCAAACTCTTACGCAGAGCTGCCACATGCCCTTGCAGAGCGCACCCAGGAGTGTCCAGACACTCCCCGAGCCCGAAGTCGCAACATCGCCGTCGATCGACAATGAGCGACACGCCGAGCTCAGCGGGCCCCACGGCACGTCGCGCATGCTTCAGACTCTTCTGCAGAATCTCGACGGCATGGTTTATCGTTGCAGGGACGACGCGGACTGGACGATGGAGTTCGTCAGCGAGGGCTGCTTTCCTCTAACCGGCTATCAGCCGGACGATTTGTTGCTCAACGGCCGATTGTCGTACGAGGAGCTTACGCATCCCGAGGATCGCGTCCGCGTTCGGCAAATCATACGGACGGCGCTCGAGGAGCGGCGGCGATTCGATGTCGAATACCGAATCCAGCACGCGGACGGCGGTATCCGGTGGGTGTGGGAGCACGGCATCGGTATTCGTGACGACCGCGGCGAGATCGTCGCGCTCGAGGGCATTATCGAGGACATCACGGAGCGAAAGCGCGCCGAGCAGGCGCTCCAGGAAGCGGAGCGCAGGTACCACAGCCTCTTCGACAACGCGATCGAAGGCATTTTCCGCAGCTCTCCGGAAGGGCAGTACCTCGATGCGAACCCGGCGCTCGCGCGCCTGTACGGCTTCGACTCTCCGGAGGAGCTGGTCAGCAGCTTGAGGGACATTCGTAGTCAACTATATGTCGACCCGTCACGCCGTGACGAGTTCATGAGCATCATCAAGGCCCGGAGCTCGATAAGCGGCTTCGAGTCGGAGGTCTATCGCAAGAACGGGGAGATCATTTGGATTTCGGAGAACGCCAGAGCGGTGTTCGACGAGGCCGGCGACGTGCTGTACTACGAGGGCACGGTCGAGGACATTACGGAGCGTCGCGTATATCAGGAGCGCATCGAGCAGCAGGCCAAATACGACACCCTCACGGGCTTGGCGAACCGGTCTCTTCTCAGTGACCGCCTGCAACAGGGGATCTTGAACGCGGCTCGTTATGGCACGCGGCTCGCGATCGTATTCATCGATCTGGATCGATTCAAGCTCATCAACGACAGCCTGGGCCATCATATCGGCGACAGCCTGCTGCAGACCACCGCAAAACGCCTCGAAAACTGCGTTCAAAGCGTCGACACGGTCGCGAGGCTCGGCGGCGACGAATTCGTCTTGCTGATCAACGGCCAGGGTGAGGCCGATGCCGTGGGCAAGCTCATG
>DASWKF010000127.1:0-6002 GCA_036396795.1 Gammaproteobacteria bacterium | reverse complement strand
TTCGTTCTCGATGGCCACGGGCGTGATTTCTTGCCTCTCGAACAGGCAGCGCGCGCGATCCGGTGTAGAGAGGATACAAGAGTCGGCCGCCGACCAGGCACGTTCGTCGACGTGATCGAGCTGGTTTGCGACGAACCGTGGGGCAAGGGGTCGTGAACTCAACCTTCGTCCTTCAATGCCTCCGTCGGTTGAATGCGAAGCGCCCGTCGTGTCGGGACGATGCATGCGAGCGCACAGCACATCGCCGTAGACAGTGCGAAGACTGCCGATCGACCGAAATCATCGAGATGCACATCCGACAGGTCGTTGTTAGCGAGACCGAGCGCCAGGATTGCACCAACGCCAAGGCCCAGCGCAATCTGAACGAGTGGGCGCTTGAAGACGGTAGTCAGGACGTGCAGCGGCTGCGCGCCGAGCGCGACGCGCACGCCGATCTCCCGCGTCCGCCTGGCGACGGCGAAGGCCGTCACCGCATAGACACCGGCGAGCGACAACATCAGCGTTACGCTCGTCAGGCTGACCAGGAGCTCGAAAAAGAACGCCATTCCTGGGGAATCGGGATCCACCAGACGGGGCAGCGGTTTCGGATCGATCACGCGTAGCGCGGGATCGATCGCCTGCGCAAGCTCCCGGAGACGCACCGCAAAACGCTGCGGATCGCCGCGAACGTGAATGGCGACTCGAAGCGGCCCCATCTCACGCGGCAGCGTCGTCTGATAGATGCGGGCTCGGCCGAAATCGGTCCTCTTGTCGCTTACGCCGAGATCAGGCACGACACCGACGATGTCATACCACGACTCGGCGGTGGGTTCGTGAGTTGATGAGAAGCGAAGCCGGCGGCCAATTGGATTACGGCCGCCCATTACCTGATCGACGAAAAACTCGTTCACGAGCACGGCACGCGTCCGGTGTTCCGCGCCGGCCGTCGTCAACGCCCGGCCGCGGATCACGGGCGCACCGACCACGTCGAAGAATCGCGGATCGACGGACACGAACCCGGCGCAGTAGCCACCCACACAGCGTTCACTGTGCTCAGCGGCCGGACCCGGGTCCATCTTGATCGCGCGCCGCCTAGTAGTTAACTGCGGCATTTGATCGGCGTACGTGACGTCCAGCACGCCCGGGTCCTGTCGGAGCCGGTCGGCGAGCGCGCGGTAGCGTGCTTCGAGCCGCACCGCCCGCACCGCCGGCACCGTGTCTCCACTCGCCGCGACGCCGTCAAAGCGATCCATTTCGAGCGTGGCCGTGAGAAATGCTTCGGCCGGGAATCCTGCTGGCGTGTCTCGCAGGACGTCCGCTCCCACGCCGATCAGCGGCACCGGAAGCACCGTCGTGAGCGTAATCTGCGCGACGATGACCACGGTCCACACGCCGCCGAACTGTAACCCGCCGCCGCCGCTTGACGCGGCTCGGAGCCTGCCACCAGCACCACCCGACGTCACTTTGACCGCGGGAACGAAGCCGGCGATCGCCGCCGCGAACAGCGTCAGCCCAACGGCATAAAGAATCGTCGTCGACGAAACCGAAGTGTCGATCCAGAACGGCAACGGACCCGTTTGCCCTTCGATCATCGTCCAGGTCCGCGCGAGCACGAAGCGCGCAACCATGAGACCAACCACCGCGCCGACGGCGCAGAGCAGGAGCGCCTCGGCAAAGAGTTGCATGATGAGGCGCCCACGGCTGGCGCCGAGTGCGGCGCGAACTAGGAGCTCCGGCTCTCGAGCGACCGCGCGTGCGAACAACAACATTGCGACGTTGCCGCACAAAAGCGCGAGCAACAGCACGAGGAACACGTTGATCGACGCCAGCACCAACGCCGCCACGGCTGGCAAATAACTGACGGCGTCGGGCAGAGAGAAGACTCGCAGGCGCACATTCTTGCGCGTCTCCGGAAACATCGTCGCTGCTCGGGCGCCGATCGCCGCCACCTGGGCGGTCGCTTCCTCGCGTGGATGGCCCGGCGCCAGCCGCCCAAAGACATACCTCAGGCTCGGCGATGCCTCGGGAAGCCGCTCGAGATGCAACGGTCGCCAGACGCCGTTCCGCTGTGGAAATCCGTAGCCGCGCGGCATCACGCCGACGATCGTGACAGGCGTACCGCTGATGCGAATGACGCGGCCGACGGCGTCTGCCGCGCCGTCCAGCTTGCTTTTCCAGAAGTCGTATCCGACCACCACGACCTCTTCTGCGCCGCCCCGTTCATCGGCTTCCAGCAGCGTGCGTCCCATCAAGGCTGGAACGCGCGTCAGCGCAAAGGTCGACGCGGTCACGTTGGCGACGGTCTCCGGCTGACCGGGGCCGGCGCCGACGGCGATGCTGCGTTCTTCCACCTCGACGGCGCTAAGATCGGTGATCGTGCTAAGACCGTCGCGCCACAGCTCGTAATCACGGCGCGATGCGGGGACCGACGCATTGTCGGCGACATTCCAGTTCCGCAATGCAACGATCGCGTTGCCGTCCGGAAGCGGAATGGTCGGCCAGAGCGCCTGTCGCGCGATCTCGAACCCGACGGTGCCCACGGCGATCGCGAACGCTACCGCAATCGTTGCGATCGCGGTGAGCGCAGGATGCTTGACCAGCATGCGACCGCCGAGCCTGATGTCGAGCACTGAGAAGTGCACACCGCCGAATGCGCCCCGGCCGCCCCCTTCAGCGCCACGATCTCGGACCGACTGAGGAAGGCGAAGCTCCGCTTCCACGTTGTCAACCAGTCCGTCGCTCCGGCGACCGGCGCGCAGAACAGAACGGATTCGAGCGACGAAAGACAACCCGACGATTTGACCTCCTCTGGTCGAGCGGGCGCGAAATGTGACCTTGCTTCGTGGCTTCGTCAAGGATGGAACTACGTTACGCTCTTCCATCAGGTCCTGAAACTGAATCACTTCATCACCGACTATGCGACTGCGCGGATTCCTGATGCTCGTGATCCAGTGATTCCAGCGCTTCGTAAGGCCGAAGCAGTGTCGTTCCACCCTGATGCCCAGCTGAGCAACCGGGAACATAGGTAACCGGCCTAACGAGGAGTGAGGCCGTGTGAAAACTCCCCGATGTGAACAAAGAGGGGGTCTTCCGATGTGTGCCCGAGGCGAGATCGTGGGTCCTGAGCGAAATGTGAGCGTCGAGATTCGGTGAGGCCCGGACGGAGGCGAGTTTTCACACAGGCTCGAGTTGTAGCTGACGGCGCGCCCAAGTCCTTGGGTTGAGCGCGTGGCGAGTTAGTCGTTACTTAGAGTCAGTCGCGCCCGTCGAGCTGCACGCCGCAGCTAAATTCCGGCGCGTTATGCCGCTCGCGCACTTCATTTCTGTTGTCGTAGCATGACTACCATGCTATCATATGGTCATGGTCCGCTCGTTTCGCGATGCCGGAACAGAGGACATCTTCAACGGAGCGGACACGAAGCGGCCCGAAAGGCGTGCCCACCCGTTCTATGGAAGGTTGCGCGGCGCAAGCTTGAATTGCTCGATTCCGCCGGCCAATTGAATGACCTCCGGCGGCCGCTCGCCAACCAGCTGGAGGCGCTGAAGCGGGAACGGGCCGGGTAGCACAGCATCCGTGTCAACAGTCAGTATCGGGTGTGTTTTGTGTGGACGGAGCTCGGGCCCGCCGACGTGGAGATCGTCGAGTATCACGGCTGATTCGATCCTTCGGAGCCCGACTATGGTGCGCATCCCCACCCATCGTGAGCCCACCCATCCTGGTGAGATGCTGTTGGAGGAATTCCTCGCACCGATGGGCCTGACGCAGCGGGACTTGGCCGACGGCATTCGCGTGCCCTACCAGCGTGTTAACGAGCTCATCAACGGCCGGCGCGGGATCACCCCGAGCACCGCGGTGCGGTTGGCCAAGTTTTTTGGTACGACGCCCGACCTCTGGATGAATCTCCAGCTCCGGTGGGATCTTTATCACGCCCAGGAGGCCGAGGCAGGCGACTTGGAGCGGATCAAACGTGTGCGGGTCAGTTGACGCGAAGGGGACTGAGCGGCATAACCAGCAAATGCAGCCGGCCGGCGTGAGCGTGGTGAAGGAAGTCGTTGGTTTGTGCGCCCACCAGGATCGCCGTACGTTCATCCTCATCTCGCCGGCGAGCAGATTCGCCGGCGGCTGACTTGCGTCTCGTTAGGCGGCGCAAGGGTGCTATGAAGACTGTGGAGTCGGCCCCCCACCAGACGTCACCGTTGTTACGACGTGCTCTTTGGTGCGGCGTCGTTATCCTCGTGCTAATTGGTGTGGCAACGGCGATCGCAAGAGCTGTCTTCCTTGACGATTTGGTCACTCGCGGGGAGCGCTTCCGCCAACAGCGGCTCTCTGCGCTGGAGCGAAATGACCCCTATTGGGCGGAACGGCGAGCGGACGTGCAGCGGTTCGATGGCCGGTTTGCGGCTCACCGGCTCCCAACCCTGCTGCACGTTCTGCCCGGCGGCATGCTCCTCACCCTGGCACCGCTCCAGTTCTCTCGGCGGATCCGGAGCCGCCACCTTCGGTTCCATCGGTGGTCCGGTCGCGCACTCATTCTTACGAGCTTCGTCGTCGTCCTGACCGGGTTGTACTTTGGCGTGCTAATGCCTTTTGGCGGACCAAGCGAAGCGATCGCCACAGCCTTGTTCGGTGGTTTCTGTCTGGCTTCCGTGTGCCGGGCGTTTCTCGCCATTCGCAGACATGACGTGGCCCGTCATCGGGAATGGATGATTCGGGCGTTCGCGATCGCCATCGGGATATCAACGATCCGAATTGTCGGCGGCGTGTTCGACTTCGTTCTCACTCCGGCCGGGTATCGCTCGCAGGAAGTCTTTGTACTCGCATTCTGGACCGGGTGGCTCATCACTCTTGCGACTGCGGAGCTCTGGATCAGATACACCCGCCAACACTCGCGTTCACTCGCCGCTGCGCCAAGCGCCGCCTAACCCGGCGCATGGACCCGACGAGCGCGTACGTCCCAAAGGAAGGGCTTGATTGGTGCGCATGCCTTTCCGCCACCATGGCGGCCTTCACCCGGGGATGCAGCGCGCGCAGCGGGTCGAGTTGCGCACGTGATACACCGCGCGCAGGCTCCCCCGCCGGAGCAGCTCCGACAGGGCGTCGGCATCCACCTGGTCGCCCTTGTTGCCCCGCCGCGCCTCCCCGCGCCGATCGCACACCACCACGCGATGCAGCAGCGGCTCCAGCAGATCGTGTAACCACTGGGCCTGGGTCCCTTCCTCGAAGGCCACGTGGATGGTCCCGCGCATCCCGCGGAAGAACTCCACCATCGGGCCGTCCTCGGTCGGCAGAATCGTTCGGGCGATCACCCGTCCACTCTCCTCGCGCACCGAGGCCACCGTGGTTGCCTGATGCACGTCCAGCGCCACATGTTTCGATGTCCGTTTCATAAGAGCCGCTCCTTGCTGCTGAGGTCCATGGGTCTGGGGAGACTCCATGGTAGCAGCAAGGGGCGCGCTCTCAATATGCGTTAGGCCGCCGAGGAGTCATTACGTCTAGTCCTCGGCAGTGATATGTTCTCGCCTTCCTTGCATCCCACCACCAAGGGGGAGACCATGCGGAAGCTGGGCGTGCCGGTCGCGGCGGTGTTGGCGTTGGGCACACTCGTTGCGTGTCAGGGAGGCGGCGCAGCGGCAGGTCTATCGGCGTCGGATCGCGCCGCGGTTCAGAAGAGCATCGTCGATGACGCGGTGGCTGCACTGGCTGCGAAAGACTTCACCGCGTTCGCGAACACATACACCTCGGACGCCGCATACCTCCCCCCGAACGGGCCGGGCCTCAAGGGTCGCGATGCCATGATCAGCTTTCTGAGCAGCTTCCCCCCGTACAGCGACTTCAACGCAGCAGCCATAACCATCGATGGCGCCGGCAACGTGGCCTACGTGCAAGGCACCTACTCGATGATGGTTACACCACCTGGCGCGTCGGCACCCGTGAAGGACGAAGGGAAGTGGGTCGTCACCGCGAAGAGGCAAGCGGACGGCTCCTGGAAGGCTACTATCGGCATTTTCAATTCCGACTTGCC
>DASWKF010000126.1:0-1804 GCA_036396795.1 Gammaproteobacteria bacterium | reverse complement strand
TTGAAGGGCGGGCGCTGCAACTCCGATGCGATCGACAATTCCGCCGGCGTGAACACGTCCGACGTGGAGGTCAACATCAAGATCGCGCTGGCGCCGGCGGTGCGCAGCGGCCGCCTCCCCGAAGGCGAGCGGCTTCGGCTCCTGAAGGAGATGACCGACGACATCGCCACGCTCGTGCTCCGCAACAATTACCAGCAGACGCTCGCCATCTCGCTCGAAGAGCTGCGCGGGCGGGAGAATCTCGCGAACCAGATGCGGCTGATGGCGGAGCTGGAGGAGAGAGGGCTGCTTGACCGCGACGTGGAGGACCTGCCGGACGACGCGACGCTCGAAGCCCGCGCCGCCGACGGCCACGGGCTGACGCGCGCGGAGATCGGCACGCTGCTCGCCTTCTCCAAGATCGCGCTCTTCAACGGCCTCTGCGATAGCGCTGTTCCGGACGATCCCTATCTCGCACGCGAGCTTTTCCGCTACTTCCCGGAGCCGATGCGCGGTCCCTTCGCCGCCGAGATCGAGGCCCACCGTCTCCGCCGTGAGATCATCGCAACGCAGCTTTCGAACTCGGTTGTGAACCGCGGCGGACCGACATTGCTCGTCGCGGCGCGCGACCGGACCGGCGCTCCCGTCGCCGATCTGACGCGTGCCTACGCCGCGGTGCGCGACAGTTTTGCATTGCAGGCGCTGCATGCCGAAATCGACGCGCTCGACGCGAAGATTTCAGGGCGGCTGCAGCTCGAACTGTATGCGACGGTACAGGATGTGCTGGTCGACCGCCTCGGCTGGTTCACGCGCAACCTCGATCCCTCCGCCGGCCTTGCCGAGATCGTCGACCACTACAAGGCAGCGCTCGACGAGCTGTACGGAATCCTTCCGGGCCTTCTTTCGCGCGAGCAGGCGAAGGCGATCCAGGACACCGAGCACCGGTTGAAAGCAGGCCGGGTTCCCGCCGGTCTGGCGGCGCGGCTGGCGATGCTGCCGACGCTCGCCCGCGCGAGCGACGTGGTGCCGATCGCCGACCGGACCGGCCGGGAAGTCGCCGAGGCGGCAAGCTCCTTCTTCGCCGTCGCCGGCCGCTTCGGCTTCGCGCGCATCGATGCAATGATCGAGGAGCTGCGTCCGATCGACTACTACGAGAGTCTTGCCCTGCAGAAGGCGCGCGACAGTCTGGAAGCGGCGCACCGCGATCTCGCTCGCGGCCTGCTCCTGAACGGCGGCGCGCCCACGGACGTCGCTGCATGGGAAAGTGCGGCAGGGGACCGCATCGCCTCTACGGCGGAACAGGTCGAGCGGATCCTCACCGACCGGCGCCCGAGCATGGCAAAGGTCACTGTCGCCGCGAGCCTGCTTTCCGAGCTGGCGCGAGGGTGAGAGGCATTGTTGGAGCTATACAGGTTTTTGTATAGGCACTGGTGTCGCGGTTAGGGCTGAAGAAGCTCATCTGGATCGCTTCCAGCCGGCATGACCTGCGTGCCTTCCCATCCGCGGTGCGGCGAACGCTGGGTGTGGCCCTTTATCGGAGACGCGGTCATGAAGCCGGATCATGAGGAAAGCAGCGGCAATGTGTTTGCCGACCTCGGCTTCCCCGGCTCCGAGCAGGAGCTGCTGAAGGCAAGGTTGACTTTGCAGCTCCGGAAGCTCCTGACCGAAAAAGGACTCAATCAGATCGAGGCTGCCAGGCGGCTGGGGACGCGCCAGCCGCATATTTCGGGCCTGATGCGGCTGAAGCCCATTCCGGTTTCGGTAGGCCGGCTCATGGAGTTCCTCACTATACTTGGCCAAGACGTCGAAGTCGTTGTGAAACCGG
>DASWKF010000125.1:0-2275 GCA_036396795.1 Gammaproteobacteria bacterium | reverse complement strand
CTGTTCGTTGAAAACAAACGGCCGGCAACGGCAACGGCGACCGTGCCTTCGCAGGTGCTGGAGATCGATCGCAAGCTGATAACGCGCATGCTCAACGAGTATCCGCAAATCGCCGTCAGGCTCAGGGCGACGCTGGCCGACCGGTTGTCGGCAACTGTGTCGGAGCTCGGACGGGTTCGCGATGCCCTGCAGCGCATCGAGCGGCTCCAACCGCGGCGCTGAGTTCCGCTTCACAAGCACGTGAATGAAACAGAAAACGCCCAGCCCCGGGGGAGGCTGGGCGTTTCCGCGCAGTTTGCGCAACGCCGGCTTAAAACCAGCGCTGGCGGGCCGTTCTCGGCGAGACGGGGGGCGCTACCGATAAGGAACAGCCCGCTCTTCGCCTCAGATGGTGTGGCGCGGTGGCGTTTCAAGTCCGTGCGACGGTTGCCGGCGCCGCCGCTAGAAGCCGACGATCCGGAAGTAGTTGGGGTCCTGAGGCTTGCCGGTGGTCGTGTTGAAGATCGCGACCGATGTGTTCAGGCCCTGTGCGTCGGTTACCACCCATTGACGCAACTCGTAGGTCTTGCGATCGAAGATCAGGGTGAGCTGGCCGTCGACCAGTGCCGACCGTTCGACGATGACGACCGAGATAAGGTCGGTCTCTTCCTGGACGGCGTTGACGAGGGCGGGAGACGTGAGGTCGATCCGATCCGTCAACAGATAGCGCAGCGGTGTCTGCGATAGCGGATACATGTCCTGGGTCCGCGCCCGGCCGTCCCGGATGGCGACAGTGCTGCCGTCGGCAATGATGTCGAGACGGGCGGGCGGGCGGAAGTGGAAGCGGATCTTGCCCGGACGGTTCAGGAAGAAAACGCCCTCCGATTGCTCGCCGCCGGGGCCGAACTGGATGAACTCCCCCTCCATGAGGCGGAAGGAGTTGAAGTAGGCGCTGATGTTGGCGAGCGCGATCTGCTGCTCGTGCGTGAACGGCGAGTTCGGTTGGAAAGGCACATCGACCGTCGGTCGCGCGACGGAGGTTGCCGCCGCTCCGGCGTCCGGGGCCGGCACGGACGATGAGCGTACGGGCGGGCCGACCGGCGGGCCCTGATACGGCGGACGGAGTTTCGGCCAGGGAACGGGATCGCGTATCGCTGCTTCCGCCGGGGCGGCCGCTGCGGCGATGAAGGCGAGAACGATTGCCGCGAAGACTGCCCACAATGCAGCGACAAGGGCTCCGGGCGGGGGCTTTCCGGCGACGGCGGTTTCCAGTCTCAGCAATACGACGGCTCCAGCTCAAGGCCGCGGATAGCCGGGTTGTATGGCGAATTCGCGGCGCGGGTGCCCCGCTCCGCACGCACGCTCGCCTCAGCGGAAGGCGGCTTCTGCGTCCTCGGGGACAAGAATCTCGCGCTTGCCGGCGTGATTGGCGGGCCCGACGACCCCTTCCTGCTCCATCCGCTCGATGATCGAGGCGGCACGATTGTACCCAATTGCCAGACGACGCTGGATGTAACTGGTGGAGGCCTTGCGGTCGCGGAGAACGATCGCCACAGCGCGATCGTAGAGGTCGTTGGACTCCTCGCCTTCGGCGGCGCCGTCGAAACCACCGCTGGCCTCAGCCTCTTCGTCGATAGTGACCGCGTGCAGGTATTCGGGAGCGCCCTGTTCTTTCAGGTGGGCGACGACGTCCTCGACCTCGCGGTCGCTGACGAACGGTCCGTGGACACGCGTGATGCGCCCGCCGCCCATCATGTAGAGCATGTCGCCCTGGCCGAGCAGCTGTTCGGCGCCCTGCTCGCCGAGGATCGTGCGCGAGTCGATTCTCGAGGTAACCTGGAACGAGATACGCGTCGGGAAGTTCGCCTTGATCGTGCCCGTGATGACGTCGACCGATGGACGCTGGGTCGCCATGACGACGTGGATGCCGGCGGCGCGGGCCATCTGGGCAAGGCGCTGGACGGCGCCCTCGATGTCCTTGCCGGCGACCATCATCAGATCGGCCATCTCGTCGATAATGACGACAATGAAGGGCAGGGGATCGAGCGACAGCGCTTCTTTCTCGTAGATAGCTTCGCCGGTGTCGGGGTCGAAGCCGGTCTGCACCGTGCGGGTCAACGTCTCGCCCTTGGCGAGGGCCTGCGCCAGGCGGGCGTTGTAGCCGTCGATGTTGCGAACGCCGAGTTTCGACATCTTGCGATAGCGATCCTCCATCTCGCGCACTGTCCACTTGAGCGCGATGACCGCCTGTTTCGGATCGGTGACGACCGGGGTCAGGAGGTGCGGGATACCGTCG
>DASWKF010000124.1:0-49863 GCA_036396795.1 Gammaproteobacteria bacterium | reverse complement strand
GTGTTCTACGGCTTCGAGGACGATCCGCGCGCGCTGTTCGCGGACATTCACGAGGACGGCCGCTATCTGTACCCCGGCACGGGGAGCCGCGACGAGACCGGGCGCGGCGCGGCGGCGGGCACGAAGCTCAATATCCCGATGCCGCCCGGCGCGGGCGACGCAGCCTTCCTCGAGGCCTGGAGCGAGGTCGAGGCCTACGTAGAGGCGCACGAGCCGGAGCTGTTGCTGCTCAACTGCGGCGCCGATTCGCTCGCCGGTGACCCGATCACCCACCTACGGTACACGGAGAACGCGCACGGCCACGCGGCCGCCAGGGTCGCGGCGCTCGCCGAGCGCTATTGCGAGGGCCGCGTGCTCGCCTGGGGCTGCGGCGGCTACGACCGCCACAATCTCGCGCGCGCCTGGACCCGCGCCGTCGAGAGCCTGATCGGCGACTGATCGGTCGCCGCGCGCCGCTGCGGGGCGCGCGGCGGGCGCCGATGGGCCGACGCAGTTACAATGCAGCCCCGCACAGCTCGCGAGACCTACGGCACAGGACGCTCTCCATGTTCACCGACGCTTTCAGAATTCAAGGATTCGACGACGACCTTTACGCGGCGCTCAAGGCCGAGGTCCGCCGCCAGGAAGAGCACGTCGAGCTCATCGCCTCGGAGAACTACGCGAGCCCGCGCGTGCTCGAGGCGCAGGGCTCGGTGCTGACCAACAAGTACGCCGAAGGCTATCCTGGAAAGCGCTACTACGGCGGCTGCGAGCACGTGGACGTCGCCGAGCAGCTCGCGATCGACCGCGCCAAGCGACTGTTCGGCGCCGACTACGCCAACGTTCAACCGCACTCGGGCTCGCAGGCCAACGCGGCGGCCTACCTCGCGATGATGGAGCCCGGGGACACCCTGCTCGGCATGAGCTTGTCGCACGGCGGGCATCTCACTCACGGGGCCAAGGTGAATTTCTCGGGCAAGCTCTTCAACGCCGTCCAATACGGCCTCGACGAGGCGACCGGCGAGGTCGACTATGATGCCGTGGCGGCGCTCGCCCGCGAGCACCGGCCCAAGGTTCTCGTCGCCGGCTTCTCAGCCTACTCGCGCGCGATGAATTGGCGGCGCTTTCGTGAGATAGCCGACGACGTCGGCGCCTACCTCATGGTCGACATGGCGCACGTGGCGGGGTTGATCGCGGCGGATTTGTATCCCAGCCCCATCTCCTATGCCGACGTCACGACGACGACGACACACAAGACGCTGCGCGGCCCGCGTGGCGGAATGATTCTGGCACGCCAGAATCCCGAGCTCACCAAGAAGATCAATTCGTTGGTGTTCCCCGGAACCCAGGGCGGCCCGCTCATGCACGTGATCGCGGCCAAAGCCGTGGCGTTGCTCGAGGCTCTGCAGCCCGACTTCAAGGTCTATCAGCAACAGGTGCTGGACAACGCGCGCTGCATGGCGCAGACCTTGATCGATCGCGGCTATGAGATCGTCTCCGGCGGGACCGACAACCACCTGATGCTCATCGACCTCATCAAGCAGGGGATCACGGGCCAGGACGCGGAGCAGCGTCTCGACCGCGCCAACATCACGGTCAACAAGAACGCCGTACCGAACGACCCCAGGCCGCCGCGCGTCACTAGCGGCTTGCGCGTCGGCACGCCGGCGATCACGACGCGAGGCTTTAAGACGGAGGAGACCCGGCTGCTGACACACTGGATCGCCGACGTTCTCGATGCCGTGGCCGATCCGGCCCGCATCGACGCCGTGGTCGCGCAGGTTCGAGCCAAGGTCCTGGAGCTTTGCGGGCGTTTCCCGGTGTACGCCTGAACCCGACCGACTGAAGCGCGTGTCCCGTGCACTGCCCGTTCTGCAATCACGACGAGACCAAGGTCACCGACTCGCGTCTGACCGGCGAGGGCCGGCAGGTACGGCGCCGGCGCGAATGCCTGTCTTGCGGCGAGCGCTTCACGACGTTCGAGTCCGCGGAGCTCGTCATGCCGCACGTCAGCAAGCGCGACAACCGTCGTGAGCCTTTCGACGAAGCCAAGCTTCGCAATGGCGTCGTTCGGGCGCTCGAGAAACGGCCGGTCACCAGTGAGGCGGTCGAAGCGAGCATCAGCCGTATCCTGCATCGCTTGAGATCGCTCGGAGAGCGAGAGGTTGCCTCCCGGTTCATCGGCGACCTCGCGATGGAGGAGCTGCGGCGGCTCGACGAGGTTGCCTATGTGCGCTTCGCCTCGGTGTACCGCAGCTTCCAGGACGTCACGGAGTTTCAGGAGGAGATCCAGCGGCTGCGATCCCTGCCGAGCCTGCTCGCCGATCGCGAGCAGATGTCCTTGCTGCCCGAGGACGACGACTGATCTCATGGATACCTCGGACCGTGAGCACATGGCCCATGCGCTGCGCCTGGCGGAAAACGGTCTCTATACGACCGACCCGAACCCCAGCGTGGGCTGCGTGCTCGTCGTCGACGGCGGCATCGTCGGCGAAGGCTGGACGGCGCCTGCGGGCGGGCCGCACGCGGAGCGCGTGGCACTCGCGCAAGCCGGCGCGCAAGCACGCGGTGCGACCGCCTACGTGACCCTGGAGCCGTGCAGCCATACCGGCAGGACCGGACCCTGCACGGCGGCGCTGATCGAGGCGGGTGTGGCGCGCGTGGTTTGCGCAATGCTCGACCCGAATCCGCTCGTCGCAGGCTCGGGCGGGCGGCTGCTGCAGGAGGCCGGTATTGCCGTGGAAACGGGAATGCTGGCGAGCGAGGCCGAAGAGCTCAATCGCGGTTACCTCGCGCGCATGCGGCGCGGCCGTCCATGGGTGCGCAGCAAGCTCGCCGTCAGCATCGACGGCCGCACGGCGCTTGCGAACGGCCGCAGCCGGTGGCTTACCGGGCCGGCCGCGCGCGAGGACGTGCATCGCTGGCGTGCGCGCTCCAGCGTCGTGCTCACGGGCATCGGCACCGTGTTGGCCGACGATCCCGCCCTGGACGCGCGGCTCGAGGACGCCGGTGCGGCCGTGTTGCAGCCGGCCCGCGCGATCCTCGACCCGACGCTGCGCACGCCGCCGAATGCCAAGACGCTGTCGCTGCCCGGCAACGTGCTCATCTTCGCGACCGAAGCGTCGGACGATCGCGCCGCGGCGCTCGCGGCGGCCGGCGCGAGAATCGAGCGGGTATCCGGAACATCGCGTTGCAATCTCGGCGAGGTCATGCGGCGGCTGGCCGGGCTCGAGTACAATGAGATCTGGGTCGAAGCGGGGCCGACGCTCAACGGCGCTTTGTTGAGCGAAGAGCTCGTCGACGAGCTGGTGGTGTATTTCGCGCCCACCGTGCTCGGCAGCGATGCCCGCGGCATGTTCGATCTCGGCGAGCTCGCGCGGCTCGACGATGCGCCGCGTTTCCGCTTCGAGGACGCGCGGCTGATCGGCGACGATTTGAGAGTCATCTGCAGGCCCCTCGTCCGCCGCGAGAAATGAGCCGATGTTCACCGGCATTATTAGAGGTATCGGAACCATCCTGAGCCGCGTCGACCGTGAGCGGGACGGGCGCTTGAGCGTCGGTGCCGGCGACGGCAATCTTCCGGCGCTCGGGGCTGGCGACAGCATTGCGGTCAACGGCGTATGCCTGACTGTCGTTTCGCATGACGCGAGCCGCGTCGTCGTCGACGTCTCCAACGAGACCCGCGCGGTGACCACGCTGGGGACCCTGGTCGCAGGCTCGCGCGTGAACCTCGAGCCGGCGCTGCGCGTCGGCGAGTCCCTCGACGGGCATCTCGTCACCGGCCACGTCGACGGTGTCGGGCGGGTGCGCGACATCGCGCCCGACGGCCAATCTCTGCGGCTCGGCATCGAGCTGCCGCGATCTTTGCTGCCTTATGTCGCCCGCAAGGGCTCGGTCGCCGTCGACGGCGTGAGCTTGACCGTCAACGCGGTCCACGGGGCGATATTCGAGGTCAATATCGTGCCTCATACGCGCGAGATGACCATCATTTCCGGGTATCGCGTGGGCACGGCTGTTAATATTGAGGTGGACATCATCGCCCGGTACCTGGAGCGGCTCGCGAGCTGGGCGAGCGAATCCGAAGCCGGGGTCAACCTGGAGTCGCTGCGCGAGCATGGCTACATCGTCGAAGAATAAGCCCGCCTGGTCCGGTCTGGACCGCATCGAGGACATCATCGCGGCGTTGCGCACAGGCGGCATGGCCGTGATCGTCGACGACGAAGACCGCGAAAACGAAGGCGATCTGATCATGGCGGCGGCGAAGGTGAGGCCTCAGGACATCAATTTCATGGCTCACCACGGCCGCGGGCTCATCTGTCTCACACTGACTCGAGCGCGTTGCGAGCAGTTGCGCCTGCCGCTCATGGTCTCGAGCACCGATCGCCGCGGAGCGACCAATTTCACGGTGTCGATCGAGGCCGCGGACGGTGTGACGACCGGAATCTCGGCGCACGATCGGGCCCGCACGGTGCGCGCCGCCGTGGCCGCCGACGCAAGGCCCGAAGACTTGAGCCAGCCCGGTCACGTGTTCCCACTGATGGCGCAGCCGGGCGGCGTGTTGACGCGCGCGGGCCATACCGAAGCCGGTTGCGATCTCGCGCGCCTCGCCGGATTGGAGCCCGCCGCCGTCATCGTCGAGATCCTCAATGAGGACGGCACGATGGCGCGCCGCGACGACCTGATCGCTTTTGCCCGCAGGCACAAACTCAAGATCGGCTCCATCGCCGACTTGATCCGCTATCGGCTCGCCCACGAGGAGGCGGTCGAGGCGATCGCCGAGCTCGAGGTCGACACGGAGCACGGGCCGTTTCGCTTGACTTGCTTCGAGGATCACGTGAATCGATCCGTGCATCTGGCCCTGGTTCGCGGCGAGCTCGACGACACGGCGCCGGTGCTCGTGCGCGTGCACGTCCAGGCGACCTTGGGCGACGTCGTCGGCGTCCAAAGCTCGAAGCTGGGCTGGCCGTTGCGCAGCGCGATGCGACGCATCGCCCGGGAGGGCCGCGGCGTCGTGGTGATACTGCGGCAGGAGGAAACGCCGCGAGAGCTGATGCAGGAGATTCGCAGCCTGCAGCAGCCCGAAGACGAGTTGTTCGCGCGGCGTGACGCCGTGACGGAGCTTCGCACCTTCGGCACGGGCGCGCAGATACTGCGGGCGCTCGGCGTGCGGCGCATGCGCGTGCTGAGCGCACCCAAGCAGATGCATGCGCTGTCGGGTTTCGGCCTGGAGGTCGTGGAATACGTCTCGGACTCGGACTCGGACTCGGACGAGGAGGCGCCGCATGGATGAGGTTCGTCGCATCGAAGGCAGCCTCGAGGCGAAGGGTTTGCGCTTCGGGATCGTGGCCTCGCGATTCAACGATTTTATCGTCGATCGACTGTTGAGCGGCGCGGTCGACGCGCTCGTCAAGCACGGCGCGAGCCTCGCCGATCTCGAAGTCGTTCGGGTGCCCGGTGCGTTCGAGATCCCGTTGGCGATCAAGCGGCTCGCCGCCAGTCGGCGCTTCGATGCGTTGATCGCGCTCGGTTGCGTCATTCGCGGTGCAACGCCACATTTCGACTACGTCGCCGGCGAAGCCTGCCGGGGCTTGACGCAGGCGAGCTTGGCGCACGATGTGCCCGTCGGTTTCGGTCTGCTCACGGTCGATACCGTCGAGCAGGCGATCGAACGAGCGGGAACCAAAGCAGGCAACAAGGGTGTCGATGCCGCGCTGTCGGCCATCGAGATGGCGACCCTGCTGCGGAAATTGGACCATTAACTCGCCTGCGGCATGGCATGTCGGCTCAACAACGGGGTGTGACTCGCGCCCGCCGTGGGGCGCGCGACCTGCTCGTCAAAGCGCTCTACCAGTGGCAGCTTGCCGGCTCCAGCGAAGCGGAGCTCTTGGAGCAGTACGCGGCTGACCCCGCCTACGCACACGCCGATCAGGGCTACTTCGAGGAGATGCTGGCCGCGGTCTTGAACGACGTCGAGGCGCTCGATGCCGCGATCGCCGCGCGCGCCGACCGGGACATCGCGCAGCTCGACGCCATCGGCCGCGCGGTGCTGTTGCTCGCGCTGACGGAGCTCAAGACCCGTCTCGACGTGCCCACCAAGGTCGTCATCAACGAGGCTGTGGAGCTCGCCAAGCGCTACGGGCCTGCCGAGAGCTTTCGTTTCGTCAACGCGCTACTGGACCGCGTCGCAAGCTCGACCGTGGGCCGGACGCTGAGCTGAATCGGCTGCAGCTTCGATGAGCGACACCGAATTCGAAATCATCGAACGCTACTTCCACCGGGCGGCGGCGGAAGACGTCGTGATCGGCATAGGCGACGACGCCGCGATCATCGATGTCGAAGGACCGCTGGCCGTTGCCGTCGACACGCTCGTCGAAGGCGTCCATTTCCCGGCCGGCTTGCCGGCGGATGACATCGGCTATCGCGCCTTGGCCGTGAACCTGAGCGATTTGGCCGCGATGGGCGCTCAGCCGCGCTGGTGCACGCTGGCCTTGACGCTGCCGGACGCCGATCCTGCTTGGCTGCAGGCCTTCGCCGAGGGGCTTTTCGGCCTCGCCGGGCGCTTCGGCGTGAGCCTGGTCGGCGGCGACCTGACACGCGGCCCGTTGACCGTGTCGCTCCAGCTTCTGGGCTGTCTGCCGCCCGGCCGGCGCGCGTTGACGCGTGCCGGCGGCCACATAGGCGATGATATTTACGTCACCGGCACGCTCGGCGACAGCGCCGCGGGGCTGGCGCTGCTCCAGGAACATTCGGAAGGCGGCGGGCAGCAGGCGCTCAAGGAGCGGTTTCTGCGGCCGAAGCCGCGAGTCGCCGAAGGTCTGGCGCTGTCCTCGCTCGCAAGCGCGGCGATCGACGTCTCCGACGGGCTCATCGCGGATCTTGGACACCTTTGCGCGGCGAGCGGCTGCGGCGCCGAGGTCGACGTCGAGCAACTACCGCTCTCCGCGGAGCTCTCGAGCCTATTTCCGCCCAACGTCGCCGAGGCCTACGCTCTCGGCGGCGGCGACGACTATGAGCTGTGCTTCACGGCTTCACCGGCGCAGGCGGCCTCGATCGATGCCGCGATGAGCGCTCTCGGCTGCCCGGCGCACAAGATCGGCAGCTTGGTGGAGGGGAGTGCGGTCCGGTGCATGCGCGCAGGCGAGCTCGTCGAGCCGTGCGCCGGCGGTTATAGGCATTTCTGACGATGGCCAGCCGACCTCCGTCCGCCGCGGCGCTCAAAGACCCCGTGCAGCTCGTCGCACTGGGCTTCGGCGCGGGCCTGGCGCCCTTTGCGCCGGGAACGGCCGGCACGCTCGTGGCAGTGCCGGCGGCGTGGTGGATCGCGAGCTGGCCCTGGCCCTGGCGAATCGCCGTCGTGGCGGTGGCCGTCGTGGCGGGAATCTGGATCTGCGCCGAGGCGGCGCGCCGCCTCGGTGAGCACGATCACCCGGCGATCGTCTGGGACGAGATCGCGGCCTATCTTGCGATCTCCCTGGCCGTGCCGCCCGGGCTGCCCTGGCTGGCCGCTGCGTTCGTGCTATTCCGCTTCTTCGATATCCTCAAACCCTGGCCGATACGCGATCTGGATCACAGACTACACGGAGGACTCGGGATTATGCTTGACGACCTCATGGCTGCCGCCTACGCGGCAGCGGGTCTTCTGGCATATCGGTATTTTTTTCCTTGATATGGCACGCTTCAGGTGAGCTCGCACGCTAACCCCAAATCTTCCGCCAGGCAGATCCCCGATCGCATCGGCAAGTACGTAATCATCAACGAAGTCGGTCAAGGAAGCACCGGCCGCGTTTTTCTTTCGCACGACCCCTATTACGGCCGCGACGTCGCCATCAAGGTCTACAATCTCGAGGGCGAGCTCGACGAGCAGAAGGCCAGCGTCACTCGAAAGATGTTTTTCAACGAGGCGCAGATGATGGGCCGCTTGCAGCATCCCAACATCGTGCCGATCTACGACGCCGGTGAAGAGAACGGCAGCTACTATGTCGTGACCGAGCACATTCACGGCGCCCGCACGCTCGCTGCCTACACCAAGCCGGACAATCTGCTGCGCATCGACGACGTCGTCGAGATCGTCTACAAGTGCGCCAAGGCGCTCTACTACGCTCACAACCGCGGCGTCGTTCATCGGGATATCAAGCCCAGCAATATCATGCTGACGAACGACAACGATGTCCGAATCATCGATTTCGGCATCGCGCTCGTCGCGGATTCGGACGTCTCGAGGATCGAGGGCATCGCGGGCTCACCGAGCTACATGTCGCCCGAGCAGGTGCAGTCCGCCGAGATCACGGCGCACTCGGACATCTACTCGCTCGGCGCTGTGATGTACGAGCTGCTTACGGGCTTTCGCCCGTTTCGCGCCAACAATCTCAGCAAGCTCTTGCATCAGATCGTTTACGCCACGCCGCCGCCGCTGCATTCGTTGCGCAACGAGATCTCTGAAGATCTCGAGCAGGTCGTTGCCATGGCACTGCAAAAGGAACCGAACGATCGCTTCAGCAACGCCTCGGAATTCGCGGCGGCGCTCACGAGGGTCTATCAAGAGCTACGCACGCAATACTCGAGCATCGACCGCAAGGAGCAGTTCGATTTGCTGCGGCGGCTCCGGTTCTTTCACGATTTCTCCCATTCGGAGATCCATGAAGTCCTGCGCGCCAGCGATTGGCGCGACTACGGCTCCGGCGACGCCATCATTCGCGAGGGTGAGATGGACGACCGTTTCTACATCATCGTAGGCGGCCAGGTATCGGTCGAGTCGGGCCGCCGCAAGATCGGCGTGCTCGCGGAAGGGGATTGCTTCGGCGAGACGAGCTACGTCGACGGCGCCAAACGCACGGCGACGATTACCGCCATCGGTGACGTAACCTTGGTCCGAGTGAGCTCGAGCCTGCTGGAGCAGGCCTCCGCACACTGTCAGCTCCGCTTCAACAAGGTCTTTCTGCGGACCTTGATTCAGCGCCTACAGACGGTTCAATCGGCCGTGACCTGAAGCCGGCCGCTCGCTCGGGCCCGCGCCCCCCGGATCAGTCCTCGTCTTCGGCCTCGAACGGCACGGGCTCAGCTTCTTCGGTCTTCTTGAGCAGTATCTCGACCCGCTGTTCCGCCTGTTTGAGCGTCGCCTGGCAGGATCGTGTCAGCTTCACGCCGAGCTCGAACTGCTTCAAGGCCTCTTCCAAGGCCAAATCACCGCTCTCGAGGCGCTCGACGAGGGCTTCGAGCTCCTTGAGAGATTTTTCCAGGTCGCCGACGTTGGACTCCGGTTTCGTGGTCATGTTGCTCGTGCCGGGCGGAAGGGCGCCAAGGTACACAGCAGCACCGGCACGGTCAAACGCGTTGCGCCGCTCCCGCGTCCTCCGAGCGGTGTCCCGCGGCCGGTTGACACCTGCGGTGGGCTGCACTACATTAACCTATAGAGTTAGACTCAGTCTAAAAAGTCGGCGCGGGCCTCGGCGGATCCTCGCCGCAAGCCCCGTTGAACATTCTCGCTTCTAGACCAGGAGGACACTATGGATCTCAAGGGAAGCCGCACCGAAGAAAACCTCAAGGACGCGTTTTCGGGTGAGTCCCAGGCCAACCGGCGCTACCTCTACTTTGCGGCCAAGGCCGACGTCGAGGGCTACAACGACGTCGCCGCGGTTTTCCGCTCGACCGCCGAAGGCGAAACCGGACATGCGCACGGCCATCTCGAGTATCTCGAGGCCGTCGGCGACCCCGCGACCGGGCTGCCGATAGGCGCCACCGGCGCCAACCTCAAGGCGGCAATTGCCGGCGAGACGCACGAATACACAGACATGTATCCGGGCATGGCGAAATCCGCCCGTGATGAGGGCTTCGAGGAAATTGCGGACTGGTTCGAGACGCTCGCCAAGGCGGAACGCTCTCACGCCAATCGTTTCCAGAAGGCTCTGGATAACCTCGACGGCTAGCGCGCCGGCGGGCCTACCGTCAACGCACGCGGAGGCACCAGACCGGCGGCTCGCCGGTCTGGTGCCTCCACCGCACGCATGACCGATTCGAGAACACCTCCCCGAGAAGGCAGCCTAGGCGCGCCGATCCGGTACCCGATCGACTGGCGCGATCCGCAATTCACCGACGAAACCGCGCTCTACAAGGAGCTGGAGCGGGTGTTCGACATCTGTCATGGATGTCGCCGCTGCTTCAGCCTCTGTCACTCGTTTCCGACGCTGTTCGACGCCGTAGACGAGTCCGAGACCGGCGAGCTGGACTCGGTGCCGAAGCGGGCGTACTGGGACGTCGTGGAGCATTGCTATCTCTGCGACATGTGCTACATGACGAAGTGTCCCTACGTGCCGCCGCACGAGTGGAACGTCGACTTTCCGCATCTGATGCTGCGCGCCAAGGTCAAGCGGTTCGAAGACGGAGGCACGCGACTGCGAGACCGGATCCTCGCGTCGACCGACGTCGTGGGAAAGATCGCGGGCATTCCCGTCATCGCGCAGGCGGTCAACGCCCTCAACGGCTCCAAGCTCGGGCGCCGGGCGTTGCAGAGCACCTTGGGCGTGCATGTCGACGCACCCGTGCCGAAATACCATTCGAACGACGCCCGCAAACGTCTCGGCGCCAAGGTAGGCAACCGCCAGCAGCGCGGCGAGCCGGCCGGCAAGACCCGAGGCAAGCTCGTGATCTTCGCGACCTGTTACGGCAACCGTAATCAGCCGGCCTTGATCGAGGACCTCAACGCCGTGCTCGAGCACAACGGGATCGCTACGGCGCTGCCCGCGCGAGAACGCTGTTGCGGCATGCCCAAGCTCGAGCTCGGTGATCTCGAGACGGTCGAACGCTATAAAGACGCCAATATCGATGAGCTCTACGGCTGGCTGCTCGATGGTTGGGATCTGACGGCGGCGATCCCGTCCTGCGTTCTGATGTTCAAGCGGGAGTTGCCGCTGCTTTTTCCTGACGACGACAAGGTTCGAGCCGTGGCCAAGGCCTTTTTCGACCCGTTCGAATATCTGATGCTGCGCCACCGCGAGGGCAAGCTCAACACGGATTTCAAGGAGAGCCTCGGGAAGGTCAGCTACCAGGTGCCCTGCCATCTGCGAGTGCAAAATCTGGGCCTGAAGACGCGCGACCTGCTGCAGCTCATTCCCGGCACCGAGGTCGCCGCTATCGAGCGCTGCTCCGGGCACGACGGGACCTATGCCGTGAAGCGCGAATGCAACGAGATCTCGAGAAAGATCGCGCGGCCCGTCGCGACACAGGTCGACGGCGCCGGCGCCGCGCATTTCACCAGCGACTGCCCGATGGCCGCCGCGCAAATCGCCTCGGTCGCGAAAGCCGCCGAGCCCACGCATCCCATACAACTGCTGCGAAGAAGCTACGGCATCTGAGGGCAACCAAGAGGCACGATGGAGAAGCTGACCCGCAACGACTTGCTCAGTCTCGAGGACTATCACCGCCAGCGCCCGGAATTCCGCGCCCGCGTGCTGGCGCACAAGCAATCACGTCAGATCCCGATCGGCCCCAACGCCACGCTCTATTTCGAAGACCGGCTCACGATCCAATATCAAATTCAAGAGATGCTGAGGGTCGAGCGGATCTACGAGAGCGAGGGCATCGAGGACGAGCTCGGCGCCTACAACCCGCTGATCCCGGACGGCAGCAATCTCAAAGCGACCTTGATGATCGAATTTCCCGATGTCGAGGAGCGCCGCCAACAGCTTGCGCGTCTGACCGGCATCGAGAATCGCGTCTATTTGCAGCTTGCCGATCACGACCCCGTGTACGCGATCGCCGATGAAGACCTCGAGCGCAGCACGGAGGAGAAGACCTCGGCCGTGCATTTCTTGCGCTTCGAGCTCGATCCGGCGATGCGCGACGCGCTCAAGCAGGGCGCGAGCTTAAGCTTCGGCATCGACCATCCGAACTATCGTCACAGCGTGCCGGGCATCGCCGCTTCCGTGCAAGAATCCCTCGCCGGCGATCTCGATTAGCCGCCGGTCGTGCGACAGCGCACGGCGTGAAGGCGGGGACATGGGCCCTCTCAGTCGGAGTTTCACACTCCTTCGAGCACCCATGTCCCCACCTTCACGCCTCCATGCCACAATGGCGGCCCGGAGGACGCGGGAGTGGGGAGGCAGGCCCTCTCAGTCGGAGCTTCGCACTCCTTCCAGGACCTGCCTCCCCACTCCCGCGTCGTGCGATGACGTCAGGGCGCTAAGCCGCGGGATCTCGCGTTACAATCCCCGGCGTTAGTCGGAGCCTGGGAGCGGCGTTCGGCCCGCCGCGACGGTTTCATGAGCAAGAGTTATCTCGCTGCAGACATCGAGGTCCTGAGCGGTTTGGAGCCCGTGCGCCGCCGCCCCGGGATGTATACGGATACGACCCGGCCGAACCATCTGGCGCACGAGGTCATCGACAACAGCGTCGACGAAGCGATCGAGGGTCACGCCAAGCGCATCGACGTCAAGCTTCACCAGGACGGATCGCTGGAAGTCTCCGACGACGGCCGCGGCATGCCCGTCGACATCCATCCCAAGGAGAAGATTCCAGGCGTCGAGCTGATCCTTACCAAGCTGCACGCCGGCGGAAAGTTCTCCAATAAGAACTATCGCTTCTCCGGCGGACTCCACGGCGTCGGCGTTTCGGTCGTCAATGCCCTGTCGAAGAATCTCGACGTCTGGATTCGCCGCGGTGGCAAGGAATACAACATGAGCTTCAGCGGCGGGAAGCGTCGCGGTAAGCTCGAGGTCGTGGGCGCCGTGGGCAAGGCGAACACCGGAACGACTCTGCGCTTCTGGCCCGATCCGAAGTACTTCGACAGCGTCGCGTTCTCGGTGCCGCGCCTCAAGCACGTGCTGCGGGCGAAAGCCGTCTTGTGTCCCGGGCTCGAGGTGCGTCTCGAGATCGAGAAGCCCGCGGAGAAGCATCGCTGGCAATACAGCGGTGGCCTCGAGGAGTACCTGCTCGAGAATCTCGAGCAGGGCGAGTGGCTGCCGGATCGGCCGTTCACGGGAAGCTTGAGCGGCAAGCGCGAGGCCGTGGATTGGGCGCTGGTCTGGCGAACCGATGACGCCCTGCCGCTGACCGAGAGCTACGTCAATCTCGTGCCGACGGTCCAGGGAGGCACGCACGTCAACGGCTTGCGCGCCGGGCTCACGGACGCGCTGCGGGAGTTCTGCGATTTCAGGAATCTGCTGCCGCGGGGCGTCAGGCTCGCGCCCGAGGACGTCTGGGACTCTGTCGCTTATGTGCTCTCGGTGAAGATGGAGGAGCCGCAATTCTCGGGCCAGACCAAGGAGCGTCTGGGCTCGCGGGAATGCGCGGGCTTTGTCGGCGGCGTCGTCAAGGACATGCTGGCCTTGTGGCTCAACCAGCACCCCGAGTCGGGCGACGAAATCGCGCAGCTCGCGATCGGCAACGCCCAGCAACGCCTGAAGGCGGCGAAAAAGGTCATCCGCAAGCGCATCGTCTCCGGGCCGGCGCTTCCAGGGAAGCTCGCGGATTGCACCAACCAGGAGCCCGAGCTCGCCGAGCTGTTTCTCGTCGAGGGTGATTCCGCGGGCGGTTCCGCCAAGCAGGCGCGCAACCGCGAGACGCAGGCGGTGATGCCGCTGCGCGGCAAAATTCTCAACACTTGGGAGGTGGAGCCCGGCGAGCTGCTCGCCTCGCAGGAGGTCCACAACATCAGCGTCGCGATCGGCGTCGATCCCGCCTCCGATCAGCTCGACTCGTTGCGTTATCACAAGATCTGCATCCTCGCCGATGCCGATTCCGACGGCCTGCACATAGCGGCTTTGCTGTGCGCGCTGTTCTTGCGGCATTTCCGGCCCCTCGTCATTGCGGGGCGGGTGTTCGTCGCGATGCCGCCGCTGTACCGGATCGACGTGGGCAAGGAAGTCTTCTATGCCCTCGATGACGCCGAGCGAGACATGCTGCTCGACCGCATCGAGGCCGAGCACAAGAAGGGCCGTGTGACGGTAACGCGCTTCAAGGGCCTCGGCGAGATGAATCCCGCGCAGCTGCGCGAGACTACGATGGCACCGGAGACGCGCAGGCTGATTCAGCTCACCGTCGATGCGAAGGACGGTGCCGACCAGATCCTGGACATGTTGCTGGCCAAGAAACGCGCGGCCGATCGCCGCGAATGGCTGCAAGACAAGGGTAATCTCGCGGAGGTTTAGCACTCAATGAGAGAGCAGGAACTCAATTTCGAGGGCATCGAGCGAATTCCGCTGGCGAGCTTCACGGAGAAGGCCTACCTCGATTACTCGATGTACGTCATTCTGGACCGGGCCTTGCCGCACGTCAGCGACGGCTTGAAGCCCGTGCAGCGCCGCATCGTCTACGCGATGAGCGATCTGGGCCTGTCGGCGACCTCCAAGCCCAAGAAAGCGGCACGCACGGTCGGCGACGTCATCGGCAAGTTTCATCCGCACGGCGACTCGGCCTGCTACGAGGCCATGGTGCACATGGCGCAACCGTTCAGCTATCGCTATCCGATCGTCGACGGTCAGGGCAACTGGGGCTCCCAGGACGATCCCAAGTCGTTCGCCGCGATGCGCTACACGGAGGCGCGGCTTACGCGCTACGCGCAGGTGCTTCTGGCGGAGCTCGACCAGGGCACGGTCGAATGGCGGCTCAACTTCGACGGAACGCTGAAGGAGCCGGCACTGCTGCCGGCGCAGCTGCCGAACCTGCTGCTGAACGGCGCGAGCGGCATCGCCGTCGGCATGTCCACGGACATTCCGTCGCACAACCTGCGTGAGATCACGACCGCGCTGATCAGACTGTTGGAGCAGCCTCAGACCACGCTCGGCCAGCTCACGCGCCATATCAAGGGGCCGGATTTTCCCACCGGCGGCGACTTGATCTCGCCGCGCGCGGACATCGTGGAGATCTACAAGACGGGCACGGGCACATTGCGCTTGCGCGCCCGCTACGAAGTGCAGGACGGCGAGATCGTAGTCACCGAGCTTCCGCACCAGGTTTCGGGCGCCAAGCTGCTCGAGCAGATCGCCAATCAGATGCGCGCCAAGAAGCTGCCGATGATGGAGGATCTGAGGGACGAGTCCGATCACGAGAGCCCGACGCGGCTGGTGTTGACGCCGCGATCGGGGCGCGTCGACCTGGAAGCGCTGATGAGTCACTTGTTCGCGACCACCGAGCTGGAGCGCACGATTCGAGTCAACATGAACGTCATCGGCCTGGACGGCCGGCCGGCGGTCTACGGGCTCAAGCCGCTGCTCGAGGAATGGCTGCGGTTCCGCACGCAGACGGTCAAACGCAAGCTCAATCACCGCCTCGAGCGCGTGACGACGCGGCTGCACGTGCTCGACGGCTTGCTGGTCGCGTATCTCAACATCGACGCCGTGATCAAGATCATCCGCAACGAGGAGGATCCCAAGCCGGCGCTGATGAAACGCTTCAAGCTCAGCGACACCCAGGCGGAAGCCATACTGGAGCTGCGCCTGAGGCATCTCGCGAAGCTGGAGGAAATCAAGATCCGCGGCGAGCAGGAGGCTCTGGCCGAGGAGGAAGCCGATCTCAAGAAGACGCTGCGTTCCAAGGCACGCTTGACCGGCCTGATGAAGAGCGAGCTCATCGAGCTTGCGGAAACGCACGGCGACGAGCGCCGCACCAGAATCGTCGAGCGCGATCCTGCACAGGCGCTGGATGACGCCGAGCTCGTCTCGAGCGAACCGGTGACCGTGGTGCTCTCGGCGCGTGGCTGGGCGCGCGCGGCGAAAGGGCACGACGTCGACACCGAGGCCCTGAGCTATCGCTCCGGCGACGAGTTCTTGGCCGCCGCAACCGGGCGGAGCAATCAGCTCGCGGTGTTCGTCGACAGCACCGGCAGAGCCTACAGCCTGCCGGCGCACACGCTGCCCTCGGCGCGCGGTCAGGGCGAGCCGTTGTCGGGGCGCCTGAAGCCGCCCGACGGGTCGAGCTTCGGCGCAGTGCTGTTGGGCGCTCCCGAAGAGAGCTGGGTATTGGCGTCATCGGCCGGCTACGGCTTCATCGTCAAGCTCGAGAATCTGTATTCACGCAACAAGGCCGGCAAGGCCTCGCTCAGCGTGCCGAAAGGCGCGAGGGTGATTCCGGCATCGCCGCTCGGTGCCGGCGGCTCGATCGCGGCCGCCTCGGGCGACGGCCGCCTGCTGGTGTTCCCGCTCGCGGAGCTGCCGGAGCTCAGCAAGGGCAAGGGCAGCAAGATCCTTGCGCTGCCCGCGAAGTCCGAGGTGGAGATGGTCGCGGTCGCCGTCCTTGGTGAGGGCCAAGGGCTCAAGCTGACCTCGGGCGCCCGTCAGATGACGATCAAGCCCAAGGACCTCGAGCATTACACGGGCAGCCGCGGCCGGCGGGGCAGCGCGCTGCCCCGCGGCTGGCGCAAGGTCGACCGCATCCTCCCCTACGCCGGCTGACTAGCATCTCCGCACGCCGTGAAGGCGGGGCCATTGGCGCTCTCAGTCGGAGCTTCGCACTCCTTCGAGCACCAATGACCCCGCCTTCACGCCCCCAGGCCACCGCGTCGTGCGGCGACGTTCGGCGCGAAGTCAGGGTTCGGCGAGCACCACCTCGGGCTCGTGAACGTAGTAGCCCTGCATGTAGCTGACGCCGAGCTGGAACAGCACCGCCATGGTGCTCGCCTGCTCGACGCGCTCGGCGATGGTTTCGATCTTGCGGCTCTCGGCCGCTTGAACCAGCGTCTTCACGCGCTCCTGCTGCACGGGGCTGGTAGCGATGTTCTGCATCAGCGAGCCGTCGATCTTGACCGCTCGCACGGCGAGCTGCTCCAGAAGCTGCGTCGAGTTGCGCCCGATGCCGAAATGCTCGATCACGAACGAGAAGCCGAGCTTCTTGAGCTGAGTCATGAGCGCCTTCAGCGGCTTGAGATATTGCGCCGCGAGCTCCTCATCGACCTGCAGGAAAATTCGATCGAAGATCTTCATCGTCGCCTCGGATTGGCGCCCGAGCCAGTCGGCCAGCGTGCTGTCGGTAATCGAGTCCTTCGAAAGTTTCACGAGAAGCCGGTCGGGCATTTTCTCCTGGCAGAACGTGAACGACGCCGCCAAGACCCAACGGTCCAAGGCCTTGAGCAATTGGTTGCGCTCCGCGGCATGAATGAACTCGCTCGCAGGCACGTCGTCTCCCTGCTCGTCGACCATGCGCACGAAGGTATCGTAGATTTTCTGCTGCACGCCTTTCAGATTCGCGATCGGCATATGCACCAGACGGAAGCGATTCTCCATCAGCGCGGTCTTGATGCGTTGCACCCATAGGTCGTCGAAGCGGCGAATCCGCGTGCTCTCATCCGAAATCTCGGCGATCACGACCTGATCGCCGCCACGCTGGCGGCCGCGCTGGTTGGCGCGCTCGGCGTCCAGGACCAACGATTCGGCTTTATCCGTTCCGGTGGTTATTTCCGACATCCCGAGCGTGCAGGTGACCGATACCGTCTTGCCGTTGATTTCGAACATGTGATCCGAGACGGCTCTCACGGTGCTCTCCGCCCAGGCTTCCAGATCGCGAAGAGTGCCGCGCTCGATCAGCACCGTGAACTCGATGCCGCCGAAGCGTCCGCAGATGTCGTTCGGTTGCGCGTGCACGCGAATGATTTCCGCGAGCTGGATCAGAACGTCCTCGCTGGCTAGCGGCCCGACCTCGTCCTTGACCTCGCTGAACTTGTCCGGTCTGATGTACGCGAGTGCGCGCACGCCGCCCGCCGTGCTTGGGACCAGCCGCTTGGACAAGAGCTCCAGAAAATGCCGGCGGTGATAGAAACCCGTCATCGGGTCCTTGTGCACGGCGCTCTCGACGAGTTGCTCCGGGCCGCCGCCGTTGGGTTGATCGCGAGGCACGCAGAGCCGCACCGCCGGCTCCTCGTCGAACTCCGCCCCTTCCAGGCGAAGGTCGACGGCGATCGTAGAGCCGTCGCGATCGATGGCGACGACCCTGAGCGGGTCGGAGCCCCATTGCTTCCTCGCGCACGCCATAAGCGCGCCTTTGAGCGCCGTCTGACTGCCGGCGTCGAAGTAATCCATGAGCGGCAGGCCGTGCATGCTCGCGGCATCGGCATAGCCGAAGAGCTCGGCCCACGCCGGGTTGGCGTCCACGACGATGCCTTCCTTGACGTAAGCAATCGCCTCCGCGGCGCCCGCCATGACGGCTTTGAGCTCTCGCCGGTAACGATTGGCGGAGATCAAGGTATCCCGCAGGGCGTGCTCCAGGCGGTAGGCTCTGAGCTCCCGCTCGGCGATGGCGAGCATGCGCTGCGGATGCTCGGGCGAGACGAGGTCGCGAGCCCCGGCCTGCAGCGCGGCCGTGATCTTGGCTTCGTCGGCGTAGGTGCTCACTGCGATGATCGGCAGCGTCGGCGCGACCTCGTCGCGTATCGCCGCGGTTTTCTTGATACGGGCAGAGTACTCACCGCCGAAAAGCCAGAGCAGCTCGGGCTCCTCGGCGCGAACCGCGTCGGCCAGGTCGCCGAGATCGGAGATCCGGTGGCAGCGAACCGCGTGCCCGCCCTGGCGCATGAGCCGGTTGACGAGGTCCAGGTCCTCGTCCTGCTTGCTGAGCACCAGTATGGGGACGATTTGATGCTGGGCCATCGGGCTAGTGGTGTCCTTTGGGCGGGTTGGAGCTTGTTTTTCGCGAGGCGCCTCGATGATTCTAGCATCCGTGCCGCGCCTCGATTGGACGCAATTCACAGATGACCCCGCACGCGCGCCGCGCGCTTACGCCAGGATGATTTTACTAAACGCTCCCGGAGCTTCACGGACGAGCCGCGGCACGAGATAACCCGGCAGGCTTGCGCGCAGCGCGCCGATCAGCTCGACCCCGCGCGCGTGGGGAACGTCGAAATGCGCCGCGCCGGCGACGGCGTCGAGCTCGTGCAGATAGTAGGGCAGCGTGCCGCATTCAAACAGCCGCCTGCTCAACGCGGCGAGTGCCTCGACCGAATCGTTCACGCCGGCGAGCAGCACCGACTGATTCATCATGACGGCGCCGGCGCGCCGCAGCGCGGCCAGCGCGGTCTCCACTTCGGCATCGATCTCCCGGGCGTGGTTGCAATGCACGACCACCACGACATGCAGGCGTGTCCGGCGAAGCAGCTCGAGCAGCCCGGCGTCGATCCGCGCCGGCAGCACGATGGGATAGCGGCTGTGCACGCGCAGCGTCGTGAGATGCTCGAGCGATGCGAGCCGGTCCAATAGCGTGCCGAGCCGCCGGTTCGACAGGCTCAACGGGTCCCCGCCGGACAATATGACCTCCTCGATACCAGCGTCGCCGGCCAGCCGCTCGACCGCGTCCGCCCAGTCGTTTCTAGCGGCGTTTTGCTCGCCGTAGGGAAAATGGCGGCGGAAGCAATAGCGGCAATGAATCGGGCAGGCGGCCGTCGTGATGAGCAGCGCGCGTCCCCGATACTTCTCGAGCACGCCGTCGCGCGCGCACTGCTGCTCGGCCAGCGGATCCTGCCCGAATCCGGGCACCGGCAGGGCTTCGACGCTCAGCGGCAATACCTGGCGCAACAGCGGATCGCGGGGATCGCCCTTGCGCATACGGGCGACGAAGCTCCTCGGCACCAGCAGCGGGAAGTCGTTGCTCGCCGGCGCGAGCGCGGCCAGGTCGTCTCGCTCGAGCTCGAGCGCAGCCAATAGCTCGTCGAGGTCCCTGATCGCATCCTTGAGCTGTGTCTGCCAGCCTGCCGCGAGCATCGGCCGGGCGGCCGTCGACGCCTCGGTACTCATCGCCGCGAGGTTCGTTTGTATGCGAGTTGAGCTATCATTTACGGGTTCCGGCCGTCGGGACTCAAGATTTTTTAGCCATTCTCAGCCGCAGCCGGCGATCTCAGCGGATAGTGAATCGGAGCGAACGGAAAGTCTATGGCGAGTTATAGCACCAGTGAATTTCGTGGCGGGCTGAAGATTCTGCTCGACGGCGATCCCTGCACGATCGTCGAGAACGAATTCGTCAAGCCCGGCAAGGGGCAGGCCTTCAATCGCGTCAGGATCAGAAACCTCAAGACCGGAAGAGTGGTCGACAAGACTTTCAAGTCCGGGGACTCGGTCGAGGCCGCCGACGTCGTCGATCGGGATATGCAGTACCTTTATACCGACGGCGAGTTCTGGTACTTCATGTTTCCGGAGAACTTCGAGCAGCTCGCCGCCGACGAGAAAGCCGTCGACGACGCAAAACCGTGGCTGAAAGAACAGGACACGTGCATCGTGACGCTCTGGAACGGTCAGCCGCTGATGGTCACGCCGCCCAACTTCGTCGAGCTTACGATCGTCGAGACGGACCCCGGTGTCCGCGGCGATACGGCGCAGGGCGGCGTCAAACCGGCGAAACTCGGGACGGGCGCCGTCGTTCGGGTGCCGCTGTTCGTGGAGCAAGGCGAAGTCATCAAGGTCGATACGCGCAGCGGCGAATACGTCTCGCGCGTCAAAGGCTGACTAGCGCTCGAACGCGAAGCTCATCGCCTCGCTGATCCCCGCGACGCCCGCCGCGAGCGCTACGACGCGGTCGAAGCCGACGGCGACACCGGCGCAGTCGGGTAGGCCGTGCGCCAACGCCGCCAACAGCTCCTCGTCCAAAGACGGCAGACGACGTCGCGCGCGTCGGCGTTCCTCGAGCTCCGCCTCGAAGCGCGAGCGCTGCTCTTGCGCATCGGCGAGCTCGGCGAAACCGTTCGCGAGCTCGATGCCGCCGAAGAACGCCTCGAAGCGCGCCGCCACCGGCGGCGTCTGCGGTTTGATTCGCGCCAAGGCGGCCTGATCCGCGGGGAAGTCATATATAAAGGTGAGCCCGTCGCGCTTTAGCGTCGGTGCGAGCGCGGCACTCAGCGCGAGATCGAGCGTGCCGCGACGGTCGAGGCCCTCCGGCACGTCGATGCCACGAACGCCGAGCGCACCCACGATATCGCTTAGATCGCCGCGGGGATCGACGCCGAGCGTCTCTCGGAAAGCTTGCGCGTAGCTCAAGCGCACGCTGCTCCCGACCGCGCGGTGGGGGTGCAGCAGGTCGTGCAGCAACGACTCCACTTCGTCCATGAGCGCGACCTCGTCCCAGCCGACGCGATACCACTCGAGCAGCGTGAACTCCGGCTGATGCCAACGCCCGAGCTCCGCGTCCCGAAACACGCGGCAGATCTGGAAAATGTCGCCGCTGCCGGCTGCCAGCAGGCGTTTCATCGCGTATTCCGGCGAGCTGTGCAGATACAGCGGACGGCTATGCAGCGACTGCGCTTCGGCCGTCAGGCACTCGATGGCGGGGTCGGTGACGGCCGAGCGCGACAACAGCGGCGTTTCCATTTCGATCACGCCGCGTGCCGCGAAGAAAGCACGAACGCCCGCGAGCAACTCCGCACGCAGCCGCAGCGTGCTCAGCGTAGCGGTCGGTTGCCAGCTCATAGGCAGCGCTATGCTCGATCGCCGGGCGCGCGCAACGCTCCCAGCGCGGCGCCCATGCGTATCGGTTGTCCGGCCTCAAGCTCCGTGAGCCAGGAAACGCTGCCTGCGGGCAGCACCGCGATTACCGTGGATCCCAGATTGAAGCGGCCGATCTCCTCGCCGCGCCGATACTCGGGCGCCTCGCCGGTAGGCTCCCAGACGCGAGCGCCGCCGCTCGGAATTTCGCCCAGCCAGGCCATGGCGATGCTCGAGACGTTGAGCGCGCCCACGAGCACCACTGCCATCGGACCGGCGGCGGTGTTGAACCAGCAGACGACACGCTGATTCTTCACGAACAGCGCGGGGATGAGTTGTGCCGTGCGTCGATTCACGGCGAAGCGCTTACCCGGCACGAAGCGCGTAGCTCGCAGCCTGCCGGCCAGCGGCAGATGAACGCGATGATAGTTATGCGGCGCCAGATAGATCGTGACGAAATCACCGAGACGCATCGAGCTCGCGCCCCGCGGGGCCGGCCCGACGAGCTCGGCCAGCGCGTACGGCATGCCCTTGGCCTGAATCGCCTGACCGTCGCGGGCTGTTCCAAACTCGGTGACCAAGCCGTCCGCCGGAGAGATCAGCATCGCATCGCCGCCGGCGACGGGCCGGGCGTCGGCCCGCAGCGCCCGGGTAAAGAAATCGTTGAAGCTTTCATAGTCGTCGAGGTTGCGACGCTCGGCTTCCGCGAGATCGACGCCGTAGGTTCGCGCAAACCAGCGGATCAGGGGCTTGCGAATGAGCGCGCGGGTGCTGCGTGTGAGGCGATGAATGCAACGCCCGAGCAAGCGTTGAGGCAGCAATACCTGCGCCCAGACGAGCAATGCCGACCTCATGTAGAAGCGTCGGTGCCTGTTCGCCGTCTGATGTGGAGTTGTCGCACGCGCCTGAAATCTGTGACGATCTCCGCAGCGGTCGGGGAGCCGCTCATCGTTGCGATGAGCGCGGCCTGCGGGCCGAGCAGGTAGATCGTGCCGTTGTGGGTCACGCTGTAGCTCGGCTGGCCGGGCAGCTGCAGGCGCTGCACGCTGACGCCCAGCGCGCTCAGCAGCGGCCGGAGGCTGTCTTCGGTGCCCGTGACGCCGGCGAACGAGGCGTCGAAACGCTCGAGGTAGGCGCCGATGCTCTCGGGCGTGTCCCGATCCGGATCGACGCTGACGAAGATCACGCCCGGCACGGTCTGTGGTTGACGGCCGAGCTCCGCCTTCGCGTCCGCGAGGACGCTCAAGGTCAGCGGGCAGATGTCCGGACAGTTCGTAAAGCCGAAAAACATCAGATTGAAGCGTCCGCGCAGACTCTCCCGGGTGAAGATTTCACCGGTCTTGTCGACGAGGCTGAATTCAGGCAGCGGCAGCGGCGACTCGAAATAGGTCGCGATCTCGGGAGCGGGCAGCGGTCTGCGCACGCCCGTCATGACCAGCATGATACCGACGAGCAGCAGCAGAGATATAACGAGCACTCGAAGCATCGCGCCGACCATGGGCCACATTATCTCATACGGAGTATGATCCGCGGCCGATGAATACAGTCGAGCTCGATCGAGGATTGCGTGACGCTCGAAGCTGCGAGGCCTGGGTCGAGCAGCTTGCGGCGTATTTCGAATCGCGCCAGCTGGCGTTCGGCCATGGCACGGACAATGCTTCCGACGAGGCGTATTGGCTGGTCAGGGGCGTCCAGCAATGGAGCCCGTCGGCGTGGGACGCCGCTCCCGAGCAGGCTCTCGTGCCTGTGCTGCTGGATCTCGCGGGGCGTCGGGTCGAGGAACGCAAGCCGCTGGCTTACCTCTTGGGGGAAGCGTGGTTTGCGGGATTGAAGCTCCGCATCGACGAGCACGTGCTCATCCCGCGTTCGCCGCTGGCCGAGCTGATCGAGGCCGGGTTTCAACCCTGGTGCTCTTTGAGCGACGGCGATCGCGTGCTCGACATCGGCACGGGCAGCGGCTGTCTCGCGATCGCCACTGCCTGCCACTGCCCGGACGTCCGCGTCGACGCCACGGAAATATCGCCGGCAGCGCTGCGCGTCGCCGCCGAGAACGTCGCAAGGCATGGGCTGCAATCGAGAGTCCGGTTGCTCGAGGCGAACCTCTACCCCGAGCCCCGAGCGGCGTATCGGCTCATCGTCTCCAACCCGCCTTATGTTCCGCAAGCGCGTCTCGAGGAGCTGCCGCCCGAATATCGTCACGAGCCTCGGGCCGCGCTCGACGGCGGCGCCGACGGTCTCGCGGTCGTGTCGCGCATCCTGGCACGGGCCGCCGACCACCTGCTCCCTGGCGGCGTCCTGGTTCTCGAGGTCGGCGAGGCGGAGAGCGCCTTCATCGAGGCCTACCCGCGGCTGCCCGTCACCTGGCTCGAGTTCGAGCGCGGTGGCGAAGGCGTGCTGGTCGTTTCCCGCGAACAATTGACTGGACACTCGCCGAGCTAGCATGCTGCAATCGCGGGTTACGGCGTCGGCGGGCGGTGGAGCGCGGCGCGGATTGTTGTGCTGCGGAATCCCATGGCGGGCGATACTTTCGGAAAACTGTTCACGGTGACCACCTTCGGCGAGAGCCATGGGCCGAGCATGGGTTGCGTCGTCGACGGCTGCCCGCCGGGCCTGGCCCTGACCGAGGCGGACATCCAGAAAGACCTCGATCGCCGGCGGCCGGGAAAATCTCGGCACGTCTCGCAGCGCAGGGAGCCGGATCAGGTGAAACTCCTCTCCGGCGTGTTCGAGGGGGTCACGACCGGTACCGCCATCGGGCTCTCCGTCGACAACGTCGACCAACGGGAGCGCGACTACGCCAAGATCAAGGACACGTTTCGCCCGGGCCACGCGGACTACACCTATCAGCAGAAATACGGCATTCGCGATTATCGCGGCGGGGGCCGCGCCTCGGCTCGCGAAACCGTCATGCGCGTCGCGGCCGGAGCGATCGCGCGCAAGTATCTGTTCGAGCAGCTCGGCATCACGATTCGAGCTTATCTTGCTCAACTCGGGCCGCTGACGCTCGAGCCGCGCAACCTGGATATCGTCGACGACAATCCGTTCTTCTGCGCCGATCCCGACCGCTTGGAAGAGCTCGAGGCGTTCATGATTCAGCTGCGCAGGGACGGCGATTCTATCGGGGCGAGAATCAATGTGATCGCAAGCCATGTTCCGCCGGGACTCGGCGAGCCCGTGTTCGACAAGCTCGAAGCCGCTCTGGCGCACGGTCTCATGAGCATCAACGCGGTCAAGGGCGTCGAGTTCGGCGACGGCTTTCGCTGCGTCGAGCAACGCGGCAGCCAGCATCGCGACGAGCTGACGCCCGAGGGCTTCTCGAAAAACTCCTCGGGTGGGACGCTCGGCGGCATCTCGTCGGGTCAAGACATTCTCATCAGTATCGCCTTGAAACCAACCTCGAGCATTCAAGTCCCAGGAAGTACCGTCGATCGAAGCGGCAGCGCAACCGAGATCGTGACCACGGGACGTCACGATCCCTGCGTCGGGCTGCGGGCGACTCCCATCGCCGAGGCCATGGTTGCCCTGACGCTCATCGATCACTATCTGCGGCATCGAGGGCAGAACGCCGATGTCGCGTCGACCACGCCGGCCATCGGCTTCAAGCGGAACGCTTGAAGCTGTTTGCGCGGCGGCTCGAGAACCTCTACTCCGAGTGTGAGTGATGACGAAAACTTATGACGTCGCCGTCGTCGGGGCGACCGGGCTCGTCGGTGAGACCATGATGCGGGTCCTGGAGGAGCGGGCTTTCCCGGTGGGGCGCCTGCACCCGCTCGCGAGCGCGCGCTCCGCCGGCCGCGAGATCGTCTTTCGCGGCGAGAAGCACAAGGTGGGCGTGCTCGACGAGTTCGATTTCGACGGCGTCGATCTCGCGCTGTTTTCGGCCGGCGCCTCGGTGTCGGAGATCTTCGCGCCGAAGGCGGCCGCGGCGGGCGCCGTGGTCATCGACAACACTTCGCAGTTTCGCTACGACGACGACGTGCCGCTGGTCGTGCCCGAATGCAATGCGGCACGGATAGCCGACTACGGTTCGCGGCGCATCATCGCCAATCCAAACTGCTCGACGATCCAGCTGGTGGTCGCGCTCAAGCCGATCCATGACGCGGTCGGCATCGAGCGCGTCAACGTCGCGACTTACCAGGCCGTGTCGGGAGCCGGACGCAGCTACATGGAGGCGTTGACTCACGGCTCTCGAGAGTGGCTCGCGGAGGCCAAGCTGACCGGGCCGGGACCGGAAAAACCCATCGCCTTCAACGCCGTGCCCAAGATCGGTTCGCTGCTAGAATCGGGCTACACCACCGAGGAGATGAAGATGATTCGTGAGACTCGGAAGATCCTCGAGGACAGTAGTATTATGGTAAATACGACCTGCGTCCGAGTTCCGGTGTACTTCGGCCACTCCGAAGCCGTGCATCTCGAAACCCGAACGAAAATCACAGTTCCGGAGGTCCGGAAATTGTTAAATTCAGCCCCTGGAGTGACGCTGATCGACGGCAAGAACCCGGGCGACTATCCCACCGCGGCGACGGACGGGGCCCACAAGGATGCCGTCTTCGTCGGGCGCATCCGGGAAGACCTGAGCCATCCCCGGGGATTGAACCTTTGGGTCGTTGCCGACAACGTCCGCAAGGGGGCCGCGCTCAACAGCGTCCAGATCGCGGAGATTTTGGTAAATCGGGTTATGTAATGTATCGTTTGTCCGGGAAATTCAAGGAGTTTTTAGCTTTGTGGATGAGCTCCATGATTTTCGGGCGCGGACGGAGATGGGTAGGGGACGTTTCATGGCACGACGCGTAAGTTGGGGCGTTTTCTCGCTGTTGCTGGCACCCTTCAGCGCATGGGGATTGGGACTGGGCGATATCGAGCTGCGATCCGGCCTGAACCAGCCCTTGGAGGCGAACATCCAGCTCACGGCGACGCCCGACGAGCTTTCCAACCTGCGGGTGAGGCTCGCAACGCCGGATACCTTCGACCGTTACGGCTTGGATCGCCCGGGCTTTCTCGCCGCTATCAATTTCGCCGTGACGCGCGACGAGGCCGGGCGAAACGTGATTCGCATGAGCTCGTTCGACGCGGTGACCGAGCCCTTCGTCACCGTGCTCATCGAGGCTACCTGGAGCCAGGGCCGCCTGCTCCGCGAATACACCGTATTGTTGGATCCGCCGGTGTTGCTGCCGCAGCAGGCAGTCGTCGAGCCGGTGCAGCCGCCGAGCGCGCGAGTGCCGCAACCGGCCGCGCCCGCGACGCTCATCGAGCGTGCGCCGCAGGTCATCCCCGCGCCCAGTGCCGCGCCATCGACGGCGCCCGTGCGTCCGGCGACCGCCGGCGCCGGTGGAGGCGGAACCTACGGCCCGGTGCAGCGTGGGGAAACGCTCTGGGGTATCGCCTCACAACACGTTCCGGCCGGCGTGACGATGAACCAGATGATGGTCGCGATGTATCGCGCCAATCCGAATGCCTTTCTCGGCAATATGAACGTGCTGCGCCAGGGCGTGACCCTGAGTATCCCCGAGTCCACGACGCTCGGCGGCCTCGTGGCCGCGGATGCCACGCAGGAAGTGCTGCGTCAGGCCGGTGAGTGGCAGGGCGGCAGCGCGCAACAGGCGCGGCTGCGTCTGGTCGCGCCCGAGCTCGAATCGAGTCCCGCCGCGGCGGGCGCGGGCGGCACCGATTCGGCTGCCGTCACCGAGCTCGAGAGCGAGCTCGATGCCGTGCGCAACGAGCTCGCCGAGGCCCAGCGATTGCTGCAGCTGCGCAACGCCGAGCTTGCCGATCTGCAAACGCAACTCGGCGAAGCGCAAGCGGCCGCGGCCGTCGTTCCCGAGCAGCCGATAGCCGTGCCTGTCGAGCCGCCGGCCGCCGCAGAGCCCGGAGTGGATCTGGAGTCCGAGGATATTTTCGTCGACGACGACGAGCCGCTCGTCGAGGAGCCGGAGCTTGCGCCGGATGTCGAAGCCGAAGCCGAGGATGAAGCGCCCGCAGTGACGCCGGCGCCGCGTGTGGTGACGACGCAGCAGCCGTCTTTGGTGTCGCGCCTGCTTGGATGGCTGACGACGCCGTTGGTGTGGATGATCGCCGGCCTCGCGGCGCTTATCGGCGCGGGCGCCTGGTACCTGCGCTCGCGGCGAGCCGAAGGCGACGAAACCGGCCGTTGGGAAGCGCTCGACGCGGACGACGACTTTGAGTCGCGCGAGGCGACCGAGCGCATGCGCAAGCAGGTCAGAGCCGAAGACGAAACCTTCGTCGTCGAAGAGCAGCATACTCAAGAGCTCGAGCAGCCCGCGATCGACCTTGGGCCGACGTTCGATGAGCAGCACGAGCCGACCGCCGAGGTGCGGCGGCCGAAGCCCGAGAAGTTCGTGCCCGTCGCCGACGTGGACGACTTGGATCTGGATCTGGATCTGGGCTCAGACCTCGAGCCGGAGCCGTCCCCGAAGAAGGCGCCGGCCAAAGCCGAGACCCGTGCTTCTTCGAAGGGCGAGATCAGCGCATCCGGACGTTTCACCAAAGAGGAAACACTCTCCAGCTCGACGGTCATCAACCTGGATCAAGCCGATCCGATGGCGGAAGCCGACTTCCACATGGCTTACGGCCTGTACGACCAAGCCGCGGAGCTCGTCAGTCGGGCACTCGAAGCGGATCCCGACAACCGTGCGTTGCGCTTGAAGCTTCTCGAGGTGTATTTCGTCTGGGGTAATCGCGAGGCCTTCCTCGAAAGCGCCCAGGCCCTGCGGGCGTTGATCGGCAGGGGGTCGAACTCCGACTGGGACAAGGTCGTCATCATGGGCAAGCAGATTTGTCCCGACGAGCGCTTGTTTGCCGATGCGACCGCTGCCGCCGGCTCGGTCGACCTCGACCTCGCGGTGGGAGATTCCCCGGCGCTCGATCTGGCTTTTGACGACGACGCCGAAGCTGCAGTTGATCTGGACCTGAGCTCCGACGACGTGTCGCTGGAGCTCGAGCGGACGGGTGAGCGCACAAGCGCCACCGATGTCTTCGACATCGGCGAAGATCTTGAAATCGGCGATAAGACCGCCGCCGGCCTGGAGGCTGCCTTCTTCATGCGGCCGTCCGATCCGAGCGAGAAAACGTCGCCGAACCTCGACATCGACGAGGCTCGAAGAGCCCAGGAAGCTGCGGACTCGACCTCGGACACGCTCGAGAGCCCCACCGTCGAGATCGGCGGGCCGGATTCGCCTACGGTCGAGCTCAGCGGACCCGATTCGCCGACGGTCATCGGGCCCGACGCGCCGACGATGGAGTCGCCGCATCTCAGCCCCTACACGGACGATTCGACCGAGCTGCCGACGGTCGAGCAGCCCAAGCTGGACATGAGCGCCGCCGCGGCGGGCGATCAGACCGCAGAGATCAATCTCGACGACTTGGGACTCGATGTCGATGAGTTTGCGGACCTCGGTGACGAGCCTGCGGGCTCGGGGGATCGCGCCGATGCGGACGTGCTGTCCGCGACAGGCGTGACCAAAGTGCTGTCGGCCGGCGACTCCGACGCCGCGGCGGACGATGACGACGACATGCTGTTCGCCAGGACCGAGGTGTTGCCGCCCGCGGATGACGACGACGACGGCGGGACGGCGTCGTTCAGGATACCCAAGGGGCCGAAGCCATCGAGCGGCGGCTCGGGGCTCGATCTGGACCTCGATGACCTCGCGGCGGCGCTCGATGGCGGCGATACGGTCGATCACCCCATGTCGTCGCAATCCTTCGACGCCGACGTCTTCGGCGACGACGGCGCGATTGACCTCGATCTGGACGTCGGCAGCGACGCGGTCGGTCCGGATGCCCCGACCGGCAAGATCCTCTCGGATCAGACGCTGACCGAGGTGGGGACCAAGCTCGATCTCGCCAGAGCGTATATCGACATGGGCGACCCCGAGGGCGCTCGCAGCATTCTCGAAGAGGTGCTCGACGAGGGAGACAACGCCCAGCGTCAGGAAGCCAAGAGCCTCATCGACACGCTCTAGCGACGCAGTTCCGACGACGCACTCGCGTCGGCGAGCCCTGATGCGCGCTGCGTCCGAAGCAGATGACGCGAATAGCCCTTGGATTGGAGTACGACGGCACCGATTTCGTCGGGTGGCAGCAGCAGCGGCAGGGGCGTAGCGTTCAGCAGGAGCTCGCCGCGGCCGTGTCGGCGGTCGCCGACGAGCCTGTCGGCGTGCACGGATCGGGGCGCACCGACGCTGGTGTGCACGCCGCCGGGCAAGTGGCGCATTTCGACACTCGCGCGCAACGCGAGCCGCGCCAGTGGCTCTTGGGGATCAACTCGCTGCTGGCCGACGACATCGCGGTTTCGTGGGCGAAAGCGGTCGATTCGGATTTCGATGCTCGCCGGTCCGCGAAATGGCGCCGCTATCGCTATCAAGTGCTTCAGCAACCGACGCCCTCGGCGCTCGCGCGGCGGCGCTGCTGGTGGGTCAGAGATACGCTGGATTGCGCCGCGATGACGGCCGCGGCGGCGTACTGGCTGGGCGAGAACGATTTCTCGGCGTTTCGCGCTGCGGGCTGTCAGTCGAGCTCACCCCTGCGCAGGCTCATGAGCGTGAGCGTGATGCGCTCTGGCCCGCTCGTGGTGCTCGAGTTCAAAGCCAATGCGTTTCTGCAGCACATGGTCAGGAATCTCGTCGGCGCCTTGGCCGAGATCGGCCGGGGCCGGCAGCCCGCAGGCTGGGCGGCGGAGCTGCTGGTCGGAGGCGATAGAACCGCCGGCGGCGTGACCGCGCCTCCGCAGGGCTTGACCCTTGTCGAGATCGCCTACCCCGAGCGCTTCGGGCTGCCGGTGGTGGAATCGGATTGGATGTTCTGAGCTGCCGCCACCTCGGCGGCTCGGCATGCGAACGGGATTTCGGGACGGCTTACCGCTATGATGCAGTGCCTTTGAGGGCTCCACCCAGCGTATGAACTGGTTCGACAAGTTGATGCCGTCCCGGATCAAGACCGGGCAGCGCAGGCGATCCGTCCCCGAAGGCTTGTGGCTCCAGTGCCCCGAGTGCGCCGCGCAGCTTTATCGCGCCGAGCTCAAACGCAACCTCTACGTCTGCCCGAAGTGCGAGCACCACATTCGCATCGGCGCCAGGGACAGGCTGGAGATGTTTCTCGATGCGGACTCGGGCCATGAGATCGGCGCGAATCTCAAGCCCGTGGATCCGCTGCGCTTTCGCGACAGCAAGCGTTACCGGGACCGCCTGAGCCAAGCGCAGAAGGATACCGGCGAGGACGACGCCCTGGTAGTGCTCGCGGGCGCCGTCAAAGCCATCCCGGTCGTCGCAGCGGCTTTCGAGTTCAGCTTCATGGCCGGTTCCATGGGATCCGTGGTCGGTGAGCGTTTCGTCCGCGGCGCCGACTACTGCATCGAGAACAAGCGTCCCTTGATCTGCTTCTCCGCCAGCGGCGGCGCCCGCATGCAAGAGGCCTTGTTCTCGCTGTTTCAGATGGCCAAGACCAGCACCGCGTTGGCGCACCTCGCCGATGCCGGGCTGCCCTATGTCTCCGTCATGACGGACCCGACGACCGGCGGTGTATCCGCTAGCCTGGCGTTGCTCGGCGACGTCAATATCGCCGAGCCGAAAGCGTTGATCGGCTTCGCCGGACCGCGCGTGATCGAGCAGACCGTCGGCGAAAAGCTGCCCGACGGTTTCCAGCGCGCTGAGTTTCTCCTGGAGAAAGGCGCGTTGGACATGATCGTCGACCGCCGCAACGTGCGCGACGAGCTGGCCGCGCTGCTCGCCAAGCTTCTGGATCGTCCCGTCCCCGCTTGAGCCGTTCCCCCGAGCCCGTTCGCGAGCCTCTGACGACGCTGGACGATTGGCTGCGTTGGCTCGAGATCCTGCACCCCAAGAAGATCGACATGTCGCTCGATCGCGTCGAGACCGTGCTCGCGGCTCTCGAGCTCTCGCCGCCGCCCTACCGGATCCTGAGCGTCGCCGGCACCAACGGCAAAGGCTCTTGCGTCGCGACGCTCGAGCGCATCTATCGGCAATTCGGTTATCGCGTGGGGGCGTATACGTCGCCGCATCTGTGGAGGTTCAACGAGCGCATTCGGCTCGACGGTACTGATGCGCCCGACGACGACCTCGTCGCGGTGTTCCAGCGCATCGATCGCGCTCGCGGCGACACCACGCTGTCCTACTTCGAATATACGACCGTCGCGGCCTTCCTCTATTTCGCGGAGCGCGGCGTCGACCTCGCCGTGCTCGAGGTCGGCCTGGGCGGACGACTCGACGCAGTGAATGCAATGGATGCCGATCTCGCGTTGATCGCGAGCATCGATCTCGATCATCAGCACTGGCTCGGTGAAACGCGGGAAGCCATCGGCGTCGAGAAGGCGGGCATCATGCGCGCGGGCAGACCGGCCGTGGTGGCGGACCGGTGCCCGCCGCAAGCGCTTCTCGATCACGCCCAAGGCCTCGGCGCGCAGCTCAAGCTCATCGGGCGCGATTTCGATCTGACGCGTCACGGCGACGGCAGCTGGGACTATCACGGCGCCAGGATGCACCTGCGTCGCCTGCCGAAGCCCGCGCTGCGCGGCGCAGTTCAATACGGCAACACTGCCGCCTGTCTCGCCGCGATCGAGGCCCTGGACCCTCGCGTGGCCGACAAGCACGAAGCGCTCGCGCTCGCGCTCGCGGGCGTCGTCTTGCCGGGCCGGCTGCAGAGCATTTTGAGCGACGGCGTCGAGTGGCTCTTCGACGTGGCGCACAATCCCGCGGCAGCGCGGGTGCTCGCTGCGGAGCTTGAGGCCAAGCCGGTGCAAGGTCGAACGCTCGCGATCGTCGGCATGATGGCCGACAAGGACATCGGCGGTGTTCTCGAGCCCATGGCCGGGCTCGTCGACGAGTGGACCGTGACGCGCGCCGACAGCGAAAGAGCCAGCGACTCCGCGGCCATTGCGCGTTTGCTCGAATCGCTGGGTTGCGAGCGCCTGCACGAGGCCCTCGACGTGACGGCGGCGTGCGAGCTCGCACGCCGCCATGCGCGTCCCGGCGATCGCGTCGTGACCTTCGGCTCTTTTTACGTCGTGGGCCCCGCGATGTCGGCGCTTGGGCTATACTGCAGTCCGTCTCTATCGGACTGATCATCCGCCGAATGGACCGGGGCTTGAAGGAACGACTCATTGGCGCGGCGGTGCTCGTCGCCGTCGGCGCATGGCTGATTCCGTGGGTGCTGGACGGCCCCGAGTCGGCCGGCCAGCCGCAAGCCACTTCGCTCGAATTGCCGGCGCCGGTCACCGAAGGCCCGCCGATGCGGTCGCAGACGGTGGTCTTGGACCAACAGCGTGAATCCCCGAACGCGGCGGCGCGGCCGGCCGAGCTCGCGCCTTCGACGATGCCCGCGGCGCCGATTGTAAACGCCCCGACGACGGCTCGAGACGAGCCCGCGGCGACGAGCGCCGGTGCCGCGCCACCGCCATTGGAGACGGCTGCCGAAGACCGCGCCGAGGAGCCGGAGGCGCAAACCGCCGGGACTGCATGGTTCGTACAGCTCGGCAGCTTCGGCGAAGCGGAGAACGCGAGCCGCCTGGCGGCACGCGTCGAGACTTTCGGGTTCGACGCCGACGTCTCGACGTTTCGCGGCAGCGCGCGCGAGCTGCACCGCGTGCGCGTCGGCCCGGAGGCGACGAGGCAGCGCGCCGAAGCGATCGCCTCATCCCTGTCCGCCCACGGGTTTGTCGCACAGGTCGTTTTCGAGTGAGGTGTTCCGCTCGAAGGGGTCGATAGCTATTGTCCTGGGCCGACTTGCTGATCGTCGCGGTCTGCCTGGGCTCGGCAGGATTTGGCTTCTGGCGCGGATTTGCCAAGGAGGCGATGTCGGTCGCGACCTGGCTCGCCGCGATCTGGCTGGCGTGGCGCTTTACCTGGGTCGTCGAGCCGCTGCTCGGCGAATGGGTCGTCGCGCCCGAGCTCAAGGTTTGGGCGGCCAGGGCGGTGATTTTCATCATCGTGATGATGATCGGCGGCATATTGGCGTGGCTGGCGCGCGAGTTGATTCGCGCGACGGGCTTGAGCGGCACGGATCGGGTTCTCGGCTCGCTGTTCGGGCTCGGCCGAGGCGCGCTGATCGTGGGCCTGGCCGTGATCGTGCTCGAGCTCGCCGGCCTCGACAGCGATCCCTGGTGGCAGCAAGCGCAGCTCAAGCCCGCGGGCGACCGCGTCGCCGCCGGAATTCGGTACTATGCCGCGCTCGGAAGCGCGTATCTGCAATGAGAAACGATCGGTCGCGGAATAGTCTTCGTGGGTTGTAGTCTAGAATCTCGTTCGGGCTGGGCGCCCTAGACGGCCATGTGCGGAATCGTCGGAATCGTCGGACATTCGCCGGTCAATCAGGCCATCTACGATGCGATGACCAACCTTCAGCATCGCGGCCAGGATGCGGCCGGAATCATGACCGAGCAGGACGGCCAGCTGCACCTGCGCAAGAACAACGGGCTGGTCCGCGACGTCTTTCAGCAGCATCACATGCTGCGCTTGCGCGGCAACATGGGCATCGGTCACGTGCGCTATCCGACGGCGGGCAGCGCCAGTCTTGCGGAGGCTCAGCCGTTCTACGTGAACTCGCCGTACGGCATTTGCCTCGGCCACAACGGCAATCTGATCAACTCCGAAGAGCTCAAGCGCTTGCTGTTCGAGATCGACCGGCGGCACTTGAATACCGGCTCGGACTCCGAGGTTCTGCTCAACGTGTTCGCCCACGAGCTCGGCAACCTCTCGTTGGGCAGAGGCCTGACGCCGGATGCGATTCTCGATACCGTGGAAGCGGTGCATCAGCGCTGTTCCGGCGGTTACGCCGTCGTCGCGATGATCATCGGCGTCGGCATCGTCGCCTTTCGGGACCCGCACGGGATCCGTCCGGCGGTGCTCGGCATACGCGAGACCGCGCAGGGTATCGAGCGCATGGTCGCGTCCGAGAGCGTCGCCCTGGACGCGCTCGGTTTCAAGCTGGAGCGCGACGTCAAGCCCGGAGAGGGGATATTCATCGATAAGCGCGGCGAGCTCTTCAGCCGCGAGCAACGCAACGGCGCGCTCTATTCACCCTGCATCTTCGAGTTCGTCTACTTCGCTCGGCCGGACTCCGTGATAGACAAGCTCTCGGTCTACAAGTCTCGTCTGCGCATGGGCGAGGCTCTTGCCGCCAAGATCCTGCGGCTACGTCCCGATCACGACATCGACGTCGTCATTCCGATACCGGACACTTCGCGCACGGCCGCCGTTCAAGTCGCGCACGAGCTCGGCTTGAAGTACCGCGAAGGCTTCATGAAGAACCGCTACATCGGCCGTACCTTCATCATGCCCGGTCAGGCGCAGAGGGCGGCGTCGATACGGCAGAAGCTCAACGCGATCGATTTGGAGTTCGCCGGAAAAAACGTGCTGCTGGTGGACGACTCCATCGTTCGGGGCACGACCTCCAAGCAGATCATCGATATGGCGAGGGAGGCGGGCGCGGCCAAAGTCTATTTCGCCTCGGCCGCGCCGCCGGTGCGTTATCCGAACGTCTACGGCATCGACATGCCGGCGGCGAGCGAGCTGGTCGCCAACGGGCGCAGCGTCGAGGAGGTGCGGCGGATAATCGGCGCCGACTGGCTGGTTTATCAGGACCTCGACGATCTCGTCAGAGCCGTTCATCACGAGAACTCCGGGATCGAGGCCTTCGATACTTCGTGTTTTTCCGGAGAGTACGTCACCGGCGACGTCACCAAAGATTACCTGCAGAAGCTGGAGCTCAATCGAGCTGATGCAACGAGAGCGAAGCGTGACGCGCGCATTTTGCGCGAGGAACGTGACGGCGGCGGCGACGAGGATTCGATGCAAGCCGCCGGCGGCATCTAGGAGTGTGTGAAGTTACTCGGACGCACTCCCGGCCGACATCATCTGGGGGCCCATGCGATTTCTGATCATCGACGACGATGCCGAGTACCGGCGCGTGCTTCGCTACCATCTCGAAGTCGAATGGCCCGACGCCATGGTCCAGGAATATCAGCCGAGCTCGGCGGGGCCGCTGCCTCAGGGCTTCCCGCTCGCCGATATCGACGTCGTCCTGCTCGGCTATCCGCTGCGGCAGGAGGAGAACCTGCATTCTCTCGTGAGCCTGCGCAGCCGCGGCGGCTGTCCGCCGGTCGTTTTTTTCGCCGCCGACGGTGACGAGTTTCTCGCCGTGCGGGCGATCAAGAGCGGTGCCGCGGACTATTTCCCGAAGGCTCGGCTGACCCATCAGCGCCTCGTCGCCGCGCTGCATGAGCTGTTGCCCGCCGCGAAGCAGGGGCGGCGGCTGGATCACCGCGGCGCTGCGGCGTCGCCGCTCGCCGGCATGCGGAAGCACAGCTATATCGCCGAGCTGCACTCGGGCGACCTCTCCAGCGTTTACCTCGCCCAGGAGCAAGGAATGCCGGAGCTACGGGTGCTCAAGGTGCTCAAGCACGTGCCCGATTCCGGGGGCGGCCACCTGTTCGACAGGTTCCTGCAAGAGTACGAGATCATCGCCAAGATCGATCACCCCAACGTGGTGAAGATCTTCGATCTCGGCATCGCCGACGATCATGCCTATATCGAGATGGAATACCTCGCGGGCGGAAGCCTCGCCGAGCGCTTGACGAGTGTCTTGAGCCGTTCTCAGGCCCTCGACTACGCCCGGCAAATCGCAAGGGCGCTGGACGCGATTCACGCCGCCGGAATCCTGCACCGCGACTTGAAGCCCGCGAATATGATGTTCCGCGACGATGCGACGCTGGCGCTCATCGATTTCGGGCTCGCCAAGCAGATGAAGCTGCAGGCCGCGTTCACCGGCACGGGGCAGATCTTCGGCACGCCATATTATATGAGTCCGGAGCAGGGTCATGCCGCGCCGGTCGATGCGCGCTCGGACATCTACAGCCTGGGCTGCATCATCTACGAGATGCTCGTCGGAGAGCGGCCGTTCGTGGCCGATTCGCCGATGGCCGTGATTTATCGCCACGCGAACTCGCCGCGCCCGAGCTTGGAGGGCGATCTCGAGGATTGGCAACCGGTCCTCGACAAGATGCTCGCGGTGAAGCCCGAGGAGCGCTTCCAGTCCGTCGCCGAGGTTGTCGAGAGCCTCGAGGCACTGACCGCCGAGCCCGCGTAGCGCCGTGTGTCATCGCACGACGCGGGAGAGGGCCACTGACCCCGCCTTCACGCCTTCGTGAGCGCGCCGGGCCGTGGCTTAGCGTTCGAGCATCTCGAGGCGCAAGCCGTCGCGGTCCCAGCGCACGACGCTGCCGCCTTCGTGCCAGGCCCCGAGCACGATGCGCGTCGCCGCCTCGCCGTCGAGCGAGAACTCGTGCACTTTCGGCCGATGCGTATGGCCGTGAAGCAACACGCGGGTGCCGAGCTCGCGCATCCTCGCCTCCACCGTGCCTTGGTTCACGTCCATGATCTCGGCAGGCTTCGACGCGGTCTCCGTACGGCTACGCGCGCGAAGCTCGCCGGCGATACGTCGCCGTTCCTCGATCGGCTTGGCGAGAAAATCCCGCTGCCATTCAGGATCTCGAACGATCGCCCGCAGCGCCATGTAGGCCTCGTCGTCGCTGCACAGCAGGTCTCCGTGCGTCAGCAGCAGGCGCTGCCCGTGCATATCGACGATCGTCCATTCCGCAAGCAGCTCGCAGCCGGTGGCGGCGGCAAAGCGCTTGCCGATCAAAAAATCGCGATTGCCGTGCAGGAAAAAGCAGGGGATGCCGCGGCGCTTCAGGTCCTTGAGCGACTCGATCACGGGAGCGTGCGCGGGATCCGTGTCGTCGTCGCCGACCCAGACCTCGAAGAGATCGCCGAGGATGTACAAGCACGAGGCGTCGTCCGTCTCTTGCCGGGCGAAGCGTAAGAAGTGTCGGATGCCGGCCGGCCGATCTGCATCGAGATGCAGATCGGATATGAACAAGGCCGTCACTCGGCCAGGATCTCGGCGCGCTCGATGACGATCGTCTCCAGTGGAACGTCGCGGTCGAATTCGCCCCCCGCGCCGGTTTGCTTCTGGCCGATCTCGTCGACGACGTCCATGCCCTCGATGACCCGGCCGAAGACCGTGTAGCCCCAACGCGTCGGCCGGGGGTTCAGATCCGGATTGTCGGCGAGGTTGATGTAGAACTGGGCGTTGCCGGAGTGCGGCTCGCCGGTTCGCGCCAGACCGATCGTGCCGCGCAGGTTGGTCAAGCCGTTGCCGGATTCATTGACGACGGACCGCTCCACGGGTTTTGCGACCATGTTGGCCGTGTAGCCGCCGGCCTGCGCCACGAAGCTGTGAATGACGCGGTGAAAGATCGTTCCGGAGTAATGGCCCTCGCGGGCGTAATCGAGGAAGTTGCCGACGGTGAACGGCGCCCGCTCGCGATCGAGCTCGAGCACGAAGCTGCCGAGATTGGTCACGATTTCGACGCGCGGCAACGGCGCGCCTTCAGAGGGAGCATCCTGAGCGCCGGCAAGCGCCGGCGCCAGCAACAGGCAGGACAGGGTTTTGATTAACCGCATGGGGCCGATCCTGATCGAGTTCCTTTGCACGAGATGATAGCCAATCCTCGCACCGAGGTGCAGGCCCAAGCGCCCCTAGCCGCTACGCCGCTTGGCCGCTTCGAGCGTATTGCTCATCAGGGTGGCCACGGTCATCGGGCCGACGCCGCCCGGAACGGGCGTAATGAGCCGGGCGCGCTCTCTGGCGGGCTCGAACTCGACGTCGCCGACGAGACGCCCGTCGGTGAGGCGCGTGATCCCGACGTCGATGACGACGCCGCCCGGCTTGATCCACTTTCCGGGAATCACGCCGGCTTTCCCAACCGCGACGCAGAGGACCTCGGCCATGCCGACGTACCGCTCCAAGTCGCGCGTGAAGCGGTGACAAATCGTCGTCGTCGCTCCGGCCAGCAACATTTCCAGAGCCAGTGGTCGGCCGACGTGATTCGACGCACCGACGATCACGGCGTGCTGCCCTTTGACGTCGACCCCGGAGCGGTCGAGCAACAGCATGATGCCGTGCGGGGTGCAGGGTCTCAATATAGGAATGCGTTGAGTCAGGCGCCCGACGGTGTACGGATGGAAACCGTCGACGTCCTTGCTCGGTGCGATGCGCTCGATGACTTGCGTCTCGTCGATATGCGGCGGCAGCGGCAGCTGCACGAGTATGCCGTCGATATGGTCGGCCGCGTTGAGCTCGTCGATGAGCTCGAGAAGGCTCTCGGGCGGCGTGTCCGCCGGGAAGTCGTAGTCGAAGGAGTGAACGCCCACGGCGTCACAGCAGCGGCGCTTGTTGCGAACGTAGACTTGCGATGCGCCGTCTTCGCCGACGAGCACCACCGCCAGTCCGGGCGGCCGCAACCCGCGCGCCGAACGTTCCCGGATGCCCTGCGCGACTTCGTCCTGGAGTTGCTGGGCGATCGCTTTGCCGTCAATGATCGTCGCAGCCATGGCGGATTCCGTCGGAAGGGACGCGGATTCTCGCACGCGGCTTCCGGCCACCTCAAGTTTCGGCGCAGCGCCGGTTTGACGCCTTCTCGGAGCCGCGATTAATATGCGGCAGCACCCTCGTGATGCTCGAGCTCGATCGGGGCATGGCGCAGTCTGGTAGCGCATCTGCTTTGGGAGCAGAGGGTCGGCGGTTCGAATCCGTCTGCCCCGACCATTATTTGATAGCATTGGCGTCTGGCGCCCGTAGCTCAACCGGATAGAGCATCGGCCTTCGCGGTTGGAAGGAGCCTCTAGCGAGAAACGGAATCGCTAGAGTGGACTGCACTGTAACGGGGAAGCCTTAACAGGTCGCGCTGATGGTAATCCCGTGGAAACCTGAAGCCTCTGGCGCAGGGATCCGTAGAGACTATACGTGCGGCACCTGAGATGGTGAAGAGATAGTCCAGACCACAAACTCCTAAGTAGAGGCTGTGAAAACAGTAGTGGTAAGCTAAGCCGAGGGTTGCAGGTTCGAGTCCTGCCGGGCGCGCCATGTGAACGGCGCTGGCGCGAGTAGATCGCTCAGTGGTGGACGTAGCTCAGTTGGTAGAGCCCCGGATTGTGGATCCGGTCGTCGTGGGTTCGAATCCCATCGTCCACCCCATTCAACTAGAATAGGCAAACTCCAACCGGGCCGTTAGCTCAACCAGGTAGAGCAGTGGACTCTTAATCCATTGGTTGTAGGTTCGATTCCTACACGGCCCACCACACTTCACCGGTCCATTCCGGGGACTCAGGTAACAGTTGGTTGCGCAGACATGGGTAACACTTTTGCGCTGAAGGGACCCTGCGGCGGGATGCCGAGGCGCGGCATGCGTGCGCGTGGCCGCTTGGGCGCGCTCGCGGCCGCCGCCGCGCTGGTCGGCTGCGGCGGCGCGCCGGAGCCCTCGCGGCTCGTCATCGCAAGTCAAGGCAACCGGCCCTTTGGCGGCGTCATCGTCGGCGATCCGGCGAGTCGCGCGTTCGCCTGTGACCACGGCTATGTCGACTGGCAGATTCCCCCGGATCCACGGGAGCTGCCATTGCTGTTCGTTCACGCTTCGAGCAAGAAGACCTGGGAAACGGCCTTCGACGGGGAGCGGGACGGCTTCATGCCGATCTTCCTGCGCCGCGGTTTCGCCGTCTACAGCACCGATCTGCCGCGCACCGGCCAAGCCGGTCAAGGCTGCGCGCCGGCGAGCTACTCGCCCGACGAGCAGTGGTCGATTCAAACTGCGGTGACGAGCTGGCGCTACGGCACCTGGCTCCCGGGGGAAGCCGAGCCGACCTTCTACCCGGGCGTGCAGTTCCCGACCGACGATAAGCGCGCGCTCGACGAGTTCTACCGCATTCAGACGCCGGAGTACGACGCGCCCGAGAACGAGGCGGTCGAGACCGACGCGCTCGCGGTGTTGCTCGAGGAAATCGGGCCGGCGATCATGATCACGCACTCGTCGACCGGCATTCGCGGCTGGATCACCGCGATGAAGAGCGACCGCGTGGCCGCGATCGTGTCCTACGAGCCCGGCGACTTCGTCTACCCCGAAGGCGAGTTGCCGCCGCCGATTCCGATGGCCAACGGGCGCGAGCAGATGCCGGGGCGGGAAGTGCCGCTGGAAGAGTTCCTGAAGCTCACGCGCATCCCGATTCAGATGGTCTGGGGCGACTATATCCCCGAAGCGCTCGACCCGAGCCACGTCGGACCGCTCGCCACGCTCGACTCGAGACGGCGCAACGTCGTGCGCGCCGGCCTCATGGTCGAGGCGATCAATCGCCACGGCGGCGACGCCGAGAACGTGCTGCTGCCGGATCTGGGCATCCACGGCAATACCCATTTCCCGATGCTCGACTTGAATAATGTCGAGATCGCCGATCTACTTTCCGAATATCTCAGTAGCAAGGGGCTGGACCGGCGTTGATCGAGCTTCCCGCGCGCGATGCCCGGCGTCGAGCACGGTTCGACCCCGGGTTTGGAGCGAGGCATGACTGCAAGAAATCTGTTGTCGCTGCTCGTCGGTGCCGTCGCCCTGGCGACCGTGGCGGCTAGCGCCGCGCCGCCGGCGACCGAGCGGCGGCCTTTCAGCTACGAGCTGCACGGCACCACGCTCGAGGATCCTTATCATTGGCTCGAAGGCAGCGACGCCCCGGACTCGAATCCCGACGAGGCCGATCTCGACGAGCGCGTCAGCGAGTGGACCGACCGCCAGAACGCCTACACGCGCTCGGTCCTCGACACCCTGCCGGGGCGCGCGTCGATCGAGGCGGAGCTCGGCGAGCTGTTGTCGCTCGAGGCCTACGGGCTGCCGCGTCCGGCCGGCGAGTGGCTTTTCTATACCCGGCGGCGCGGCGACGAGGCGCAGCCGGTGCTCTACGCGGAGCGCGCAGGCGGCGGTGAGGCGCGCGAGCTACTGAACGTCAACACGCTCGACGAGAGCGGGCTCACGGCCCTGGCCTGGCATCGGCCGAGCCCCGACGGCCGTCACGTGGCTTTCGGCACGTACAGCGCCGGCGACGAGCAGGCGACGGCGTATGTGCTCGAGACCGAGACGGGCGAATGGCTGGCCGATGAGATCGACGGCCGTGTGAATCCCGTCGATTGGCTCGACGACGGGCGCCATTTCGTCGTCCGCCGGCTGTCCGACACCGGTAATCCCTACTCGGGGCAGATCACCTTGCACCGTGTCGGTCGCCACTCGAGCCGCGACCCGGTGCTGTTCGAGCAATACACGCAAGGCGCGCTGGCGACGACCTGGGGGCCGTACCCGATCGTTTCGCGCGACGGTCGCTGGCTCGTGGTCATCTATTTCACCGGCACGGATTCGAACGATGTCTGGTTCTACGATCTCGCCGAGTGGCGAAGCACCGGCGAGCTGCGCCGCACCGATCTCATCGTCGGCGAGGATGCGTTGACCGAGGGCTTCATCGAGGACGATATCTTCTTCGCGCTGACCACGCTCGGCGCGTCGAACAAGCGCGTGCTCGCGTTCGATCTCGCGGCCGCGGAGCCGGCGCGCTACCGCGAGCTGATCCCGGCCCGCGACGACGCGGTGATCGTCGCCATCGGCGCGGCGCCGGGCGCGATCGTCGCCAACTACCTCGCCGACGCCTACTCACGCATCGAGATGTTCCGCCGCGACGGCAGGCCGCTGCGGTCCGTCGAGCTGCCGGGGATCGGCAGCGCCGCGATCGAAACGCATCCCGAAAGAGACACCGCTTACCTGAGCTTCGAAAGCTTCAGCGAGCCCGAAGGCATTTATCGTGTCGACCTGGACGAGGCTGCCACCGAGCTCTGGCGCAAGCCGGCGCTGCCGGTGGAGACCGACGATCTCGTCGTCGAGCAGATCTTCTACACCTCCGCCGACGGCACGCGCGTGCCGATGTTCCTGCTGCACGCCGAAGGCCTCGAGCTCGACGGCGACAATCCCGCCTTGCTCTACGGCTACGGCGGCTTCGATATCTCGATGACGCCGAGCTTCACCGAGATCGCGCTTCCGTGGGTGAGCCGCGGCGGAGTCTACGCGGTCGCCAATCTTCGCGGCGGCGGCGAGTACGGAGCCGACTGGCACCGCGCCGGCATGCTCGACAGCAAGCAGAACGTCTTCGATGATTTCTACGCCGCCGCCGAGTGGCTCATCGATCGAGGCTATACGCGCCCGGAGCGTTTGGGGATTCGCGGCGGCTCCAACGGCGGGCTCTTGACCGGCGTCACGATCACGCAGCGGCCGGAGCTCGTCGCCGCGGCGATCGTGGCGGTGCCGCTGCTCGACATGTTGCGCTTTCAGCATTTCCTGATGGCGCGTTACTGGGTGCCCGAGTACGGTAGCGCCGAGGACGCGCAGCAATTCGACTTCATTCGCGCCTACTCACCCTATCAGCACATCGAGCCCGGCACGGCGTACCCCGCGACGCTGCTGACCGCCGGGGAAAACGACACGCGCGTGCACCCGCTGCACGCGCGCAAGATGGCGGCGGCCTTGCAAGCCGCCACCGCGGCGGATCCGGAGCGAGACCCCGTGCTGCTGTGGGTCGACCGCAGCGCCGGCCACGGTCAAGGCAAGCCGCTGGCGCTGCGGGTGCGAGACGCCGCGGATCAGGTCGTGTTCATGGCATGGCAGCTCGGGCTCGCGACGCGTTGAGGTGGCGTTCGAGCCGGGCGAAGCCGACGGCACCGGCGCTGACCAGCGCGAGCGGCAGCGCCAGCGACCAGGCCCCCGCCCCGGGACGCCAGGCCTCCAAGACCGTATAGCTTGCGGCGCCGATCAGGGGCGCCGTGAGGCCGCGAACTCCAGCGAGCGTGATATGCACGCTCAAGTACTCGACGCTGCGGGCTTCGGGCGCGAAATCGTCGTGACCGAGGCTGAAGCCGAGCATGCCGCCGGCGGACGCGATGCCTTGCAGTGCCGCCGACAGCCACAAAAGCGGTAGCCACGACAAGGTGGCCCCCGCCAGCGCTGCGGCAGCGGCGGCGACGAACACGCGGCTCAACAGCGCCCGATAAGCGATCGCATGCCGTTCCGCAAGCTTCCGCGACCAATACGGCGTTGCCAGCGGAATCAGCAGTGTCGGCAGCGAGCCCGTGATCAGCACTTGAGTGACCGCCGATACCGACAGATCCCGTCCGAGCACGAGGATCAGCGGCGCGGTCGCCATCAAGGTCCCGGAGCCGAGCACGAACAGGCAGCCGAGATAGCGGCGGTAGTTCGGATCGTTCGCAAGGATACGTTTTAAGGAATTGAGGTTAAAAGTGTTTTCCGCACCCCCGGCGAGCTCGGCGCGCAGCCGCCGGCGCTGCCCGCGAAGCTTCAGTCGGCGCAACGCCACGAGCCCGGCGAGGCAGAAGCCGGCCGCGGCGAGAAACATCCAACGCTGCGCCCGCGGGTCGAGATCGAGCAACAGGCCTGCGGCGGCGCCGACCACCGCGACGATGACGGCGACCACGGCTTGCACGCGGGCGACGAAGGCCGTGCGCGCCCGGCGGCTGTAGTTGGCTCGCCAAAGCGAGGCGCGAATGGTGACGACGCCGCACCAGACGATTCGCGCCGTGAGCACGGCGGCCGCGAGCAGCGCAAGGCCTGCGGGACTCGGCGGCGCGACCGCGGCGACCAGGAAGGCCGACGCGAATACGGCTTGGAGCGCCGCCAGCGAGCGGATCTTGTCGCGGCCCCGGCTCCAGCGCGACCAAATGATGCTCGAGACGTTGGCCAAAGGCCCGGCGCCGGTCACCAGGCCGACCGCGAGCGCGAGCACCCAGCCCGCCACGCCGTCCGCGTACACCGTGGCGACGAGGACCCCGGACACGGCCCCGGCGATGACGCCGTTGGGAACGGCCAGCAGCGCCCAGGCCGAGAGCTCGATGCGCGCGTGCGGCCGCGACATCGGCGGCAGCGCGGACGCCGTCGTCGGCGGTTCTGGCATGAGACCCCTGGAAATCTGCCGGCGCAGAGCCGTGGGCTGGTCCGTTATAATAGCGGCTACAGCGCGAAAGTGGCGGAACTGGTAGACGCGCTGGACTTAGAATCCAGTGGGGCAACCCGTGGGAGTTCGAGTCTCCCCTTTCGCACCACGCTGCCGGCAGGTTGCGAAACGGGGTCGGCCGAAACGTCGTGGAGAATAGATGTCGGTGAACGCGGTGACTTCGAATCAGGTGAATGTGTCCGTCGAGGCCAAGGGCGGCCTCGAGCGGTCGATAACCGTGCGCGTACCGACCGCCGAGATCGAGCAGGAGGTCGGCATTCGCCTGGCGAAAGTCGGCAAGACCGTCCGCCTCAAGGGCTTTCGGCCCGGCAAGGTTCCGGCGAAGGTGCTGCGGCAGCATTACGGCGGCCAAGTCCGCAAGGAAGTCGTGGGCGACGTGATCCGCTCGAGCCTCGCGCAGGCGCTGGCGCAGGAAAATCTCAACGCCGCCGGCGGCCCGTCGATCGAGTTGCTCAACGAGGGTGACGATAGCCATTTCAGCTACCGCGCGACCTTCGAGATCTATCCCGAGATCGCGCTCGGCGGTTTCGACGAGATATCGATCGAGGCCCCCCGCGTCCAGGTCGGTGAAGCGGATGTCGACAGCGTGATCGAGAAGCTCAGGGAACAACGCGCGCATTGGCACGCTGTCGAGCGAAAGGCCGTCTCCGGTGACCGGGTCGTGGTCGATTTCAACGGCACCATCGGCGGCGAGCCCTTCGAAGGCGGCGAGGGCAAGGACGTCACCATCGTCGTCGGCGGCGGCCAGGTCATCGAGGATTTCGACAAGGCGCTCAAGGGGCTGGCTGCGTCGCAGAGCAGGTCGGTCAAGGTGAAGTTTCCCAAGGACTACCCGGTCGAGGCGCTGGCGGGCAAGAAAGCCGTCTTCGAGATCACCGTGAAGCGAGTCGAGGAGAAGCATCTGCCGGAGCTGAACGACGCCTTCGCCAAGGAATTCGCGGTCGAGGACGGCGGCCTGGCGAAGCTGCGCGACGAGGTCCGTGCGAACATGCAGCGCGAGCTGGCGGCGCGCAAGAAGTCCGTGGAAAAGCGCCGCGTGCTCGACGGCTTGCTCGAGGCGAATCCGCTGGACGTGCCCAAGGCGCTGGTCGAGGACGAGGTTGCGGCCATGCAGGCGAACGCAATGCGACAGCTGCGCATCGAGGATCCGGAGAAGGCGCCGCCGCGCGGCAGCTTCAGGGAAGGCGCCAAGCGCCGCGTCGCGCTGGCTCTTCTGATGCAGGAGATCATTCGCAGGCGCGACATCAAGGTCGACACCACGCGCGTCGACGAGCGCGTCAACGAGCTTGCAGCGGCCTACGAGCAGCCGCAGCTCGCCGCGCGGCAATACCGCGCGAGCCGCGAGCTCATGGCGCAGCTCGAGTCCGGCGTGCTCGAGGACCAGGTCGTCGAAGCGCTGCTGGCGGAGGCCAGGACGATCGAGAAGCCGATGAGTTTCCAGGAATTTATGCAGTAGCGGCGCGCCGCGGCCGTAGTATCCGTTTCTAGGGAGAGGAGTTCCGCAGTGAGCATGACAGGACTGAATCTAGTGCCCATGGTCGTGGAGCAGACCGCCCGCGGCGAGCGCGCCTACGACATCTATTCCAGGCTGCTGAAGGACCGCGTGGTCTTCATCGTAGGCGGAATCGACGACAACGTCGCCAATCTGGTCGTCGCGCAACTGCTGTACCTCGAGTCGGAGAACCCCGACAAGGACATTCATCTCTATATCAATTCACCGGGCGGCATCGTGACCGCGGGCTTGTCCATCTACGACACGATGCAGTTCGTCAAGCCCGACGTCAGCACCATCTGTATCGGTCAGGCCGCCAGCATGGGCTCGTTGCTGCTCGCCGGTGGAACGAAGGGCAAACGCTACTGCCTTCCGCACTCGAGGATCATGATCCACCAGCCCAGCGGCGGGTTTCAGGGGCAAGCGGCGGACATCGACATTCACGCCAGGGAAGTCCTGAAGTTGCGGGAACGTCTCAACATCATTCTGGCTAAGCATACGGGACAGCCGCTCGAGAAAATCGAGCGTGACAGTGATCGCGATCACTTCATGGACGGTGGGATGGCGGTGGAGTACGGGCTCATCGACACGGTGCTGGCACGACGCGCCGAAGTGCCTTCCAATGGCTGACGATTCAACGGTTTACGAGCTCGGCTTGATTTCGATGCTGCATTCCGGGAACTGCGAGGCGGTCCTTGGCATAGCCTCGAAACAAGTGCTATAAGGCGTATCTGACTCGATGAGCGGAAACATAAGGGCGCATTATGGGCGATGATTCCCGCGGAAAATCGGACGACGGCAAGCTGTTGTACTGTTCGTTCTGTGGCAAGAGTCAGCACGAGGTCCGTAAGCTGATCGCGGGCCCGTCGGTATTCATCTGCGACGAATGCGTCGAGCTGTGCAACGACATCATTCGTGAGGAGCTCGACGACCGCAGCGACCGTAACCGCGACAAGCTGCCGAAGCCGCACGAGATAAAGGCCGTGCTGGATTCCTATGTGATCGGGCAGCAGGGCGCAAAGAAGGTGCTCGCGGTCGCGGTTTACAACCACTACAAGCGCCTCGAGACGCGCGCGGCTGAGCGCGGCAAGGACGACATCGAGCTGGCCAAGAGCAACATCTTGCTCATCGGGCCGACGGGCTGCGGCAAGACTTTGCTGGCCGAGACGCTCGCCCGGTTTCTCAACGTGCCTTTCACCATCGCCGATGCGACCACGCTGACCGAGGCGGGCTACGTCGGCGAGGACGTCGAGAACATCATTCAGAAACTCTTGCAGAAGTGCGACTACGACGTCGAGAAGGCGCAAACGGGCATCGTCTATATCGACGAGATCGACAAGATTTCGAGGAAATCGGACAATCCGTCGATCACGCGGGACGTTTCCGGCGAGGGCGTGCAGCAGGCGCTGTTGAAGCTCATCGAAGGCACCATCGCCTCGGTGCCGCCGCAGGGCGGACGCAAGCACCCGCAGCAGGAATTCCTCCAGGTCGATACCTCGAACATCCTGTTCATTTGCGGCGGCGCCTTCTCGGGCCTCGACAAGATCATCTTGAATCGCTCGCAGAAGAGCGGCATCGGTTTCGTCGCCCACGTCAAGAGCCAGCATGACTCCGACAACGTCAGCCGGCTGCTCAAGGACGTCGAGCCCGAGGACTTGATCAAATACGGCTTGATCCCCGAGTTCGTGGGCCGCTTGCCCGTGGTCGCGACGCTCGAGGAGCTCGACGAGGATGCGCTGGTGCGGATTCTCGTCGAGCCGAAGAACGCCCTCACCAAGCAGTATCAGAAGCTCTTCGAGATGGAATCCGTGGACCTCGAGCTCCGGGAGGACGCGCTGCGGGCCATCGCTCACCGCGCGATGAAGCGCAGGACCGGAGCCCGCGGCTTACGCACCATCCTCGAGAACGTGCTGCTCGAGATGATGTACGAGCTGCCGTCGATGAAGAACGCGACCAAGGTCGTCGTCGACGAGGCGGTCGTCACGGGTGAGACCAAGCCCTACGTGATTTACGAATCCGAGGAGCCGGCGGCGGTGGGAGACGAGCGCCGCTGAGGGCTTCGGTAGGCGCCCGGCAGGCGATATCGGGCCGGGCCTTGAGATTTCAGGTCCAGCCCCAAGGTAAGGGGGTGGGCAGCCGGCCCGGGAAAGCCGTAGTTGTGAGGAGTTTGCGTGGAAGAAAACGGTAAACAGGGCGCGGTAGGGCCAAAGCGCCTTCCGATCCTGCCGCTGCGGGACGTCGTCGTTTACCCGCATATGGTTATCCCTCTGTTCGTCGGCCGCGAGAAGTCCGTGGTGGCGCTCGATCAGGCCATGGCCGACGGCAAGGAGATCCTGCTCGTCGCCCAGACGCGCGCCGACGTCGACGAGCCGGGCCCGCAGGACATCTACGAGATCGGCACGGTCGCGACCATACTTCAGCTCCTGAAGCTGCCCGACGGCACCGTCAAGGTGCTCGTCGAAGGCGGTCAGCGTGCCCGGATCACCAATCTGCAGATCGCCGAGTGCTTCACGGCCGAGGCCGAGATTCTCAGCGAGGACGAAGCTTACGACGAGCGCGAGATGGACGTGATGTGCCGCTCGGTCGTGTCGCGGTTCGAGCAGTACGTGAAGCTCAACAAGAAGATCCCTCCCGAGATCTTGACCTCGCTCTCCGGCATCGATCAGCCGAGCCGTCTGGCGGACACCGTTGCCGCTCACATGGCGCTCAAGCTCGTCGACAAGCAGAAGGTGCTCGAGCTCGCGGGGGTGAAACAGCGCCTCGAGCACGTGCTCGGGCTCATCGACGGCGAAATCGACGTGCTGCGCATCGAAAAGCGCATCCGCGGCCGCGTCAAGCAGCAAATGGAGAAGAGTCAGCGCGAGTACTACCTGAATGAGCAGATGAAGGCCATTCAGAAAGAGCTCGGCGAGATGGAGGATGCGCCGAACGAGCTCGTCGAGCTCGAGCAGAAGATCAAGACGGTCGGTCTGACCAAGGAAGCCAAGGAGAAGGCGACGTCCGAGCTCAACAAGCTCAAGTTGATGTCGCCGATGTCGGCGGAAGCCACGGTCGTTCGCAACTACATCGATTGGCTCGTCAAGGTGCCTTGGAAAAAGCGTACTAAGGTCCACCAGAATCTCAGCGATGCCGAGCGCGTGCTCGAAGAAGACCACTACGGGTTGGACAAGGTCAAGGAGCGCATCCTCGAATACCTCGCCGTGCAGCAGCGCGTGAAGGCGCTCAAGGGTCCGATCCTATGTTTGGTCGGACCTCCGGGAGTGGGCAAGACTTCGCTCGGTCAAAGCATCGCGCGTGCGACCAACCGCAAATTCGTGCGCATGTCTCTTGGCGGCGTTCGCGACGAGGCTGAGATCCGCGGTCATCGGCGCACCTATATCGGTTCGATGCCCGGGAAGATCGTCCAGAACCTCGGCAAGGTGAAGGTGCGTAACCCCTTGTTCTTGCTCGATGAAGTCGACAAGATGTCGATGGACTTTCGCGGCGACCCGTCATCCGCGCTGCTCGAGGTGTTGGATCCCGAGCAGAATTCGACGTTCAACGATCACTATCTGGAAGTCGACTTCGACCTGTCCGAAGTCATGTTCGTGTGTACGGCCAATAGCCTGAATATTCCGCCGCCGCTGCTGGATCGCATGGAAGTGATTCGTCTGCCTGGATACACGGAGGATGAAAAGCTCAATATTGCGCGGCGCTACTTGATCCCGAAGCAGAGACGCCAGAACGGCATCGAGGATCAGGAGCTAAAAATCTCCGATTCCGCCATCCTGGATATCATTCGCTACTACACACGTGAAGCCGGCGTGCGCAATCTCGAGCGGGAAGCGGCCAATATTTGCCGCAAAGTCGTGAAGCAACTGCTGCTGCGCCCGCGCAAGGGCATGGTGCGCGTCGATCACAACAATTTGTCGAAGTTTCTCGGTGTGCGCCGATTCCGCTACGGGCGCGCGGAGGAGAACGATCAAGTCGGCCAAGTCACTGGACTCGCATGGACTGAAGTGGGCGGCGAGTTGCTCACCATCGAAGCTGCCATCGTACCCGGCAAGGGCAAATTGATTCACACGGGCCAGCTCGGCGACGTCATGCAAGAGTC
>DASWKF010000123.1:0-27746 GCA_036396795.1 Gammaproteobacteria bacterium | reverse complement strand
ATGGTGGCCAGGGGCGGAATCGAACCACCGACACGCGGATTTTCAGTCCACTGCTCTACCAACTGAGCTACCTGGCCGCCGGAGGTGAGGCGGTATTAGAACGGCCGCGTCCTCGCGGCGTCAAGGCCGCACGGAGCGTTGCCCGGCGGACGCTTTGTCGTCAGCTAGGAGGCTGAATTAGCTCGCTCGCCCGCTTATCATTCGGGCTCTCGAATAAAGCCTATCGTGGGGACCGCCAGCCGTCATGACTGACGTCAAGATCTATCCCGTGCCCGCCGAGGCCGCGGAGCGCGCCTGGGCCGACGAGGCCGAGTATCGCTCGCTGTACCGAGCCTCGATCGAAGATCCCGAAGGCTTCTGGGCGGAGCAAGCCCAAACGCTCGACTGGATCAAGCCGTTCACCAAGATCAAGGATGTCTCCTTCAACGCTTCGGATCTGCACGTCCGCTGGTTCGAGGACGGCGAGCTCAACGTCGCGGTGAACTGCCTGGACCGGCATCTCGAGCAGCACGGCGATCGGACGGCCATCATCTGGGAAGGCGACGACCCCGCCGTCGATGCGCGGATCACCTATAAGGATCTCTACGACCGCGTCTGCCGGCTCGGCAATGTGCTGCGCGCGCTGGGCGTGGCGAAAGGCGACCGCGTCACGATCTACATGCCGATGATTCCGGAGGCGGCCGTGGCGATGCTCGCGTGCGCGCGCATCGGCGCCGTGCACTCGGTGGTGTTCGGCGGCTTTTCCCCCGAGGCCTTGCGCGGCCGCATCGAGGACTGCGAGTCGAGCTTCGTCATCACCTCGGACGAAGGCGTGCGCGGCGGCAAGAAGATCCCGCTCAAGGCGAACGTCGATGCCGCAATCGCGAAGCTCAAGCACGGTCACGTCGACGGCGTCGTCGTCGTCAGGCACACGGGCGCGGAGATCGCCTGGAAGCAGGGCCGCGACCACTGGTACCACGAGGTCACGGCCGATGCCGGCGGCGACTGCCCGCCCGAGCCCATGAGCGCCGAGGACCCGCTGTTCATCCTCTACACCTCCGGCTCCACCGGCCAGCCGAAAGGCGTGCTGCACACCTCGGGCGGCTATCTGCTCTACGCCTCGATGACGCACCGCTACGTCTTCGATTACCACGAGGGCGACATCTACTGGTGCACGGCGGACGTCGGTTGGGTGACCGGGCACAGCTACATCGTCTACGGCCCGCTCGCCAACGCCGCGACCACATTGATGTTCGAAGGCGTGCCGAACTATCCGGACACGAGCCGCTTCTGGCAGGTCGTCGACAAGCACAAGGTCAATATCTTCTATACGGCGCCGACGGCGATACGCGCGCTGATGCGCGACGGCAACGCGCCCGTCGAGCGCTGCTCGCGCCGGAGCTTGCGGCTGCTCGGCACGGTCGGCGAGCCGATCAATCCGGAAGCCTGGGAATGGTATTACCACGTCGTCGGCGGCGGGCGCTGTCCGGTGGTCGATACCTGGTGGCAGACGGAGACCGGCGGCATCATGATCACGCCCCTGCCGGGCGCGACCAGCCTCAAGCCCGGCTCGGCAACCTTGCCGTTCTTCGGCGTGCAGCCCGCGATCGTCGATCACGAGGGCAAGATCCGCGAGGGCGAGGCCGTCGGCAACCTGGTGCTGCTCGACAGCTGGCCCGGCCAGATGCGCACCGTCTACGGCGACCACGCGCGTTTCGTCGAGACCTATTTCAGCCAGTTTCCCGGGAAGTACTTCACCGGCGACGGCGCGCGCCGCGATGCCGACGGCTTCTACTGGATCACCGGCCGCGTCGACGACGTCATCAACGTCTCCGGTCACCGCATGGGCACGGCCGAGGTCGAGAGCGCGCTGGTGTCGCACGACAAAGTCGCCGAGGCCGCCGTCGTCGGCTTTCCGCACGAGATCAAGGGCCAGGGCATCTATGCCTACGTGACGCTGATCGCCGGCGAGACGCCGACGGAGGCGCTGCGCAAGGAGCTCGTCGGCTGGGTGCGCCAGGAGATCGGCCCGATCGCAAGCCCCGATTTCATCCAGTGGGCGCCGGGCCTGCCGAAAACGCGCTCGGGCAAGATCATGCGGCGCATTCTGCGCAAGGTCGCGGCGAACGACTATGCCCAGCTCGGCGATATCTCGACCTTGGCCGACCCTTCGGTGGTCGAGGATCTCGTCGCGAACCGCCTGAATCGCTGAGCCGGGTTTTTACGCCCCGGCGGCTACTCACCGGGAACGAAGTCCGGCGGCCGCTCGGAGCCTTCGCCGAAGAAGAACTTCTCCATCTCGGTCTCGAGAAACTTGCGCGCCTTGGGCTCGATAGGCACGAGACGGTACTCGTTGATGAGCATGGTCTGGTGCCCGAGCCAGCGTTGCCAGGCCTGCTTGGAGACGTTGTCGAAGATCCGCTGGCCGAGCGCGCCCGGATACGGCGGGCGATCCAGGCCCTCGGCGTCGGCGCCGAGCATCACGCAGTGCACGCGGCGGCTCACGCGCCCGCCTCGTTCGATTCGAAGCGCGACTCGAGCAACTCGGCGATCGGCGCGGCCAGTCCTATTTCCTGAGTCATCGCCGGTTTATACCAAAGCCAGTCGGGACGATCCATGACCCTGCCCGGTGCCTCGAGCAGCTTGAGCCACAGCGGCGCGATCTCGAGATCGAAGTGAGTGAATGCGTGCGCGATCGACGGCAGGCTGCGTTGCTCGCCGACCGGGGCATGCAGATGCTCGCGACACCAATCCTTAGGATCGTGCTCTCCGGCGAGCTCCGGCAGGCTGAACAAACCGCCCCAGATGCCCGCCGGTGGCCGCCGCTCGAGAAGAATGCGGCGGTCGTCGTCCTCGATCAGCAGCACGCGGACACGGCGCCGCGGACGCGCGCGTCGCGGGCGCGGCGACGGCAAGCGGTGCTGCGTGCCCGCGCGCGCCGCAGCGCAGCCCCGGCGCACGGGGCAGCTCGCGCAGCCGGGCGCGTGCCGCGTGCACAAGGTCGCGCCCAGATCCATGATCGCCTGTGTGTAGGCGGCCGGTCGATGGCACGGCGTGTGCTCCGCCGCATGTTTCCATAGCCGCGCGAGCACGGCCGTCTGCCCCGGCCAGCCCTCGATGCCGTGATAGCGCGCGAGCACGCGCTTGACGTTGCCGTCGAGGATCGGCGCCGGAAAGTCGTGCGCGAGCGCGAGAATCGCCGCCGCGGTCGAGCGGCCGACGCCGGGCAAGGCTTCGAGAAGCGCTTGCGTTCGCGGCAGCTCGCCGCCGTGCTCGGCGAGCATCTGCTTGGCCGCGCGGTGCAGATTGCGCGCCCGGGCGTAGTAGCCGAGCCCGGCCCACTGCGCGAGCACCTCGTCGAGCTCCGCGGCGGCGAGCGCGGCGACGCTCGGGAAGCGCCGCATGAAACGCTCGAAGTACGGTATGACTGTCGCGACCTGAGTCTGTTGGAGCATGATCTCCGAGACCCAGACCGCATACGGCGTCGCAGCGAGCTGCCAAGGCAGATCGTGGCGGCCGTGGCGATCGAACCACTGCAACAACCGCCGCGCGAAGGAATCCACGTCAGGGCGCCGCGTGGGCATAGCCGCTTGCGAGCTCCTGGGCGAGACGCTCGATGCGGTCCACGGCGGCGGCCCCGCCGCGCTGCAGGCGGCGCTCGAGGATCCACGGGCCGATCAGCGGCGGCACCCAGAAATCCGGCTCCATTTCCAGGTGATAGACGATCTGCGTGCCACCCGCGTCGGGCTCGAGCCACCATTCCGACAGCGTGTAGCGAAAGTCGCTGTGCTCCGGCAGTCCGACGGTGCGGATGAATCCGGGGGCGCGCGCTTCCATGCGCTCGACGCGGCGCAAGCTGCGGCAGAAGAACAGCACGCAACCTTCCATGCGCGTGAACACGATCGGCACGCCGTCCGGAGCGGGCTCGAGAAAACCGTACTCCTTATAGGTGCTCGACAGGCGGCCCATGTGGTCGTAGTCGGTCAGGATGACGAAGATCGCCTCGCGCGGCGCCTGCATATACGCGCGCGCGGTCAGCTTGTAGCGCCCATCGTCGTGCGTGACGACCACGGTCTCCAGCGTCGCCGCCGCAACGGCGGCGGCGATCAGAAGCGCGATCGACAAGACGGCGATGCGGCCAGCCCTCACCGCTCGAGTATCCCCCGCAACCGATCCTGCACGCGCTCGCGCAGCTCTTCGCGTTCCTCTTCGACACGCTCGTCGACGGCCTCCTCGACTTCCGCGCGCACCATCGCGCTGTAGTCAGGCGACACCGACGGCGCCGTCAGGCTGCCGCGCACGCGCAACGGCAGCTCGTCGCCGGTCAAATCCGCCATCAAGGGGTCGGCTTGCACGCGCTCGCCGTCGGCGACGCGCGCGGTCAGGTCGAAGCTCATCTCGTCGGTAAGCAGATTGACCGTGCCGGCGCCGGTGAGCGTCATGAAATCCAGGTTCGCCGAAAGATCGCGATTGGTCAGCACCGCGTCCTCGATGACGCCCGTGGCCGAGATACTGGAGAACGGCGTGCGCGGATCGCCGGCATCGCGCGCGGGCGCGTCGACCTGGTCGAATAGGGCCTTCGCACGGCGCATCTCATACCACATGTCGACGCCTTCCCAGGTGCCGTCCGTGAGCGCAAAGCTGACGTTGCCGTCGAGCGCGCGGCGCACGGCGCCGAGGTTCGCGCCGGTGGCCGACAGATCCATCTGCAGGTTCGCGGTGCCGGTGAACATACGGCTGTCGAGCAGCTCCTCGCCAAGCGCGCCGGCGTCGACCTCGGTCAGCTGCTGCTCGAGCGTCAGCAGCGCCGTGTCGGCCTGGACGTCGATGCCGATCTCGCCGGCATAGCGGCCGCCGTAGAGCGATGCCGAGGGCGTGAAGCGCACCCGGCCGTCTTGCGCCGAGAACTGGAAGGCAACATCCGAGAAGCTCAAGCCGCTGAACTGAAGCGCGCCGACCACCATGCGGCCGGCGGCGTCGAAGTCGCGCAGCGCATCCAGCGGCAGATCGACCTCGTCGAGCGAGCCCTGCTCTTCCTGCGCCGGCTCTTCGGCCGGCGGCAGATAGCGGTCGGCGTTGATCGAATCGATCGTCAGATCGAAGCTCAAAGTCTCGCCGCGATATCCCGCCGAGCCCGTGAGCGCGCTGTCGTCGAGCACCAGGTCCATCTGCTCGAGCATCATGCGATTGGCATCGTACGCGAGCTCGGCCGTCGCGCTCACGCGCCGCAGCACGTCCGGATCCGCAGTCTCGATCGCCACCGAGAAAACCTCCATGAGCTCTCGCGGATCGAACTCGGCGATCTCCACGGCGCCCGTGAGGCTCAAGCCCGTGAAAAGTTGCCGGCCGGAGAGATTGCCGGTGACGTTCAAGTTCAGAAACTCGAGCGCGAGACCTTGGAGATCGACGCTCTCCTCGTCGAGATTCGCGGTGAGCGTATCGAAGCTCAAAGCCAGAGCGCCCTCGCCGCCCGGCCAGGCCGCGCCACTGCCGTCGATGTCGACGACGAGGTCTTCGAATGTGTAGATGTTGTCGTCGAGCCCCAAGCTCGCCTGCATCTCGGCCGCGAGATTGATCGCAAGCTCATCGCCCGTCAGCGCAAAGCTGATGCTCATCGGAAACGCGGCATCCGGCTCGAGGTCCGCGAGCTCGAGATTGAAGTCGGCGAGCTGCCAGCGCGTGCCGGCCGCCGCATCGACCCAGTTCACCTCGGCACTGTCGATGACGATTGCGTCGACCTCGAACGTCATGGTCATGGTCACTTCGACCGCTTCGGGGGACGGCGCCGCTTGCGGCTCCGGTGTGGCGGGCTCGGCCGTCGCGCCGGCGCCACCGAGGTCCTGCCAGTTGTCCCGCCCCTGCGCATCGCGCGCGAGATTCAGCGTCAGGCCCTCGAGCCTGGCCTCGTCGATCTGAAGGCTTTGCGAAAAGATCAGCGGGATCAGGCCGAGCTGCAGGCGCGCGCTTTGAATGCGCGCGAAAGGCTCCTCGCCGAAACCGGCCGCGTTGGCGAGCGCCGCCTCGCCGACGGCGATACGCAAGCGCGGGAAGAGCTCGAGCTCGAGGTCGCCCTCCAGCGTCAGTGCGCGTCCGGTCGACTCCTCCACGGCCGCGGCGATCTCGGCCTTGTAGTCGTTCGGGTCGAAGAACAGCGACACGGCGACCATGGCGATCACCACCAGGCCAACCAGCGCCCCGAACACGATCCCCAATACCTTCAAGAGCTTAGCCATGGTCCCACCTCACCTGCTCGAGCCGGTTAATCGGCACAACGCGATCAGCGCAAACCTATGATACAGCTCCGGTTCGGGGCGGGGGGAGCGGCGAGTCTAGGCGGCCGGGCGGCGGCGTGGAGCGGGTGATGGGAACAGTACCCCGTTCCTAAGCAATTGGTTGAAAAGCAACTCTCTTCAACGCAGCCATTGATATGGGCCGCATTGTGGGCCCAATTTTCGCACATAGCCTTGGCGCCGGTCGAGGACAAGTCGCCGAGGTCCAGGGACGACCACCGACAGCCATACAGGCAGTCAATGCTTCATCGCCAGTGCTTCGAGCTGCGCTGGTGGAAGCAGCGAGAACAGGGTCTTCATGCAGCGCGCTTCCTCGCCTGGACTGCGGCCCGAAGAACCGCTTGAAATCGCGGTTGAACTGCAAGGGACTTTCGTAGCTCACGCGTGCAGCCGCGACCGTATGCATCCACCAGGCAGCGCCGAACTCAGCATTGCGAGGTCGGCGTGCGACGATCCAGCACTACCTCGGCCGGACACAGAAAAACATCAACGACACCGTTCGCTACACCGAATTATCGCCCGATCGATTCCGCGGATTCTGGAAGGATCGATGCCCGGTCGGCGGAGCCTGCGACAGCAAGCCTCGCGTTAGAACGTCAAGTTTCATTCGCCGTTCAGAACACTCGCCGAGGATCCTGTCTGAAGGTCTCGAATAGCATCGATCCCTGCCGGACGGGTAGTATCATGTTAACGATTGAGCGACAGGCGGCTGTCGACCGATACTGTTGAAAAAGTCCGAAATTCGGAGACGGCGAATTTCGATGAAGTTGTTTCGAAGACCGAACGCGCAACCAGAAGCTCGTATCTCAGCTCCTGAGAGGCGTCTGGAGCTGTTTTTGCCTCCTAATGACTATCCCCTCGTATCTAGCATAGGCAACGAGGCTTAAATCGCAAATGAAAATCGCCGCCTCACTCGAAACCAACTTTTTCAACAGTATCGGCCGACAGCGGACTGTCAGGAAGAAACGAGGAAGGCGGAACTCGAGGGGGGAAGAATAATGCAACTATCTTGGGGGAGCGTATCTGGAGCAATCGTGGCTATTACACTTCTCTCTAATGCTGAGGCGCAATTTTACCCAAGTGATCCGGCTGAACGCGAACGACTTCTCGCGCGTGCCGAATCGCTTGAGCTTGACACCAAGTATGTACCTCCACCGGGCGATCCCCTAACGCACCACACTTCCGGATTTGCCAAGATCATGTGTTCGGCCGTTTTCGTTACCGGCCTTGACCCGGATTTTGCAGCCGAGAACGTTGGCTACTTCACCAGCCCATACACGGAACGAGCAAGAGTTGGGAAGCCCACGATCGATCGGGAGAATCTGGCTGTACACGTGACATTGCCGAGCGGCCTTGTGCGAACGGCAAAATACCTTGGCGATCAAGGCTGCGTAACGCTCCCAGTGGGGCAAGACTCGGTGAGCTTCACGCCGCAAAGGGTGGAGAGCCGGCTTCCCGACCCCTCGACACAGCCGTGGCCGATGGGGGACGTGCTGCCAGACGACCCGTTACCGACAGAGATAGATGCGGCCAGGCTGCAGCAGGCGCTTGATGCTGCGTTCGAACCGGCCGAGAGCATGACAGCCGCCTTCGCCGTGACTTGGAAGGGCCGCCTGATCGGCGAACGATACGGTGAAGGTATCACCAAGGACACGCCGCTAGAGAGCTGGTCGATGGGCAAGAGCCTGACTGGAACGCTGATGGGGGTCCTTATCGAGCAGGGTGCCTACGTGCTCGAGCAGCCGGCACCAATTCCCGAGTGGCAGGTGCCGGGGGATCCACGTTCCGAAATCCGGATCGTCGATATCCTTCAGATGTCGAGCGGGTTGCGCATCGTTGCTCCGCAGGATCCAGATTACGACCCGCAGGGACCGTATCCCGACCATGTTTATCTTTACACGGGTAGTATCGATTCCTTCCAGTACGCGGCAACGCGGCCGCTGCAGTGGCCGCCGGGCACGGTGGGTCGTTACCACAACACAGATCCGGTGCTAATCAACTACCTCATTCGTCTTGCCGTCGAGGGACGCGGTGATGACTATCTTTCTTTCCCGCAGCGTGCTCTTTTCGACAAGATTGGGATCCGAACGATGGTCATGGAGACGGATCCTTTCGGCAATTTCCTTACACAGGGATACGAACTCGCATCAGCTCGAGACTGGGCCAGACTCGGAAACCTCTATCTTCAGGATGGAATATGGAATGGGGAGCGAGTTCTGCCGGCAGGGTATGTTGAGTTCGCGACCACAGTGGCTCCAGCTTGGCAGACCGATAATATGCCCATATACGGTGCGTTCCTTTGGATAAACGGCGATGGAACATTTCCTGTACCGCGAGATGCGTATTACATGGCAGGAGCAGGAGGGCAGTTTACGCTAATCGTTCCGTCACACGATCTAGTGGTCGTTCGCCTGGGTCATTTCAAAGGCGCAGCTGTTGGCGGGCGAAGCTTGAACAATGCTCTCGAAGCATTGATGGGTGTGATTCCACATAGTGATTGAAGGTTCTTCCGTCAGATTTTGAATGTATCAAGAAATGAGACCACTCACAGTGCTCCCAACGACGGCTTTCAGGAAAGGAGCCGTTCGTAAGAGGCGCGTTTCGGACGATCTAACCAGCGGCTTGTGGCCTCTAGCGAGTATCCCGAGGCTGTCTCTAGCTATGAAACACCTTAAGAGGCTAAGGGAAGATGTCTAGATGAGATCACCGTTCCCGTCCCTATTGGCTGTATTGGTGGCAACGCCACTGCAGGCCCAGCTCTCGATCATGGATATGCATCTGCATGCCTTCCCTGCAAATTTTGCTGGCCCACAGCGAACGGGACAGTGCGTCTCTTACGACTATCTACCCGTTTGGGACCAGCAAGAAGCATATGCAGATGCCTGGGGCCGCCGTCTCACGCAACCGCCCTGTGACGACCCTGTCTGGGCCCCTGAGACTGCTGAGGAGATCATGGAGCAGACACTTGCTGCTATGGACTCGCTCAACATTGTCGGAGTCGTGAGCGGCTCTCCAAGTCACGTCAGGGCCTGGATAGAAGCAGCGCCGGAACGACTATATCCGGGATTGCGCTTCGAGCTAGGCGTTGAAGGAGCACATTTCTCGCCGGAGCAGCTCAGGGATCTACACTCGCGGAATCAACTTGCAGTATTGGGCGAGATTACAAACCAGTATTCGGGGGTGGAACCCGATGACGAGCGAATGGAGGCATACTGGGCACTAGCGGAACAACTAGACATTCCGGTCGCGATTCACGTCGGTACGGGGCCACCAGGGGTTATCTATCTCGGCTCTCGGCAGTATCGCGGTCGTCTCCACAGTGCTCTGACTCTTGAGGAGGTGCTAGCAAGGCATCCCGATCTCCGGGTACAGATCATGCACGCCGGCTACCCAATGCTAGATGACCTCCTTACTCTCCTCTATGCGCACCCGCAGGTCTATGTAGATGTCGGAGTGATCGTTTGGCTGCTTCCGCGGGCGGAGTTCTACCGATACCTTCGAGGCATCGTTATTGCTGGCTATCTCAACCGTGTGATGTTTGGCTCGGACCAGATGATTTGGCCGGGGGTGATCGAACGGTCGATAGCCATTCTTCAAGAGGCGCCTTTTCTGAACGCCACGCAGAAGCGGGAGATCACGTCCCCATCCGTGGTGTACGAGTCGTGAGTCTTGGCTCGGTTGAACTCGTGCTCAGTTGACGACAGCCGACAACCGAGCGGTTTGATTGTCGACGGGCGACTGTAATCCTTCAAGCTGCATGTAGCGACGCTTGAGCTGCCACTCGTCGTTCTGCTCGAGCAGCATGGCGCCGACGAGGCGAGTGATGGCCGCCTCGTTGGGGAAGATCCCGACGACGTTGGTTCTGCGCTTGATCTCGGCATTGAGCCGCTCCAAGGGATTGGTGCTGTGGATCTGCGTTCGATGCGCCTTCGGGAAGCTCATGAAGGCGAGGACATCGGGCTCAGCCTCGTCCATCATCTCGGCAAGCTTCGGGAAGCGCTCTCTGAGCTGATCGGCAACGGCACGCCACTGTTCGCTCGCTGCCTCGGGCGTCTCCTGGGCGAAGATCGTGTTGATCAGCGCCAAGACCATCTGCCGCTGGCCCTTGCCGGCGTGGGCCAGCGCATTGCGCAGGAAATGGACCTTGCAGCGCTGCCAGGTGCAGCTTAAGACCTTGGCGGCAGCGGCTTTGAGACCCTCGTGGGCGTCGGAGTGTCTATTTTCGTGCTCGATTGATCCATTTTCCATATATATTTGCGTCGAATCTTTGATCCGCCGAAAGCCAATGATCATGCGGGGTCCATTGTCGACTGATGGCTCAGAATTCGATGCAACCGCTGGGCCAATTTTAGCTGCAAAACAACATCGAGGCCGAGGCGTGCGTCGGGAGGCCGATTCGGATCGACGTTTAGAAAGCGGCATGAGTGTTGCACTCCGTGTCTTGGTACCCCGATATTACTCGGCGTATCAACGGAGCCGAATGCCGCCAACCTTGTCAATCGGTATCGCTCACTTCACTCCGCGTTGAACCTCTTTCTTAAGGTCGCCGTAGGCCGCCTCGGCCTTGCCGCCTAACTTGTCGACCTTGCCTTCCCGCTGCAGCTGCTTGTTGCCAACGGTCTTGCCGGCAACTTCTTTGCTCTTGCCTTTCGCCTCGTTGATGCGGCCCTTGATCTGATTCTTGTTCATGACTGTGTCTCCGATCGAGCATTGACGACGTCCCGCACAAGCGCGGTGCCAATAGGATGCGCAACGCTACCGCGGTGTTCTGTACGACTGCGCACACAGCCGTCTCTCGCCGAGATAACGAACGGAGTGCGGATCGCTTTAAGCTCGGAACAGCAGGAAATTTGGGGGTATCTGTGGGGGTAGGTAGATCGGGGATTCTTATAGATGTGGCGTACCTAAGCGCTCTGCAGGGACTCCAACTCCGGCCGGGGAGCCCATTAAAACAGTTACTTACGTGCTATCAGCGGACTCGCCTTTCGTCATGAGTCCGGCATAAGTCCGACAAGCAATCCCTCCAGTGCGAAGGAACGGCTGCGACGTGCATCAGCACCGCGGCCATGAGCCACGCAACGTGGAGGTCACGATGGTTATCGACGAATGCGCCCCCAGGCGCGAGGAAGCAGCAGCCGCCCGCGCGATTGCGCTCGGCTACACAATCACGAAGCACCTGGGTGCCGATGAGTGCCTCTACGTCCTTCAAACCCACTCGGGCCTGACTCTCGGCCACCTCGAGGAGCTGCTCGACTTCCTGGAAGCTGGCGTCGTGCGGCGCGATCGCGGTGGCAAGCTCATCCCGTTGACCCGACCGGACCGACTGCTCGCCGCGGGCTTACCGTTCGAGACCGAAGATCAAGCCCGCTGGGCTTATCCACGCCGCGTGGAGAACGGTACCGCGGTGGCGTTCGTTCGAGTAGGCAGGCGGGTCTTCGTGCATTTGAACGTGTAATCGGCCGCGGGCGAGGCGGGGGACTGCCTGCGCGATCGGGCAGCGAATGACCGTCTCAGAGCCCGCATACATACGCTCAGTGAGGTCAAGGCCCGGCTGTCGGTCATCGTCGACCAGATCGAAAGAGGCGAGGAAGTTGTGATCACGCGCATGGGTCGGCCGGTAGCCCGTGTGGTGCCCTATAAACCCAAGCAGAACGGTTCGCGACTCGGCTTCGCCGCTGGTCAAGTGCGTCTCGCGGAGAATTTCGACGAGTGGCATGAGCACGAAGCGCATGCGCTCGGCATGATCGACTGACTGTGGCGCTGGCGTATCTGATCGACACGCAGGCTTTGCTTTGGGCCGCCGACGATGCGGATCGGCTCGGCAGCGAGGCCGTCTCGATCCTCGCCGATCCCCTAAACAGCGTCTACATCAGCATGGGCTCGCTCTGGGAAATTTCGATCAAGGCGAGCATCGGCAAGCTCGAGATTCCCGAGAGCTTCTTCGGGCAGGTGTTTGCCTCCGGTTACCTGAAGCTATCGCTCGAAGTTGAGCACCTTCAGCGATATCGTGAACTGCCACTCCATCACAGGGACCCCTTCGATCGACTCCTCGTCGCGCAGGCACAGGTCGAAGGACTGAGAATCATCAGTGACGACTCTGCCCTGTCCGGCTACGAAGTGGAAACTATCTGGTGACCTGTCGTCGGCAAGAATGCTTCATGCCGCCTGCTCAAGGGTGTATTCACGATGGAGCCCGTCCAGTATGGGTCGCCATGCGACGCGCTCGCCGAAGACCTTCAAGAAAATCAATCGGCGAGGGTTTTCGGGACCCACAGGCAAGCAGAAGAGCTGCGATTTTGATGCGGAAATATGCGTTCGCACACGTTCCGTAAGCCGACGTCGCGAAGATCAAAGCGACTTCGCCACGCGGCATCATCCCCAACCCAACCAACCAGCGATTCGAGCCGCTTTCTGAACCCCAGCCACTCGCGAGTTTTGCGATACCGGCTGCGAGCGTTAACGCAGCAGCCAGCAAGATCACGTCCGCCGACAATAAGGTCTCCAACCTCACTTGTAATTCCATCGTCACAAAGAAAATTGGCGCGAGAACGATTTCAAACAGCCGGACCAGCTCCTTAATGGTTAAGCCTTGCCCTGCTGCGCGGAGATTGACAAAAAGGTCCTCATGCAGGATGAGGCCAGCCGCAAAAGCCCCGACGATGCCCAAGAAACGAGCTCTGCTATCGTCGCCTCGGCCATCGCCGAAATCGGCGAGAATCTCGAAATCGTCAAAGCGCGGCGGGCCGTCGGCCGTCGGTGCGCAGTCTGGATGGAAATCGCGCTCGGCGGTCGCCGAATCTTGGTAAGCCGCGCTCGGTGTCGTCCACCGGCAGGCAGCGCTCGTCACCGAAGTACACCTGCAAGCGCGACCAGCCAGCGTCCGCGCCGCGCAGCATCCGATAAACCTCCCGCGGCGTGTTGCCGCCGGCAAGCACGATTATGAACCGACCGTGCCGTTCGATCGCACGTCTCGCAGCGGCGAGAATTCGCCGGTACGCGATCTGCCGCAGCGCCTGCGTATCGGCGACGCTGGTCCAGCGCAAACTACCGGGACAGGGATAGTTCCGAGCGTCCGTAGCGGGTGTTCCTTCTTCAGAGAAGCTACTTCCCCTCGGATTTCTCGATGTGTCCGCCGAACTCGTAGCGCATCGCGGACAACAGCTTGTCGGCAAACTTCGCCTGGCCGCGCGAGCTGAACCGCGAAAAGAGCGCAGCGCTGAGCACGGGCGTCGGCACGGCCTCGTCGATGGCTGCCTTGATCGTCCACCGCCCCTCGCCGGAGTCCGATACCCTGCCGTCGAACTGTGCGAGCGTCGGATCCTTGGTCAAGGCGGCTGCGGTCAAATCCAGCAGCCACGACGCGATCACGCTGCCGCGCCGCCAGACCTCGGCGATATCGCGCAGATCGAGATCGAACTGGAACTCCTCCGAGTTGCGCAGTGGCGTCGTCTCGGCATCGTGGGATTGTTGAGTTTTACCCACATTCGCGTGTGCCAGAATGTTCATGCCTTCGGCGTAGGCCGCCATCAGGCCGTATTCGATGCCGTTGTGCACCATCTTGACGAAGTGCCCGGCGCCGCTCGGCCCACAATGCAGATAGCCCTCCTCGGCAGTGCCGCCAAGCCCGTTGCGACCCGGTGTGCGCGGGATGTCGCCGCTGCCGGGCGCCAACGTCTTGAACACCGGCTCGAGATGCTGCACCGCTTCGCTTGGCCCGCCGATCATCAGGCAGTAGCCCCGCTCCAGGCCCATGACGCCGCCGCTGGTTCCGCAATCGACGTAGTGAATCTCTTTTCCTGCGAGCTCTTTGGCGATCCGGATGTCGTCCACGTAGTAGGAGTTGCCGCCGTCGATGAGAATGTCGCCGGGCTCGAGATCAGGCAAGAGATCGGCGACGAGTTGCTCCACGAGTGCCCCCGGGACCATCATCCAGATCGCTCGGGGCTTCTCCAGTTTCTTTACCAGCTCCGTCAACGATGAAGCGCCAACCGCCCTTTCCTTTGTCATCACGCTGACCGCTTCGGACGACCGGTCGAAAACCACACATTGGTGGCCTCCTTGCTGAAGGCGCCGCACCATGTTGGCGCCCATTCTTCCAAGACCGATCATTCCGATTTGCATGGGCATCTCCATATTTACTTAGAGGACCGATTACTTGACGTCAATGTTACGTTCGCTATCCGTTCCTGGCTCGCCGCTCTTTCATGGCCACCGCCCATTCATGGCCCGGGAGCTTCTGCCCACATGATGAATCCGCCCAGGAACGCATTGGCGTTATTGCCGGCGCGACAGCCCGGCGGCAGCTCCTCGAGTTTTTCGACATTGCCCCCACCCAAGACCACATCATCAGGTAAGAGAGCGGCAGTTAAGTGGCTGACCATTTCGGTAACGTGTTTGCGCCACTTTTCCTTACCGTGCTTTGCCAGTCCATCAGCGCCTACATAGTCCTCAAAGCTTCCCTTCTTGTAGGGAAGGTGAGCCAGCTCCATAGGTACGATCTTGCCGTCCACCACAATAGCGGAGCCCAGGCCCGTCCCCAGACCCAGGAACAGCAGCTTACCGCCCATGTAGCTCCCCAAGGCTTGCATGGCTGCGTCGTTGATCAACTTGACCGGGCAGCCAAAGGCAGATTGGAAATCGAAGCCGACCCAGCCGGAGGACAGGTTGTGCGGTTCCGACACAACGCGATCCCGCAGCGCCCGCCCCGGATAGCCGATGGAGACCACCGCGTATTCCCAGTTTCCCGCGAGAGCCTGTACGCCCACCACCATCTGCTCGGCCGTCATATCCGGCCCGGAGGAAAACTTGCGCGCCTCGTCTTGCCCGGTGGCGAGAATCTTAACGCTCGACCCACCTACGTCCACAACCAGCACATTCATAAAGCCGCCTCCGCCCTCCATGAACAGGAGTCGGTGAGCCTACACCCGTCGAAGCCACGCGGTGCGTGCGGGAGCCAGCTTCCGGGGCATCGGGAAAAACTACAGTGGCGGGGCGCTGCTGTATGTACGGCGACGTACCGACGGTGCGGGCTGTGAAGCCCAGAGTGGGTGCAATGCCAGAGTGCGTTCAGGTAAGAGGTCGCTATGCCGACTCGTTGGAAGCGCACAAAGTGATGGCAGCTCGTAACATTACTGCCATCCCACGTGTCATCTTATCATCGAGTTCAGCTCAGCTCGGTGGCGAAGCAGCAACATGCCGCCGACACACCGTTCAAAGGGACACGGACATGACGACAACCGCATCTGATGCGTTCGTGTTTTTCGGCGCAACCGGCGACTTGGCGCACAAGAAGATCTTCCCGGCGCTGCAGGCCCTGATCCGCGCCGGCGACCTGGCCATACCGATCATCGGTATGGCCCGCGCGGGCTGGACGCTCGAGAAACTGCGGGAACGTGCGCGCGACAGCCTGGAGAAGAATGCTGGTATCGATAGCGATGCTTTTGCCAAATTGTCCGCGCAACTGCACTATGTCGATGGCGACTACGCGGATCCGACGACCTACGAGCGCCTGAAGCAAGTCCTGGGCGGTGCCGCCCGCCCGCTGCATTACATGGCGATTCCGCCCAGCATGTTCGGCTCCGTCGTGCAGGGGCTGGCGAAAGCCGGCTGCGCCGAGGATGCCCGCATCGTCGTCGAAAAGCCGTTCGGCCGCGATCTCGCCTCCGCACAGGCACTCAACCGCACCCTGCACCAAGTCTTTCCCGAATCGGCAGTATTCCGGATCGATCACTACCTTGGCAAGGAGGCGGTGCAGAACCTGCTGTACTTCCGTTTCGCCAACGCCTTCCTCGAACCGATCTGGAACCGCAACTACGTCGACAGCGTGCAGATCACGATGGCTGAGGACTTCGGCGTGCAGGGCCGCGGCGCGTTCTTCGAGGAGGTCGGCACGCTTCGCGACGTCGTCCAGAACCATCTGCTGCAGGTGGTCGCGCTGCTCGCGATGGATGCGCCGATCGGGCGCGACTCGCAGTCCATGCGCACCGAGAAGCTGCGTTTGTTCCGGGCAATGCGGCCCCTGAACCCCGGACACGTGGTGCGTGGCCAGTTCCGCGGCTATCGCGATGAAAAAGGCGTAGCGGAGGATTCCGACGTTGAGACGTTTGCCGCGCTGTGTCTGCACATCGATACCTGGCGCTGGAGCGGCGTGCCGTTCTACATCCGCGCCGGCAAGTCCCTGCCGATCACCACCACCGAAGTCAGGGTAATCATGAAGTCTCCGCCATTGGCGATTTTCGACGAGGCCAGCGAGACCACTGCAAACTACTTTCGCTTTCGCTTGAGCCCCGAGGTGACGATCGCGGCGGGCACGCGAGTCAAGCAGCACGGTGAGCAAATGCGCGGCGAGCCGGTGGAGCTGGTCGCCCGCCACGAGCCGCGTAGCGAACAATCGCCGTACGAACGCCTGCTGCGCGACGCGCTGCGCGGCGAGCCCGCGCTGTTCACGCGCGACGACAGCGTCGAAGCGGCGTGGCGGGTCATCGACCCGGCGCTCACCCATGCCGCGCCGGTGCAAGAGTACGAGCCCGGCAGTTGGGGGCCTTCGGCGGCCGCAGATATCGTGGTCCACGAGGAGGGCTGGCACGATCCGCAACCCGAGGAGGAGGCGCCGTGCTGAATGGCGACTCGGTCGTGTTCATGCTCGACGTCGACAACACGCTGCTCGACAACGATCGCTTCGCGGCGGACCTCACGGCGCGGCTCGATCGTGACTTCGGACAGCTGGAACGCGAGCGCTACTGGTCGATCTATACCGATCTGCGCGACCGAGTCGGCTATGCCGATTACCTGGGCGCGCTGCAAGCCTTTCGTGCCGGTGCCGGCGATGAGCCGGCGCTGCTGCGGATGTCGGCCTTCCTGCTCGACTATCCTTTCAGTGAGCGCGTGTATCCGAGGGCACTCGCCGCGCTGGAGCACCTGCGTACGATCGGCACGACGGCGATCGTTTCCGATGGCGACATCGTGTTCCAGCCACGTAAGATCCAGCGTTCGGGACTGTGGGACGTCGTCAATGGCCGGGTGCTGGTCACCGTGCACAAGGAACGCAGGCTAGATCTGGTCCAGCGGCGCTTTCCGGCCAACCATTACGTGATGATCGATGACAAGCCGCAACTGCTGGCCGCAATGAAACGCGTGCTGGCCGGTCGGTTGACCACGGCCTTCGTGCGCCAGGGGCACTACGCCAGGGAATCCGACGGCCTGGCGCTCGATTCCATGCCCGATCTGGCCGTCGCCCATATCGGCGACCTGTGTGATGTTGCGCTGCCCGATTTTTATGCCGCCACGGCCGGGCGTGCCGCGGACACGGATCGCCACCGGAAATCCGAAGCACACCATCAGGAGCAAGCATGAAACCCACCCGAAGATTGCACGATCTCGGCCAGAGCCTGTGGCTCGACAACATCACTCGCGATCTGCTCGACCACGGCACCCTGGATCGCTATATCGCGGATCTCGCAATCACCGGTCTGACCTCGAACCCGAGCATCTTCGACGGCGCGATCGGCGGCGGCGACACCTATGACGCCTGCATCCGCGAGAAGGCAGAGTCGGGCAAATCCGGCGAATCCCTGTTCATCGAGTTGGCGCTCGAGGATCTTCGCCGCGCCGCCGACCTGTTCCGGCCCGTGTTCGACGCCAGCGATTACGTCGATGGCTGGGTCTCGATAGAAGTCTCGCCGCTGCTCGCCAGCGATACTCAAGGCAGCATCGAGGCCGCTCGGCAGATCCACCGGCAGGCCGATCGGCCGAACCTGCTCGTGAAGATTCCGGGCACTCCGGAAGGGATTCGGGCCATCGAGGCATCGATCTTCGAAGGCGTGCCGGTCAACGTTACGCTGCTGTTCTCGCGCGAGCAGTATCTCGCTGCGGCCGAGGCTTACCTGCGCGGCATCGAGCGGCGCCTGGAAGCCGGGCTCGATCCGCGCGTCGGCTCGGTCGCCTCGGTGTTCGTCAGTCGCTGGGATGTGGCGATCAATGAAAAAGTGCCCGCGGAGATGCGCAACCAGCTCGGCATCGCGATTGCCGGACGCACGTATCGCGCCTATCGCGAGCTGCTGGCCTCAAAGCGCTGGCGCAAGCTGGCCGATGCCGGCGCCCGGCCGCAGCGACTGCTGTGGGCCAGCACCGGCACCAAGGATGCGGATGCCTCCAACACGCTGTATGTCGAAGCGCTGGCCGCCCCGGATACCATCAACACCATCCCTGAAAAGACCCTGTTGGCTTTCGCCCAACAGGGTGCGCTCAAGGGCGCCATGGCTCCTGACGGCCGTGATGCAGAGGCCATGCTGGCGCGCTTCACTGGGGCCGGCGTCGACATCGACGCGCTGGCGCTGCAACTACAGCGCGAGGGTGCGCAAGCCTTCGTCAGATCTTGGCGACAGTTATTACAGCGCATTGAAGACAAGAGCGCTGCGCTGGCGAACACCGGCTGAATCCGCGCATGAGTACCGTCATGTATCCATCCGAGCCCGGCCGATCCGCAGCCGATCCATCGTCAGCCTGCTTGACCGGGCGTCCGCAATGGCAAGCGTTGCAGCAGCACGCCGGCCAACAGCGGCCGCGGCATCTGCGCGAGCTGTTCGCCACCGATCCCGTGCGCGGCGAGCGCCTGCATGCCGAGGCCGTGGGCTTGTATCTCGACTACTCCAAGCAACGCGTCACCGACGAGACGCTGCGGCTGTTGCTCGAGCTGGTTGACGCTTGCGGCCTGACCGAGCGCATCGCCGCGATGTTTCGCGGTGACAAGATCAACACCACCGAGGATCGCGCGGCGCTGCACGTCGCGCTGCGTGCGCCGGCCGGCACGCACATCGAGGTCGACGGCAAAAACGTCGTTGCGGACGTGCATGCGGTACTCGAGCGCATGGCGGCATTCGCCGAGCGCGTACGCAGCGGCGCCTGTACGGGCCATACCGGCCGGCGCATCCGCAACGTGGTCAACATCGGCATCGGCGGCTCGGATCTCGGCCCGGTCATGGCCTATGAGGCGCTGCGTCACTACAGCCGGCGCGAGATGACCTTCCGTTTCGTCTCCAACGTCGACGGCAGCGACTTCATCGAGGCCACGCGCGATCTCGACCCGGCCGAGACGCTGTTCATCGTCTGCTCGAAGACCTTCACCACGCTCGAAACCCTGACCAACGCGCGGGCCGCCCGCACCTGGTGCCTGCAGGCGCTGGGCAACGGCGGCGCCGATGGCGGGCAGGCCGTGGCGAAACATTTCGTTGCGGTGTCGACTAACGCCCCGGCAGTCCTCGAGTTCGGGATCGACGCCGATAACATGTTCGGCTTCTGGGACTGGGTCGGTGGCCGCTATTCGATGGAGTCGGCGATCGGGGTGTCGATCATGCTCGCGATCGGGCCGAAGCATTTCCGAGCGATGCTGGCCGGCTTCCGCGCCATGGACGAGCACTTTCGCGACACGCCCTTGGACCGCAATCTGCCGGCGCTGATGGGATTGCTGGCGGTCTGGAACGCGAATTTCCTCGGTGCCGCGACCGTGGCCGTGCTGCCTTACGCGCAACGCCTCAAGCGCTTTCCGGCCTATCTGCAGCAATTGACGATGGAGAGCAACGGCAAGCACGTCACCGGCAATGGCGCGCCGGTGGATTACGTCACCGGACCGATCTATTGGGGCGAGCCTGGGACCAACGGCCAGCATTCGTTCTACCAACTGATCCACCAGGGCACGCACTTGGTCCCTTGCGATTTCATCGGCTTCTGCCAGCCGTTGACCCCTCGCGGCGATCAGCACGACCTGCTGATGGCGAATCTGTTTGCGCAGAGCGAGGCGCTCGCGTTCGGCAAGACCGCCGACGAGGTGAAGGCCGAGGGTATGCCCGCGGCGCTGGTGCCGCATCGCACGTTCGAGGGCAACCGGCCGAGCAACACGATACTTGCCGAACGACTGACGCCACATACGCTGGGCACGCTCGTCGCGCTGTACGAGCACAGCGTCTTCGTGCAGGGCGTGATCTGGGACATCGATTCGTTCGACCAGTGGGGCGTTGAGCTCGGCAAGGCGCTGGCCGCGCGCACCGCCGCTGAGATCGCCAGCAGCGCTGACCCCAAACTAGACCACGACAGCTCCACGAATGCCCTGATCCGCCGGTATCGCCGGCTGCGGCAATGACGCGCATGAGGACATGCAATCGCCCCTGCGCGAGGCACAGCGCAGCGTCGATTCCGCGGTCGCAGCGAAGCAAGCCGCCGCAGGCATGCGGATGGTCTGCCCACTTCGCACCCCATCAGGAGCCGCCATGACCGCCGAACTCGATCAGCAATGCATCAATACGCTGCGCTTCCTGTCGGTGGACATGGTGCAGACGGCTAACAGCGGGCACCCGGGGCTGCCGCTCGGAGCCGCGCCGATGGCCTACGTGCTGTGGACGCGAGCGCTCAAGCTCAATCCGCGCAACCCAGGCTGGGTCGATCGCGACCGCTTCGTGCTCTCGGCCGGCCACGGATCGGCGCTGCTCTACGCGCTGCTGTATCTGACCGGTTACGGGCTTTCGCTCGACGACCTCAAACGGTTCCGCCAATGGGGCAGCAAGGCGCCGGGGCACCCCGAGCGCGGTCACACGCCGGGCGTGGAAACCACCACCGGCCCGCTCGGGCAGGGCATGGCCAATGCGGTCGGCATGGCCATCGCGGAGGCGCAGCTCGCGGCCCGCTACAATCGCCCCGATCACGCCATCATCGATCATCACACCTTCGCCCTCGTCAGCGACGGCGACGTCATGGAAGGAGTCGTGGCCGAGGCGGCCTCGCTGGCCGGCCATCTCAAGCTCGCCAAGCTTATCTGCCTGTACGACGATAACTCGATCACCCTGGCCGCTGGCACCGACATCACCTTCTCCGAGAACGTCGCGTGCCGCTTCGCAGCCTATGGCTGGCACACGGTGGCAGTGGCCGATGGCAACGACCTTGCGATGATCGACGCCGCGCTTCAGGCGGCACGCGTGGAAACCGCCCGGCCGTCGCTGATCCCGGTGCGCACCCAGATCGGCTACGGCTCGCCCAACAAACAGGGCAGTTTCGAAGCGCATGGCTCGCCGCTCGGCGCCGACGAGGTCCGACTGACCAAACAGAATCTCGGCTGGCCGACCGAGCCGGCGTTCCTGATTCCCGATCAGGCGCTGGCGCATTTTCGCCAGGCCCTCGACCGCGGTGCGCGCGACGAAGCGGCCTGGAACGCGCGCATGGCCGCCTACCGGCAGGCGTTTCCCGAGCTCGCCGCGGAACTGGAGCGCAGCCTGCGCGGCGAGTTGCCCGCAGGCTGGGACGCGGATATTCCGGTGTTCCCGGCCGACGCCAAAGGCATGGCCACGCGCGCCGCATCGGGGAAGGTGATGAACGCGATCGCACCGAAGCTGCCGGCGCTGAGCGGAGGCTCGGCGGATCTGGATCCCTCAACCAAGACCGCGCTGCAGGATCTTGGCGATTTCAACCTGCCGGCGCGTGCGCACGAGGATACCCAGGGGTCCGATACCGCCGCCTGGAGCCGTTCCGGCCGCAATCTGCACTTCGGCGTACGCGAACACGCGATGGGCGCGGTCGTCAACGGGCTGGCCGCGCATGGCGGCTTCATCGCCTATGGGGCAACCTTCCTGATCTTCTCCGACTACATGCGTCCGCCGATCCGGTTAGCAGCGTTGATGGGCCTGCACGTCGTGCATGTGTTCACCCACGACAGCATCGCGCTCGGCGAGGACGGCCCCACCCACCAGCCGGTGGAGCAACTGGCCGCGCTGCGCGCGATTCCGAACCTCACCGTGATCCGGCCCAGCGATGCCAACGAGACCGCCGTCGCCTGGCGGGTCGCGGTGGAGACGCGCGATCGTCCGGTGCTGCTCGCACTGAGCCGGCAGGATTTGCCGACTCTGGATCGTGATCGCTATGCCAGCGCCGAGGGCCTGCGCCGCGGCGGCTATGTGCTGCTCGATGCGCCCGACGCGAAGCCCGAACTGATCCTGATCGCCAGCGGCTCCGAGGTCGGCCTGATCGTGGCCGCGGCGGAGCGCCTGCAAGGGCAAGGCATCGCCGTGCGTTGCGTGTCGATGCCGAGCTGGGAATTGTTCGAGGCCTTGCCGCAATCCGAACGCGATGCGGTGCTGCCTCCCTCGGTCGGCGCGCGGCTCGCGGTCGAATTGGGCGTGCGGCAAGGCTGGGATCGTTACATCGGCGCACATGGCGACATGCTTGGTGTGCAGCGCTTCGGCGCTTCCGCGCCGGCCGACGTATTACTGCGCGAATACGGCTTCACCGTCGACAACGTCTGCGCGCGCGCCAGGGCGCTGCTGGTCAGATGATGTCGGCGGGCAAGAGCACCGAATCCGTCAGTACATCGACGCTCGCCTCCGCGCGGATGGCCAGCGGCCGAAGACAGCGCCTCGCGCGAATGAACCCATGACGCTACGACATCTTGGACGCAGCACCTGTGGCGAACTTACACAGGCGATGAACTGTGAATGGCTCGTCACCAACGGCATCGGTGGTTTTGCTTCGGGAACGGTCTGCGAGATCAATACCCGCCGTTATCATGGGCTGTTGGTCGCCTCGCTCGCCCCACCCGTCGCTCGGACACTCATGGTCGCGGCCGTCGATGTCACCGTCAGGTATGCCTCGGTCGAGTACCCTCTGGCGACTCACGAATTCAGCGACGGCACGGTCGCGCCGCACGGCTATCTGAATCTCGAATCGTTTCATCTCGAGCAAGGCATGCCGGTCTGGCGTTATGCCATCGCCGATGCAGTACTGGAAAAACGCCTGCTGATGCGGCCTGGACATAACGCCACCCATGTCAGCCTTCAGGTTCTGCGCGCCAGCGAACCGCTCCATCTAGAGCTGACGCCGTTGTGCACCTACCGCGATTATCACAGCCATGGCCACGGCGGCTGGAATCCAGCCCTGCATGAAATCCCCAACGGTTGCGAGGTCGAGGCCTTCCTCGGTGCACAGCGCTATCGACTGATGTGTGCCGGCGCAACCTTCGCGCCAGACCCGGACTGGCACTGGAACTTCAGACATCGCGTGGAGGGCTCGCGCGGATTGGATGACACGGAAGACCTATACCGGCCCGGCCGGTTTGCGCTGTCGCTCGAACCTGGTGAGCAGGCGACTGTCGTTCTGTCCACCGACGTGGAAGCCCCGGTCGCGTTCGCCCACCTGCGCGGGGAAATCGAGCGTCACGCCGCCACGTTGCTCGACAAATTGCCTCCCGGATCCCCATGCGGGTTAGGGCAACTTGTGCTGGCCGCCGATCAGTTCGTCGTCGAGCGTCATCGGGATGGACATGCGGCGGGTAAAACCGTGATCGCCGGTTATCCCTGGTTCAGCGACTGGGGCCGCGACACCATGATTGCCCTGCCAGGCCTGACGCTCGCCACGCAACGTCATGAAGTCGCCGCCGCGATCCTGCGCACCTTCGCCGCGCACGTCAGCGAAGGCATGTTGCCCAACCGTTTTCCAGACGGCAGCGGGACGCCTCAATACAACAGCGTCGATGCGGCGTTGTGGTTTTTCCAAGCGGTCGACCAATACACCCGATACAGCAGAGATTTGTCACTTGCCGCTGAACTCTATCCGGTACTGTGCGACATCATCGGCTGGCACCGGCGCGGGACGCGCTATGGCATCCACATGGATGCCGTCGACGGACTGTTGGCGTCCGGCCTGGACGGCGTGCAACTAACGTGGATGGACGCCAAGGTCGGTGACTGGGTCGTGACACCGCGCATCGGCAAGTGCGTGGAGATCAACGCGCTCTGGTACAACGCGCTGCGCGTGATGGAGGGATTGGCGTCGCAATTGAATGTAGGACATGAGGTCGCCGCCTACGGGCGCACTGCCGAGCTGGTCAAACGCAACTTCGAGCGCTTCTGGAATCAGCCGCGGGCCGCTCTGTTTGACGTGATCGACGGGCCGGACGGTGATCCAGGTGACGACGGCCGACGCTATGACGGGCGGTTACGCCCCAATCAGATCTTCGCAGTCTCCCTGCCTCACAGCCCACTGAACCTGACCCGGCAGAAGACCGTCGTCGATACTTGTGCGCGTGAGCTGCTGACTTCCCACGGCCTGCGCAGCCTTGCGCCCGGCGAGCCGGGTTTTGTGGCGCACTACACGGGTGGACCCCGGGAACGCGATGGCGCGTATCATCAGGGCATCGTCTGGGCCTGGCTGATCGGTCCGTTTGTCGATGCGCATTACCGCGTGTATGGCGATGCCGCGATAGCACGGTCGTTCCTCGAACCACTCATCCTGCATCTGGAGAGTGCGTGCCTCGGCAGTATCAGCGAGATCTTCGATGCCGACCCGCCCTTCGCCGCACGTGGCTGTTTCGCCCAGGCCTGGAGTGTCGCCGAAGTGTTGCGCGCCTGGCTGAAGCTGCACGACCACGAGGCTGCGCGGCGGCCGGACCTCCGCAAAGGGAACAAGCATGTCGAAAAAAGCCCGTAAGACGACTGCCGGCACCGTCGCCGCCACACGCAATGCCGAGAAACTGCGTATGGCAGCGCAAAACACCAAGACCGCTGCCTGGGACCGTTGGGGACCCTACCTGAGCGAACGCCAGTGGGGCACCGTGCGCGAGGACTACAGCGCCACGGGCGAAGCCTGGGAGTACTTCGGCCACGACCACGCACGCAGCCGCGCCTACCGCTGGGGCGAGGACGGCATCGCCGGAATCAGCGACAAGCAGCAGTGCCTCTGTCTAGCCTTGGCGCTGTGGAACGGCCGCGATCCCATTTTGAAGGAACGCCTGTTCGGCCTGACCAACGCCGAAGGCAATCATGGCGAAGACGTCAAGGAGATCTACTACTACCTGGACGCGATCCCCAGCCATTCCTATCTGAAGATGCTCTACAAGTATCCGCAAGCGGCATTCCCCTACGTCCAACTCGTCGAGGAAAACCGCCGCCGCGGCAAGGACCAGCCAGAATTCGAGCTGCTAGAGACCGGTGTCTTCGAGGACGACCGCTACTTCGACGTGTTCGTCGAATACGGCAAGGCCGACGTCGACGATATCCTCATGCAAATAACGGTGCACAACCGCGGGGCCGAGGACGCCCCGCTGCATATCCTGCCGCAGCTCTGGTTCCGAAATACCTGGGCCTGGGGCTACGATCCGACGCGGCCCAGGCTCTCCGCTGACGAGCGAGGCTGCATCGTCGTCGAGCATCCCAAGCTGACTGGATACCACTGCTACCTGGACGGCGAGCCCGACCTGCTGTTCTGCAACAACGATACCAATGTGCGGCGCCTCTACGGCATGCAGGAAGCTGCGCACTTCAAGGACGCCTTCCACGCCTATGTCGTCAAGGGTGATCATCATGCCGTGAACCCGCAGCAGAACGGCACCAAAGCCGCCGCACACTATGTATACACGGTACCCGCGCACGGGCAGGTGGCGGTGAAGGTTCGCCTAGCCAAAGGCCAGAACCGGCGGTCATTCGCCGACTTCGACGCAGTCATGCAGCTGCGCCGCGACGAGGCGGATGCTTTCTACGCCGATCTGCAAGGCGACCTGCCCGACGACGAGGCGCGGCTGATTCAGCGCCAAGCCCTGGCCGGTATGATCTGGAGTAAACAGTTCTACTACTACGACATCCCGCAGTGGCTCGAGGGCGACCCCGCCATGCCGCCACCCCCTGCTGAGCGCCGGCACGGCCGCAACCACGAATGGTTCCATTTGAACAATGCCGAGATCATCTCCATGCCGGACAAGTGGGAGTATCCCTGGTATGCGGCGTGGGATCTCGCCTTCCACTGTGTCGCGCTCGCGCAGATTGATCCAGCCTTCGCCAAGAACCAATTGCTGTTGATGACGCGCGTCTGGTACATGCATCCCAACGGCCAAATCCCCGCATACGAATGGGCCTTTGGCGACGTCAATCCCCCCGTGCACGCCTGGGCGGTATGGGAGGTGTACAAGCTGGAACGCAGTGCCAACGGCGGCGAAGGCGACCGGGATTTCCTCGAGCGCGCGCTCCATAAACTTATCGTCAACTTTACCTGGTGGGTCAATCGCAAGGACGCCGAGGGGCATAACGTATTCCAGGGCGGTTTTCTGGGTTTGGACAATATCGGTGTCTTCGACCGCAGCGCACCGCTGCCCACGGGTGGCCACATCGATCAAGCCGACGGTACGAGCTGGATGGCCATGTATTGCCTCAATCTCATGCGCATCGCACTGGAACTGGCTGAGCGCAACCACGCGTACGAGGACATCGCCACGAAATTCTTCGAGCACTTCCTCTATATCGCCGCGGCGATGAACAACATCGGCGACCAGGGCATCGGCCTGTGGGACGAGGGCGATCAGTTCTTCTACGACGTATTGCGTTTCCCGAATGGCGAGAGGATACCCCTCAAGGTGCGTTCCATGGTCGGGCTGTTACCGCTGTGCGCGGTCGAGATCCTGGAGCCCGAGCTCGTGGAGAAGCTCCCGGATTTCAGGAGGCGGCTGGAATGGTTCTTGAACTACCGTCCCGATCTGGCGGCCCTGGTCTCGCACTGGAACGAGCCCGGCCGCGGCAATCGCCGCCTGCTCTCTCTGCTGCGCGGCCATCGCATGAAACGGCTGCTGCAACGCATGCTGGACGAAGCGGAGTTCCTGTCGGACTTCGGCGTGCGGTCCCTCTCACGTGCCCATCTGGAAGACCCTTACGTCTTCTCCTGCATGGACAATCCGCTAAGCGTGGACTATCAGCCTGCCGAATCCGAGTCCGGACTGTTCGGCGGCAATTCCAACTGGCGCGGCCCCATATGGTTCCCGGTCAATTATCTGCTGGTGACCTCCCTGCGCCGCTTCGCGGAATACTACGGGCCGGAGTTCCGGATCGAGTACCCGACCGGCTCGGGGACGTTCATCTCCCTCGACGAGCTGGCCGATGCCGTGGCCGAGCGCCTGACCCGGCTGTTTCGTCGCGACGCCGCGGGCCGCAGACCCGTCTTCGGCGAACAGGATAAATTCCGGACCGACCCACATTTCCGTGATTACCTGCTGTTCTACGAATATTTCCACGGTGACACCGGACGCGGCATCGGCGCCTCGCATCAGACCGGCTGGACGGGATTGATTGCCCAGCTGCTGCGACCACACCAACACGGCTGACCCAGCACATCCCACCACGAGTTTCAATAGCGCATGCGCCAGACGCAAGGCGTTATAGCAGCGTTCAGTCCCGTAGGGCGGATCGTTGATGACAAGCAGGATTTTCATGAAACGATTTCCCTAGAGCTTCGAGATTCTGGGTGTGGTCGTACACGAGTTTGGACCGTTAGCGGTGTGCGAAATGACGTTTACAATTGACTACGAAATGGAAGCGAGGCGGTTCAGAGAACGTGGGTTAGAGGTCTACGTTTTGGATACCTCGGGCGACGAGCCTCGAATCGTGTGGCGAACTCAGATACCGGGAGAGTCGTCGTCCGCCTAACAAATCGCTTCGAGCGCACGCGAGAGGGATAAAGTGC
>DASWKF010000122.1:0-54506 GCA_036396795.1 Gammaproteobacteria bacterium | reverse complement strand
AAACCCTTACAAACCCAGGTTTTTTTTTCTTCGTGACCACAAGTGGACGAAAGAGACACGATGGCGGGAATCTTCGAAATCGTCGAAGCACGTGCAAAAGACACGGAATCACTGAAGAGAGGGCGGAAGAAATCGCAATAGCAACTCTCGGACAACAACGTGTGAGGTGGTAGAGATGTTTCTTAGTGACAAGGAACTCATGGAGCTCACCGGGTACAAGCGCCCAGGAGAGCAGAGGCGTTGGCTTGCGTCACACAACTGGCCGTTCGAAATTGCGGCTAACGGATACAACCGAGTCCTGCGTGAGGAAGCCCGAAATCGACTGCTAAGTCGCCATCCCCGAGGCGAAAGCTCGTCGGAACCAAATTTGGCAATTCTGAGGGAGCTGTTCTAACTTGAGCAGCATGGGAAGAAAGCGAACGACGGGAGCCCACTTGCCCCGGCGAGTGTACTTGCATCACGGGTGCTATTTCTTCGTCGACCGAGCAGGCAAGTGGCACAACTTGGGCAGAACGCTGGCTGACGCTTACCGCGCCCTGGCCGACCACGTCGAGGTCAATCTCGCTGGCCGAACGATGAGTGCCCTATTTGATCGGTACATGACTGAGGTCATACCGACGAAAGCGCCTCGGACGCAACGAGACAACGGCTACGAGCTCCAGCCGCTTAGAGCCGCCCTCGGAGCGATGAACCCAAGGCACTTCAAGCCTAAGCATGGTTATGCCTACTTCAATGAGAGGAAAAAGAAGAGCTTGAGGCGAGCCGTGGCAGAACTGGCGCTGCTCTCTCACGTCTTCACGAAAGCGGTGGAATGGGGAGTTGTGGACGATAATCCTTGCAGGCAGATTCGGAAGGAGCGCCCACGCCCGCGACGCCGATACGTGACCGAGGCGGAGTATGCGGCGGCCTCCAAGACGATGCCCGCTATGCTCCAGTGCGCCATGGACCTTGCCGTTCTCACGGGCCTGAGGCCGGCGGATCTGCTTGCTTTGACGCGCTCTAACCTCACGGATGAAGGCATCCAGGTGTCTACGCGGAAGACTGGGCGAGACTTGGTGATTGCGTGGTCAGATGAGCTGCGCCGGGTTGTCAAACGGGCGCTTAGTCTGCCGCCTAAGCTCCGACAGCCTCTGATCTGCGGCCGTCAAGGCAAACCGTATACCGTGGATGGCTTCACTTCGATTTGGCGTCGCAAGATAAGGAAAGCCTTGGCAGATCCCGAGAATTCACTTCAAGAGCCGTTTCAGTTCCGAGACCTCAGAGCCAAATCGGCCAGCGACGACACAGCAGAAGCAGCCACAGCTCGCCTGGGGCACACCAACGCGGCAATCACTGAAAGGGTCTATAGAAGGAAACCTGCGACCGTCCGGCCATTGCGCTAGCTGGCGGCACGTTTCTCACGGCGAGTCTCCAAAATAAGTCGGCCCACTCAGCGGTCGATGCACGCAACTCTACGGTAGAGGGTGGGGGCTCCTGGCAAATAAATATTTGCCAGGGCCTCTTTATATTTGCCAAGTGTCGGAAAAACAACGCGCAACTTATTGATTTTGGTAGCGGGGGCAGGATTCGAACCTGCGACCTTCGGGTTATGAGCCCGACGAGCTGCCTGACTGCTCCACCCCGCAATTGAAGAGCGGCGATGATACTAGGCCGGCTATGGGCCTGCAAGAAATCCCCGGGAGACGCGCAATCTAGGCAAGCAGCCGCGCGCACAGCGTCAGCAGCGCGCCCGGGAAGAGCCCCAGCGCAAGCAACCCGAGGCCGTTGGCGCTGATCACGAAGCGCACGTCGCGGGCCGCTTCCAGCGGCCGTTCGTCGACCGGATCGACGAAGTACATGAACCACACGATACGCAGGTAATAGAACGCGCCGACGACGGCGAGCACGATGCCCGCGAGGGCCAGCCAGAGCTGGCCCGAGTCGATGACGCTGCCGAGCACCACGAGCTTGGCGTAAAAGCCGACGAAAGGCGGCACGCCGGCCATGCTGAACATCACCATGAGCATGATGAAAGCGAACCAGGGGCTGCGCGCGTTCAAACCTTTGAAGTCCTCGAGGTTCTCGGCTTCGAAGCCCTTGCGGCTCAAGACGATGATCATGCCGAAGGCCGCGGCGGCCATGAGCGTATAGGTCAGCGTGTAGAACATCGCCGCCTGCAAGCCCATTTCCGTGCCGGCCACGAATCCCATGAGAATGAAGCCGACGTGCGAGATCGTCGAATAGGCGAGCATCCGCTTGAGGTTGCTCTGAGCGATGGCGACGATGTTGCCTATACCCAAAGACAGCACGCTCATCACCGCCAGCATGTCCTGCCATCCGCCGCCGTGGAGATCCTGCAGGCCTTCGGTCAACACGCGCCAAGCGAGCGCGAAGGCCGCGATCTTCGGCGCCGTGCCGATGAACAAGGTCACCGGGGTCGAGGCGCCCTGGTAGACGTCGGGCAGCCACATGTGAAACGGCACGGCGCCGAACTTGAAGGCGACGCCAACGACGACGAACACCAGCCCGAGCAAGGCCGGCATCGTGACCGAGCCGCGCACGGCGAAGTGCTCGGCGAGCTCGCCGAGATTCACGGTGCCCGTCACGCCGTAGAGTATCGAGATACCGTAGAGCAGCGTGCCGGAGGCGATCGCCCCCAGCACGAAATACTTCATCGCCGACTCGGCCGCCGTCGCGGATTCCCTATCGAACGCAACCAGCGCGTACAGTGACAGCGACAAAAGCTCCAAGCCGAGGTAGAGCGTCAGCAGACTGTTGGCCGACAGCATCACCATGATGCCGAGCAGCCCGAAAAGGCCCAGTACGAAAAACTCGCCGCGGAACAGCCCTGCCCTGATCAGGTAATCGCGCGAGTACAGGAAAACCAGCGCGACGATCAGGTAGGCGGACAGCTTCATGACCGAGCTCGCCGGATCCAGCACGAAGCTGCCGCTGAACGCCGTGACCCGGCCGTCGGGTATGTAGTAGAACGAGCACACCGCCGTACCGAGCAGCGACAACATCGTCAAGCGGAACGTCAGCCCGCGCTGCGCGTCGCTCAAAAACGTGTCGACGAGCAGCACCGCGCAAATGGCGCAGGCCAGGAAGATTTCGGCGGCGGCGAGTTGCAGTTCGGGCATCCGTTAGTTCCCCGCCTATAGCTTGGATTGGCCGATATGCGTGAGCAGCTGACCCAGGGTCGGCTCCATGAGGTCGATCAGCGGCGCGGGCCAGATGCCGAGCAGCAGCACCGCGACGGCAAGGATGGCGAGCATGTAGAACTCCCGCGGGCTCACGTCGCTCAACGACGCGACGCCGTCGTTCGCGACCTCGCCGAAGATCACGCGCTTCACCAGCCACAAGGTATACGCCGCGCCGAGCACCAAGATGGTTGCGGCAAGAAACGCCAGCCAGAAGCTCGCGTGGAAGGTGCCGAGTATCACGAGGAACTCGCCGACGAACCCGGAGGTGCCCGGGAGGCCGGCGTTCGCCAGGGCGAACAGCACCATGAGCGCGGCGAATTTCGGCATCGTATTGACGACGCCGCCGTAGTCGCCGATGGCGCGGCTGTGGAGGCGATCGTACATGACGCCGACGCACAGGAACAACGCGCCAGAGATCAGCCCGTGCGAGATCATCTGCACCATGCCGCCCTGCAAGGCGAGCCGCGCACCGGCGCTCGCCGGAGCGTTGGCGGTGATCGCGAACACCACGAAGAAGCCCAGGGTCACGAAGCCCATGTGCGCGATCGATGAATACGCGATCAGCTTCTTCATGTCCTGCTGCGCCAGCGCGACGAAGGCGATATAGACGATCGCGATCAGCGACAGGCTGATCATGAGCCAGTCCAGCGCCTGGCTCGCGTCGGGGGCGATCGGTAGGCTGAAACGGACGAAGCCGTAACCGCCCATCTTCAGTAGCACCGCGGCCAGAATCACCGAGCCGCCGGTAGGCGCCTCGACGTGGGCGTCCGGCAGCCAGGTGTGCACCGGCCACATCGGCACCTTGACGGCGAACGCCAGTAGAAACGCGAGGAAAATAAGCAGCTGCTCGGTCATGCCGAGCGGCAGCGCGTGAAAATCGAGGATCGAGTAGCTGCCTGCCTGCAAGTACAGGTAGATCAGCGCGACCAGCATGAACACCGAGCCCAGGAACGTGTAGAGGAAGAACTTGACGGTTGCGTAGATACGCCGCTCGCCGCCCCAGATGCCGATGATGATGAACATCGGAATCAGCATCGCCTCCCAGAACACATAGAACAGCAAGCCATCGAGCGACGCGAACACGCCGATCATCAAGCCCTCGAGCATCAGGAAGGACGCGAAATACTGCGCCGGGCGCAGCTGAATGACTTCCCACCCGGCAATCACGACCAGCGGCGTCAGAAACGTCGTCAGCAGCACCAGTGGCAGCGAGATGCCGTCCAGGCCCAGGAAATAGAACACCTCGAAGCGCTCGATCCACGAAATGCGCTCGACGAACTGCATCTGCGCCGTGGTCGTGTCGAAACCGGTGTAGAGCGGGATGCTGAAGACGAAGGTCGCGATGCTCGCCGCGAGCGCAAGCTGTTTCCCCTGCCCCGCTCTCAAACCCGACCCGAGCGCCAACACCGCGATACCCGCGGCGATCGGCAACCAGATCACGATGCTGAGCAATGGCAAGCCGTTCATGCTCGACCTAGCTTCCGGCGATCAGCCAACCGAGGAAGACCGCGAGACCGATGATCATCGCGAACGCGTAGTGATACAGATAGCCGGACTGCAGCGTTCTCACGGCGCCTGACAATGCGCCGACGACGCGCGCGCTGCCATTCACCAGCAAGCCGTCGATGATGAGCTGATCGCCGACGCGCGAGGTGCCGGCCGCGATCATGCGCGTCGCCCTGGCGATGACCTGCTCGTTGAACCAGTCGAAGTAATACTTGTTGACCAGCAGCCCGTAGAGCGGCCCGGCCGCCTGCTGGATCTTTGCCGGCATGTCGGGCCTTTGCATGTAGAGGAACCAGGCCGCGAGCACGCCGGCGGCGGCGAGATACAGCGCCGGCGAGCTCGTGAAGGCATGGGCGACGAAGGCCGCGGCGCCGTGAAACTCGAGCCCGAGCTCGCGAATGACGTCGTGCTCCTCGAGCACGAAGATCGAATCGGCGAAGAATTCGCCGAACAGGACCGGCTCGACCGTCAGCCAGCCGATGATCGCCGACGGGATCGCCAAGGCGATCAGCGGCACGGTGACGACCGCCGGCGACTCGTGCAGATGCGCCTTGGCATGCGGATCGATGCGCTCCTCACCGTGGAATACCAGGAAAAACATCCGGAAGCTGTAGAGCGCCGTGACGAAAACCCCGAGCAGAACGCACCAGTAGGCATAACCCGCGCCCGGCGTGGTCGACAGATGCACGGCCTCGATCAGCGCGTCCTTGGAGAAGAACCCCGAGAACCCCGGAAAGCCGATCAGCGCCAGGCAGCCGATCAGGGACGTCCAGTAGGTCACGGGCATGTACTTGCGAAGATTGCCCATCTTGCGCATGTCCTGCTCGTGATGCAGCGCAATGATCACCGAGCCCGCGGCGAGGAACAGCAGGGCCTTGAAGAAGGCATGGGTGGCGAGATGGAAGATTCCGGCCGCGTACGCGGAAGCGCCGAGCGCGACGGTCATATAGCCGAGCTGCGACAAGGTCGAATAGGCGACCACGCGCTTGATGTCGTTCTGCACCAGGCCGAGCAGCCCCGTGAAAAAGGCGGTGGTCGCCCCGATGACCAGCACGAAGCTGAGCGCGGTGGCGGAATACTCGAACAGCGGCGACATCCGCGCCACCATGAAGATGCCCGCGGTCACCATCGTGGCGGCGTGGATCAGCGCCGAGATCGGCGTCGGGCCTTCCATGGAATCGGGCAGCCAGACGTGCAGCGGCACCTGCGCGGACTTGCCCATCGCGCCGACGAAAAGCCCGATGCAGGCCACGCTGAGCACCGACCATTGGCTGCCCGAGAGAATCTCCATGGTCTCGCCGCTCAAGCGCTCGGCGTGGCCGAATACCTGCAGGTAATCGAGCGAGCCCGTGAACATAACCAGGGTCGCGATGCCGAGCAGAAAGCCGAAGTCGCCGACACGATTGACGAGAAAGGCCTTGAGGTTCGCGAAGATGGCGCTCTCGCGCTTGAACCAGAAGCCGATCAAGAGATACGAGACGACACCGACGGCCTCCCAGCCGAAGAACAGCTGCAGGAAGTTGTTCGACATCACCAGCATGAGCATCGCGAAGGTGAACAGGGAAATGTAGCTGAAGAAGCGCTGATAGCCGTCGTCGTCGTGCATGTAGCCGATCGTGTATACGTGCACGGCCAGGGAGACGAAGCTGACGACGGTCATCATCAACGCCGTCAGATGGTCGATCAGAAAGCCGATCTCCATGCTCATGCCGCCGATCGACGCCCAGCGATAAACGCTGCCGTTGAACACCGGCGCGCCGTCGACGGCGACGTTTTTCAACACCACGAGCGACAATATGAACGAGACGGCCACCGCGGCGATCGTGATGGTATGCGCTCCCCTGCGGCCGATCTGCTTGCCGAACAGGCCGGCGACGATCGCCGCCGCCAGCGGGCACAGAACGATGCCTAGGTAGACCGCTTCCATCCTCAGCCTCTCAGCGTGTCGAGCTCTTCGACATTGACGCTCCTGCGGGTCCTGAAGAGCACCACCAGAATCGCCAGCCCGATCGCCGCCTCGGCCGCGGCCACCGTCAGAATGAAAAACACGAACACCTGCCCGAGATCGTCGTCGAGCATCCTGGAGAACGCGATGAAATTGAAGTTGACGGCCAAGAGCATCAGCTCGATGCACATCAACAGCAGAATCACGTTCTTCCTGTTGATGAATATTCCGGCAACGCTCAGGCTGAAGAGCACCGCCGCAAGGATCAGATAGTGTGAGATCGTGACCACGCCGGCGCCCTCAATCATCCGCGGTCCGCACGGGGTCGACCTTCATGACGCGCAGCCGGTCCTCGCGACGCACGGCGACCTGCTTGGCGACGTTCTGCAGCTTGAGACCCGGACGGCGGCGCATCGTCAGCGTGATCGCGGCGACGATTGCGAGCAGCAGAATCATCGCCGCGAGCTCGAAGGCGTAGACGTGCTCGGTGTAGAGCACGCTGCCGAGCGCCTTGGTATTGCTGTAGTCGGCCGGCCGGGGAGCGGGGGTCGCGAGCAAAGGCAAGTCCTGGCTCCGGTACCAGATGACATGCCCGATCTCGACGACGACCACGGAGGCGACGACGATGCCCAGCGGCAGATAGCGCGTGTAGCCCTGGCGCATCTGCTCGATGTTGATATCGAGCATCATCACCACGAACAAGAACAGCACCATGACGGCGCCGACGTAGACGAGCACGAGCACGACCGCGAGGAACTCGGCCTCCAGCAGCAGCCAGAGCATTGCGCTCTGAAAGAACGCGAGCACGAGAAACAGGGCCGAATGCACGGGATTACGGCTGGTGATCACGCCGAGCGCGGCAACGAGGAGCACGGCGGTGAAGGCGTAGAACAGTATTGTTGTTATCACCTACAAATCCGAAACTAGCGGTAAGGCGCGTCGGCGGCCTTGTCGGCCGCAATCATGGCTTCGTACTTATCGCCGATCGCAAGCAGCTTATCCTTGGTCATGATGTTCTCGCCGCGGACCTCCATGTGGTACTCGTGAATGCGGGTCTCGACGATCGCATCCACGGGACAGGCTTCCTCGCAGAATCCGCAATAGATGCATTTGAACAGGTCGATATCGTAGCGAGTCGTGCGCCGCGTGCCGTCCTCGGCGACGTCCGACTCGATCGTGATCGCAAGCGCCGGGCACACGGCCTCGCAAAGCTTGCAGGCGATGCAGCGCTCCTCACCGTTCGGATAACGGCGCAGCGCGTGCAGGCCGCGAAAGCGCGGCGACTGCGGCGCCTTCTCCTCCGGGTATTGAACCGTGAACTTCCTCGCGAACAGGTTCTTGAACGTCAGGCGCAGACCCTTGCCGAGCTCCGTCATCAAGAACGTCTTGACGAGACCTTGAAGCATGGTCGGCTGCCGTTGGCTCATGCTGCCCATGGCCCCACCTCCAACAGCACCAGGATGCCCTCGACGAAAATCCATACCAGGGTCACCGGCAGAAACACTTTCCAGCCCAAGCGCATGATCTGGTCGTATCGATAGCGCGGAAACGTCGCGCGCACCCACAGAAAGCAGAACATGAAGAACAGCATCTTGAGCGCCAGCCAATGGAATCCGGGCTCCGCCAACCAGAGCTCGGCGAGCCCCGGGATGCCCGCAAACGGTGACAGCCAGCCGCCGAGGAAAAACACTACGGTCAAGGCCGATATCAGGATCATATTGGCGTATTCGGCCAGAAAGAACAGACCGAAGGCGATACCGCCGTACTCCACGTGGAAGCCGGCGACGATCTCGGACTCGCCCTCGGCGACGTCGAAGGGCGCGCGGTTGGTCTCCGCGAGACCCGAGATGAAATAGACCAGAAACAGCGGAAACAGCGGCCAGATGAACCAGCTCAGGAAGCTCGTGCCCTGCTGCGCCAGCACGATATCGCCGAGCTTCAAGCTGCCGCCGGCCATGAGCACGCCGACGAGCGCGAACCCCATGGCGATCTCGTAAGCCACGATCTGCGCGGCGGAGCGCATCGCGCCGAGGAAAGCGTATTTCGAGTTCGACGCCCAGCCGGCGATGATGACGCCGTAGACGCCCAAGGAAGTCAGCGCCAGCACGTACAGCAGGCCGGCGTCGATCTCCGAGATCGCGAACTCGTTGCTGAAGGGGATGACCGCCCAGACGCCGAGAGCCGTGACCAGCGACACCAGCGGCGCCAGCAGAAACAGGAAGCGGTTCGAGTTTGCCGGTACTATGACCTCTTTCAGCAGCATCTTGATGACGTCGGCGAACGGCTGCAACAAGCCGTGCCAACCGACGCGGGTCGGGCCCAGGCGGTGTTGAATGTAGCCGATGATCTTGCGCTCGGCGTAAGTGAAATAGGCGACCGAGAGAATCACCGGCACCAGCACGAACAGCGTCTTCGCGGACGCCGTCACGACGAACGGCAGCGGCGCGGGCAGGCCGAAACCGCTGAGCAGAGCGTCGAGTTGTGCAAACAGCGCGTTCATCTACCCTAGTCGGTCCTTACGCCGTCTCCTTCCTGGGCATCGCCCGCGCCTCGGCATCCCGGGCTGTGCGCGTTTGCTGCAACGCGGTCGCGCGGCGCACGACGGCGTCGACGGAGTAGATCGGCACGTCGATCTCACCCGCGATCTCGACGGGATCGAGGCTGGGCTCCCATTCGCCATGAGTGCCGTTGTCGGCGGCGACGACGCCAAGCGATTGCTTGAGCTCGTCTCTGACCTCCTCGGCGCTGCGGTACTCACAGCCCGGCAGCTCGAGCTCGTTGCCGAGGACTCGGAGCACGCGCCAACCTTCGCGCGCATCGCCGACGGGCCGGGCCACGGCCTCGAAGCTCTGCCAGCGTCCCTCGGCGTTCACGTAGGTGCCGGGAGTCTCCGCGAACGTCGCTGTCGGCAGCAGCACGTTGGCGCATTCGAGCATGGTGTCGGTCACATAAGGCGTAAAGCACACGACCGAGTCGGCCGCCCGGAACGCCTGCTCCGCGAGACCGCCGTCGGCGAAGTCGTGCTCCGGCTCGACGCCGAAGCAAAGGTAAACGCTGCGCGGCGCGGCCAGCATCGCATGCGCCGTGCGGCCCACCGCCTCGCGCACCCGGCCGCCCGCGCCGCGGTGCGGCAACACGCCTGCGAGCGCCGCGCCGACGGCGTTGGCGCCCTCGGGAATGTAGCCGAGGCGCGCGCCGGTCAGACGGCAAAGCTCCAACGCCAACGCGCGGATATCGGCCGCGCGCGGGTGCCGCAGGGCGATCTGCCCGAGCAAAACCACGGCGGACGCTCTCTCCGCCAGCACGGCCGCGGCATCCCGGTGGGCGCCGTTGACCGCGACGCCGGCGAGCCCCGGACTCCGGCCGCCGGCGGCGGCGACTACGCCCGCCAACGCCTGCGCGAAAGTCTCGAGCGGCGCGGCGACGTAGGCGCGGCGCGGAAAGTGGTATTCGTAGGCTTGCGGGTTGACGAAGCCGACGGCGGCGCCGGCGAGCGCGGCCCGGCGCAGTCGATGCGCCAGAATCGGCACCTCCATGCGTAAGTTGGAGCCGACGACGAGCACACCGTCCAAGGCGTCGATCGCGGCGATGTCGGTGCCGAGCCACGGCCACGGCGGATCGCCGCCCTGATCGCGAAAATCGCGGATGCGAAGCCGATGGTCGATGTTGTGGCTGCCGAGATGCTCGGTGATACGCGCGAGCAGATGCATCTCCTCGAGCGTCGCGCTCGGCGAGACCAGCACCCCCAAGGCGTCACCCTCGTCGGCGGCGCCGTGCTTTAGAGCTTCGGCCGCCCTTGCGAGGGCTTCGGGCCAGGACACCTCGGCCCACTCCTGATCGCGCTTGACCTGCGGCGTCATGAGCCGGTCGTCCGAGTAGATGCCCTGGTAGCTGAACCGGTCGCGGTCGGAAAGCCAGATCTCGTTGATCGACTCCTCGCCGCGCGGCACGACTCTCTTGAGCTTGCCGCGCAATATGTGCGCGTAGAGATGCGAGCCCGCGCAATCGTGCGGAGCGATCAGCGGCTTGGCGATCATTTCCCAGGCGCGGGCGGCGAAGCGATACGGCTTGCTGTTGAGCGCGCCGACGGGGCAGACGTCGATGACGTTGCCGGACATCTCGTGATCGACGCTGCGCTCGATGTAGGTGCCGATCTCCATGTGCTCGCTGCGCCCGGTCGTGCCGAGCTCCTGAATGCCGGCAATTTCCTGGCCGAAGCGCACGCAGCGCGTGCAATGTATGCAGCGCGTCATATCGGTCGAGATCAGCGGCCCGAGATTCTTGTCCTTGACGACGCGCTTGTTCTCCGTGTATCGCGACACGTCCCGCCCGAAGCCCATCGCGAGATCCTGGAGCTCGCATTCGCCGCCCTGGTCGCAGATCGGGCAATCCAGTGGGTGGTTGATCAGCAGGAACTCCATCGTCGCCTTCTGCGCGGCGATCGCCGCCTTCGAGCGCGTGAACACCTTCATGCCTTCGGTCACCGGCGTGGCGCAAGCAGGCAGCGGCTTGGGCGCCTTCTCGACCTCGACGAGGCACATGCGACAGTTGGCGGCGATGGACAGCTTCTCGTGGTAACAGAACCGCGGGATGTAGACGTCCTCTCGATCCGTCACCTCGATGAGCATCTGCCCGCGGCGCGCCTGCATCGGCACGCCGTTGACCTCGATGTTGACCAGATTCTCGCTCATCTATGCTGCTCAGGCCGCCGCCGTCCTCGGGCTGTCGACGACGCTGCGGCCGTTGTTGTCTATCATGTACTCGAATTCGTGCCAGAAACGCTTGAGGAAGCTCTGCACCGGCCAGGCCGCCGCGTCTCCGAGCGCGCAAATCGTATGGCCTTCGATCTTGTTGGCGACACTTAGAAGCATGTCGAGGTCGCCGCGCCGGCCCTTGCCTTCGGTGATCCGCGTGAGCATGCGGTAGAGCCAGCCCGTGCCCTCGCGGCAGGGCGTGCACTGGCCGCAGGATTCCGCGTAGTAGAAGCGCGAGATCCGCCGCAGCATCTTCACCATGCAGGTGGTCTCGTCCATGACGACCATCGCGCCCGTGCCGAACCCGGATCCGGCCTTCTTGATGCTGTCGAAATCCATCGTCAGATCCATGATGTCCTCGGCACGCAGCACCGGCACCGACGAGCCGCCCGGGATCACCGCCTTGAGGGCGCGGCCGCCGCGAACGCCGCCGGCGATCTGCAGCAGCTCCTTGAACGGTATGCCGAGCGGCAGCTCGTAGTTGCCGGGCTTCTCGACGTGCCCGGAAACCGAAAATATGGCCGTGCCGCCCGAGCCTTCGACGCCGAGCTCCGCGAACCATTTGGCGCCGTTGCGAATGATCGCCGGCACCGATGCGAGGCTCTGGGTGTTGTTGATCGTCGTTGGCGCGCCGTAGAGGCCGAAGTTGGCCGGAAACGGCGGCTTGAACCGCGGCTTACCCGGCTTGCCTTCGAGCGACTCGAGCAGCGCCGTCTCCTCGCCGCAAATGTAGGCGCCTGCGCCGACGAAAGTATGCAGGTCGAAATCCATACCCGAGCCCTTGATGTTCTTGCCGAGCCAGCCGGCCTCGTAGGCCTCCTGCAGCGCGCCCTCGAAGCGCGGCACGGGCTCACCCAGAAACTCGCCGCGGATGTAGTTGTAGCCGACCGTCGCGCCCATTGCATAACCCGCGATCGCCATGCCCTCGATGAGCGCGTGCGGGTTGTAGCGCAGAATCTCACGGTCGTGACAGGTCCCCGGCTCGCTCTCGTCGGAATTGCAGACGAGGTACTTTTCGATCTTGTCGTTCTTCGGCATGAAGCTCCACTTGAGCCCCGTGGGGAATCCCGCGCCGCCCCGGCCGCGAAGACCCGATTTCTTGACCTCGTCGATGATCGCGGCGCGATCGAGCTTGCCGTCCAGCACCTTTTGCCAGGCCTGGTAGCCGCCGATGCCGAGGTAGCTCTCGAGCGACCAGCACTCCTTCTCGATTCCGAAGGTGCTGAAGCAGACTTGATTGAACTTCGCCATCGCCGTCCTATTTCAGTCGGTCGACGATTTCGTCGACGATCGCGGGCGTCAGGTTTTCGTGGTAATCGTGATCGACCATCATCATCGGCGCGCCGCAGCAGGCCGCGAGGCACTCCTCTTCCCGCTTGAGATAGATTCGGCCATCGGCGGTGCTTTCGCCGGTTCGAATGCCGAGCTTCTTCTCCAAGTGCGCCACGATCTCCTCGGCGCCGCGCAGCATGCACGAGATGTTCGTGCACACCGAGATGCTGTGCCTGCCGACGGGCTTGGTCTCGAACATCGAGTAAAAGCTCGCCACCTCGTAGACCTGGATCGCCGGCAGCTCCAGGTAGGCGGCGACGGCGTCCATGATCTCGGGCGTCAGATAGCCTTGGTTCTCGTGCTGCGCCGCTTGCAGCGCTCCGATGACGGCTGAGCGCTGCCGGCCGGCCGGAAACTTCGCTGCCCAGCGGTCGATCTCCTCGCGGACGTGCTCGGAGAGCGCTTGCCCGGCGACGGCGCTCACCGGTCGATCTCCCCGAACACGATGTCCTGGGTGCCAATGACGGCGACGACGTCGGCGAGCATGTGCCCGGCCACCATCTCGTTCATCGACGCCAGATGCGGAAACCCCGGCGCTCTGATCTTGACGCGATAGGGCTTATTGGCGCCGTCGGAGATCAGATACACGCCGAACTCGCCCTTGGGGTGCTCGATGGCGGCGTAGGTTTCGCCTTCGGGCACGCAATAGCCTTCGGTGAACAGCTTGAAGTGGTGAATCAGCGATTCCATGTCGTCCTTCATCTCGATCCGCCGCGGCGGCGTGACCTTGTGATCGTCGAGGATGACCGGGCCCGGATTGGCCCTTAGCCAGTCGATGCACTGCTTGACGATACGGTTCGATTGGCGGAACTCCTCCATGCGCACGAGGTAGCGGTCGTAACAGTCGCCGTTGGTGCCGATCGGAATATCGAAGTCCATGCGGTCGTAGACTTCGTAGGGCTGCATCTTGCGCAGATCCCAGAGGACGCCGGAGCCCCGCAGCATCGGCCCCGAGAAACCGAGCTGCCTGGCGCGCTCGGGGCTCACAATGCCGATGTTCACGGTGCGTTGCTTCCAGATCCGGTTGTCCGTCAGCAGCGTCTCGTAGTCGTCGATACAGGCGGGAAATCGGTTGGTGAAATCCTCGATGAAGTCGAGCAAGGAGCCGCTGCGCGCCTCGTTGAGACGCTTCAGGTCCTTCTCCTTGCGATAGCGCGACGGCTGATACTTGGGCATCCTCTCCGGCAGGTCGAGAAACACACCGCCGGGCCGGTAATAGGTCGCGTGCATGCGCGTGCCGGAGACCGCCTCGTAGCAGTCCATGAGGTCCTCGCGCTCGCGGAAGCACCACAGGAACAGCGTCATCGCGCCGATGTCGAGCGCGTGCGTTCCGAGCCACATGAGGTGATTCAGGATCCGTGTGAGCTCGTCGAACATCACGCGGATGTACTGCGCTCTCTCCGGCGGCGTGATGTCGAGCAAATTCTCGATGGCGAGCACGTAGCCGTGCTCGTTGCACATCATCGAAACATAGTCGAGCCGGTCCATGTAGCCGATCGATTGATTGAAGGGCTTGCTCTCGGCGAGCTTCTCGGTCGCGCGGTGCAACAGGCCGATGTGCGGATCGGCCCGCTGGATCACCTCGCCGTCCATGTCGAGCACCAGGCGCAGCACGCCGTGCGCCGCCGGATGCTGCGGCCCGAAGTTCACCGTGAAATTCTGAATCTCAGGCACCGTTTTAGTCCTTGAGATCCCCGGCGTAGCGATTGTCGTCGCGCATCGTCTTCGGCACCAAGGTCCGCGGCTCGATGCTGACGGGCTGGTAGACGACCCGGCCCTTGTCGGGGTCGTAACGCACCTCGACGTTGCCGATCAAGGGGAAGTCCTTGCGGAACGGATGACCGATGAAGCCGTAGTCCGTGAGAATTCGGCGCAGGTCCGGATGCCCGACGAAAACGATGCCGAACAGATCGAACGCCTCGCGCTCATACCAGTTCGCGGAAGCCCAGATATCGATGAGCGACGGTATGGCGGGCCGCTCGTCGCTGTCGCAGAGCACCTTGAGGCTGAGGCGCTGATTGAGGCTGATCGACAGCAGCTGGCAGGTCACGGCGAAACGGGCTCGCGGCGAGTACCGCGTGTCCGCGAGCTTCTCGCGGGCGAAGCTGTCGTCGCGGTGCACTCCGCGACTGAACCCGGAGCTGGTCGCGGTTTCCGCCTCCCATTCGGCGTGGCCGTAGTCCAGGTAGTCCACGCCCGCCAGATCCTGAAGCATCTCGAACTTAAAAGGCTCCTCGTCGCGGAGCGCCCGGCAGACCTCGAGCAGACCGGCGGGCGCCGTCTCGTACAGCAACTCGCCCGGTCGCCATGCGACGCGCGTCAGGAGCTCGCCGAAGCGGGCCTCGATCGCCTGAGCCAGTGCTTTGGTGTTACTTGCGGTCAGTTTCGATCTCCCTATCTCTCGTGCTCGTGGAGCCCCCTGACGGGCTGCCCGACCCCGTTACCCCGTGTTACTTCGATCAGCGCGCTATCGTGTTCGTGCGGCGAATCTTCTGCTGCAGCTGGACGACTCCGTAAAGCAGGGCTTCCGCGGTCGGCGGACATCCCGGAACGTAGACGTCGACCGGGACGATTCGATCGCAGCCGCGAACGACCGAATAGGAGTAGTGGTAATAGCCGCCGCCGTTCGCGCAGGACCCCATCGAAATCACCCAGCGCGGCTCCGGCATCTGATCGTAGACCTTCCTCAACGCCGGAGCCATCTTGTTGATCAGCGTGCCGGCGACGATCATCACGTCGGACTGCCGCGGGCTCGGTCGAAACACCACGCCGAAGCGGTCCATGTCGTAACGTGACGCGGCCGCGTGCATCATCTCGACCGCGCAACAGGCAAGCCCGAAGGTCATCGGCCACAACGACCCGGTACGCGCCCAATTGATGAGGCTATCGAGCTTGGTTACGACAAAGCCGCGCTCCATGACCTGCGGGATATCGATCGGCGTTTCCTGGCTCAATCCCATTCCAGCGCCCCCTTCCGCCACTCATATATAAAGCCGACGACCAGCACGGCGAGGAAGATCCCCATCGACACCAAGCCGAACACGCCGATCTCGCGGAGCGAGACGGCCCAGGGAAACAGGAATGCGATTTCCAGATCGAAAATGATGAACAGAATGGCGACGAGGTAATAGCGCACGTCGAAGCGCATGCGGGTATCCTCGAACGCCTCGAAGCCGCACTCGTAGGGAGACAGCTTTTCGGGATCTTTTTGTCCGCCGCCGAAAGTCAGGCCCAGCACCAGCAACAGGATTCCCAAGCCGGCGGAGATCCCGAGAAAGATGAGAATTGGCGCGTAGTTGGCGAGCATGCCTGATCTGATCGCGATGGAGCCGGCGCCTGTGTATCAGCCGCGACCGGCGTTTCTCGTCGACGCGATTTCCTCCGATGCTTGGTGCGGATGGCCGGACTCGAACCGGCACGGCTTGCGCCACTGCCCCCTCAAGACAGCGTGTCTACCAGTTCCACCACATCCGCAAATCCGGAAACCCAGCTCGATCTGCCTCACTCGCGGCCCTCGGTTCCCTCGGCCGGAGCCTCCTCGGTGCCGATGACCGGCAGCTCCGGCAGCTCCTCGGTGCCCGTGGCCTCGGGCGCGGTGACGCCGGGCTCGGTCATCTCCATGCCCTGCTCCATGAGGCTCGTGGGCGGCGGCTGCTGCCCGGCGAGATAAGCCAGCGCGAGGCTGGTCGCGAAGAACAGGGTCGCGAGCACGCCCGTGGCCCGCGAAAGAAAGTTCGCGGCGCCGCGCGCGCCGAACACCGTGCCCGAGGCCCCAGCGCCGAAACCGGCCCCGGCGTCCGCGCCCTTGCCGCGCTGCAACAGCACCAGACCGATGATCAAGAGCCCAACGGCGATATGCGCGATGAGTACGATGGATTGAAGCAACATGCCCCGTCTTGTCTCAGCTCAGTGTGAAGCGGCTCGGCAGATGGCAACGAAGTCGGGGGCTTTAAGGGACGCTCCGCCCACGAGCCCGCCGTCGATGTCGCTCATGGCAAGCAATTCGGCCGCATTGGCGCCGTTGACGCTGCCACCGTAGAGAACCGCTAATCCTGCGGCGATTGTATCATCTAGGACAGCGATCTTCGCCCGGATCATGGCGTGGACCTCTTGTGCCTGCTCGGGGCTCGCCGTCAAGCCGGTGCCGATCGCCCAGATCGGCTCGTAGGCGACGACGGCGCGGGAAAACGCGCCGACGCCCGCCGCGTCCAGCACCGCCTGCAGCTGGGCGGCGACGATCGAATGGGTCTCGCCGCGCTGCCGCTGCTCGAGAGTCTCGCCGACGCAGAGGATCGGCGTCAGGCCTTGGGCCTGCGCCGCCATGAACTTCGCCGCGACCGTCGCGTCGTCCTCGGCGTATAGCGTGCGGCGCTCCGAATGCCCGACGATGACGTAGTCGCAACCGACGTCTTTCAGCATGCTGCCGGCGATCTCGCCGGTGAACGCGCCGGGCTTGCGCTGCTCCGAAAGGTTCTGCGCGCCGAGCGCGATATCGCTGCCCGCGAGCCAACCGGCTACGCTCGACAAGTACACGAACGGCGGACAGACGAGGACACGCCGGCCGGCTCCGCCTGCCACGCCCTCCTTGATCGTCTCGACCAGCTTGCGGCTCTCCGTCAGCGAGCCGTTCATTTTCCAGTTTCCGGCGATGAGGGGTGTTCTTCCGCGGGAACTCACTTCCGCTGTTCTCCTTAGGCGCCGCGGCCGGCGGCGGGCCGAGAGCTTACGGGCCGACGACGCCAATGGCAACGTCCGCGGCGGCGGGCGCGGCGTTCAGCGCGGGCGACTCGGGGGGCCGCCAGGCGAAAGACGCCGAGTCGCCTCTAGCCCGCCAGGGCCTCGCGCACCGACGCGGCGAGCTGCCGCGCGAGCACTTCGACGGCCTCGGGCTGCTCGCCTTCGACCATCACGCGGATGACGGGCTCGGTGCCCGAAGCGCGCAGCACGACCCGTCCGCGGTCGCCGAGTTGCGCTTCGGCGGCGCTGACGGCCTCGCGAATCGCGGGCTCGGCATGCGGATCGACTTTCTTCATGACCTCGACGTTGATCATCGTCTGCGGCAGATGGCGCACGCCGGCGACGAGCTCGCTGAGGCTCTTTCCCGTGCGCTTCATGACGGCCAGCACTTGCAGCGCCGTGATCAGACCGTCACCGGTGGTCGTGCGGTCTAGGCAGATCAGATGACCGGAGGTTTCGCCGCCGAGAATACCGCCGTGCTCCTTGAGCATCGCGAGCACGTGGCGATCGCCGACGCTGGCACGGAGGAAACTCACGCCCAGATCCTTGAGCGCGAGCTCGAGGCCGAGATTGGTCATCACCGTGCCGACGACGGGACCGCGCAGGGCGCCGTAGGACAGCCGGTCCTGGACCAGGACATACAGCAGCTGGTCGCCGTCGACGAGCTTGCCGTGCTCGTCGACCATGACGACACGATCGCCGTCGCCGTCGAGCGCGAAGCCCACGTGAGCGCGCACGCCGGTGACCGTGAGTTGCAGCAGATCCGGCCGCGTCGAGCCGCAGCCGTCATTGATGTTGCGGCCGTTCGGCGAGCAACCCACGGGGATCACGTCCGCGCCGAGCTCGGCGATCACGCGTGGCGCCACCTTGTAAGCCGCGCCGTGGGATGCGTCGACGACGATCTTCATGCCGTCGAGGTCCAGGCCCTTGGGAATCGTGGTCTTACAGAACTGCATGTAATCCGTGCGCGCCGAGGTCACCGTCACGGCGCGGCCGAGGGCTCGGGATTCCCGCGTGATCGGCGCCTGATCCAGCCGCTCCTCGATGGCGTTCTCGAGATCGTCGGAGAGCTTCTCGCCGTCGCGGTCGAAGAACTTGATGCCGTTGTCGTAATACGGGTTGTGCGAGGCGCTGATCACGACGCCGAAATCGGCGTTCAGGTATCTCGTGAGGTAGGCGATGCCCGGGGTCGGCAGCGGGCCGCTCAAGAGCACGTCGACGCCGGCGGCGACGAAGCCGGCTTCCAGCGCCGACTCGAACATGTAGCCTGAAACGCGCGTGTCCTTGCCGATCAGCACCTTGCCGCCTTCCGGCGCGAGCACGCGCGCGGCCGCGCTCGCCAGATGCAGGGCGAACTCGACCGTCATCGGCGTATTGCCCACCTGGCCCCGAATACCGTCGGTACCGAAATATCGCCTAGTCAAGAAGAGCCTCCCTAAGACTCAATGCGGTCACGACCGCGGCAACGGCCGGTCAGGCATCTCGAGGCGTCAACGGGACGAAGCCGGCACCGATGTGTCAGTGCTGCCCGGCCGGACCGCCCAGCGGCGGCGTGCTCGGCTTCTCAGCCGGGCCGGGCTCGACCTCGATCGCATCGTCCGGATCGGAATCGTCCCAATGCTCGGGCGGCCGCGGGCTGCGGCCCGCCATGATGTCCTTGATCTGGCTTTCGTCGATGGTCTCGAACTTGATCAGCGTCTCCGCCATCAAGTGCAGCCTTTCCATATTGGCATCGAGGATGTTGCGAGCCTCGGTATAGCAGTTGTCGACCAGATTGCGCACTTCCTCGTCGATGACGTGCGCGGTGACGTCGGACACCTGCTTGTGGCGCGTGACGCTTCGTCCGAGGAATATCTCGCCGTCGTCCTCGGTATAGGTCAACGGCCCGAGGCGATCCGAAAGCCCCCACTTGGTCACCATGTTACGAGCGATCTGGGTGGCGCGCTCGATGTCGTTGGCCGCACCGGTGGTCACGAAGGCCGGCCCGAACACGAGCTCCTCGGCGACGCGGCCGCCGAACAAGCTCTTCATCTGCGACATCAGGCGCTGCTTCGAATAGCTGTAGCGATCTTCCTCGGGCAGGAACATCGTCACGCCGAGCGCGCGGCCGCGGGGGATGATCGTCACCTTGTATACGGGGTCGTGGTCGGGCACCAGCAGGCCCACGATCGCGTGCCCGGACTCGTGATAGGCCGTGAGCTTCTTCTCGTTCTCGCTCATGACCATGGAGCGGCGCTCCGTGCCCATCATGATCTTGTCCTTGGCCTTGTCGAACTCTTCCATCGTCACCGTGCGCTTGTTCGCGCGCGCCGCGAGCAGCGCGGCCTCGTTGACGAGATTGGCGAGATCGGCCCCCGAGAATCCGGGCGTGCCGCGCGCGAGCACCGACGGCTTGACGTTGCTGCCCACCGGCACCTTGCGCATGTGCACCTTGATGATCTGCTCGCGGCCGCGGACGTCGGGCAGCGGCACGACCACCTGGCGGTCGAAGCGGCCGGGCCGAAGCAGAGCCGGGTCGAGCACGTCGGGGCGGTTGGTCGCGGCGATGACGATGACGCCTTCGTTGCCCTCGAAGCCGTCCATTTCGACGAGCAGCTGGTTCAAGGTCTGCTCGCGCTCGTCGTGGCCACCGCCCAAGCCTGCGCCGCGGTGCCGGCCGACGGCGTCGATCTCGTCGATGAAGATGATGCACGGCGCGTGCTTTTTGGCCTGGTCGAACATGTCACGCACGCGCGAGGCGCCGACGCCGACGAACATCTCGACGAAGTCGGAACCTGAAATCGTGAAGAACGGCACCTTGGCCTCGCCGGCGATCGCCCGCGCGAGCAGCGTCTTGCCGGTGCCCGGCGAGCCGACCATGAGCACGCCCTTGGGAATCTTGCCGCCGAGGCGCTGAAACTTCGCCGGATCCTTGAGGTACTCGACGATCTCGCCGACTTCCTCTTTCGCTTCCTCGACGCCGGCGACGTCGGCGAAGGTCACGTGCACCTGATCCTCGCCCAAGAGCCGCGCGCGGCTCTTGCCGAAGGACATCGCGCCGCGGCCGCCGCCCGCGCCCTGCATCTGCCGCATGAAGTACACCCAGACCCCGATCAGCAGCAGGATCGGGAACGAGGAGATGAACAGTTGCAGCAGGAAGGACTGCTGCTCCGGCGGATCGGCCTGAATCAGCACGTCGTTCTCATCGAGCGTGCCTATCAGCAGCGTGTTGTCGGTTTCGGGGTTATAGGTGACGAAGGTTTCGCCGTTGCTGACGTAGCGGATCGCCTCGCCGTCGAAAACGACCTCGTCGACCGAGCCGTTCCGGACGAAGTCGAGGAAGCGCGAATACGGCACGGTCTCGGCGCGCTGCCGGGTCGGGCCGAAGCTCTGAAAAACCGACAGCAGCACGACCGCAATCACGATCCAGAGAATGACGTTCTTTGCCAAGTCGTTCAACAGCTTACCCTCGTTGCGCCGGCGCGCGCACCCAGATGAGACCCTACACCATCAGCCGGTTTCTAGCCAGCAGATACATCTCGCGGCTCTCGGGCCTGGAAGCCTTGGGCTTGAGCAGGCGAACCTTGGAAAACCGCCCCCGGGCAGCGTCGACGACCGCCTCGAAACCCTCGCCCTGAAACAGCTTCACGAGAAAGCTTCCGCCCGGCCGCAGCACCTCCGAGCAAAGCTCCAAGGCCTCTTCGGCCAGCTGCGACGCACGTGACTGATCCACGGCCCGGTTACCGGATATGTTGGGGGCCATATCCGACAAAACAAGGTCGACCGGCAGGTCCTCGAGCGCCACCGTAAGCGCAGCCAGCGTCTCCGGAGCCGTGAAATCGCCCTCTATGAACGTCACGCCGGCCACCGGTTCCATGGGCACGAGGTCCACCGCCCAGACCCGGCCGGCGGGCCCGACGACTTGAGCCGCATACTGGCTCCAGCCGCCGGGGCTCGCGCCGAGGTCGATGCAGCGCATGCCGGGCTTCAAGATACGCTCCTTGGCCTGGATCTGCTTGAGCTTGAAGACGGCGCGCGAGCGCCAGCGCTCGCGCGCGGCGCGCTGCACGTAAGGGTCGATGTGCTGCTGCCGCCGCCAATGAGTCGACGACCGCGACCGACGCGCCATGTGGACCTCGCGAAGAGTTAACCGGCCGTCAAACGTACTCGACCGCCGTGATCTCGTAGGCTTGCTTGCCCTTGGGCGTGGCGACCTCCACGAGGTCCCCCGCCTGCTTGCCGACCAGGGCGCGAGCGATCGGCGATGCTATCGACAGCAAGCCGCTTTTGATGTCGGCCTCGTCTTCACCGACGATCTGGTATCGCACCTCGGCATCGTCGTCGACGTTGGCGAGATACACCGTCGAGCCGAAGACGACTTTGCCCGCGGCGTTGAGCTTGTCGACCTCGATGATTTGCGCGTTCGCGAGCTTACTTTCGATGTCGCGAATCCGCGCCTCGGCGAAGCCCTGCTGCTCCTTCGCAGCGTGATACTCGGCATTCTCACGCAGATCGCCGTGCGCCCTCGCGGTCGCGATCGCGGCACTGATCTCGGGCCGCTCCGCTTTGAGGCGCTTGAGCTCCTCCCGTAGTTGCCTTGCACCGCGCGCTGTCAGCGGTACTTTCGTCATTCCAAGGCCGTCTCCGCGTGCAGATCCCGCAAACGATTCACGACTACATTGTCCAAATGATCCAGCGCATCGCAAGTCGCCTTCGCGGCCGCGAGCGTCGTGTAATAGGTGACCTTCTCGTGGACGGCCTGCCGCCGGATCGAATGCGATTCGCGAATCGCCTGCTTGCCCTCGGTAGTGTTGACGATCAGGCTGATCTCGTGATTCTTGATCATGTCGACGATGTGCGGGCGCCCCTCGCGGACCTTATTGACCCGCCGGCAGGGCACGCCGGCGGCGGCGAGCGCCGCGGCCGTGCCGCCGGTCGCGACGATCTCGAAGCCGCGCTGGATCAGGCTATGGCCGAGGGCCGCGGCCCCGGGCTTGTCGAGGTCGCGGACGCTGATCAGCGCCGTGCCGCCGCGAGGCAGCAACACGCCCGAGGCGAGCTGCGCCTTGGCGTAGGCTTCGCCAAAAGTCCTGCCCGTGCCCATGACCTCGCCGGTCGACTTCATCTCCGGGCCGAGTATCGGGTCGGCGCCGGGAAACTTGATGAACGGAAACACCGATTCCTTGACCGAGAAGTACGGCCGCCTCGCGGGCGCGACCACGCCCTGCTCCCTGAGCGTGATGCCGGCCATGACCTTGGCGGCGATCTTCGCCAGCGGCTGGCCGCTCGCCTTGGAGACGAACGGCACGGTCCGGGATGCCCGCGGATTGACCTCGAGCACGTAGATCGCGCCGTTTTGGATCGCGAACTGCGTGTTCATGAGGCCCACGACCTTGAGCTCCTCGGCCATCAGCCGCACCTGCTCGCCGAGCGTCGCGATCGTCTCGGGCGTCAATGAATACGGCGGCAGCGAGCATCCGGAGTCGCCGGAGTGCACGCCGGCCTGCTCGACGTGCTCCATGACCCCGCCGATGATGACCTGCTCGCCGTCGGCGACGGCGTCGACGTCGACCTCGACCGCGAGATCCAGGAAGTGGTCGAGCAGCACCGGGCTTTCGTTGGAAACGCTGACCGCCGCGTCCATGTACTCGAGCAGCTCGTCCTCGCCGTAGACGATCTCCATCGCGCGGCCGCCCAATACGTATGAAGGCCTGACCACGAGCGGATAGCCGACCTCCGCCGCAAGCCGCACCGCCTGCTGCTTGTTGCGCGCCGTCCGGTTCGGCGGCTGCTTGAGTCCGAGCCGCTGGATAAGCTGCTGAAACCGCTCGCGGTCCTCGGCGAGATCGATCGAGTCGGGCGACGTGCCGATGATGGGTACGCCCTCGGCCTCGAGCTCTCTTGCGAGCTTGAGCGGCGTCTGGCCGCCGTATTGGACGATGACGCCCTTGGGCTTCTCCTTATGGACGACCTCGAGCACGTCCTCCAAGGTCAGCGACTCGAAGTACAGGCGGTCGGAGGTGTCGTAGTCGGTCGATACGGTCTCCGGGTTGCAGTTGACCATGATGGTCTCGAAACCCGCTTCCTTGAGCGCGAAAGCGGCGTGCACGCAGCAATAGTCGAACTCGATCCCCTGGCCGATGCGATTCGGGCCGCCGCCGAGAATCATGATCTTCTGGGCTCCCGTGGGCTCGGCCTCGCACTCGTCCTCATAGGTCGAATACAGATACGCGGTCTGGCTCGCGAACTCGGCCGCGCAGCTGTCCACTCTCTTAAAGACTGGTCTTAGATTATTCGTGTAGCGCATTCTTCTTATTTGACTTTCCTTCACTCCAATCAAGCTCGCAATGCGGCCGTCGCTGAAGCCCTTGCGCTTCAGCCGGCGCAGCGTCTGCACGTCCAGGCCGTCTAGGCCCGCCCGCTGGACGAGCCCCTCCTCACGCACCAGATCCTCGATCTGCGCGAGGAACCACGGGTCGATGGTCGACAGCTCCGCGACCTCGTGGAGCGTCCAGCCGCTGCGAAACGCGTCGGCGACGTACCAGAGCCGGTCGGCGCCGGCCATGCGCAGTTCCTGTTGGAGCTTCGCGCGCTGCTCCTCGGTCTCGGCGGGCGGCCCTTTCGGCGTCAGGCCGTCGACGCCGATCTCAAGTCCCCGCAGCGCTTTCTGCAGCGACTCCTGGAACGTGCGACCGATCGCCATGACCTCGCCGACGGACTTCATCTGCGTCGTCAGCCGGTCGTTGGCGTGGGGAAACTTCTCGAAGGTGAAACGCGGCACCTTGGTGACCACGTAGTCGATCGTCGGCTCGAAGGAAGCCGGTGTCTGTCCTCCCGTGATGTCGTTGGCGAGCTCGTCGAGCGTATAGCCCACGGCGAGCTTGGCGGCGACCTTGGCGATCGGGAAACCCGTCGCCTTCGACGCCAGCGCCGAGGAGCGCGATACCCGCGGGTTCATCTCGATGATGATCAGCCGGCCGTCCACCGGGTTGACGGCGAACTGCACGTTCGAGCCGCCGGTGTCGACGCCGATCTTGCGCAGCACTGCGATCGAGGCGTTGCGCATGCGCTGATATTCCTTGTCGGTCAGCGTCTGCGCCGGCGCGACCGTGATCGAGTCACCCGTGTGAATGCCCATGGGATCGAGATTCTCGATCGAGCAGATGATGATGCAGTTGTCGTTGCGGTCGCGAACGACCTCCATCTCGAACTCTTTCCAGCCGAGCACCGATTCTTCGAGCAGCACCTCCGAGGTCGGCGACTGATCCAGGCCGTTGCTGACGATCTCCTCGAACTCCTCACGGTTGTAAGCGATGCCGCCGCCGCTGCCGCCGAGCGTGAAGGACGGTCTGACGATCGTGGGGAACCCGACTTGCTCCTGGATCTTCCAGGCATCCTCGAGATTCTTCGCGATCGCCGCTTTGGGCACCTCGAGCCCGATCTCGGTCATCGCGTCGCGAAACTGCTCGCGATCCTCCGCCATGTCGATCGCCTTGCGGGACGCGGCGATCAGCTCGACGCCGTATTTCTCGAGCACTCCCTCGCGGTCGAGATCCAGGGCGCAGTTCAACGCGGTCTGCCCGCCCATGGTCGGCAGCAAGGCGTCGGGGCGCTCTCGCTCGATGATGCGCTCCACCGCCTGCCAATGAATGGGCTCGATATAGATCGAATCGGCGCTTGCCGGATCCGTCATGATCGTCGCGGGGTTGGAGTTGACGAGAATGACGCGGTAGCCCTCTTCCTTGAGCGCCTTGCACGCCTGGGTTCCGGAATAGTCGAACTCGCAGGCCTGACCGATCACGATCGGGCCCGCGCCGATGATCAGGACGCTTTCGATGTCGCTACGCCGAGGCATTTATTTAACATGGATTCTAATAAAGACTCATATACATTTGTTTCATATATGCATTTACGCTCGCTTCACGCTGCGCTTGCAGTGCTCCTTCATCTCCAGGATGAAACGGTCGAACAGCGGCCTCAAGTCGTGCGGGCCCGGGCTGGCCTCCGGGTGGCCTTGGAACGAGTAGGCCGGCCGGTCGCTGCGCTCGATTCCCTGTAGGGAGCCGTCGAACAGCGACCGGTGCGTAGCGCGCAGGTTCTCGGGCAGAGTCTGCTCGTCGACGGCAAAGCCGTGGTTCTGGCTCGTGATCAGCACGCGCTTGGTGTCGAGATCGACGACCGGGTGATTGGCGCCGTGGTGGCCGAACTTCATCTTCAGGGTCTTGGCGCCGCTCGCCAATCCCAGAAGCTGATGACCGAGGCAGATCCCGAAGGTCGGCAGACCTGAGTCCACGAGCGTGCGTATGGCTTCGATCGCGTAGTCGCAGGGCTCCGGATCGCCGGGCCCGTTGGACAGGAACACGCCGTCGGGCACTAAGGTCATGACCTCTTCCGCGGTCGTGGTCGCCGGCAGCACGGTGAGCCGGCAATCGCGGTCGGCGAGCAATCTCAAAATGTTCCGCTTGATGCCGTAGTCGAGCACGGCGACGTGGAAGCTCGAGGTGCGCTTCGAATACACGCTTCGCCGCTGCGGCCAGATGCTGCCTTGATTCCACTGGTAGGCCCGCTTCGTGGTCACCAGCCGCGCGAGATCCATGCCCTTGAGGCCCGGGAATTTTCGAGCCGCCTTGACGGCTTCCTCGGGACTGGCGTCCACGCCCGCGATAATGCAACCGGCCTGCGCGCCCTTATCGCGAATGATCCGCGTGAGCTTACGCGTGTCGATATCCGCGATCGCGACCGTCCTGCCGCGCGTCAGAAAATCCCCGAGCGGCAGCTCGGCGCGCCAGCTGCTGACGGCGATCGACAAGTCGCGGATGATCAAGCCCGCCGCAAAGATCTCGCCCGATTCGAGATCGTCCGAGGTAGTGCCGACGTTGCCGATGTGGGGATAGGTGAGCGTGACGAGCTGGCGAAAATACGATGGATCGGTGAGGATCTCCTGGTAGCCCGTCATCGCCGTGTTGAAGACCACCTCGCCGAGGACTCGACCCGTGGCGCCGACGGAACGGCCGCGGAAGACGGTGCCGTCTTCGAGAGCGAGTATCGCCGGCTCTGACACGCTGAGCTCCTGAGTGCACGCGCCTTGCATAAACTAAGCGGGACGGCCGCAAGGCGCGCGGCACATCCCGCAAGAGATCTTCAGCTTGGGAGTCTCAGGCGGCTATTGTAGCCTGTGCGTGCGGCGGCGCAATCCTGTCAATAGGAATCGTTGGCGAAGCCGAGCACGTCCGCCATCGAATAAAGACCCGGCGCCCTGCCTGCGACCCAACGCGCGGCCCTGAGCGCGCCGCGCGCGAAGCTCTTGCGGTCGACGGCATGGTGCGCGAGCTCGACGCTCTCCTCGGGCGCCGCAAACAAAACGCGGTGATCGCCGACGATGTTGCCGGCGCGAATCACCGAGAAACCGATCGTGCCCGGCGCCCGCGGCCCGGTATGGCCGTGGCGCCCGTGCACGGCGACGTCCTCGAGCGACCGCCCTCTCGCCGAGGCGATGCGCTCACCGAGCTCGAGCGCAGTGCCCGAGGGCGCGTCGACCTTCTGGCGATGGTGCGCCTCCAGTACCTCGGCGTCGAAATCCGGGCCCAGCGCTTTCGCCGCTCGGCTGACCAGCGCCATGAAGACGTTGACGCCGATGCTCATGTTGCGCGCATAGACCAGCGGGATTTCCGCGGCCGCGGACTTGAGCGCGGCGAAATGCTTGTCGTTGAGACCGGTAGTGCCGATCACCAGCGCGGTGCCGCGCTCGGCGCAGGCGCGCACGTTGGCCTGCAGCGCGGCCGGCAGCGTGAAGTCGATCGCGACCTGGGCACCGTCCAAGCCGTGAGAGCGGTCATCCGTCAACGGCACGCCGAGCGCCCGAACGCCGGCATTCTCGCCGGCGTCCCGACCCAAGGCCCTATCGCCCGGCTCGGTGACGGCGCCGACCAGCGTGAAGTCCTTCGACTCCGCCACGCAGGACAGCACCGCGCGGCCCATGCGGCCGGACGCGCCGAGCATCGCGATTTTCACCAAGGCTCAGGCCCCCATTTTTTCGAAAAACGCCTTGACGCTGTCGAGCCACGAGCGGGATCGCGGGTTGTGCCGCACGCCGCCGGACTGCACGGCTTCGTCGAAGCGCTTCAAGAGCTCCTGCTGCTCGTCCGTGAGCTTTACCGGCGTCTCCACCTGGACGCGGCAGAACAGATCGCCGACCCCGGAGGCTCTGACCGACCTTACGCCCTTGCCGCGAAGCCGGAACACTCGCCCGGTCTGCGTCTCCGCCGGAATCTTCAACACCACCTGGCCGTCCAGAGTCGGCACCTCCACGGAGCTCCCCAAAGCGGCCGCGGCGAAACTGATCGGGACCTCGCAGCGAAGATTCTGCCCCTCCCGCTCGAAGATCGGGTGCGTCTTGACCATGATATCAACATAGAGGTCGCCCGGCGGCCCGCCGTTGCGGCCCGCCTCACCTTCGCCGGCGAGCCGGATGCGATCGCCCGAGTCCACGCCGGCCGGCACCTTCACCGACAGCGTCTTGACTTTGCGCACGCGGCCGCGCCCGCTGCACTCGCGGCAGGGCGTCTGAATCATCGTACCGGTGCCTTTGCAGGTCGGGCAGCTCTGCTGAATCGAGAAGAAGCCCTGTTGAACGCGAACCTGGCCCGCGCCGTTGCAAGTCGTGCACGGGCTGGGCTCCGTCCCGGGCTCCGCGCCGACGCCGTTGCAACGACTGCACTCGACTTGAGTCGGCACGTCGATGCTGACCAAGTCGCCGGCGATGGCCTGCTCGAGCGTCAGCTCGAGCTCGTGCCGCAGATCCGCGCCGCGGAAGACCTGATTGCGGCTGCGGCGCCCGCCGCCGAAGATGTCGCCGAAAACGTCGCCGAAGATATCGCTGAAGGCGTCCGCGCCGCCGAAGCCGCCGCCGGTTGCGCGGCTGCCGTCTACCCCAGCGTGGCCGAACTGATCGTAGGCGCTGCGCTTGTCCTTGCTCGACAGGATCTCGTAAGCCTCTTTGGCTTCCTTGAACTTGGATTCGGCCTCGGGATTCTCCGGATTGCGATCCGGATGATGCTTCATCGCCAGCCGCCGATAGGCTTTCTTGATATCGGCCTCCGACGCGTCCCTGCCGACGCCGAGCACCTCGTAATAGTCCCGCTTCGCCATACCTGTCCCTCAACATGGCCGAAGGGCGCCCTCGGCGGCGCCCTTCGGCTCGTCGCTCTGTGCGAGTTCCGCGTCGCGGCTCTTAAGCGCTCTTTTTCTTGTCGTCGTCGACCTCTTCGAACTCGGCATCGACGACGCCTTCCTCGCCTTTTCTCTCGGCGCCGCCGCCGGCATCCTCACCGGCTTCGGCCGACTTGGCGGCCTGCTGCTCGTAGAGGCGTTGCGCGAGACTGCCCGACACTTCGCTGAGCGCTTTGACCTTGGCCTCGATGGCCTCCTTGCTGTCGCCCTTGACGGCTTCCTTGAGGGCAGCGAGCGCGCTCTCGATATTGGCCCGCTCTTGGGCTTCGACCTTGTCGCCGAGCTCGCTGAGCGATTTTTCGGTGGCGTGCGCCAGCGCGTCGCCCTGGTTGCGGACGTCGACGAGCTCGCGGAATTTCTTGTCTTCCGCGGCATGCGCCTCGGCATCGGCGACCATGCGCTCGATCTCCTCGTCGCTCAGGCCCGATGAGGCCTTGATGACGATCTTCTGCTCCTTACCGGTCGCTTTGTCCTTCGCCGAGACGTTGAGGATGCCGTTGGCGTCGATGTCGAAGGAGACCTCGATCTGCGGCATGCCTCGCGGCGACGGCGGAATATTCGTCAGGTCGAAGCGACCGAGCGACTTGTTGTCGCCCGCGCGCTCGCGCTCGCCCTGGAGCACGTGGATCGTCACGGCGGTCTGGTTGTCGTCGGCGGTCGAGAACACCTGATGCGCCTTCGTCGGAATCGTGGTGTTCTTGTCGATCAGCCGCGTCATCACGCCGCCGAGGGTCTCTATGCCTAAGGACAGCGGCGTCACGTCGAGCAACAGCACGTCCTTGACCTCGCCCGAAAGCACACCGGCCTGGATGGCGGCGCCGATCGCGACGGCCTCGTCAGGGTTGACGTCGCGCCGCGGCTCCTTGCCGAAAAACGTTTGCACGGCTTCCTGCACCTTGGGCATGCGCGTCTGCCCGCCGACGAGAATCACGTCGTCGACTTCCGCGACCTTGAGCCCGGCGTCCTTGAGCGCGATCTTGCAGGGCTCGATCGTGCGCGCAACCAGATCCTCCACCAGGGATTCGACCTTGGCGCGGGTCAGGTTGATATTGAGATGCTTCGGCCCGCTCGCGTCCGCCGTGACGTACGGCAAGTTGACCTCGGTCTGCTGCCGCGAGGACAGCTCTATCTTGGCCTTCTCGGAGGCTTCCTTGAGGCGCTGCATCGCCAGCGGATCCTTGCGGATATCGATACCGCTCTCCTTCTCGAACTCTTTGGAGAGGTAGTCGATGATGCGCTTGTCGAAGTCCTCGCCGCCGAGGAAGGTGTCGCCGTTGGTTGCCAGCACTTCGAACTGGTGCTCGCCGTCGACCTCGGCGATCTCGATGATGGAGATGTCGAAGGTGCCGCCACCTAGATCGTAAACGGCGATCTTGCGATCGCCGCGCTTCTTGTCCAGCCCGTAAGCCAGCGCCGCCGCGGTCGGCTCATTAATAATGCGCTTGACCTCGAGCCCGGCGATGCGGCCGGCGTCCTTGGTCGCCTGGCGCTGCGAATCGTTGAAATAGGCGGGCACGGTGATCACGGCCTCGGTGACCGTCTCGCCGAGGTAGTCCTCGGCGGTCTTTTTCATCTTGGCGAGCACCTGCGCGGAAACCTCCGGCGGCGCGATCTGCTTGCCGTTGACCTCGACCCAGGCGTCGCCGTTGTCCGCGCCGACGATCTTGTAGGGCACCATGTCGATGTCCTTCTGCACGACCTCGTCCTTGAAGCGCCGGCCGATCAGACGCTTGATCGCGAACAGCGTGTTCCTGGGATTGGTGACGGCTTGACGCTTCGCGGTCTGACCGACGAGCACCTCACCGTCCTTGGTGAACGCCACGATCGAAGGCGTGGTGCGGTCGCCCTCGCTGTTTTCGATGACCCTGGCCTTGTCGCCCTCCATGACGGCAACACAGGAATTCGTGGTTCCCAGGTCGATTCCGATCACTCGTCCCATCGCTCATGTACTCCAGCGTTCATTGTTCAATACCCTAAGCGTCCTAGATGGGGGGTCCTGAACCTATTTCAAGGCGCCCCGCGGAGCGCCCTGCTCGTCCGTTCCTCAGTCGGCCGCCTCCGGCTCCGCGGCCCGGGACACGATCACCCGCGCCGGCCGCAGCAAGCGGTCGTGAATCGCATAACCCTTCTGGATCACCGTCAACACGGTATTCGGCTCGGCCGTGGCCGAGGTCTGCATCGTCATCGCCTCGTGCTTTTCCGGGTCGAATGGCTCGCCCAGCGGATCGAGCTCGGTGATCCCGACCTGCTTCAGGGCCGCGTCGAGCAGCCGCAGCGTCGCCCGCTTGCCCTCGAGCAGGGCCTCGACGTCGGCCTTGTCGGCGGTTGCGAGCCCGGCCTCGAGGCTGTCGCGAACCGGCAAGAGTGCCTGCGCCAGGCGCTCCAGGCCGTATCTGCGCGCGTTCTCGACGTCCCTCTCGGCCCGCTTGCGGACGTTCTCGGTCTCCGCGGCGGCGCGCAGGTAGCGCTCCCGATACTCGGCCGCCTCCTCGCGCAGCGCCTCGAGCTCGTTCGACGCCGGCCCGGCCCCGGACGGCGCCTCGTCAGTGTCCTCGCGGCTCTGCTCCGGGGCATCTTGACTCATCGCTGGTCGTCCTCCCTCGATACGGTGAAACGGCTCGGGATCCCCCGACCGTCGGCAAGATACGCCATCGCAGCCCCGAATGGCGGCGTGCCGGGGTCGTTAATTCTCGAAGATGGGGGCTAGGCCCTCGAGTTCAAGGCGCTCGCCAACAGTTTAGCGGTCACGTCGACGATCGGAATCACGCGCTCGTAGGCCATGCGCGTCGGGCCGATGACGCCGAGCACGCCCATCGTGTCGTCGTCGCTCAAGTAGGGGGCGGCGACGACGCTGCACTCGTCGAGCAGCTGATAGCCGGATTCCTGGCCGATGAAGATCTGCACCCCGGGCGCGTGCAGGCTCTGGTCCAGCAGGTGCAGGATGTCGCGCTGCTCGCCGAAGGCCTCGAACAGGCGCTTGAGCTTGCCCATGTCGGCGAGCCCCTCGAGACCGATGAGGTTGGTCTCGCCGGCGAGGACGAAGCCGCCTTCCGAATCCGCTTCGGGAAACGCCTGCTGCGCCATCTTGATGGCTTCCACCATGTGCTCGTTCATGTTCGCCCGGGTTTCCTGAAGATCGCGCAGCAACGCCTCGCGCACCTTGTGGAGCGCGCGGCCGCCGAACTGCCGGGTGAGATAGTTTCCGGCGCGCTGCAGCTCATCCGCGTCGAAGTCGCGATGCACGTGCAGAATCCGGTTCTGAACGTCACGATCGTTGAGCACGAGTATCGCCAGCACGCGTTTGTCCGAAAGCGGCAGGAACTCGATCTGCCGCAGCTCGGTATGCCGGCGGCGCGGCAGCGTGACTACGCCCGCGAGCTTGGTGACCGAGGACAGCAGATTGGACGCCGACAACGCCAGGGACTTGGAGTCCGCCGGCATCAGCAGGTCCTCGAATTGCCTGAGCTCGTCGCCTTTCGGCGGCTTGAGCTTGACGAGCGTGTCGACGAAGAAGCGGTAACCGATGCTCGTCGGCACGCGCCCGGCCGAGGTATGCGGCGCGGTCACGAAGCCGAGCTCCTCGAGGTCGGCCATGATGTTGCGGATCGTCGCCGGGCTCAGATCCAGCCCGGAGTCGCGCGACAAGGTTCTCGATCCGACGGGTTGGCCGTCCTTGATGAAGCGTTCGACCAGCACCCTGAGTAGATGCTGAGCTCGCTCGCTGGGGATCTCTGGCAGCTTGCTCGCGGACATCGCGCGCCAGTATACGCTCCCGTCTCGACTGAGGTGGCAACACGCTAGCAACCCGTTGCCGCGACTGTCAAGCAACGGCCGGCGGCGGCGCGAGCGCTACAATCCTGACCGTTGCTCTGCCGTTTTAAGTACAATTCGCCCGGTTGCCGCGACGAGCCGCGATGAAATCGAAGTTCAAAACGATCGGTCTTTGGGGACAGCTCAACGCGAGCAACGTGGCCGGGCCGGCCGCCGACATCGGCACGCATCTCGGCAAGCTCGGCATCGACGTGCTGCTTCAAGAGCAGGCCGGGATACCGGACACGCTTGCGGCGATCCCGCGTCTGCCCGAAGCCGAGCTCGCATCGAAGGCCGACTTGATCGTCGCCATCGGCGGCGACGGCACCTTGCTGCATGCGGCGCGCGCCGCGGCGAGCGACACCGTTGCGCTGCTCGGCGTCAATCTCGGCCGGCTCGGCTTTCTCACGGACGTCAGGCCGGAGCATATGCTCGAGATCATCGATGCGATCCTGGCCGGCGACTACATCGAAGAAACTCGCATCATGCTCGAAGCCCGGCTCGAAGGCCCCGAGCATTCCGGGCGTTCTCTGCTCGCGCTCAACGACGTCACCACGAAAGTCGGCAATCCCGCCCACATGCAGGACTTCCTGACCTGGGTCGACGGCGACTACGTTAACACCCATGGCGGAGACGGACTGATCGTGGCGACGGCGACGGGATCGACGGCTTATGCCTTGTCCTGCGGCGGACCGATCATCCAGCCGACGGTCGATGCGCTCGTGATCGTGCCGATCTGCCCGCACACGCTCAGCGACCGGCCGCTGGTCATCCCGGCGACGAGCCGCGTCGAAGTGCGCGCGCAGACACGCTTCGGCGATACCGCGGAGGTCAACTGCGACGGCGAAGCGCTGGGCGAGCTCGGCACCGAGGACAAGCTCACGATCACCGTCGCCAAGGACACCGTGACGCTCCTGCACCCGCAGGGCTATGACTACTACGAGCTGCTGCGCTCGAAGCTGAGCTGGGGCCATTCCGAAAGGAGCGCGCGCCGGCCCGACGGGCGCTGAGCATGCTCAGCCTGATTCGCATCAGGAACTATGCCGTCGTCGACGAGATCGAGCTCGAGCTCGATACGGGCTTGAGCGTGCTCACCGGCGAAACCGGCGCCGGCAAGTCGATACTCATCGACGCCCTGGGTCTCGCCTTGGGCGACCGGGCGGAGGCGAACAGCGTGCGCCAGGGCGCCGAGCGCGCCGAGATCAGCGTGCTGTTCGAGTGCCCCGCGAATCATCCGGCATCGTACTGGCTACGCGAGCAAGGGCTCGACCAGGACGACTGCTGCCTGATCCGCCGGCTCATCGGCGCCGAAGGCCGCTCGCGGGCGTTCGTCAACAGCCACCCGGTCACCTTGCAGGATCTGCGCATCCTCGGCGAGCAGCTCGTCAACATCCACGGCCAGCACGCACACCAGTCGCTGCGCAGCGGCGCGACGCAGCGCGCGATTCTCGACTTCCACGGCGGCCACGAGACGCTCGTCGCGACCACGGCGGAGCGCTTCAAGAGCTGGCAGAGCCTGGAGCAGGAGCTTGCCGAGCGGCGCCGCGGCGGCGCCGACCGCGAGGCGCAGTTGGAGCTGTTGCGCTTTCAAGCCGAGGAGCTCGCGCGGCTCGACCTCAAGGAGGCCGAGCCCGAGGAGCTCGGCGCCGAGCGCAACCGGCTCGCCCATGCCGACCAGCTCGCGGCGGCGCTCGATGCGGCACTGAGCCAGCTCTACGAAGGCGACGCGGGCTCCGCGTACTCGCTCGCTGCCAGCGCGAGGCGCGAGCTCGAAAGCGTCGCGCGGCTCGATACCGCGCTCGCCCCCACGGCTACTCTCGTCGCCGAAGCGGAGATTCAGCTCCGCGAGGCCGCCGCGGACCTCGCCCGTTACCGCGACCGGCTGGAAGCCGACCCCGCGCGGCTCGACTGGCTGGAGACGCGTCTCGGCGCAATCGCCGATCTCGCGCGCAAGCACCGCGTCGACGAGGCGGACCTGCCGAGCCTTAGAAGCAGGCTCGAGGCGCGCATCGCCGAGCTCGAAAACGGCAGCGAGACCTTGGAGCTGCTCGAGCAACGCGCGGAGCGCGCCGCCGGCGAATATTCCGGCGCCGCCGAGGCGCTTTCCCAGGCGCGCGCGCGAAGCGCCGAATCGCTCGCCGAGCAGGTCTCGGCGCAGTTGCGCCAGCTCGGGCTCGCGCACGGCCGGTTTCGTGCAGAGCTCACGCCTAAGCCGCGCGAGCGCGCCGGCGCCGACGGCATGGACCGCGTCGAGTTTCAGGTGACGCTGAATCCGGGCCAGGACTTCGGGCCGATCTCCAAAGTCGCCTCGGGCGGCGAGCTGTCACGCGTGAGCCTGGCGCTCGAGGTCATCAGCGCGGGCGCGACCAGCGTGCCGACGCTGGTCTTCGACGAGGTCGACGCGGGCATCGGCGGCGGCGTCGCCGAGATCGTCGGCCGGCGGCTGCGGGACATCGCCTCGGACCGGCAGGTGCTCTGCGTCACGCACCTCGCGCAAGTCGCGAGCCAGAGCCAGCATCATTTCCGCGTCAGCAAGCTCACCGACGGCGAGAAATCGCGCACCAACGTGCGCAGCTTGAATGCCGAGGAACGCGTCGAGGAGCTGTCGCGCATGCTCGGCGGGCTCGAGATCACCGCGACGGCGCGCGCGCATGCCGAGGAGATGATCGCGCAGGCGGGCAAATAGACGCAGCAATCGATCAGGCGTTTTTCTTCTCTTTCGGCCGCACGTAGAGCACCAGGCTGTGCTCCTCGATGACGTAGCCGTGCTTGTCCGCGATCTCGCGCTGCAGCTGCTCGATGCGCTCGTCGACGAACTCGATGACCTGGCCGGTCTTGAGACACACCATATGATCGTGGTGCGTGCGGTCGGTGAGCTCGAACACCGCGGTGCCGCCCTCGAAGTTGTGGCGCGCGACGAGGCCCGCGTTCTCGAACTGGGTGAGCACCCGGTAGACGGTTGCGAGGCCGAACTCCTCGCCCGCGTCCAGCAGTGCCTTATAGAGGTTCTCGGCGCTCATGTGCCGCTCCGAGCTCGTTTCCAGAATCTCCAGAATCTTGAGCCTCGGCGACGTTACCTTGAGCCCGACCTTGCGCAGATCTTGTCCGGTCACGTTCTACTGACTCCCGCTGTGGGTTATCATGCCTAGGTCATTATGAACCATATGCAGATGTGCTCTCCACCATGTTCGCGGCGCTGACACGGCGACTGAGAATCGTTCTCATGCTGGGCGCGCTGTCCTTGAGCGCCTGCATCTACCGCATCGACATCGAGCAAGGAAATCTCCTGGAAGAATCCGCGATCGAGCAGGCCCAGGTCGGCATGACCAAGAGCCAGATCCAGTTTCTGCTCGGAACGCCGATGGTCCAGGACAGCTTCCATGAGGATCGCTGGGACTACACCTATTTCCTCCAGCGCGGGCGCGACGACGACAGCATCGAGCGCCGCTGGCTGATCGTCTACTTCGACGGCGACGTGGTCTCGAGGCTCGAGAAAAACGTGCCGCTCGATCCGCCATCTTAATTCTTTGCTGAGCCTGCGGGCCGGCCGATGACGCCGCCGCGAGCGAGCGCCTCGCGCCGCATGTCGCGCGGATCCTGAATCAACGGCCGGCAGATCTCGACGCGATCACCAGCCTCGAGCACGCGGTCGCGCTCGACGCGCGCACCGAAGATGCCGAGCACCAGTGGGCGCTCGAGTATCTCCGGATACTCCTCGAGCAGCCCCGACGCCTCGACCGCCTCCCCTGCCGTCAGGCCCGCGCGCCAAGGCAGCTCGATCAGCGACTGCCGCTGCGCGGTGCCGTAGGCGACCTCGACGTGCGCGACCGGGCCACGCTCAAGCATAGATCTCCTTCGCTCTTTCGATGAAGGCCGCGACCTGCGAGCGCGCGATCTCCTCGAACAGGCGCTCGAAGACGAACTTGAGCGGCATCGAGGACACCTCGAAATCGAGCCTCAAGCTCACCTCGCAGCCGCCGTCAGCCTCCGTGAAGCCCCACTCGCCTTCGAGCGAGCGGAACGGGCCGTTCAGAAGCTCGATCGCGATCCGGCTCGGCCGCTCCAGCCGGTTGCGCGTCGAGAGCTCCTTGCGCAACCCGCCGATGCCGACCTCGAGCGTCGCCTCGACCCACTCGTCGCTCGCATGATGCACCTTCGCGCCGCGGCACCAGTGCATAAACTCAGGATAAGCGCCGACGTCATTCACGAGATCGAACATCTGGCTGGCGCTAAAAGGCACGCGTTCCTTCCGGCGGACCGACTTCATCGAGTTTTTCTGAGACTCAGAATACGCCGATGGCATTGAGAAAGATCATGACCACGGCGACCGGCGCCGCGTAGCGCGCGAGAAATCGCCAGAGCCGGTAGCCGCCGCCGGCGGCCGGGTCGATTTCCTCCGCGGTGGAGTTCCGGCACATGACCCAACCGGCAAAGATGACGATCGCCAGGCCGCCGAGCGGCAAGAGGATATTGCTCGTCAGAAAATCGAGGTTGTCGAAGAACGTTCCGCGAAAGAACGTGACCTCGCTCAAGAGATTGAAAGACAAGACGCTTAAAAACCCGAAAAACCAGATCGCGCCGCCCAGCGACCACGCCGCCCTCTTACGGCTCAAGCCCCAGGTCTCCATGAGCCAGGCGACGCCGGGCTCGATGATGCTGATCGCCGAGGTCCAGGCGGCGAAGGTCAATAGCACGAAGAACAGCGCCGCGACGATCCGCCCGCCGGGAAGCTGGCCGAAAGCCAGCGGCAGCGATTGGAAGATCAAGCCGGGACCGGTCGCGGGATCGAGCCCGTTCGCAAACACGATAGGAAAAATGACGAGGCCCGCGAGTATAGCCACGGCGGTATCGGCGGCGACGATCGCGATCGAGGTCCTGCCGATCGAATGCTCGTCGGGCAGATAGGCGCCGTAGGCCATGACCGCGCCCATGCCGACGCTCAAGGTGAAGAACGAGTGCCCGAGCGCGATCAATGCGCCTTCCCGCGTGAGCTCCGAGAACCGCGGCGCGAACATGAAGTCCAGCCCGCCGGCGAAATCGCCGGCGATCATGCTGTAGCCCAGCAGCACCAGCAGCAGGCCGATGAGCGCCGGCATCAGCACGCGCACGGCGTTCTCCAGGCCGCGCTCGACGCCCTTGGCGACGACGCCGATCGTCATCGCCATGAAGACCGTGTGCCAGAACCCGGTCGTGAGCCAGCTACCGGCCATGCCGGAAAAGACCGCGCCGACCGCCGTTGCATCCGCGCCCGTGAATACGCCGGAGGCGCCCTCGAGCACATAGGCGAGCGCCCAGCCGGCGATGACGCTGTAATACGAGAGAATCAGCACACCGCAGAACACACCGACAATGCCGACTACGCCCCAGGCGCCGTTGCCGCTCTCCTCCTGACCTAAAAGCCGCATGGTCGCCGCGGGGTTGCGGCGGCCGCGCCGGCCGATCAGGATCTCGGCCATCATGATCGGCAGACCGATCAGAAACACGCAGAAGAGATAGAAGAGCACGAACGCGCCGCCGCCGTTCTCCCCGGCGATGTACGGGAACTTCCAGATATTGCCGAGACCGACCGCGGACCCGGCAACGGCGAGAATGAACGCAAAGCGGGAGGACCACTCACCATGCAAAGAGGTGCGTCGGCGTGCGGCAATATCGGCAACCATGAGTTCTCCAGCGTGTTTTTTGGCTTAGATTCTAGGATCATTGGCCAGTCATGGCCAGAAAGAACGCCAAGCAGTCCCCCAACACGATCGCGCAGAACAAGAAAGCGCGCTTCGACTTCTTTATAGAGGAGCGCCTCGAAGCCGGCATGGCCTTGCAGGGCTGGGAGGTCAAGAGCCTGCGGGCGGGCAAAGCCCAGCTCTCGGAGAGCTACGTCATTCTGCGCGAGGGCGAGCTCTGGCTGCTGGGCTCGCACGTCACGCCGCTGAATACGGCATCGACGCACGTCAGCGCCGATCCCAGCCGCACGCGCAAGCTGCTGCTGCACCGCGACGAGATCGATCGCCTCGCAGGCCTCGTCGAGCGCAAGGGCTATACGCTCGTGCCGCTGGAGCTTTACTGGAGCAAGGGCAAGGCTAAGCTCTGCGTCGGCCTCGCCAAGGGCAAGAAGCAATATGACAAGCGCGCCACCGAGAAGGACCGCGACTGGCAGCGCGACAAGGCCCGGGCGATGAAGGCTGTCGGAAAAGGTTGAGGAAACTGGGGATTTGGCCCTTGTAATCGGCCTCCGACGCCCTAAACTTGTGCGTCATGGGGGCGATCGGCTTCGACGTGGGTCGCGAACCCTCAAGTGCATGCCGAGGTGCAGACAACCTCGTAAAACCATCTGCAAACTATTAGTTGCCAACGACGACAACTACGCTCTAGCTGCTTAAAAACCAGCTCAGTGCCTTCCGCCCGGTTCGTGCTTGTGCGTCCGGATCCGGGAGTCATCCACACAAGCTCGCGCGAAGGTACGTCTAGGGCCCGACCGCTAAAAATTAACTAGACTGGCTCTGGGTTTTCCCCGCCCGCCGGGTAGCTCAGAGCGAGAACAAAGGCGGTATAAGCATGTAGAGCTTGGGGCAGAGGGCTTGCGGACGCGGGTTCGATTCCCGCCGCCTCCACCACTACACTTTATATTTCAGTAGCTTATGACGCTTTTTCTGGCGTCCCCCCATTTATCCATAGGCTTGTCGTTTCCCGCTCGGCATTGCGCCGAGCGTGTTGACTTGCACGGAATATTGAGCCAGGTAGGGCCGGTATTTACATCGCGCCGTGACCCGGGACGTACGTGCTACAGCGGTTCTACGGCCTGGATATGTGGATCGCTACCGGGGTCGAGTTTCAGTGCAAAGCCCGGCTCAGTTCTTGCTCATTCTACGACTAGTGAGGGAGGCGCGGGGGCGTCGGCTGCCATCGCATACTCTACGCGGGTAAGTACACCATCTTGGTTCTTATCCGCTGTTAGAAAATCGAGCCCCGCTACGCGTTCAGCCTCCGCTGCATCGACCTTCCCATCGTGATTTGCATCAATTTCTTCGTAGGCGGGCCAACTGGCAAACACTGGACCAGAGAATCCAAGGATTATTAGCGTGAAATAGCGCGTCATCTCGAAGATTTCGTTGTAACGGCTTCCAGTCGCTAACGATGCAAGTTCCGGGCCGACCTCGCTTCTCACGCCCGCGCATGTCACACTACTGGACAAATGTCCAGGGCGTCTAGGCGGTTCCCTACCAATGGAAATCCGCGTCATCGAGCGCGACGGCCGGCGCTGGCTGCAGCAGTATAGGAACAGGCCTTCCGGCTACGCGCACGAATACGAGTGGTTGGATGTCTGTGAGCTCCCTCGACCGGCGCCTGTGCGGAAGTTTGAGAGGAAGTGCTAGGTTGAGCCTGAGCACGTGAGGGACACCCTCGGCAGCAGAACAGCTATGACGGCGGCCATGATAGACGACAGGCGCGGCGTCGAAAGAAACTCTGGCAATGCGATCGCGTTGATTTTCCCGAGGCTACCGACAAAAACAGGACATATGTGTGCGCACGCGCCAATCGGCAGAGCGATTTCAGAACGCTGCGCGGCCAGACCATCAAGCACGAGTGCGGCGCTCGCGCTGATATGGGTATTCGTATCCACGGCCGCTCTGGCGCAGCCGCCCGAGCCCGGGGTGGAACCGTCGCCGCAGACTCAACCCGTTCAGCCCGAAGCCGAGCCGCCCGATGACAGCCAACGGGAGCTTGAGCCCGACACCATGACCGAAGACGATTCGATGGCCGAGGGGCCGCCGGCGGAAGACGTGGGCCCGATGGAGATCTGCGCACAGCTCCCCGAAGAGGATCTCACCGTTCCACAGCGCGTGCGACGCAGCCTCACAGTGACAGCCTGCGCATCCTCGGCGTGGCTCGATGGGCTGTTTGGAGATCAGATCCACTACGACGAATATCGGGCCACATATGGTACGGCGACCGTCGGCGGGTTGTGGACCGACTATGACGGCTTCGATCCTCGATTGCGTTTTCGCGCGCGCCTGCAGCTGCCACAGTGGGACGAACGCATGTCCGCGTTCGCGGGGCGCGTCGGCGAGGACGATTACATCAGCGACACCGAAGACGATTTCGACGCGTTGCCGACGCCTCAGTTCGGCACGCTCGAGGACGAAAGCGTGCTGCTGGGTCTCGGTTATTCCAACCCCGAGCGAACCGGCAACGATTTCGATGCGAGCATCGGTGTACGCGCCGGCCTGCCGCTCGATCCGTACGCGCGCGTCAGATACGAAATCGTCCGCGCCTTCGCCGAACGTTATGTGTTCAACGTGCGCGAAACCGTGTTCTGGCAGAACACCGAAGGCTTCGGCACGACCACACGTATCAATGTGGATCGAATCATGTCCGATCGGTTCCTGCTGCGCTGGAGCACTCTCGGCAAGTACACCGACGAGACCATCGGCCTGGAGTGGTACACGCAGCTCACCTTGTTCCAGACTATCGGCCAGCGCACCGGCCTTGCGTGGCAGGCACAGGTGGAGGGCGCGACGGACAATGAAGTAGAGCTAACGCGCCGCGCGCTGCGGTTGATCATGCGCCGTCAGATCAACCCCGACGGGCTGATCCTCGAGCTGCGTGGCGGTATCGCCTGGCCTCGTCGCAAGCTCACCGAGGAGCGCGAGGCGACGCCCGAAGTCGGCATCGCGATCGAAATGCAGTTCGGCCAGAGGCGCGATCGCCTTCGCGATTGACGTTCCGATCAGCGGCGGGGAGACGAGTTTGCTCAATACTCGATTCGCTTATCCCTCACAGACGACAACCTGAATCCGGTCCGTCTAGATAGAGCTGATGATTTCCCTGTACTCCGACTCGCCGAAGGCACGCAGAGTGGTAGTACTGAGGTTTCCTGACGATCCAAGGCGAAGCAAGACTCTGGCGAGCGTGGCATCATCCGGCGCTTCGGCTATCGAGACCATATCGTACGGCCCCATCGTCATGTAGAACGCCTTAAGATTGGCACCCTCCTTTTTGAAGGCTTTCTTGGCGTCGCTTAGGCGCTTAGGGCTGTCCTTGATATTTTCGATTCCTTGCTGCGTCCACTTGATAAGACACACGTAAGTAGCCATGGCACATCTCCTAAATCTTCTATGACGTTTGTGGGCGCAACCCGTAGCCGCCGTACGGCCCGACCGATAAGCGACGGTCTCCTCGCTAGCGATTCTTGGACTTGGCAGCTTCCTTCTTGGCCTTCTTCGCCGCCTTTCGCTCTTTCGGAGTCATCGTAGGTTGCTTCTTGCCTTCCTTTCTTGTGCTGCGTTCTTTGGACATACTGCTAAACCTCTCAGATGCATCACCCCGCATATTACCTGTTAACGATCTGCCGTGATCGGCCACTTCCGGGAAACTTTTGTCTGATTGGGCGGTATAATTCCGATCCCCGTTTGATCACCGACTCAAACGGCCGGGGAGAACAAAATGACAACGAGACCTGCCGCCCTATTTCTCTGGATTCTTCTGCTATGCACCGCTGCTCCGGCTCTCGCGCAGGAGTACCCGCCAGGATACCTGGATCCCGAGCCGATCCTGAGAGCCGCCGAGCAAGCCATCGGCACCAATCGTTTGAGCTGCGTGACGATCTCAGGCTCCGGCTACTCCGGCCTGGTCGGCCAGCAGCGCCTCAACGACAAGAACATCGACTGGCCGCGCGGCGTGCTCGAGAGCTACACGCGCACGATGAGCTGGGACGCCGGCACGATGAAGGAAACCTTCGAGCGTCCGCCGGGGCAAAACCCCGCGTCGTGGAAATACGGCCTCGGCTGGCTCGGCGGCACACCGACGCAGCAGCACGCGCAGCAGACCTTCATGGTCAACGGCGAGTACGGCTGGCACATGGACGGGCCCGAAGGCGCGCCCGTGGCAGCGCGGCCTGAGGACGCGGGGCTCTGGCAGCTCGATCTCTGGATCAACCCGCACGGTTTTCTCAAAGCCGCGCGGCTGCCGGGCGCGAACCCGGTCGCCACGTGGCGCTGGGAGCTCGGCGAGATGGGCCGCGATGGCCCGACGGTGGCGCCGGAGAAGGTCAGGATCGTCTCGATCACGGTGCTCGACAAGTACCGGGCCGATGCGACGATCAACAGCGAGAACCTGCTCCAGCGCATCCATACCTGGGTGCCGGACCCGGTGATCGGCGACATGAATTACGAGCACGAATTCACGAATGCGAGCTACGTGGACATCGGCGACGGCATTCGCTTTCCGACCGGCTGGCACTCGCACCAGGGCTGGGACGACAACTATCAGGCGCAGAGCATCAATGGCGGCCACAATGCTTTCGGCGGCACCTATGCGGACATTCGAGCGAACGTCTGCCCCGATCCTGTGACGGTGCCGGCCTCGGTGCGCGCGGCGACCTTCCCCGTCACCGTCGAGACCGAGGAGATCGCCGACGGCGTGTATCTCCTCGGCGGCGCATCGCACAACAGCGTCGCGGTGGAGTTCGACGACTTCGTCGCCGTCGTCGAGGCGCCCATCGACGAGGCGCGCAGCCTCGCGGTCATCGAGGAGGTCGTGCGGCTCGCGCCCGACAAGCCGATCCGCTTCCTGGTCAACACCCACCAGCACCACGACCACATCGGGGGCTTGCGCACTTATATGCACATCGGCGCGACCATCGTCACGCACCGCTTGAATTACGATTTCTACACCCGCGACGTGCTCAACTACGCGCAGCGCACGCTCGCGCCCGACATGGTGTCGCTATGGCCGCCGACCGAGCTCGCGGAGGGCTACTACTACGAGCGCTTCACCGAGAACTACGTGATCAGCGACGGCGAGCGCAACCTGAACCTCTACTACGTGCATCCGCTGCAGCACGCCGAGGGCATGGCGATCGCCTACCTGCCGGACGAGGGCATTCTCATCGAGGCCGACCTCTTCGACACGCACGAGCCGCCGCCGGCCGAGCCGACGAACGCCAACATGGTGCTCTACAACCAAGTTCAAAGGCTCAGGCTTGAGGTCGACACCGTCGTGCCGATTCACGGTAATCCTGCGCCGTGGGCGGACTTTCTAGCGGTGGTCGGCGAGTGAAGCTTGCCTACTGGGTATCGCCGCGGACATCGGCGCCCGCAAGCCCGGTTTCCAGCGTGTGGAAATCGCGGATGAAGATCTCCCAAAAAGCCACGAACAGCGCCGCGATCAAGGGGCCGATCACGAATCCGTTGATGCCGAAAAGCACGAAGCCGCCGAGCGTCGAGAGCAGCACGATGTAGTCGGGCAGCTTGGTGTCGCGGCCCACCAGGATGGGACGCAGAATGTTGTCGACCACGCCGATGACGCCCACGCCGAACACGGTCAGGATGAGCCCCTGGCCCCAGTCGCCGACCGCGAACAGATAAACGGCGACGGGCGCCCAGATCAGACCGGCGCCGACCAGAGGAATCAGCGACAGCAAGGTCATGACCACGCCCCACAGGAACGCCCCCGGAATCCCGAGCAGCCAGAAGATCACCCCGCCCAGCGTGCCCTGCACCGCGGCCACCACTAGATTGCCCTTGACCGTTGCGCGAGTCACTTCGGCGAACTTGTTGAAAAGCTGCCGTTCACGATCGTCCCCCAGCGGCAGGGCTCGGATCAGCAAACGCACGAGCCTGGGGCCGTCGCGCAGCATGAAAAACGCGACGTAGAGCATCAGCCCGAGCGCCAGGAAGAATTGCACCGTGCCCTGGCCGATCTGCAGCGCGTGCTGCGCGACATAGCGGCTCGCGGCGATCGCCGCCCCGGACAGCTGCTCTCTGAGCGTGGCTGTGTCGATACTGAGTCGCTCGAGCAGGTCCTGAAGAGCCGGGAATGCCTGCCTTATCCGGTCGATATAAACGCCGAAATCAATCTCGCCGCTTTCCAGCGCTTGATAGAGATCGGCTCCCTCCCGAAAGAACGAAACGACGACGAACAGCGTCGGAACGACGGCGATGACCACGCATACCGCGAGTGTGAGCAGCGCGGCGATGTTGGGCCGGTGCCCGAGTATGTCCAGCCAGCGCTGGTAAAGCGGCGAAAACAGCACGCCGATGGCACAAGCCCAGAATATCGGCCCGAAGAACGGCCTGAGCAAATAAAGGAACAGCAAAGTCACGAGCACGAGCAGGGAGATGAAGGACAGCCGCTCAAATCTCTGCTTGACGCTCGGCTCGTGCGTCGTGCCCGGCGAGTCGCCTCCCGGATCGGCTCGCCCTTTCTGGGTTTCTTGAATCAAGCGGCGGCTAGCGCGCGTGCTCTGCGCGCTCCGCCTCGAGCTGCTTGAGATAGGCTTGCTCGTACTGCGCAATCTTGGCGCGGTAGGCGTCGAGATCCGCGAAGCGCATGGGGTCGTACGGATCCCCGGCCTTGAATCGCTCATGCAGGTCGAAGTGCCGGGAATGCGACGACACCCAGACGTCGGGCGTCAGCGCCTTCTGCGCCGCGAAGGTTGCCGCGTAGTCGTCGGCGATCTCGGGGTACATCGGCATCGCGAGCAACTTCACGCCCGGATTGATCGTGCCCATGTTGACGATGAGCACCTCGTAGGGCTCGCCGCCCTCTTCCGTCGTGAACAGGAAGCTGCTCGCGCCCTTGGTATGGCCCGGGTGGTGCAGCAGGGTCACAACGGTGCCGCCGAGCTCGATGGTGTCGCCGTCCTGCAAGACCTCGTCGACCGTGACCGGCTCGAACACCGGCTCGCGGCCCTCGGGAAAGCGGAAATCCGAAACGCCGCCGTCCTCGAGCGAGGCAACGTCGCCCGCGTGCGCGAGCAAGCGGGCGCCGGTCAGGCGCTTGACCTCGGCGAGGTCGGCGACGTGATCCCAGTGCGCCTGCGTGGTGAGCAGGATGCGGATGTCCTCGAAGCCGATGCCGGCGGCCTCGAGATTGTCGCGGATCAGCGGCGCCGAATCGTAGACGCCGGTGTTGACGAGAATGTGGCCCTCGGGTGTCGTGATCAGGAACGCTGCGAGGTCGTAGGTGCCGACATGATAGAGATTGCCGATGATGTGCACCGGCGGGAACGGCCGCGTCATCACGTCCTCGGTGACCGCCTGGCGGGTGTAGCTCGCCTGTGCATTTGCGATCCCCAGCGGGGCTGCAACGGCGGCGATTGCAAGGACCATGACGACACGCTTGAAGCCACCGGACGCGTGCCCGGCGTTAGGATTTTTCACGAGCCCCCCTTCGAGAAATTACCTCATGAAGTTATTATAATACACTGAATATATTTATATTTAATCCTATCCGAAATACGCCGGCGCGTTGCCCGGCTTCCACTTGATGTTGCAGCCGATGCTCGGGGCCTGATCCGTATCGGGCTGCCCGCCGGCGAGCAGCGCATCGGCGGCGGCGCGCAAGTCGGCGCCCGTCACGGTCACGTCGTTGCCCGGACGCGAGCCGTCGAACTGACCACGATAGACGAGCCGGCGATTCTCGTCGAACAGGAAGAAATCCGGCGTGCAGGCGGCACGGTAGGCTTTCGCGACTTCCTGGCTCTCGTCGTAGAGATAGGGAAACACGTAGCCCAGACGCTGCGCGACCTCGCGCATGCGCTCGGGCGCATCGTCGGGATGCGTTTCGACGTCGTTGGAGTTGATCGCCATGACCGCGAGCTTGCGCGGCGCGTAGTCGCGCGCGAACGCCGCGAATTCTTTCTGGATATGCTTGACGAACGGGCAGTGGTTGCAGATGAACGCGACCACCAGACCGTCGGCGTCGGCGAAGTCCGCCAGTTGATAATGCTTGCCGTCAGGGTCGGGCAGATCGAAATCCGGCGCCGGGGTGCCCAGCGGCAGCATCGTGGAGTTGATCGCGACCATGCTCGGCTCTGGCTACGCGTTTGTGCTCATGGGCATGCGACCCGCGTTTCGCCGACCGTCACGGATATGCGCCGAGCCCGATACGACGGCGCATCTCCGGGTCCGTCGGCAGCCTGCGCGCGAGCTTGATCTCCTGCACGATGCCGCCCTCGACGGTCAGGTACGCCGGAAAGCGCTGCGGACCGCGGTCGTAGACCCAGTATTGCTTCTGCACGGTTCCGACCTGGTAGACGCCGCCGTTCGGCCAAGTCGCCCAGACGGGCTCCTCGACGATCTCGAGCGAATCGGGCTCGCCGCATTTGTCCTTGAGCTCCGCGACCGGCATCTCTTCGCGGATCAAGCGATTGCCGCACCAGAACCGGTCCGCCAGCGCCGGCGAGGCGCCGAGCAGCAACAAGACGCCGGCCAGCGAGCTCGAGACGAGCGTTTTCATGCGATTGATCCTAGCGCAGCGCCTGGAGGAATCCTAGCGCGGCCCGGCGGGGTGGCGCAGCCGCTCGGATCGCGCCGGCGGCTAGGCGTTCAGCGCCTCGATCGCCGACAGCATGCGCCCCCAGCCCGCCTCGACCCGCGGCACCCATTCCGTCCAGGCTGCGTCCATGCGATGGACGAGCGTCGCCACGCAACCCTCGCCGTCCGGCGCCAGCGTGAGCGTCACCAGTGACGAGCTCGCCTCCTCGTCCTCCTCGCTCGTGAACCAGGTGAATACCAGCTTGCGCGGGCGATCGAGCTCGAGATAAGTGCCCCAGTGCAGCGCCTCGCCGCCCTCGCGCATGTCGGAGAACGTAAAGCGGCCACCGACCCGCGCGTCGATCTCCACGCGGCGAATGTCGCCGGACAAGCCGAAAGACTTGAGCGCCGCCGCCATCCACTCGCGCACCGAGCGCGAATCCAGCCAGGCATCGAACACGCGCTCGGCAGACGAGGCAAAGCGATGCTCGACCCGGGCTTCGATCGTGTCCGTCATCGTTTCTTGCGCTTGCGCGTTCCGCCGCGCTGCTGGCGCTGCAAGTGCTCGTCGAGCGCCTGAAGATGCGCGCCCCAATACGCGGTCTGGCGAGCGATCCAGGCCGCAACGGCGTCCAGCGGCTGCGGGCGCATGCGCAGCAAGTGGTCGCGACCGACGACGCGCCGCTCGACGAGGCGGGCCCGCTCGAGGCGGCGAATGTGCTTGCTGACGGAGTTGAGCGAGATCGGGAAGCTCGCGGCGATCTCGGTGACGCGCGCCTCGCCGCGCGAGAGCCGGTCGAGGATGCTGCGCCGCGTCGGGTCCGCCAAGGCGCCGAGCGTGTCGTCGAGGCTCGAATGCGGTTGCCGGATATATTCATCCATATGGGTGAATATATCCGGCCTACTCGAATGCGGTCAAGCGCGGCAAGCGGGCGCGAACGGCATCGCCGTTCGGCGCCCGGGGTCATTGCCTACGCGGCATCGTCTAGCGTTTGTCCTTCGGCAATGATCAGATCGGCGGCGACGCAACCGGAATCCTCGACACCCGTGACGAAGGCATTGCTACCGACGTCGAGATCCGCAAGCGTCGCGGACATCGTCTCCACGGCCGCACCGGTGACGAGCACCTCGAAGATACGTGTCTCATCGTCGGTGGTGACGCAGCGGTCCAGCGTCGGCGTCGCCAGCATCAGCGAGGCCGTATCCAGGTCGATGCTCAGGATCTCGCCCCTGATCGCGACCAGCGGCTCCGCGGGCGGCGTTTTCGCGAGCATGATGGCGATGCGCAGCACCTCCGGATCGGCCGCATCGCCGGCCGGCACCTGCACGGCGTCGAGGCGCGCGAAATCTCCGGCCCGAAGCTCGGAGGCATCGATCTCAGTGATGCCCGCGAATCGCGACACGGAAAAGATCCGCGTCTCTTCGTAGAGCTGGCCAGCGAAGCGCGTGTCGGCGAGCGACTGGTCGCTGCCGAAAGACAGAAAGTCGAAGGTGCCGGTGAGCGGGTCGACCGCCGACTCGAGCACGCCGCGGTGCTTGCTCCAGGTACCCGGCTCGCCGCCTTCGACGACGATCGCGAGCAGTCGAAAGCGTGTCGGCGGTAGCGCGCCGGTCTCGTCCTCTATGGGCATGAGGTCCGGCTCGTCGACGCCGCGCCGGATCAATCCAAGCACGGTGACGGGATCACCCGCGGCCAGATCGACGAGCATGACCGGCTCGCCGTCGTCGCCGAACAGACCCGTGTTCTCCCCCACGACGACGTCGAGGCACAACGAGTTCAGCAGCGGGCGATCGATGAGCTGTGTCGCGTCACCGAGCGAACACAGTCTGAAGTAGCTCAGGTCGGGCGCAAGCTCGCGGACGATGCCGCTCACGCGCACGAGCCCGCGCTTGAACACGGGCTCGAAACCGATGTCCACGAACACCACCGGACGCATGATGATCCTGCCGGAGCCGGTCTCGGTCAGCTTCAACGATTCGTTGACGTCCCAGTCGAGGGACACGAACACGATGCCGCCGGCCGCGATCGCGAAGGGCCCGCGTGGATTTAGATCGATCTTGCCGTTCGCTACGAGATCGACCGTCGTCTCGAGCGTCGACCCGTCGTCGTTTTCGACGACGAGCACGAGGCTGGACGCCGTAATGCGAATCTTCTCGTAGTCGCCTGGCTCGACGTCCTCGTCGACCGCGAAGAGCTGCACCGTGTCGCTGAGCGCGAGCAGGTCGACGGTCTCCTCGCCCGAGAAGATCACCTGATTGCCGCCGTCGCCGAGCAGCTCGACGCGCGTGATCGTCGCGTAAGCGTGATCGTAGTCTTCTGCGGTCGCATCGCTCAGCAACACCGCAACGGTCGCCGGCTCCTCGGGCGTTTGACCGATGGTCTGATCGCTCGATCCGCCGCCGCAGGCCGTGATCAGCGTGAGAAGCAGGATCGAGATGAGACAGCGTTTCAAGTGTTTCATGACTCCCTTCCATGTTGGGGGCCGCGCTTGGACCGGCCGATGTTCCGATTCTGTTGCAACCAAGAACGCACTGGCGCGCCCCCCGTTGACCGGCATGACGCAAATACTCAATAGCATCAGCCGATTGCGGCTCAAAGCTGTCTCCGGCTTGCGACAGTCAGTCGCGTTTCGTCCGCCGAGCGCTGTGCCCCGCGGGCGAAAATACGCCGCCGCGGAGCCGGTATACTGTTCACATAAGATGGATCTTGCGATTCGGAGCCGTCGCGCGTGGACGCCGTCAATCTTCAGCTTCCCGACTACTACATCAACCGCGAGCTTTCGCAGATCGAGTTCAACGTGCGCGTGCTCAGGCAGGCGCAGGACCCGCGCGTCCCGCTGCTCGAGCGGCTCAAATTTCTCTGCATCTCTTCGACGAATCTCGACGAGTTCTTCGAGATCCGCGTCGCGGGCCTGAAGCAGCGCCTCGAGCTCAGTCCCGCGCCGATCGGGCCCGAGCACATCAGCACCGAGGAGCTGCTCGAGATGATCTCGACGAAAGCGCACGAGCTCGTTGCCGAGCAATACCGCACGCTCAACGACGAGCTCATTCCGGCGCTCAGCGAGAAGGGCATCCGCTTCCTCAAGCGCGAGCAATGGAACGATGCCCAGCGCGCCTGGCTGGACGACTATTTCCACACCGAGATCGAGCCGGTCTTGAGCCCGACGACCTTGGATCCGACGCGGCCGATCCCGCGGATTCTGAACAAGAGCCTGTGCTTCATCATCAGCCTGCACGGCCGAGATGCCTTCGGCCGGGCCTGCTCGCGCGCGATCGTCCAGGCGCCGCGCGTGCTGCCGCGGCTGATCCGCCTGCCCAAGCGCCTGCCGGACACGGGCGACTCGGATTTCGTGTTTCTGTCCTCGATCATCCATGCGTTCGTCGATCGTTTGTTCTCCGGCATTCCGATCAGCGGCTGCTACCAGTTCCGCGTGACACGCAACAGCGATCTCTACGTCGACGAGGAGGAAATGGACGATCTCAAGCGCGCCATCGAGGGGGAGCTGTTCGAGAACCGTTACGGCGAGGCCGTCCGACTCGAGATCGCCCACGGCTGCCCCGACGACCTGGCGGAGTTCCTGCTCGATCACTTCGGGCTCGCGCGGCAGTATCTCTACGAGGTCAACGGCCCCGTGAATCTCAACCGGCTGCTACCGGTCAGCGCGCTCGTCGAGCGCGGCGAGCTTCGCGACCGGCCGTTCACGCCGAGAATGCAGAAGCTGTTCGAGCGCAAGACCGTGTTCGAGGCGATCGCCAGGGAAGATGTGTTGCTGCACCACCCGTTTGATTCGTTCGCGCCCGTCATCGAGCTCGTCCAGCAGGCCGCGACGGACCCCGAGGTTCGGGCGATCAAGCACACCCTGTATCGAACCGGCTTCGATTCGCCCATCGTCGATAACCTCGTTGCGGCCGCGAAATCCGGCAAGGAAGTCACCGTGATCATCGAGCTTCGGGCGCGCTTCGACGAGGCGGCCAATATCGATCTGGCAAACAAGCTTCAGGAAGCCGGGGCACACGTCGTCTATGGTATCGTCGGCTACAAGACCCACTGCAAGATGATCCTGGTCGTTCGCCGCGAAGGCGCGCGGCTCAAGCGATACGTGCATCTCGGAACGGGAAACTATCATCCGAAAACGGCGAGGCTCTATACGGACTACGGATTGCTGACGGCGGACGAAGACATTGCGGAGGACGTCCACCAGGTCTTCAACCAGATCACGAGCCTTATGAAGACGCCACAGCTCAACCTGCTCTATCAATCCCCGTTCACGCTGCACGCGCGCCTCCTCGAGCTCATCAAGCGGGAAACGGAGCACGCCGAGAACGGCGGCACCGGGCACATCATCGCCAAGCTGAACGCGCTCGTCGAGCCCGGGATCATCCGCGCGCTCTACAACGCATCGATTGCCGGCGTCTACGTGGACCTCATCGTTCGCGGCATCTGCTGCCTGCGCCCCGGGATTCCCGGCGTCTCCGAGAACATTCGCGTCCGATCGATCGTCAGCCGCTTCCTCGAGCACACGCGCTGCTATTACTTCCACAACAACGGCGACGAGGAGGTCTATTGCGCCAGCGCCGACTGGATGGAGCGAAATTTCTTTCGCCGCATCGAAATCATGTTCCCTATTCGGGACAGGCGCCTGCGCGAGCGCTTGCTGTCCGACCTCGACATCTATCTCAGCGACAACTCGCAGGCTTGGGATCTGAGCGCCGACGGCAGCTATCGCGCCAGCCGGCCCGCTCCCGACGAGCGACCGCTCTCGGCCCAAGCGGTCCTGCTCAAGGAGCTTGCCGACCTCGCTTGAGGCGGAGAACGCCCGCATGCTTCGACTATACGACCATTGGGAATCGGGCAACTGCTACAAGGTCCGGCTGCTGCTGAGCCAGCTCGGCCAGGCGTTCGAGCGCGTCGACGTCGACATACTCGAGGGCGAGACGCGAACACCCGAGTTCCTTGCCAAGAACCCCAATCACCGCGTGCCGGTCGTGGAGTGGCCGGACGGCCGGGCGCTTGCCGAGTCGAACGCCATCTTGTTCCATCTCGCGGAAGGCTCTCCGTTCCTGCCGTCCGATCCCTGGCAGCGCGCGCAGGTATTACAATGGCAGGCATTCGAGCAATACAGCCACGAGCCCTACATCGCCGTCGTGCGCTTCTGGCACTTCACGAAAAAGCTCGAGGAGAACCAGCATCTGCTGCCCGCCAAGATGGAAGGCGGCTACCACGCACTCGACGTCATGGAGAAACATCTTTCGGGGCAGGATTTCTTCGTCGGCGGTAGATATTCGATCGCCGATATCTCGCTGTACGCGTATACGCACGTGGCCGACGAAGGCGGCTTCGACCTCGAGGCCTATCCCTACACGCGCGCGTGGATCGCGCGCGTCAGGGAACAGCCGCGCTACATCGGCCTCACGGAGGCCGTCGGCGCGCGCGTCAGCAAGTTCTCGGATCTGCTCGAGAGTTGACAGTCGCTCGATGGCTCACGCTCGACTTGGGCGCGCTGAGACGCAACATCGTCACCCGCGGCGCTCGATCCGCCGCCGGGCAAGCTCGCTGATCGCGTCGGCGGCCTCGCGCCACTCGGCGTAGCGCTCGGCGAACATCCGCTCGGCCTCGGCTTGAGCCCCCCCCGCCGTTCCCAGGCTGCCCAGCATCGCGCGTGAGGCGTCGATGAGCGCAACCGCCAGGTCGCGCTCCCGGGCGACGCATTCCTCGAATCGCTGCTCCCAATCCGACATCCGCAACGGCTCAGGCGACGACCTTCCGGTAGACACCGGAGTCGATGCGCTTCTCGTCTACGATCTCTTCGGTCAGGCGGTGATCGTTCTCGTCGCGCACCGCGTAGATGATGCGGTCACGGCCCTCTTTCTTGGCGCCCAATAAGGCCTCGTCGGCGGCGTTGACGACGTCGTCAAAGGAATCCGTGCCGCGCGAGTCGCTCATGCCGAAGCTCACCGTGAACTGCGGCACGACGCCCATCGCGAGCATGTCGTGCAGGCGCTCTCGAACCCGGTCGACGACGCGAACCGCTTTCTCATCGACCAGCCCCGGCAGCACGATCACGAACTCCTCCCCTCCCCAGCGGGCGATCAGATCGTCGGGCCGCAGCGATGCGCGCAGCGCGTCGCCGAACAGCCGCAGTGCTTTGTCGCCCATGTCGTGGCCGTGAGTGTCGTTGAGCTGCTTGAAGAAGTCCAGGTCGCCGAAAGCCACCGCATAAACGCCCCGCGAGATGATCGCGGGCATCGTCGCTTCGAGGCTGCGCCGGTTGGCGAGCCCCGTAAGCGAATCCGTGTTGGCCTGCAGATCCTTGGTCGCGAACGCGCGCAGCATTCCGAGCACGTCGCCGGCCTCGGATGCGAGCGAGCGCAAGGCCTGGTCCTGCTCCGGCGTCGGCAGCTCACCTTTCGGGCCGACGGTATGCAGGACGCCGGCCGGGCGACCCAGAATGTTGATCGGAATGCAGCTGGCCGAGCAACCGTTCTCGCCGCGGCCCCTGAGGTAGGGACAAACCTCGAAGGCGTCGTTGTCCGGGAAGACCAGGCGCGCGTTGCGGCGAACCGCCGGGCAATCCTCCGGCCGCAAGACGTTGCAGCCGCGGCCAATCTCCGGCATCTCCGCCCCGACGGCGCGGCGCAGATGAGCCATGCTGGAATCCGCGAGCAGCAGCTCGGAATAGTGCTTGGAATCGGCGAGCTCCTCGAGGACGTCGCCGACGACCGTGAGCGCCGCCTCCTCGCTCTGGGTCAGCTCGAACGCCGTGCGGATGCGTTGCTCGAGCTCCTTGCGGCGCGAGTCGAACTCGCGCTGATCCTGCTGCGAGACCATCTGCTCGTATTGCCGGCGAATGCCGACGACGCCGGAAATCGTGATCGTCGCGCCGAGCACCAGGGCGGCGATAACCGTCGCAATCAATATGCCCCGCGCTTCCCGTTGTCTGGCGGCCATCTCCTCTCTGGCGGCCAGCAGCCTCGGGTCCATCACCGATCCGGCAATGCGGTCCAAGGAAAACCGCATGTCGGCAAATATCGCGGCAGTTTGGTCGACCAGCGGGCGCAGCTGCTCGCCGCTGTTTCCGGAAATGACCGCGACCCGCAGGCGCTCGGCGGCCTGGAGCCAGAGCGCGCGAAACCCGAGGTAGCTCGTCACCGGCTCCTCTTGATCCTGGAAACCCGTCGTTCGCTCCTGATAGGCGTTGAAGCGGCTGAACGTTTGGCCGACGTTCTGATCGTAGACGACCATCTGCGCTTCGAGCTCGGCGGCGTCCTTGCCCAGCGCCGCGCGCTCCAGCGCCATCTGCGCCTGATAGAGGTCGCGATCCATGGACTGCAGCTCGTCCAGTGCCGGAACCAGGTTGTTGATGGCACGCCCCGCGGCTTCGTTGCTCGAGCTCATGCCGAAATAGCTGACGCCGACGGCGGCGACGACGAGGCACATCAAGGCAATACCCAGGATGGCCGCCTTGTAATAAGGAGGAAGCTGAAGCTTGTCGGTCATGACGGAACTTCCTCGCACCGCAACAGCGGCGCGTGATGACTCGCGGGCCCGATTGGTGGGTAACTTATGTTATTTACAGGATTTTCGCCGGAGCGTCCGTGATTATGGTCACAAACGAGCGGCGCCGGCGCCGCGATCGGTTAGCCCGGGCGGCGGCTCTTGCGTCCGAGCAGACGCAACGAGGTGCGCAGCAAGGATGGCCGGGCCCGCTCGAGCACGGAGGCGCGCCGCAGGCGATACACGAACGCAGGCGGGACGTTGAACAGGGCGACGCCGATCAAC
>DASWKF010000121.1:0-38757 GCA_036396795.1 Gammaproteobacteria bacterium | reverse complement strand
CGCAGCACTGGATGATGTCATAGCGATTGATCCATTCGAAAGAGCCGCCGCCGTCGCAATCGTCTTCGTTGTACTCCTTAATAGTGGCGGCGATGACGTGCGCACGATCGGGACCGCACTTGGCGCACGCCACCATGACCTTCTCACCCAGCTTATCGTCTTTGGTGATCTTGGTCGAAACTGCCATACGGCCCCCCGGTGGGCATCCAAATGGATGCCATTATTGCGCGCTCTATGCAGTATTACAGGGCCGAAGTCACCTGCCGTTAACGTTCCCGAACTGCCACACTACCGATCTGATGACCTCCCACATGGACCGGCCGCGGAAAGAGGCGGCGAATTTGGCTCCGATTCCGCGCGGCTACTAAACGCTGTAACTAATGTAATAACAATAGTATAGATGGTATTGTTGATGTCACATCTGGATAAGAATGGCGGGATTGGCGGCGAGCAGAAACTCATCGCACCGCGGGCGCCAAGACTTTCTCGAGGGCCGCGACGAGCTCCTCTCGCCTGCCCCTCTTTATGCTCGCGAGATTGTGCATTCGCCACTTCACAGCCGGCAGCTCGTCAATGCGTTCGACCGTCAGCAGGCCCCACTCTGGCTCACCGCGTTCAAAGGAAACCAAGAACCGTCTGTGTTGCTCGGGCATCGCCCGTACCACAGCGTGAACCAGCCTAGTCCGCGTGCCCGTAAGGACATGTAGTTCCACCGGTTCTCTGGTCATGCCGACGAAACCACGCGCGAACTCCTGCGCCATGTCTTTCGGTTCCGCGCTCAAGACTTCATGCATCGGGCGGTTATGGCTGATCAGATAGACGATGAACGCCTCTCGCAGTCGATCATCGAGGCCTTCGTTCGCGAACAGCTCGTGCACGTCGAAGAGATCGCGGGGGTGCTGGCGGTCCAGCGCGGCCACAATCTTGCCTCCATACAGATCGGCGACGGAAAGCGTCTTAATTTCTGCGAAGCCGTACCCCTCTTCGACCACTGCTGAAACGCGTCGCAGCTCAGGCGGGTAGACGCAGCCGCGTAGTACGGGCGTGACCTCGACGACGATCTGTGCGCCGTCGAGATTCACGATCAGCTTGTACACGGTGCGCTCGCCTTTGAGCATCGTTTCGTTGACGGTCGATCCGCGCAAGCCGGCTCGGAGACGAGCTGCAATTCGACGCATCGCCGCATCGATCTCGCGGAGCGACTCCTCGCGCGGAGCTATGGGCAGATAGGCAAGGTCAATGTCGACCGACAAGCGGCGCATGTCACGCAGAAACAGGTTGATGGCCGTGCCGCCCTTGAGGGCAAAGCAATCCTCCTCCGCGACGATCGGCAGCGCTCTCACGACAAGCGCGACCTGCCGCGCGTACACCTCGTCAAACGCCATGGAGATCCTTGGGCACGGTTATCTGGTACCTCGCATCCAGCGTTCCGCCCTTTACGAGCATGCGTTTGCCCTTGCCGAGATCGATCGCGCTCCGATCGACACGTTGCACCCAGGGATGGTCGTGCCGATCCGCGAAAAAAAGGAACAGGCGTTTGACCTTGACACTGCGGCACTCCGCGAGGAGCTCGTCAAGACGGCGTGGGCTCAGTGTCGCGAGGCCCTCGGCCAAGGCATCGACCTGATGAAAGCTCTCTCGATGGGGCAGCTCATCGAGCAATTCGAGAAACGCTCGCTCGGGTGTAGAGACCACCAGCGGCCATTTCCAGTGCCCCCACGGCAGAGCGCGCAGCGCGCCGGGTAATACCGTTTCTGAACTCGATGGCGTCCCACCGGCAAGCGGGGCAGCAGGCAACGCCTGAGTGAGCCCAGGGAACAGTCTTTTCCCGCTCCGAAAGACCAAGCGCGGCTCGAGGCACAGTTTGCTGGTCCACCCGGGCAAAGCTCGATCGCCGTAGAGGTAGACCTCGCGCTGCCCGCGTGCGAGGTAATGGGCGAAGCCCAGCAGCTCGAGGGCTGTTCGGCCCCCGACCGTGACCGGGAAGCGCATGAGGCTCTGGAGCGATATGACGACCTGCTCCCACGTGAGCTCGCCCCGCGGCCTGCGGAACGCCCCGCGGGCTGGCTGCTCGAGCCAGCCCGCGGCGACGTATTGGCTTCGGAGCGAGCGGGAGTAGCCGCGCTTCTCCAGCCACTGTGCGTCGACGAGCAAGCCCTCGGGGAGCTCGCGGTCGAGGCGGTTTAGCTTAGTTCCTTTTTGCACAGCCATACTGGGCAATATAGCTGATTTATAAACCTCAGCCAAGTTTGCATCCAAAGGGTTTTGCAGAGTGAGGCTGTACAAACTCACGCTATCGTAAACCCCCGCCTTTCGACAACCGTACTTGCGCCTTCGACGCTGCAACGCGCGGCTCCGGGGGTGGGAGCAGTGTACTCATGCAAGTCGCCTGCTGCGGAGCAGTGTCCCCAAGCGGGTGTCCCCCGTTTACCGATACATTCTCGGGCAAGCCACGTTCCTCGCGCGGCATGGCTCGCTGTCAGTCAGCTTTTCGTCCTCGGGAAACCGTGGTCCCTCTGTGCTGGTGCGGCTAATCCTCTCCAGCCTCGCGACGACCCTCCCGGCGCATCGTTGGGTTGCTCATAACAGATCCTCGTCGGGGTCAGCGACTATTTCTGCTGATACACCCTCCCCGCAGCCCATGCCCGCAAGTCCCGAGTATAGGGGACGCAGATCCCGCGCTGGGCCCGGCGACGGCGGATGAGTCCCTTCACCCCCATGCACCCCCACGGGGGCCTTACGGGCGGCGTGGGGGTGCATGGGGGCGATGCCATGCTCGCGCGGTCCGCTGGGTCCAAGGTAGGCGTTACCCCCTGCCCCGTGGTCCCACCGGCAGACGAATATCGGTGATACAACGGGAAATTGCCCCTGAGGGGCGAAGCCGTCGCGCATCCGAACCGCTTTTGCGATTACCCCTATCTTTTCCCCTATAGGGCCTTCCAGGGTCTCACACAGTGCGCGGTGCAGATCAGGCCGGCCATCGCGGAGCTTGCCGTGGTCACTGCTGCGCACAGGAAAACGCCGTTCGACGCTGTGCCATCCGAGCCAATAGTTTGCTTTGAGATAGGCGACTCCGGCCAGCTCGCCGTTCTCAGCAGCCGCGCAGAGCTTCATGTTCCACCAGGCGCTCGAGGTTGAGCGGGCGGTGCGAAGCCAGAGCTGCCAGGTCTCCAGACCCAGTTCGCCCGCCAGCGGGCACGGGAAGCCGCTGAAAACGGCGACCAGGACGGGGTGCTCGTACTCACGAGGGCGCCTGCCTTGCACGAGACGGCGATAGGTGTACTTGCGTCGCGGCTTCATAGCCGGCGCCTGTTGCGGACCGGCGTCGACCGTGTGAGCAGCTCGGACTGCACCTCCGCGGGACGGCTGTCCTTCGCCTCGAATGGCCCGCTCCCCCTCGTATTCCAGAAATACAGGGGGGAATTGGCCGACTTTTTGCAGGGCGACGGACCGCGGGACCCGCGGGACCGACAACCGCCTGGCTCGCGGAAACTGTCACGCAGTGGAAAACCGAAAGATCCACCGGACGCCCTGACCTGACACCTTGATTGAGATGGGCGCTCACGGCTCCCGCGTCTCCCGCAGTCGCGCTTGCGACGATCTTGGGCTTGCACTCGTCGTGACATCGATTGCACGTCACGCATCGGGTGCGTCCGAGTAGAGAGCATCCTCGACACGCTGCAATGCCTCGTCGGCCTGTTTACGTGCTGCAACGTAGTCCGCCCAGCTCGCGTGCAACCCCAGTCGGCTGAGCACGCGATCGCTCGGCCGCAAGTGTGCATAGGCCCGTTCTCTCAGGACTTCCTGGGCGGCGCGTCTCCAGTTCGGGAATAAGTACCCGTTCACCTGGATGAAACCATTCGGGTAGACGACTATTGTGGGCTTACCGAAAGGTGTGACCGCCGACGCAGTATGCCCTTCTACTTGCCAGCTGATGACCGGCACCTCCCACAGGCTATCGCTCAGGAGCAATAGGCCAGCGTACTGTTGAGCGACCGCGCGTGTTTCGGCCAGCACACAGCGTGCCTCAGCCTTTGCGAGAACCTCTTTCATCCGTGAATAATCTGACGCAGATGGGCCGCTTGGGCGTTCGTCAAGTCCGTCGGCGAAACCGGCCGCGTAACCTTCGTCGTATCTGCTTTTCCTTTGCCTAGTCATTTGCATTGCCTCCAAGATTTTAGAGAAGGTCGAGCGCATCCGCGCCCGCGAGACGCCAGCCACGTACGCCGCCTCGCCCATCACGGGTCACGGTGGCGCCTTCGAGTTTGACGTCGTTGACTTTGCGGCCCCTGTGACCACTCAGCCACATGCCAATGTGCCGAGCGTCGTTCACGTTGCACGATGCTGCGACGAGCGCATCGTGGATTGACTCGTCCCAGAGCGCTTGGGCATGCAGTTCGCTCGACTGGAACCACTGGTCACCGCGCCACCGTGAAATGGCTTCGAACGCCGCACTCAGTGGTTCAGATCCGTTATCTGTCTCTTGATCTTGCGTGACCAGCGGATCGGCCAACCCGAGCCATGCCAGCGGGTCCCGCACCAATCCCGCCCACTGCTCGAACGATGGTAACGGCTTCGCTTGCCGCGGAGCTCCTGCTACGACAAACGCACGTACGACAGTGAGTGCAGCCACCAGTAGCTCTGCGCGCTGAGCTCTGACGTAGCTACGCAAGTCATCTATCGTGAACGCGCGTTCGCGTAGTGCACGGCTGTCGACATTTGCGTCGAGCCGCACGACGATCGACCGTCGCGCGAGATCACCCGCTGGCGTGAGGTTATTACCCGTCAGGAACGCGACGGCCGTATTCGGCATCGATGCCGTTTCGCTCACGCCGAGCTTGCGATCGCTGTAGGTAATTGAAGTAACGAAGCGGCACAACTCGGCTGCATATATCTTCGAGCCGCTCGGGACGTTGTCGAACCCTATCGTGCGGTCACCAGCGAGCAGCGAGGCAAAAAGCACTTTGCGCAGCTCTTCCCCATCGCCAGACCAGGCACGCATTGCAGGCGGCATTCCGTGCACTATGCAGGCCGGCATTTCCGACAGCAGCGACTTGCCGGTTCCGGCCTCCGGGGCCGTGTACACGAAGAGTGGCACGGTGTCGACTGCAGGCCGTACCGCCTCCGTCAGCAAGTGGGCAGCAAAGGCTGCCTTGTGTGCCGGGTCAGCGAAGGGAAACTCGGCGAAGGGCGCAAGCAAGGTCGATAGCGCCACTTGCGCCTCCGCCCGTGTTGGGTGTTCGGGCAACGCAGGAAAGGCCGCATTTGGCGCGTAAAAAGTTCTCGAACACTCGTCGTAGCCGGGTTCGGCGCACACCGTTAGGTCGGGACGGATAAACGGTGCCGTCGCGATGGCTCGAAGCTCCCGCATCATCAACCACTCACCGTACTTGGCGATTGCGGAGGCCAGCCCCTTGGGGCAGTCCTTCGGGAGGTACTGCTTCGATCGCGCGTCGTAGCGTTCGAACCGCACTCGCTCCGTAAGCCGGCGCTGGATGTACTCGACGCTCAGCTGCATGACAATCGGTTGCGCGTCGACGCGGCGGATTTCCTGCGCGTTCGTCGGATCGAGCTCACGTGCTGCACCAATGCGCACGAGCGCATGATCGCGAACGTACACCTCGTCGGACAGGATCCACTCGCATCGCGTTGCGTTTTCCGCGAGCAAGCCACCGTCGAGCCAGATCACAGGACGCTCGTCGTCGCGCAGTGTCTGGAACTCACTGTCGCACGCCCTCCGATTCTGGAGCAGCGACCCGAGCGTGACGGGATTTGGATGGTTGCCATGGAAGGAATTCCACTTGTACTGGAGTTCCTCTAGGCCCTTGTACTTCGAGCCGCCACTCGACCACTCGTTCCATATCGCGAGCCCTTCCTCGGAGCCTCCGGTCTCGTGGTGCAGGGCCATGCCGACCTTGATCCACTCGTCATAGGCGAGGTCCGGGTCCTCTTGCGCGAGCAGGCGTCGCAACTCGTTGACTTGCGCTCTCGGCTGCAGCTCCGCGGCCGTGCGCTCGACTTTTGGAGCGATCATCGATAGCCACAGGTCGTGCAGCGACTTCGGCAATAGCGGAAGGTTGCGCCAGTCGACAAACTCACTGTTGTACTTCCACTGATACTGCACGCCGCTCGGGTGCCTGCTTGGCGGCAGCAGATCCTGCTGCGTGTTGCCGGTGCTCGCGCCGCAGCGGAATTCGAGGACCACGTGCGTTTTGTCTTCGCTCTTGATCATCTTGCTCGGCAGCGGCTGGGCCAGCGCGTAGAGCAGCTTGCCGCGTGACGCGTCGCCTCGAACGATCTGCACCGCGTCGTCGGCGTCGAGCAGCGCTAACAGGTCGATCCCGCGCTCGGCCAGCCAGGCCCGCGCGGCGTCGAGATCATCAATGTCGATCGCGCAGGTACCGCTGAACGCGTGCATGAGCCCGGCGTTGTCGAGGCCGTCTGCCACAGTCGGGGTAGTGATCGCGTTTATGCGGCGGTTCCAGCCCTCGCCGCGCGGACGCTTCTCGCGCGCGTGGATGGGGCAGAGCGACCAGCCGTGTTCTACGTACTGTCCGAAGCTCATGAGCCCTCCTTGACGCGTAGCGCGTCGAGGGCGGCGATTACCTCGTCTTCGCGAAACCGTGTGGCACAGCCAAACTTGAGTGGCTGTGGCAGCACGCCTCGTTTGACGAACTTATAGATCGTCGGTCGCGACACCGCGAGCGCGGCAGCAACCTGAGCGATGGTGAGTAAACGCGGCAGCCCGGATGGTGCTGGCGCCTGATGGGCTTCCTTTGACATTGCACGGCCTCCTTGGCGAAGCACCGCGCAAACGAAAAAGGCCACGCGGTGCGAATTATCGCTTCCGCCGTGGCCTTCAAGTCATTAGACTGTCAGCCCGTCTCGGACGTTACGTCAGCTAAAAATCGATCCAATCGACTTTTCTCAGACCTTGCCACTTTATACTCAATTCGGGTCCCGAAAAGCGCGATTAACCATAAACCGGGTACACTTTTCCCGGGTACATTTTTGGGTACACAGTGGTTGACCCCATATTTTGAGCCAAAAATGGACCCGGCCCGGGGAGCCATTTTCAAACGCCGTTTGGACGATCACCCGTCAGTGCTTCGAGCGCAAAGCTATGCGACGAGACCGGCGAGCTCCGCCGGTGAGATCTTGAGGGCTTGGGCGACCTTGTCGAAGAAAGCCGTCTCTCTGGAGGTCACGGCGACATCGGCGCGAATGACCTCGGCGAGACTGCGAGCGACCGTTGCCTTGTCCTCGGGCGTCAGTGACGATGCAACGCCGGCGAGATACTTCTCCAGCGGCGCCCGCTCGAAGATCTCCGAAGCAGCCGCCACCCTGATGTCCGTAGCGCTGATGTTCTCACCGATCGCAGCCTTGAGCACGCGTTGAACGGTACCCACCTCGCAGGGATTGATATTGCTGTCGGAACTCGATGCCCGGGCCAGAGTCATAAGTAGCACTTCCTTGACGAGTTCCTTGCGCTCCTCAGGGGTCGGCTTGTTTCCGCCGAATATTTTCAGCACGTTCTCTAGGTCAATGGTCGCCATACTGAGCCCTCTCGGTCTGTCCGCAACATCCACATCTGCGTCGGAGATCGCCTGGTCGGCGGGCATCAGTATACACAGCAGGGCCTTGGGTGAGCAGCCCGACAGGGAAAGGCTTACGAGCATATTGCGATCGCGGCATGCGGCCCGCCTCGGCGAGGCGACGCCTCCTCGACGCGTGACGAACCTCTCGGAGTACGAAGCATCCTATTTCCCCTCTTCGGCTTTCCGTGTAAGGTGCGCGCGGCACAGAAATCGGCGCCGAGTCGCAGTTCTTCGCCCTGAGCCCGTGCTAGCGAGGACGGCCGAGTATTTTCATTTAGGGAACTTAATGGATGCGATGTAGCATCGGCCCGCCAATCGGAGCTTGGCTGGCCATCGTATCGGTCGCGTTGCCGCTATCACCAGCGCGCGCTCAAACATCCGGCTCGTCCATCAAGGCGCTCGAGATGGTCCGCACCGAGACCGTACCGATCATCGACGGGCGTCTCGACGACGCCGTCTGGGCGACGGCCGCGGTGGTCACTGATCTGCACCAGCTCGATCCGGTCGAATACTCGGAGCCGTCCGACCGCAGCGAGTTCTATATCCTTTACGACGACGATGCGCTCTATGTCGCGGCGCGAATGTGGGACAGCCGGCCCGATAGAATATCGGCAAACACGCTCCGGCAAGGCGCCGAGATCGGAGACGACGATCAGCTGATCCTGATTCTCGATCCGTACAACAATCAGCGCGACGGCTACCAGTTCCAGGTCAACCCCAACGGCGTTCGCTATGACGGCATTTTCGTCGGGCCCAGCATCATGCAGTGGAACTGGGACGGCATCTGGGACGCGGCAACCGTACGTGACGAAAACGGCTGGACCGTTGAAGTCGTGATTCCCTTCAAGACGCTGTCCTTCAATCCAGGCAGCGAAACCTGGGGCATCAATTTCGGGCGTCGATTGCAGGCCAGAAACGAGCGGATGGCGTGGGTGTCGAGGAACCGGCAGCAAACGCCGTCGATCTCGGGCCGCGCCGTCGGCATTCACGACATCAACCAGGGCATGGGGCTGGACGTCGTCCCCAGTGTCAGCCTCAAGCAAGCCAAAGACTTCTCGATCGGCGATGATGAGACGGATTTCGATCCGTCCCTGGACATCTTCTATAAGCTCACGCCGTCCTTGAGCGGAGCCCTGACGATCAACACGGATTTTTCCGCGACCGAGGTCGACGACCGGCAGGTGAATCTGACGCGTTTCGGCCTGTTCTTTCCGGAGAAGCGCGACTTCTTTCTTCAGGACGCCGATGCATTCGAGTTCGGCGGGATCGGCAGCCTCTCCAACTTCAGTTTCCTGTCGAGAACGCTCGAGCAGAACGCCCGGCCGTTCTTCTCCCGCCGCGTCGGCCTTAGCGCCAGCGGCCAACCCGTGGACTTGAATTATGGTACCAAGCTCAGTGGGCGCGCGGGCCCCTGGACGCTCGGCGCGCTGGCGATTCGCCAGGACGAGTTCGAGACCGTTGAGCCGACGAATCTATTCGTCGGACGGGGGGCCATGAACGTCCTTGGGGAATCGACCGTCGGTTTCATCGTGACCGACGGCGACCCCCGCTCCGATCTCGACAACTCCTTGGCCGGCATCGATTTTCGCTACTTGAACACACGCCTGCCGAGCGGCAAGACCATGCAAGCCGAGGTCTGGTACCAGCAGACCGACACCGAGGGCCTTCTCGGCGAGGATGCGGCTTACGGGCTGCGCTTCCGATGGCCCAACACCACCGGTTTGCGCTTCGGCCTCGGAATGAGAGAAATCCAGGAGAACTTCAATCCGGCGATGGGCTTCGTCGACCGCGTGGGCATCAAGCACTACTCGATGGAGCTGGGTTGGCTGCACCGATACCCTCAAACCAGCCGGATCCGAAACCTGTTCACCCTTATGGGCTACGATCGCACGGAGTTGATCGGCGGCGAGTTGCAAAGCGAGACGTTGAACGGCCGCCTGCTGAGCATCGCCAATCAGGCAGGTGACGACTTCCGCGTGCTACTCACGGCCAACAGAGAGGTGCTGCTGGAACCGTTCGTCATCTGGGATCCGGACCCGAGCTCGGGCGAATCGCCCGTAGTGATTCCCCCTGGCGAATACTCGTACAGTGCGCCCGGCATCAATATCGAGACGCAAGGGTCTCGAGAGGTCGCCGGCAGCTTCACCTATCGCAAAGGAAGCTTCTACGAGGGCGACCGCGAGAACATCGAGGGCGAGGTGACCTGGAGCCCGACGAGTCAGTGGCGCCTGTTCCTGAGCTATATCTACAACGACATCGATCTGCCCGAGGGCAGCTTCGACCTGCGCCTCGCGGTGATCGGCGTCGACTTCATCTTTTCCAACGAGCTTTCGTGGGTCAATCTGATCCAATATGACAACGCCTCGGAAAGCGCCGGCATCAACAGCCGCATCCATTGGATCCCCCAGGCAGGCAGGGAGGCGTATATCGTCTTGAACCACGCGCTCGCCGATCTCGACCGCGACAACGAGTTCCATTCGGTCAACGGCGATCTCACGCTCAAATTCGGTTACACCTTTCGCTTTTAGCCGCTGCGGTTCGTCACGGCGTTGTGATCGTCGCCCTTCCACGCTAGAGTCGCGCAGAATTCGACTGGCCGAGGAGGCGCACGTTTGAGCGAGCTTCCACCGCTGCGGGACATTCGAGTGCTGGAAATGACCGAGGCGCTCGCGGGTCCCTATTGCGCCATGATGCTGGGCGATCTTGGCGCCGACGTCATCAAGATCGAGCGCCCGAAGAGCGGCGATCAGTCGCGGGGATGGGGGCCGCCCTTCCTGGGAGGCGAGAGCGCCTATTTTCTTTCGGTCAACCGCAACAAGCGCAGCCTCGAGCTGGATATCAAGGACCCGGACGATCTCTCGCTGCTTCATCGCCTTATTGAGCGCTCCGACGTCTTCATCACCAATATTCCGCGAATGACGTCGCTGCAAAACTCGAGCATCGATCCGGAAACGCTGCGGGGAATCAATCCGGCGCTGATCTACGCGGCGATCAGCGGCTACGGACACAGCGGTCCGAAGGCGAATCGGCCCGGCTACGACATCATCGCCCAAGGCGAAGCCGGCCTCATGGCTCTCACCGGCGAGATCGAGGGCGCGGCGGCGCGCTTCCCGACGCCCATGGCCGACATCACGGCGGGCATCTACACCGTCTTGGGCATCCTCACCGCGCTCTACGACCGCGACAACGGCATCTCCGGAAGCGGCCAGGGACAGTTCATCGACGTGGCGCTCGTGGATGCTCAGGCAACGTGGCTTGCCAATATCGGCGGAAGCTATCTCGCAACCGGGGAAAAGCCCGAGAGACTGGGCAATATCCACCCCACGATCACGCCCTACCAGCCCGTTCGAGCCCGAGACAAAGCGATGATCATCGCCGTCGGCACCGAGCGTTTGTGGGCCCGTTTTTGCGACGCGCTGGGGATCGCGGATACGATCAGGACGGACTCCAGATTCTCCACCAACGCGCAACGCAACCTGCATCGCGCGGAGCTGATGGTGGAGCTGGAGAGAGTTCTAGCGACGCGCGACGCAGCCGACTGGATCGAGGAATTCGTCGAACGGGGTATACCGGCCGGCCCGATCAACTTTCCCGACGACACGTTGACGGACGAGCATCTGCTTGCAAGAGACATGGTCGTCGAGCTCCAGCATCCGCTGCTCGGAGTCGTCAGATCGATAGGCAACCCCATCAAGATGGCGCACGACGGGCCGACCTACAGACGCCATCCGCCGCGACTCGGCGAGCACAATGAAGAAATACGCGCGGAGCTCGAATCGGAACGCTGATCCGCGTCCCTCACTCCAAACCGGCGAGATATGACTGAAAATCCGCACCGAGCTCGGGATGACGCAATCCATACTCGACGGTCGCGCGCAGATAACCCAGCTTGCTGCCGCAATCGTAGCGCTTTCCTTTGAACCGGTATGCGTGCACGGCTTCCTTCTCCAGCAGGCGCGCGATCGCGTCGGTAAGCTGAATCTCGTTGCCGGCGCCGCGCTCGGTCGCCGCCAGCTCCTCGAAAATCGCCGGCGTCAAGATGTAGCGGCCCACGACGGCCAAATTCGAAGGCGCGTGCTCCGGCTTCGGCTTCTCGACGATTCTCGTGATCTTCGGCGCTTGACTTTGAGATCCGTCGACCGCGACGATGCCGTAGCTTGCCGTGTGTTCCGCGGGAACGGTTTCGACGCCGAGCACGCTGCACCCGTGCGTCTCGTAGTGTATACGCATCTGCTCCAGGCACGGCTGCTCGCTGAAGATCAAGTCATCGGCGAGATGGACGTAGAACGGCTCGTCGCCGACGGCGGGACGGGCGCACAACACGGCATGGCCGAGTCCCAGCGGAACGCCCTGCCGTATATAGATGCAATCCGCGCCCGGAGGCACGATATTCTGAATCGTCCGCAACAGGTCGCGCTTGCCGGCGCTCTCGAGCGCGCCTTCCAGCTCCGCGTCCGTATCGAAATGATCCTCGATCGCTCGCTTCGAGGCGCCCGTGACGAATATCAGCTTCGTTGCACCGGCCTGCAGCGCTTCCTCCACGGCGTACTGAATTAAGGGCTTATCGACGATGGGAAGCATCTCTTTCGGCGACGCTTTGGTCGCGGGTAGAAAACGCGTGCCGCGTCCGGCGACGGGAAAGACTGCTGCGCGAATCCTTGCTGGCAAGACGGGCTCCTTTCGCGGAAGTTGCTGGCGCAGCACGAATCATACCGTAGGGCCGGGCGCGGTTTGGAGTAACGGCTCACGAATGCGAAAAGGCCCGAGGCGTTAGCCGTCGGGCCTTTAGACTCACCAATCGGCCTTGCGGCCTATGGACCTACGGTGCGGCCGGCGGATCGCTGACGAGGATGTTCACGCGATTCATCTCGATGATGCGCTCGCCGACGCCTTTCACACGGGCCAGCGCCTGCGGCGTCGCGAACTCGCCGTTGATCTCGCGGTCCTGGACGATGGCCGCGGCCAGCGCGGGGCCGACTCCCGTGAGCTCGGCCGCGAGAGTCTCGGCATCCGCAGTATTGATGTTGACCGGTCCGGCCAGCAAGGCTGTCGGCCCAAGGCTCAAAATCAGTGCGCACAAGAAACGCTTGCTGCTCCATTGCATCTTTCGATCTCCTGAGTGACTACGACGGGGAACGACGGCCATGCTAGCGCCGGGCAATCGATCCGACATGCGCCGAATCTGAGAGCTTTAGCCAGTTTCCTCGGCGTTGCGGGACGCCGGCACAAGCACTCAGTCGACGAGGGCTTCGAGCTGAAACGCTTGCACGGGCCGTACCGATTCCCATGTCTTGCAACTCGGACAATGCCACACCAGTCGTTGACTGCTGTAACCGCAGCTGGTGCAGCGGTATCGCACGCCCGCTTGAGCGAGCTTTCGAAGCGCTTCGGTGACCTGTGTCACCGCCTCTTCGCGATCCGTCGGCTCGAGCGCGTAGATGCGCTCGATATCGACGAGCTTGGCGAGGATGTCGTGATGCTCGATATAGTCCTCGACGCAGTCCATGAGTATTCTCGGCTCGAGTAAACCATTGCGAATCACCGCGTAGGCCAATGACTCTTTGATCGACGCATCCTTCTCGATCAGGCTCTTGAGGAACGATTCGAGCTCCCGATCCCGATGCGCCTGCTGATAGCAATCGACGAGCTCCGGCAGGATGTCGGCCATGAGACGCCGATCCGTTTCCAACACCTGCTCGTAGAGGCGAATCGCTTGAGCGTAGTCCCCGTCCTCGCGAGCGATCGCGGCGCGAATGAGCTTGCCTCGAAATGCACCGGTTTCGCTGCGCACCGAGCTTTTCAAGTACCGCCGGGCAAGATCCAGATCGCCCTTGAGGCGGGCGCGTTCAGCGAGCTCACAGTAGTAGTGCGCAACCTGAGTCGATTTCTCGCCGGTCAGAACCTCCAGCTCGCGATGCGCCTCGATCGCCTTGTTCCAGTCGCTCTCGCGCTCGTAAATATCGACGAGATTCTCGAGCGCGGCTGCACCCAAAGTCCGGCTGCTTCGCAGCTCCAAAAACAGCTTCTCGGCGCGGTCGAAGAGCCCCGCGCCGAGGTAGTCCTGCGCCAGCGAGAACAGCGCCTGATGCCGCTGTGTGTCACTCAGATTGGGGCGCGCCAGCAGATTCTGGTGCACGCGGATGGCCCGATCGACCTCCCCCCGCCGGCGAAACAAGTGGCCGAGAGCGAAATGTGTCTCCAGCGTATCTTCGTCCACCTTGGCCATGCGCACGAACAGCTCCAAGGCTTCGTCGGTTTGACGATTCAATACGAGGTTGAGCCCGCGGAGATAGTCGGCATTGACGGGAGGTGGTGGCGGCTCGTCGCTTCCGCGACCGAAGTGCGCGAACGCCCAACCAGCTGCGGCGGCTACGACGAAGAGCCCTGCGAGAAAGAATGTCGCCTCAGTCGGCATCGTGCAGCGGAAGGCTGCGTAGGCTCTTGACCTCCGCTTCGGCCAGCCTGAGATCGCGGCGCAATCGCCGCCTCTCGCCCGACATGCGCAGAAGCGCGATTCCGGCGCTGATCAATCCGAAAACCCAGCCGAGCGCGAGGCAGACGACGAACGCGATAGACACAGGCACGCCCTCGATGCGCACCACTCCGAGATCCACGGCAATTCGATCGGGATTGTTGTACGCGAACACTGCCATGATCAACACGGCAAAGAGAATCGCCAAAAAAAGCACGGTCTTTCTTACCGTGGCCAAGCTAACAGCCCCCGGCGCGGATAAGGTTGGCGTTATTGTAAGTGATATCAGTCGCGGACGGGCAGATGGCGGCCGGCGTTGACTCGCTCTCGCAGATCTTTCCCCGGCTTGAAGTGCGGAACGTGCTTGCCGGCAAGGGCGACGGCCTCCCCGGTCTTTGGATTGCGTCCCATTCGCGGCGGCCGGTAATGCAATGAGAAGCTGCCGAAACCTCGAATCTCGATGCGTTCGCCGTTCGCGAGAGCCTCGCCCATCAACTCCAGGATGTGCTTCACGGCCAATTCGACGTCCTTCGCCGGGAGATGCTTTTGCTTTCGCGCAATGGCTTCAATGAGTTCGGATTTAGTCATCGCTCGGTACCATCCTGTGAGGCAGCTGCACGCCTTCGTGTTGTTCTTCGCACGGCCGGTCAGTCGTCCGGCGTCATCTGTTCCTTCAGTAGATCTCCCAACGTCGCGCCGGCGACGGGTTTCCCGGCTTCGGACTTGTAGTTCTGAAGCGCCTGAGCTTCGTCGTGCGCCTCTTTGGCTTTGATCGAAAGAGAGATCACGCGCGTCTTGCGGTCGACACCTGTGAACTTGGCTTCGAGTTCCTGTCCCGGCTTGAGAAGCATGCGGGCGTCTTCCACTCGATCCTTGGAAATCTCCGAGGCTCGAAGGTACGCGGCCACGCCGCCCTCCAGCTCGACGTTCGCGCCCTTGGCGTCGACATCCTGGACCGTTCCCTTGACGATGCTGCCTTTCGGAAACGTGGCCAAGAAAACCGAAAGCGGATCCTTGTCGAGCTGCTTCACACCGAGCGAGATGCGTTCCCGTTCAGGATCGATCGCGAGCACCGTTGTTTCGAGCTCCTCACCCTTCGAGTAGTTGCGGACGGCTTCCTCTCCCGGAAGGTCCCACGACAGGTCCGAAAGATGTACTAGCCCGTCGATGCCTCCCGGCAACCCGATAAAGACGCCGAAATCCGTTATCGACTTGATCTGCCCGGAGACTTTGTCGCCGCGCTTGTAGTTCTGGGCGAAATCCGCCCACGGATTGGGCTTGCACTGCTTCAAGCCGAGCGAGATTCGCCGCCGGTCCTCATCGATATCCAAAACCATGACTTCGACTTCATCACCGATCTGCACGACCTTGTGCGGATTGACGTTCTTGTTGGTCCAGTCCATTTCGGAAACGTGCACCAAGCCCTCGACACCTTCCTCGATCTCGACGAAACAGCCGTAGTCGGCGATGTTGGTCACCTTGCCGAAAAGCCGGGCATTCGGCGGATAGCGCCGCGCCAGATCCATCCACGGATCCGCGCCGAGCTGCTTGAGACCCAGCGAAACCCGGCTACGCTCGCGATCGTACTTGAGGACCTTGACCTTGAGCTCATCGCCGACATTGACGACCTCGGAAGGATGCTTGACCCGCTTCCATGCCATATCGGTGATATGCAACAGGCCATCGATGCCGCCGAGATCGACGAATGCGCCATAGTCGGTGAGATTCTTGACGACGCCCTTGATGGTGGCGCCCTCCTGCAAGCTCTGGAGCAACTCGTCGCGCTCGGCGCTGTACTCCTCCTCGACGACTGCCCGGCGGGAGACGACGACGTTGTTGCGCTTCTGATCGAGCTTGATGACCTTGAACTCGAGCGTGTTGCCTTCGAGCGCGCCCGGATCCCTGACCGGGCGCACGTCGACCAGAGATCCCGGCAAGAACGCGCGAACAAAATCGATATCCACGGTGAAGCCGCCGCGCACGCGGCCGCTGATCATGCCGCTTATGACCTTGCCTTGATCGAAGGCCTCCTCCAACCGCCCCCAGGTCCGGGCTCGCTTCGCCTTTTCGCGCGACAACCGCGTCTCACCAAAGCCGTCCTCGACGGCATCGAGGGCAACCTCGACCTCGTCGCCGACCTGTACCTCGAGCTCGCCTCGCTCGTCGAGAAATTGACTTACCGGAATGACGGCTTCGGATTTCAGCCCGGCGTTGACGATCACAACGTCGGAATTGACTTCGACGACGGTCCCTGTAAGGATCGCGCCCTGTTTTATCTGTTGGCTCGCCAGACTTTCTTCTAGCAGCTCCGCAAAAGAATCAGTCATAATTTTCGGCGTTCGCTTACGCCTAACCTCTCAATACCCGCATCGGCCGTCCCAGCGCGATGGGTCAGTTAATCGATGAGCCTCAAGCATCCTGCCGAAGCTCCCATACATCACTCTGCTACCTTTATCCCGCCCTCGCGTAGCCACGACAGAATCCGTTCGACCACTTCGTTGGCGGTCAGTCCGGTCGAGTCCAATACACGCGCGTCGGCGGCAGGCTGCAAGGGCGCGATCCGCCGGCCGGCATCGCGCTTGTCCCGCTCGATGATCTCCCGGGAAAGGCCGGCTAAGCTAACATCAATCCCCTTTTCTTTCAACTGCTTATAACGCCTTCGCGCACGCTCCCCGGGCTCGGCCGTCAGGAAGACCTTGAGCCGCGCACGCGGGAAAACCACGCTACCCATGTCGCGCCCGTCCGCGACGAGGCCGGGCGGGCGCGCAAAATCCCGCTGCCGGCCGAGCAACGCCGCGCGAACGGCCGGCATCGCACCGACTATGGACGCGTCACGGCCGCGGGGTTCCGTGCGTATGCCGGCCGTGACGTCTTCGCCGTCGAGATAGATCCGCTCGGCATCCGCCGTGGCCGCAAATCGGAAGTCCATGTCCCCGGCGACACGGGCCAGCACCGGCGGATCCTCGAGCGAAACGCCGCGGCGCTCCGCTGCGAGAGCCACGAGGCGGTAGAGGGCACCGCTATCGAGCAGGTGCCATCCGGTCCGCCGCGCCAACTCGCGACTGACGGTTCCCTTACCCGATCCCGTGGGTCCGTCGATAGCGACGATGGGAACCGTGTGACTCACATTCGTGGACCCTTGAGATCGGCGATGGACAACCCACAGCCCCGCGCGACGTCGACGAAATTCGGGAAGGATGTCGCAACTTCGGCGGTGTTGAGGATCTCGATCTCGCGCTCGGCCGCAACGCTCGCGATCGCGCAGGCCATGGCGATGCGGTGATCTCCGCGGCTGTCGACGAGGCCGCCGCGCAAGCTCCCCCCTTGGATCATCAAGCCGTCCTCGCGCTCCTCGACGTGGACCCCCAAGGAGCCAAGGCACTGCGCCATCACCGCGATGCGATCGGTCTCCTTGTGCCGCAGCTCGGCGGCATCGCTGATCAGCGTGCGCCCGCTGGCGCACGCCGCCGCGATGCACAGCACCGGCAACTCGTCGATGCTCAGCGGCACGAGATCTCCGGCGACCGTCACACCGCGAAGCGCGCTCTGTACGACGTGGAGATCCGCGACGGGCTCGGCACCGCAGCTCGCCGGGTTGCGAATCTCGATCACCGCGCCCATCTGTCGAAGGATTTGAAGCAGCCCCACGCGCGTCGGATTCACGCCGACCCGCGGGATCAGCAAGCCCGAGCCGGACCCGAGCAATGCAGCGACGACAAAGAAAGCCGCCGAGGAAAAGTCGGCGGGGACGTCGATGTCTGCCGCCTCGAGCGTCGCCGGACCCGACAGCGTGACGACGAGATCGGAAGGTTGGCGAAGCTCGACGCCCATCGAGAGCAGCATGCGCTCCGTATGATCGCGACTGACAGCCGGCGATCTGACGGTCGTCTGCCCTCGCGCCCACAGGCCCGCGAGCAGGATCGCGGACTTCACCTGCGCGCTCGGCATCGGCAAGCTGACGTCGATGCCGGCCAAGGCCGCACCGCCGCCGATCTCGAGCGGCGGCCGGCCGTTTGTCGTCGCGATTCTTGCACCCATGCGCCGAAGCGGCTCGGCGACACGCTCCATGGGGCGGCGCCTAAGGGAGTCATCGCCGGTCAAGGTGCTGCCGAACGCCTGCCCCGCGAGGATGCCGGCCAAGAGACGCAAGGCCGTGCCGGAGTTGCCCAGGTCCAAGGGATGCGCCGGCGGGCGCAAACCAGCCGGTCCAACGCCGTGAATGCGAAGCTCGGTCAACGTCTCTTCGATGCTGACCCCCATCGCTCGCATCGCTGCGAGCGCGGCGAGGCAATCCTCGCCACGGAGAAAACCGCGCACGCTCGTCACGCCGTCGGCGACGGCGCCGAGCAATACGGCGCGGTGCGAGATAGACTTGTCGCCGGGAATCAGCGCCGTGCCGCCGATGCTCCTCGCCGGCCGAGCGAGCATCGCCGGCCCCGGATCCGCTCGATCAGGCATCGCGCGGCGGCCTAGCCGGCCGATAGCACTGCCCGCGGATACGCGCCGAGCACCCTGAACAGGTTGGCGCTGTTTTCGATCTTCCGCAGCGCTTGACTTACGTTTTCGTCTTCGACATGGCCGACGATATCGATGAAGAAAACATAGTCCCACTTGCGCCGCCTGGACGGCCGCGACTCGATTTTGGTCATGCTGATACCGTGCTCGGCCAACGGTTTCAGTAACTGATGGAGCACCCCGGGACCTTCGGTGCCGCTCGCGGAAAAGAGCAAGGTGCTGCGGTCGTCACCGCTCGGCGGAAAGAGCTTGCGCCCGATGACGAGAAAGCGCGTCGTGTTGTCGGCATGGTCCTCGATGTTCGCGACCAGGACGTGCAGATCGTATACCTCGGCCGCGGCATCGCCGGCAATCGCCGCCGTCCCTTCTTCGTCGCGTGCCCGCCGCGCCGCCTCGGCATTGCTCGACGCCGGTATTTTCTCGATATTCGGCAACGCATGCGCGAGCCAGGCGCGGCACTGGGCCAGAGACTGCGGATGCGAGCAGACTCGCCGAATCTTGCCGATGTCATCCATGCGCCCCATGAGGTGCTGATAGATACGCAGCTCGACCTCGCCGCAGATCTTCAGCGGCGACGTCAAGAACATGTCGAGCGTATGGTTGACTGTGCCTTCCGTGGAATTCTCGATGGGCACGACTCCGAAATCCGCCACACCGCCTTCGACCTCGCTGAAAACCTCTTCGATGGTCGTCAGCGGCAACGCGCGCACCGAATGGCCGAAGTGCTTCAGCACAGCCGACTGAGTGAAAGTGCCTTCAGGGCCGAGGAACGCGACCTTGAGCGGCTCCTCTTGCGCAAGGCAGGCCGACATCAGCTCGCGGAACAGCCGAACCATCTCCTCGTCGCGCAACGGCCCCTGATTGCGTTCGACGACGCCGCGCAACACCTGCGCTTCTCTCTCGGGGCGATAGAACTCGGCAGTGCTCGTCAAGCCCTTCGCGCGTCCGACGTCTTGAGCTAAGCGGGCGCGTTCGGAGATGAGCTCCTGTATCTGCTCGTCGGCCCGGTCGATCCGTTGCCGAATCGCGTCCAGATCCAGCTCGGCGGGCGTTTCTCTCTTGGCGCTCATGGCTTGAAATCACTATGGATTCGCGAACACGGGTAGAACTCTAACGCAGAGTATGCCATCTATCGCGCGGATTCGCGCCAAGGTTGCGTCGTTCACGGGGCCGTCGAGGTCGAGGATCGTGTGCGCGACGTCTTCTTTGGAGACGTTGAGCAAGTCGGCGATATTGATGTTCTGCTCGGCGAGGGCGGTGGATACCTGACCGACCATGTTGGGGACGTTGGCGTTGCTGATAGCGAGCCGGTGCGGGCGCGTTCGAGTCAATATGGCCTCGGGGAAGTTGACCGAGTGGCGAATGTTGCCGTTCTCGAGAAAATCGCGCAGATTGTCCGCGACCATCACGGCGCAATTTTCCTCTGCCTCCTTCGTCGAGGCGCCCAAATGCGGCAGACAGATCACCTTGTCGTGATTCTTGATCTCGGGCGTCGGAAAATCGGTGACGTACGCGCTCAAGCGCCCCTCGTCCAACGCCTCGATGACGGCGGCGTCATCGACAACCCCCTGTCGCGCAAAGTTCAGCACGGTCGCACCTCTCGGCAGCAACGCCAACCGCTCCCGGCTGAGTATGCCCTGCGTCTCGGGGACGAGCGGGATATGGCTCGTGAGCATGTTCGCCCGCCGAAAGACGTCCTCGAGGCTCGCCGCCTGCTCGACGCCTGAGGACAGTTGCCAGGCACGCCGCACGGTAATCTTGGGATCGTAGCCGATGACGCTCATGCCGAGCCCGAGCGCCGCGTTGGCCACCTCCACCCCGATGGCACCGAGGCCGACCACACCGAGCGTGCGCCCCGGTAGCTCGAAGCCGACGAATTTCTTCTTGCCGGCTTCGATCGCCGTCGAGAATTCGGCGTCGCTGCCGTCGAGCTTGCGAACGTAATCCCAAGCGGCAACGAGATTGCGCGCGGCCAGCAGCATTCCGGCGATTACGAGCTCTTTGACCGCGTTGGCGTTCGCACCCGGCGCGTTGAATACCGGTATTCCTCGCAGCGTGAGCTGACTGACGGGAATATTGTTGACGCCGGCACCCGCACGGCCCACGGCGAGCAGGCGTTTCGGTATCGTCATCGAGTGCATGTTGTGGGAGCGCACGAGAATCGCAACGGGCTCGGCGATGCCCGAGCCGACGTCGTAATGCTGCGCCGGCAGGCGCGCCAGACCCTCGGGGGCGATACTGTTCAGGGTCAGCACCTTGAAGCGATCCGTCATGACAACATCACCCGTTTCTCGACTCGAAATCGGCCATATAGGCGATCAACGCATCGACGCCGGCTTCCGGCATCGCATTGTAGAGGCTCGCGCGCATGCCACCCACCGATCGATGCCCTTTTAGATTCGTCAGCCCCGCGGCAGCGGCACCCTTGAGGAATGCGCCGTCGAGACTCGCGTCGGCGAGCGTGAAGGGGATGTTCATCAACGACCGGTACGGGGGATCGACGGGATTGCGGTAGAACTCGGAGCGATCGATCACTTCGTACAGCTTCGCCGCCTTTCGCCGATTGCGTTCGCCGACGACCGTGAGACCACCCTGTGCCTTGAGCCAGTCGAATACGAGCGAGGCGATATACCAGGCGAAGGTCGGCGGCGTATTCGACATCGAACCGCTGTCCGCCATGATCTTGTAGTCGATCACCGACGGCGTTTCCGGCCTCGCCCGGCCGATCAAGTCTTCGCGCACGATGACGAGCGTGATCCCGGACGGGCCGATGTTCTTCTGCGCACCGGCATAGATCAATCCAAAGCGGCTCACGTCAATGGGCCGGGATAATATGGTCGAAGACATATCGACCACGAGGGGCGCATCGGAGACTTCCGGCGCGTCCTGAAATTCGACCCCATAGATGGTTTCGTTTGGCGTGTAGTGCAAGTAGGCCGCCGCGGAAGAAACTTTCCAGGTCGCAGGATCCGGTATGCTCGTGAAGTTGCCGTCGCTCGCGTCGGCGGCGATGTTCACGCGCAGATAGCGACGGGCCTCGCCGGCGGCTTTCTTGCTCCAGTTTCCGGTCACCACGTAGTCCGCCTCGCTCTCGGGCGTCCCCAGGTTGAGCGGCACGGCGGCGAACTGGAGTGTCGCGCCGCCTTGGAGGAACAGCACCTTGTAATCCCCCGGGACGCCGAGCAGCTCCCGCAGCGTGGCTTCCGAATGAGCCGCGAGCGCGACGAAATCAGCGCCGCGATGGCTGACCTCCATGACCGACATGCCGGAACCCTTCCAGCTCAGCAATTCGGCCTGCGCTTGGCGGAGTACCTCGCTTGGCAGCGCCGCGGGGCCTGGACTGAAGTTGTAAACGCGTTCCATTGCTACTCTCGTTCCCTGTCTTTGAAGGCGGCTCACACCGCGTCGACTTCGTCCGGCAGCCCCTCGACTCTCTCCAGACCGACGAGTCGCTCGTCCTCGTCGAGCCGAATCAAGCGCACACCCTGGGTGTTCCTGCCCATCACGGAAATCTCCGCCGCCGGCGTGCGCACCAAGGTGCCGCCGGAGCTGATGAGCATGATTTCGTCTTCCTCGGATACCTGCAGCGCGCCCACGGCCTTGCCGTTGCGATCGCTGGTCTGAACGGCGATGACGCCCTGCCCCCCCCGGCCCTGCACGGGGAAGTCCTCCAGCGGCGTACGCTTGCCGTAGCCGTTCTCCGTCGCGATTAACAGCAGCTCGCCGCTCGGGATGCTCAGCGCGATGACCTCGTCGTCCGTCCCGCCGAGGCGCAGCCCGCGAACGCCGGCTGCGGTCCGGCCCATGGGCCGCACGTCGCTCTCGGCGAATCGGATCGCCTTGCCCGAGCGCGCGAAGAGCATGATGTCCTCGTTGCCGTCGGTGATAGCCGCGCCGATGAGCCTGTCGTCCTCGCGCAACTCGACGGCGATGATGCCGTTGGAGCGGGGCCGCGAAAACGCGGTCAGCGGCGTTTTCTTGACGGTGCCGTGACTCGTCGCGAAGACGATGAACCGGTCTTCGACGAACTCCCTCACCGGAAGCACGGCGTTGATACGCTCGTCCTCAGCGAGAGGCAGCAGATTGACGATAGGCCGACCCCGCGAGCCGGAGCCCGCCTGGGGTACCTGGTAGACCTTGAGCCAATAAACCTTGCCGCGGCTCGAGAAGCACAACAGCGTGTCGTGCGAGTTGGCAATGAAGAGGTGGTCGATGAAATCCTCAGCCTTGACCCTGGCCGCGGCGCGTCCGCGGCCGCCCCGGCGCTGCGCCTGATAGGCGTCGACGGGCTGCGCCTTCGCGTAACCGCCATGCGACAAGGTAACGGCGAGATCCTCCTCCGGGATGAGGTCCTCCATCGTCAGATCGGTGTAGGCCTCGAGAATCTCCGTCTTGCGCTTGTCGGCATACTGCTCGCGAACTTCCATGAGCTCTGAGCACATCACGCTTTGCAACCTATCGGGGTTCGCCAATATCTCTTGATATTCTTGAATTTTATCTACTATTTCACTGAATTCTTTAAGGATTTTATCCTGCTCGAGCGCCGTCAACCGGTGCAATCTCAAATCCAGAATCGCTTGCGCCTGGGTTTCGGACAAGCGATACCCGCCTTGCACCATGCCGCAGTCCTCGGGCAGCCCCTCGGGCCGCGTCGCCTCGGCGCCCGCGCGCTCGAGCATCTTGATCACCGCGCCGGGCATCCAGAGCTGCCCGGTTAAGCCTTCTTTGGCTTCCACGGGCGATGCGGATGCCTTGATCAGCGCGATCACGGCATCGATATTAGCCAGGGCGACCATCTGACCCTCGAGAATATGGGCGCGGTCGCGGGCTTTGCGAAGATCGAATATCGTCCGTCGCGTGATCACCTCGCGACGATGCCGCAGAAAGACTTCGATCAGATCCTTGAGCGTCAGCAGGCGCGGCTGGCCGTCGACGAGGCCGACCATGTTGATGCCGAATACGCTTTGCAACGGCGTCTGCTTGTAGAGGTTGTTCAGAACGACGTCGGCACGCTCGCCGCGCCGGAGCTCGATGACGACGCGCATACCGTCCTTGTCCGACTCATCCCGGAGCTCGGTGATGCCCTCCAGGCGCTTCTCCCTCACGAGCTCGGCGATCTTTTCGATCAGGCGCGCCTTGTTGATTTGATAGGGCAGCTCCGTGATGACGATCGCCTCGCGGCCACGCTGGTCCAGCGGCTCGGTATGCGTGCGTGCGCGGATGTAGATGCGGCCGCGGCCGGTCTTATAGGCGCTGACGACGCCCTGGATACCGTGAATCTGACCGGCGGTCGGGAAATCCGGGCCGGGGATGTAGCGCAATAGATCGGAGACATTCAAGCTCGGCTCCGCCAACAAGGCGAGGCAGGCATCGATGACCTCGCCGAGATTGTGCGGCGGAATGTTCGTCGCCATGCCCACCGCGATGCCGGAGGAGCCGTTGACGAGCAGATTCGGAACGCGGGTCGGCAGGACCGTGGGCTCGTGCTCGCTTTCGTCGTAGTTGGCGACGAAATCGACCGTCTGCTTGTCGATATCGGCCAGGAGCTCCTGCGCGATGCGAGCCATCCGGACCTCGGTGTAGCGCATCGCAGCCGGCGCATCGCCGTCGACCGAGCCGAAATTGCCCTGGCCGTCGACGAGTACATAACGCATCGAAAACGCCTGCGCCATGCGGACGATGGTGTCGTAAACGGCCGCATCGCCGTGCGGATGATATTTACCGATGACGTCGCCGACGACGCGAGCGGATTTCTTGTAGGGCTTGTTGTAGTCGTTGCCGAGCTCCCTCATCGCATAGAGCACGCGCCGGTGCACGGGCTTCAAGCCGTCGCGAACGTCGGGCAAGGCACGGCCCACGATCACGCTCATCGCGTAATCGAGATACGACTGCCGCATCTCGTCTTCGAGATTGACGGGCAGGATTTCCTTAGCCACTTCTGCCATGTCAACGACTACCAATGCCGGCCCCAGCCGGGTTGTTCAGACACGGTCTGGGGTGCGACGACACGCTGAGAAAATGATGGTTCTTCAGGCCATTGCGACCCTGCGCCGTGGAGGCCCACAACGAGACACCGCGGTGAGCCGGAGCGCTGATGAATCCGGCCGAAATTCTACCATAATCGCGCCCTTGCCCGTAGCATCGAGCCGTTCTTAAGACGCTATACTGCGCGCCGAAGCTCGAGCCTCGAGACGTGAGTGAACTGTTCCCGTGAAACGACGAATCGATACGCTGATTCACCCCAGATGGACGATACTGGTGGAGCCCAATCTCGACGTGCGGGAGGATCTTTGCATGGCGGTTCATAAAGGTCGCATCCTCGACCTCCTGGACGTCGAAGCCGCCAGCGAAGCCTACGAGCCGGACGCGCTGCACGAGCGCCTCGAGCATGTGCTGATGCCCGGCCTGGTGAATGCCCACACTCACGCGGCGATGAGTCTCATGCGCGGCTTCGCCGACGACATGCCGCTCGAACGTTGGCTCGGCGAGCGCATCTGGCCGACGGAGATGCGGCTCGCGAGCCCGGACTTCGTCGCCGACGGCACGCGCCTCGCCATCGCCGAGATGCTTCGCGGAGGCATCACCTGCTTTGCGGACATGTATTTCTTCCCCGACACGGTCGCTGAAGTCGCGGCAGCTGCCGGCGTGCGCGTGGCCGTGGGCATGATCGCGCTGGAATTTCCCACGCCCTGGGCAGAGACGCCGGCGGAATACATCAGCAAGGGCTTAGCCGTGCACGACGCTTTCAAGGGTCATCCGCTGGTCAGCACGACGTTCGCGCCGCACGCGCCGTACAGTGTCTCCGACGACACGCTGGCGCGCATTCGGCAGCTTGCCGATGAGCTTGACGTCCCCGTGCACATGCATCTTCATGAGACCACCAGGGAAGTTCAGGACGCAGTCGCGAAAACCGGGCGGCGGCCGTTTGCCCGACTCGAGGGGCTCGGCCTCGTGAATGCCTCGTTGATGGCCGTGCATGCGACGCAGCTCACCGGCGAGGAGATCGAGCGTCTTGGGCACGCCGGCAGCACAGTAGTGCATTGCCCGCGTTCGAATATGAAGCTCGCCAGCGGGGCCTGCCCGGTACGAGCGCTGACGGCCGCGGCCGTCAATGTCGCGTTGGGGACCGACGGCGCAGCCAGCAACAACCGCCTCGATCTTTGGGCCGAGATGGATGCGGCGGCGTTGCTCGGCAAGCTGGTCGCTAACGATGCCGAGGCGCTGCCGGCCGCCGGCATGATACGCATGGCGACCATCAACGGCGCGCGCGCTTTGGGCCTGGACCGCGAGACCGGCTCGCTAGAGCCGGGCAAGGCGGCGGATGCGATCTGCGTACGGCTCGCCGACCCGGCGGTGCTGCCGGTCCTCGATCCGGTATCGCAACTCGTTTACAGTGCGGGCCGCGAGCATGTGACCGACGTTTGGGTCGCCGGTGAGCACCTGGTCGCCGGCGGCGAGCTCACCCGCCTGGATGTCGAGCTGCTGCTCGACCGGGCCCGCCACTGGGCAGCGCGAGTGCTCGCCGCGTGAACGCGACACGCGACAATCTCGATCCGCGAGAGCTCGCGAAGTTCGAGGCGCTCGCCGAGGAGTGGTGGGACCTCACCGGGCCGTTTCGAACCCTGCACGAAATCAACCCCTTGCGGCTGGACTACGTCAAGGCACGGGCAACGCTCGCGGGTGCCAAAGTGCTCGACGTCGGTTGCGGCGGTGGTTTGTTCAGCGAAGCACTGGCAGCAGAAGGCGCCGACGTTGTCGGACTGGACCGGTCGCCCACCAGCTTGGACGCAGCCCGGCGCCATGCCGAGGCCGGCGGCGTTTCGTTGCGATACATCGAAGAGGACGTCGCCGTCCATGCCGAGCACCACCCTGCCGCCTACGATATCGTCACCTGCATGGAGCTGCTCGAGCACGTTCCGGACCCCGAGGCACTGGTCGCGGCTTGCAGCCGCCTGGTGCGTCCGGGGGGCACGGTATTTTTTTCCACGATCTGCCGAAGCCTCAAGAGCTTCCTGCTCGCGATCGTAGCGGCTGAGCACCTGCTCAAGCTCGTGCCGAAAGGCACGCACGAATACGCCAAGCTCATCCGGCCGTCCGAGCTCGCCGCCTGGTGCCGTGCCTGTGGGTTGACCGTGCGCGACCTCTCGGGCCTGCGATTCGATCCGTTCACCCGGGCCCACCGCATCGGTGGCACACCGGACATGAACTATCTCTGCCATGCGGACCGGCCACGGCAATGATTCGTCACGCCGTGCTCTTGGATCTCGACGGCACGCTCGCGGACACCGCGCCCGATCTCGCTGCCGTGCTGAACGCACTGCTGGCGCGACGCGGCCGGCCGCCGCTGCCGTTCGCCATCGCCCGCAACGAAGTTTCCAACGGCGCCGTTGGCATGCTCAAGGCGGCTTTCGGGGCGACCTTGGAGGACGCGGAGCTCGAGAAGCTACGTCAGGAGTTTCTCCAGGTTTATAGCGATAAAGTTTGTATTAACTCTATTATATTTAATGGATTAGGAGAGATTCTTAACAAATTAGATAATTACAGCTTGCCCTGGGGTATCGTCACCAACAAGCCTCGTGCAATGACCGAGCCGCTGCTCGTGTCGCTCGGTATCGCGGACCGGCCTCGCTGCGTGATCAGCGGCGACCGGCTGGCCGAGCGCAAGCCCCACCCTGCTCCGCTACGACTCGCCGCGCAGGAGCTCGGACGCTCGCCGCAGCAGTGCGTGTACGTCGGCGATGCGCCTCGTGACATTCAGGCCGGCCGCGCGGCGGGCATGGCGACGATCGCGGCCGCTTACGGTTATATTCGGCCGAGCGACAATCCGTATGGCTGGGGGGCGGACTGCGTCATACGTCGACCGCGGAAGCTCCTCGACGCCCTACACGGCCTGGCGGCCGACGGCGGCACGCATGAACGGCATTGAAAATCTCATCCCGCAAACACCTGCCTTCTGGGCCGGCGGGGCGCTCATCCTCGGGCTCGTCCTCGGTTGGGGGTCAGGGCTGATCGCCCGCTTGCAGCTCAAGCATCGACTCTCGCTCAAGGAAACGGAGCTCAAGGCTCAGGCCCAGCGCGACGTCGAGCGGGAGCAGGCGATCGCTCTCGCGAGCGAGCGCCTCAGCGGAGTGTTCAACCAGCTCGCGAGCCAGCAACTGCACAGTCACACCGAAACCTTCCTCAGGCTCGCCAGGGAAAATCTCGGGGCACATCATGAGCGCGCCAAGGGGGATCTCGCGGCGCGAGAGACTGCCGTGGAAAACCTCGTGCGGCCGATTCGCGAGGCTTTGCAACGCACCGAAACGCAGCTCAGCGCGCTCGAGAGATCCCGCCAGGAGGCCCACGGCACGATCAAGGCACAGCTCGAGGCGATGGCCGCGGGGCAACGTACGCTGAGCGCCGAGACGCGCAATCTCGTGAATGCGCTCCGGCGTCCCGAGGTTCGCGGCCAGTGGGGGGAGATCACTTTGCGCCGTCTGGTGGAGCTCGCGGGGATGGTCGAGCACTGCGACTTCGTGACTCAAAGTCACCGGGCGACCGAGGACGGCGCCATTAGGCCGGATCTCATCATCCATTTGCCGGATAACCGCCAGATCGTGGTCGACGTGAAAACCCCTCTGGACGCGTATTTGGATGCAACTCAAGCGGAGGATGACGAGACGCGCGCCAAGGCTTTGGCGCGGCATGCGAGCAAGGTGGCCGAACGCGTTCGCGAGCTCGCCGGCAAAGCCTATTGGGCGCAGTTCGAGCAGAGCCCGGATTTCGTCATTCTGTTCATTCCCGGGGACCAGTTCTTGAGCGCCGCCCTGACCGAGAAGCCCGAGCTGCTCGAGAATGCCTTGCAACAACAGATCATTTTGGCGACGCCGACCAGCCTCGTCGCGCTGCTCAAAGCCATTGCCTACGGTTGGCAGCAACTCGCCGTCGCCGAGAACGCTGCGGAGATCCGCGACCTCGCCGTGCAGCTCTACGATCGCCTCGGCACCTTCGCGGCGCACCTCGGTGACATGGGTAAGGATCTGGGAAGCAGCGTCAAGGCCTACAACCGCGCCGTCGGCTCGCTCGAGCGTATGGTCATGCCCGCGGCTCGCCGTTTCACGGACCTCGGCATCAGCGCCAAGCAGCCCCTGCCGAGCATGCGGACCATCGAGGGCGTACCGCGCGAGGTGACCGGCACAGAAACGACCGATGAGCCCGACGCCGGGTCGCCGGGGCGGCTCGGCGGCCGGAGCTGACGATGAGCTTCGAACCGGCGGCTGAGCGCGAGCGCAGCGCATGCAAGACTTGCTGAGCTACGTGCCCACTGCCGGGAGCCTCGAAGACCGCGTGGTTCTGGTCACCGGCGCGACGTCGGGTATCGGACGCGCCGTTGCGCGGGCGCTGACCCGCGCCGGCGCAACCGTCGTGCTGCACGGGCGCAATCCGGACGCGCTGGAAACGACTTATCAGGAGCTCAAGGCGCTGGGATCCGAGCCCGCGGTTGCCGTCCTCGATCTCGAGCGCGCCCAAGGCGAGGACTACCAGTCCCTCACCAGCGCGCTTGAGCATCGCTACGGTGCCCTCGACGGCCTGCTTCACAACGCCGGCATCCTCGGCGATCTGAGCCCGATCGAGTACTACGACGTGGCTCTTTGGCAACGTGTCATGCACGTCAACCTCACGTCGGCCTTCATTCTGACGCGCTGTCTGCTGCCGCTGCTTCGCGAATCCGAAGATGCCTCGATCGTCTTCACGACGAGCACCGTGGGGCATGCCGGCAGGGCCTATTGGGGCGCCTACGCGGCGTCGAAGTTCGGCGTCGAGGGCTTGGCGCAGGTGCTCGCGGATGAGCTCGCCCGGACGCGGATTCGCGTGAATCTCGTCAATCCCGGCGCCACGCGAACGGAAATGCGGCGCAAGGCCTACCCGGCCGAGGATCCGAACGCATTACTCGAGCCCGAGAGCATCACGGCACCGTATATGTACCTGTTGGGTGCCGAAAGCCGCGGCGTGACAGGCCAATACTTCGAGTGCCAACCGCGGTCGAGCTCAAGCGGAGGCCGGAAGCGCGTGCCGGGCGAAACCGCAAGCTGACGCCAGGGAACAACGCGAGCACGCGGGGACGCGACCGCAACTCGCCTTACCGTGCGCGATCACGAGCGCGTGAAGCTCGTTGAGCCTCCAAACGGTCTTGAGCTCCCGTTCGCAGCCTGCCTTGAGCTCATCGTCCGTCGGCACCGCGCAGGGATACGCGAGACGGCCGAAAAGACGCCGCGCATACGCATCGACGACGAAAACCGGCCGCTTGAATGCATAGCCGAGGATGGCGTCGGCGGTCTCCGCGCCGACGCCATGGACACCGAGCAGCGTGTTGCGCAGCTCCTGGGTTGGTAGGCGCTCCAGCTCCGCAATTCCCCCGGCAGCGGCGACGAGCCGGCAAAGCGCTTGAAGACGCTTTGCCTTCACCTTGAAGAAACCCGCAGGTCGGATCAGCTCCTCGAGCCGCTGCGACGGCAGGGCCGAGATCCGATCTGTCCTCAAATCTCCCGAGGCCTTGAGCCGCGCGATGGCGTTCGCGGCGTTTCGCCAGACGGTGCGCTGCACGAGCACGGCGCCGACCATGATCTCGAGCTGGTTGTCGGCCGGCCACCACTGCTGGAGCCCGTAGTGTGCCAACAGGCGCTCAAATACGGCTGCGAACATTGCCGATTTCTGGAGGCCGCAACGACACGGCCGCGTAAAGCGCGTCGATTTCCTCCGCGCTCAACCGCCGCGTCTCGCCGCGGCGCATCGGCCCGAGCTCGATCGGCCCGTAGCGGACTCTGATAAGCCGGCTGACCGGGATGTTCAAGGCATCGAAAATCCGCCGGACTTCCCGGTTCCGCCCTTCATGCAGCGTCACCCGATACCATACGTTGGCCCCGGAACCGCCTTGCAAGCCGATCTGGCTCAGCTTGGCGATACCGTCGTCCAACATGACACCCGAACGCATTCGATCGAGCTGCTCGTTGTGCAGGCTGCCGAGAAGGCGCACGGCGTATTCGCGCGCCAGACCGTAGCTCGGGTGCATCAGCCGGTGAGCGAGGTCACCGTCGGATGTCAGCAACATGAGCCCCGATGTATTGATGTCGAGGCGACCGACACTGATCCAGCGTCCGTTGGGCGGCGGCTTCAGGCGCTCGAAGATCGTCGGGCGCCTCTCTGGGTCGCGGCGCGTCGTCACCTCGCCGACCGGCTTATAGTAGACCAGACAGTATTCGCGGCGCCGATCGACGGCAACGCGCAGCGGCCGACCGTCAAGAAGCACGTTCTCGGTGCCCGACATCCGGTCGCCGAGCCGGGCCGGGTTGCCATCGACGATGACGCGCCCTTGCTTGATCCAGGCCTCTACCTCACGGCGCGAACCCACACCCGCGTTCGCCAAAACCTTTTGAATGCGTTCCGGCAATAGAGGCCTCCGGCGCTTCGCGCAGTCGAATCCGCCCTGCCCGTCAGCTGCCTGATTCAGTGCGCGAGATCGGGACTATGTTGTCCTCCAGCCTGCGCGTGTCGGCATCCGCAAGGAGCTCGTCCTCCAAGCTCTCGAATGGATCGCGATAGTCGTCCCCGGCAGTTTCCAGCGCTTCGATGAGGTCGGCTTGAGGGTTCGCTTCCGGCAGCCCGAGATCGCGATTGAAATTCTCGAAATCCTTGATCTCGGACAACGGCGGCAAGTCGTCCAGCCTTTTCAGTCCGAAATAGTCCAGAAACTCCCGCGTCGTTCCGAACATCGCCGGCCTTCCTGGAACGTCACGATGCCCGACGACCCGAATCCAGCTCCTCTCAAGCAGCGTGCGCACGATGTTGGAGCTGACCACCACGCCACGCACCTCCTCGATCTCGCCGCGCGTGATCGGCTGCCGATATGCGATCAGCGCGAGCGTCTCCAGCAAGGCGCGGCTGTAGCGCGGTGCCTTCTCTTCCCAAAGCGGCGTGAGCCAATCGCTCATGCTGCGGCGTACTTGGACGCGGTACCCGCTCGCAACCTCCGTCAGCTCAATGCCTCGGCCGACGTAGTCGTCCGCCAGCAGATCGAGCACGCGCTTCAACTGTTCCCTGTTGGGCGCCCCGCGCCGGCCGAACAATTCAGCCAACTGCTCCAGGCTCAAAGGCCGACCGGCGGCAAGCAACGCGGCCTCGAGCACGTATTTGATCTCGGTGTCATCCATGGTGGGCGCTCATGCGGGTTCGGACTGCGCCTCTTGAATCCGCCCCTGCGCCGCGCGCACGTGGATCGGACCGTAGGGCTCGTTTTGCACGACGTTGATCAAGGTCTCCTTGAGCAGCTCCAAAATGGCGAGGAAGGTTACGGCGACGCCCATTCTGCCCTCCTCGGGATCGAACAGGCTCGGAAAATCGACATAGCGATCTCCGCCTAGCGCCAGGAGAACTTGCGACATTCGCTCTCGGACGGAAAGCGGCTCACGTTGCACGTGATGGTGCGCGAACATGTCCGATCGCGCGATCGCATCCTTGAACGCCATCAACAGTTCCTTGAGCGTAACGTCGGGCAGAACGGTGACGACCGTGCGCTCGACGACCTCGGCTGTCACCGGCAACACGTCCCGCTCTAGACGCTCGAGCCGGTCGATATCCATCGCGGCCTGCTTGAAACGTTCGTATTCCTGGAGTCGCCGGACGAGCTCCGCGCGGGGATCTTCTTCGTCGCTGTCTTCATCCGTCGCCGACCTGGGTAAAAGCATTCGAGACTTGATCTCAGCGAGGGTTGCGGCCATCACGAGATACTCACCCGCCAGCTCGAACTGCATCTCGCTCATGAGATCGATGTAACGCGTGTACTGCTTGGAGATCTCCGCAATCGGAATATCCAGTATGTCGATGTTCTGCCGTTTGATCAGGTAGAGCAGCAGGTCGAGCGGACCCTCGAAGGCCTCCAAGAAGACCTCCAGCGCGTGCGGTGGAATGTAGAGATCCCGCGGCAACTCGGTCACAGGCTCCCCTTCCACGACGGCGAAAGGCATCTCACCCTGGGCGGGTGCGCCGGCTTCCATACGGACTGGCGGCGCAGTTGCGACGAGCTTGAGGTCCGGCTTGCCCGCCGGTCGGCTGTGTTCCGGCACTATCCAAATCCCGCGATGGCCCAGAAGAAATCCACGAAGAAGAGCACGAACGGCTCGATCACGACCCAGAGTACTCGAGTCACCATGAGCAATACTACGATCATGAAGCCAAAAGGCTCAATGCGATCGAGCAGCATAGCCCCCTGGGGCGGCAACAGGCCGGCGAGCACGCGCCCCCCGTCGAGCGGCGGCAGAGGCAGCATGTTGAACACCGCCAGAATGACGTTGAACAGGATGCCGGCCACGCAGACGCCTCTGACCCAGTCGCCAACGGCGCCGTCGAGGCCGAGTACCGTCCCCGTGGCTGCGGCGAGCAAGGCCCAGCCCGTGGCCATGACGAGGTTCGACGCCGGGCCAGCGGCCGCGACGAGAACCATGTCCCGGCGCGGATTCCGCAGATTCTGAAATACGACCGGCACCGGCTTGGCCCAACCGAAGGTCATTTGCCCTTGCGTGAAAAAGAGTAACAGCAGAGGCACTGCGACCGTGCCGACGGGATCGATATGCTTGATGGGATTCAAAGTCAGCCGGCCCGCGCGATCCGCGGTCGGATCGCCGAAGTAGCGAGCGACCCAGCCGTGGGCGACTTCATGCAATGTGATTGCGAACAGCAAGGGAATTGCGATGATCGGCAGAATCCTGAAGAAGCCCGCGAAGTCGATGCCTTGCATGCGGGCATTATACGCAGGTTCCGCCGCCGCCCGGCGTCATTGTCAGATTTTCAGAAACGATGTATCTCCTCGACCTTGACGGCGAACCAGAACCTCACCCTCACTAAGATCCAACACCGTCGTCGGCTCGATCCCGCAGGAGCCGCCGTCGACCACGGCCTCGAGCTCGTGCTCCAGCCGATCTCGAATCTCCGCCGGGTCCGTCATCGGTAACGGGTCACCGGGCAGCATCAGCGTCGAGCTCATCAGCGGCTCGTTCAGCTCCCCGAGCATGCCTTGAGCGATGACGTGGTCGGGAACACGAATCCCGATGGAACGGCGTTTCGGGTGTTGCAGGCGCTTGGGAACTTCGGCCGTGGCGCGAAGTATGAAGGTATACGGCCCCGGCGTCAGCGCGCGAAGGAGCCGATAAGCCCAGTTCTCAATTCGAGCATATACGGCGATCTCGGACAGATCGCGGCACATGAGCGTGAGATTGTGGTCCTTGCCGGTTTGCCGAATTCGCCGAATGTGCTCGACGCCCGCCTTCTCCCCGAGCCTGCAGCCGATCGCATAGCAGGAATCCGTCGGATAGGCCACCAGCCCGCCGTCACGGATGATCTGCGCCACGGCTGCGAGCAGCCGTTTTTGCGGGTGCGTTTGATGAATCTCGAAGAATTGCGCCACATCAGGATTTTAGCCCCTTTTTGCTGCCCGTCGCGCCACTGTTGGGTTACACTTCCATTCACCTTTTTCTTGCTGGATCCAGCATGCAATTACTCATCGATTTTCTGCCGATCATCGTGTTCTTCGGCACCTACAAGGTCGCGGGTATGTATGCCGCAACGGCCGCCATTATCATCGCGATGGCGCTGCAAATCGGTATTCAGTGGCTCAGAACGCGAACCGTGAACAAGATGCTGCTCACGTCCGGCATCCTGGTTGCGTTTTTCGGTGGCGTGACGCTGCTGCTCAGAGATCCGATCTTCATCCAATGGAAACCCACCATCGTCAACCTGTTGTTCGCGGCGGCGTTTCTCGGCAGTCGCTTCATCGGCGAGAAAACACTGATAGAGAGGATCATGGGCCACGCGATCGAGCTTGACACGGCCACATGGCGGCAACTCAACGGCTTGTGGGTCGGCAACTTCGCATTTCTCGCGGCTGCGAATCTCTACGTCGTATACAATTTCGATGAAGCAACCTGGGTCAACTTCAAGCTTTTCGGCATGCTCGGTCTCACCCTGGCAATGGTACTGATTCAAGCGGTTTGGATTACGGTGAAGACGGCGGGCCGGGAACACGATGAGAGAACCGACCAGGCGAGCAAGTGAGCGCTAACCGCGTTGCTCGTATTCGTGCCCTGCTGGAGGCCGCATTTTCTCCGCAAAGTCTCGAGATCGTGGATGACAGTCATCTGCACGCGGGTCATGTGGGCGCGCAGAGCGGCAAGGGGCATTACACGGTACGAATCGTGTCCAGTGTTTTCCACAATACCCGGCCGCTTGACAGACATCGCATGATTTTCGAGGCGCTGGATGATCTGATGAAGACCGACATACACGCGCTTCGCGTGTTCGCGTCTCCGCCGGAGCCAAAGCGCCAACCGTCTACCACAAAGGATGTGCATGAAAACTCCAGCAGCTAGCCTGCTTACAGGACTCGGAATGGCCCTGCTCGTCGGATGCGCCAACGAAAGCGATGTCGCCGGCGATGTTGCTGCGACGACTGGAGACGCAATTGCCACCGTTGACGGCCGACCGATTACGGCGGAAATGCTCCAGCACTACGCTCGATCCAGGGCTCAAAGGGGGGTCGAGCAGCTCACGCCCGAAGAACACGAGGCTTTGCTAGACGAGTTGATTCGGCTTCGCCTGATCGCCACTGCCGCGGAAACAACCGGCGTGCTCCAGGAGCAGGCCCTGGTAGCGGAGCTGGAATTTCAAAGATTGCAGACCGTCGCGCGCAGAATGATCTCTGCGCACCTCGACGAAAATCCTGTCTCGGACGCCGAGCTTCGCCAGGCGTACGATGAGAATCAGGAACAGCTTGCCGGAACCCAATACAAAGCGCGACACATCCTTGTGGATGAGGAGTCTGAAGCCATCGAGATCATCGAGCTGCTAAAGCAAGGCGCGGATTTCCAGGAACTCGCACGAACAAGGTCCACCGGCCCGTCCGGACCAAATGGCGGTGACCTGGATTGGTTTGAGGCCGATCGAATGGTGCCGCCTTTTGCCGATGCCGTTCGCGCGATGGAGGTCGGAACGTTTTCTCAGCAACCCGTGCAGACCCGCTTTGGATGGCACGTCATCCTGCTGGAAGACGAGTCAGATCAGCAAGCCCCAGCCATGGAGGCTGTGAAGGACAATTTGACGACCATCGTCGAGCAGACCAAGGTACAAGCGTACTTGGACGATCTAGAGGCGCGGGCGTATATAACTCGCTGAAAGCGCACGGCCTTATTCCTCCTCAATGTAGTGGTATATACCGACGCCGGTCTTGATAAGCCTGTTGTCGGGATTGACTCCAACGGCGTCCGATTCTTGTGCACTTAGCCAGTTATCAAGCTCCACCAGTAACTGTTGTCCCTTCACTCGAAGCAATCGATCAAAAGCCGGAAGGAGGTCTTCCCGTAGTCCCCTATCGGTAACAACAACGCGCTCAAAGCGCCCGGAACCCGGGGCGTCCTTTTCCATATTAAACTCGACTGTATACAGGAAATTCCTGACCACAGATCCAAGGCGTTCCAGAGCATCGGGGTGGAGACTTTCCGGCACGTAAGCTCTTGTTAGAACCTTGAAGAGTCCGCCTGCAATCCTTTCGATCACACCCACTCGCAAGAGCTCATCCACCATGGCTCTGGGAGCCATGTCGCCGCTATGTCTTCGAATCAGATCAGTTAGGCTAATTCCGTCGGAGGAATCGAACGGGAGTTCCAAGGGCATACCGTATGGCCCGGTATAGTCCGCGTCTGTATGCCAGCCCTGCAGTACTCGAGTGACACGGTTTAGATTGCCACCATCTGCAAGTTGGGATTTCCCTTCTAGGATTAGCTTATGCTTTGCAACTTCTTTGCGAGTGAGCCCCGTAAGGATGGCGACTCGCGATTGAGAGGATTTCCGGTCGGGTATGCTGAAGTCGCGATCCGCAACATCAACAAAAACCAGTTTCAGCGATTCGGAGAACTCATTGTAGGTGATGCCATTCCTTACGAGGATCCTTACAAGAGGCCGCATAAGTAGCCTATAGGCTGCAAGCAGACCCTCGCGTACAGAATCAGGCATAGGAGGCGATCCAGCGTCAATTTGGGACTTTTTTCCCAACTAACCGTATTCTGCTAGGTACACGTAGCGTGGTCAATTGACGCTCGATTGCTGCCCCATGTGTTTCTTGGGGCCCACCAACTACTTAAAGGCAATCGCGTATCAGCGCGTCGCTTTGGATGGGAATGAGGAGTTCAGCGCTGGGCGCTTATGTTTACGGATTCAGCGCAGATCTCTACTGACGAGAGTTGTCTCCGCCGTGAATTCCATACAGGGAAACGTCGCCGCCATGGATCCCCTTGAGGGAGTTATCCCCACCGTGGATACCTAGGACAGAGCTGCCACCCCCGTGAATTCCATAGAGGGAGACATCGCCTCCGTGAATTCCCTGGAGGAAACTGTCCCCGCCATGAATTCCATGCAACGACACATCTCCTCCATGGATTCCGTGCAGAAAACTATCGCCACCGTGAATCCCCTGAAGACTAGAGTACGAGGAAATCGCTATTCCGCGCAGAGTAGGCTGAATCCCCACGAACTCGACTATCTGGCCAATTCTTGGAGAGAAAGTGGAGGTGCTCGACAATGCGGGGGAATAGTCGAGTGCAAGGCTCCCAACCGAAAGTTGCCCAACGGAAGAATCGAGAGAACTGATCTCACCACGAACAGCTACCTGTGAAGCACCGGGAACATATTGGGTCCCCAAATCCAGAAGTACGTCCAGCCCTGAACTGGAACCGGCGGCTATGACGTAATCCCCGACTGACGGTGTTTCAGCTAGTGAATCAGCAAGGAACGTCTGCCCAAGAACCGTAATTTCAATCTGATTTCCACCGAGTGTTATGGACTCTATAGGACCAATCGCGAGCGACTGAAAGATCTGTCGGTCGCCGCCATGGATGCCGTGCAAGGCGCTGTCGCCTCCGTGAATCCCGTTCAACGAGTGATCGCCGCCATGGATGCCGTGCAAGGCGCTGTCGCCTCCGTGGATCCCCGCAGTAATCGACAACAAGGAAGTGTCGGCCGCCGCTTGATCGGCCTTCACAAATAACCCGAATGTCAGACAAGACAGGAAAGTGGTCGAAAGAACTGAAACAAACGCTCCCTCACAACGGCCGCGGAGCGGCGCGGAACTACCTTGGTTCCTAGTCATATCCATCGCTTGGTGGACCCCATGTTTTGGCGGCCATGAAGGCCGGCCGTTTTTTGTCTAAGACCACCAGCCCCGGTTATAGGGCTGACTCTAAGAGAGCCGGGGTTACTTTTTGGTTTACAGAATTCCGCCTTGAATAGACATAATCTCCCAGCTAAATGGGATTTTGTTCCCATTTTTGAATTAGGTCAAGTTTTTTCAACAAGAAAAGGTTCAATCTTACGGGGGGTTACAGCTCGTTCCGAGTTCTAACATTAAGGAGGATCGGCCCGTGGGCGGCGAATATCCTAAGTCCCTGTTAAATAACGGCACGCCTACTGCGTCGGGCATTAGTCCGGGGTTGATTTCCTTTCTGCCACTCCAGACGACGAGACTGACAATCCGAGAGTTCCAGCTGGTCGACTCACCCCAGCTTTTTCGATTGCACCGCGATTTCCGCGCGACCCGCTATGCAGGCGGGACCCGCACCCAAGAACAGTCTTTTCAGTCCCTCTGCCGAATTATTAAGAAAACACGTGACACAGGCTTCGGGACGCTCGCCGTGCAGCTAAGGGCAACGGGAGAGGTACTGGGATGGATCGGAGTCCAACAGATAGTCGGGCGTACGTCGTTCGAATTGCTATACGCGCTTAAACCCACCGCATGGGGATCCGGATTCGCTACAGAGGCGTCAACCAATCTGGTCGAACTTGTTTTTCAGCTGCCAAAACCAAGAATTTCCGCGCTGTTTGGGATCGTATACCCGCAAAACCTCGCGAGCATTCGCGTCCTGGAGAAGTTGGGCATGCGCCTTCAAGGATACTACATGGATGAACCAACACAGCGGCATGCCTGTCTTTATTGCCTGACAAAGCGTGAGTTCACTCGAAACGAGTACTGCGAATCCAGCGCACGCTAGTCGTCCTCAAAGTAATAAAGTCCAACGCCAATCGTCTTTTCAGACTTCCGAGTGCTGTTGGAGATCTCATTCTCCCCAATCCAATGATCCGCTCTTTCAATGAAGT
>DASWKF010000120.1:0-31331 GCA_036396795.1 Gammaproteobacteria bacterium | reverse complement strand
ACTGACCGTTTCGGTGAACCTCTCTCTCGCCACGCTCAGCGACACGAACCAAGCCGACCGGATCACCGAAATCGTGCGTTCGGCCGGGCTCGATCCGCTACATATGGTGCTCGAGATTACTGAGACGGCAGCGATGACCGACGTTGCGCCGCTCGAAAATCTCGCCCGCTTGCGAATAAAGGGCTTTGGCCTGTCGGTCGATGACTATGGAACGGGATTCTCCAATTTGCAGCAACTTACGCGCGTACCGTTTACCGAGCTCAAGATCGACCGGAGCTTTGTGAGCAACTGCTCATCGGACCCCTCGTCATTGGCCATCGTCGAATCGAGCGTTGAGATGGCACGTCGCTTGCGCCTCCGATGCATCGCCGAGGGGGTAGAAACGCAAGCCGACTTGGACGCGCTGGAAGCCACGTCTTGCGACTTTGCGCAAGGATATTTCTTCGCCAAACCGATGGACGAGCGGGCGTTTCAAGAGTACTGCACGACTAACCGGACGAACCGGCGCCGTAGCTAATGACGTTGGCGGTCGCGGCGCGGCAGCCCAGCCACGAGGCGGTTCACGACGGGGATGCGGTCGATCGCGATGTCCCTATTCATCGGCCGACTATTGATACTCGCTCGCGCGCGCCTGTGCCTTGGCGTACATTGGAAAGAAGCCGCCCGAAGCGACCTAAACCCAGGACCGGGATGACGCGAAACAGGCGCTCCCCGTCACATGCACGATCGGCTCAAGAAGCGGGGAGCGCCCTTAGGGATACTTCTTGAAACGGTCAGACTTATACGGCGTGGCGCACGATCGATCCGGACCATCCGTGCTCGGCGGCCGATGCACACGAGAATCTGTGCTTGATCGAGATCGCCCAGGGTGAGGGCCCCGATTGAAGCCGTCCCTTGCATGCAGGGGGCGACTCCATAGCAGGTTCTTGGGCTACGCCGCACGGCGCTCTCGTCGTGGAGCCCGTGAGCACCTGTTGCGGCGATGCGACGTACTGACGAATTGACCAGGCACAAGGAAACCTACCGGCAACGGGAGAGAAATGGCTAAACAGTCTTTCTAGGTAGACATCTCTAGAGCCGCTCTGGCTCCTCGACAGTCAGCGCGTTTTGGACGTTGCCTGTATTCACTGTTGAATCAGGCTCCAGAAGAAGCACATGCACCTCACTGTTTGCGACAGGCTTGTGCTCGATCCCGCGGAGATTGCTGCCTTCCCAGGTGCGCAGGCCGGCGAGGTCTGTCACCACCTCGTTGTGGCTCAGTGCGAGGATCTCGTCGTTCTGGTGCACGACCCGGAACCACAGCACCAGGATCGGCAGGATGACCAGCCCGGCGAGGATCTTCCACACCTTGATTTCGAGGGTCCAGGTGCTCCAATGTGTACGAGGGACTTGGTCGTTTGTCATGCGTGGGTCTCCTTGGTTTTTCGCGGCGCCAACCTTACCCAGTGCCGCGATGAACGGCATGAGCAAACCCTGAGGAAGCGCTGAAATGGCCGCCGGCCGTTACCGATTCGACAGTTTTCACCTCGATCCCGTCGAGTGGCGACTGTTTGCCGGGGAAACGCTGGTGGAACTGAACAGCCGCTACTTCGACGCGCTGCTGTTGCTGCTGCAGCATCCCGGCACGCTGCTCAGCAAAGAGCGCTTCCTGCAGGAAGTCTGGCACGGCCCGGTCTCGGACGAGGTGCTGACGAACGCGCTGGAAGGGGCGCTGGTTCAGCGCCTGCCTGGTCGGCGCGCTGGGGCTGGCGCGACGCTGAGCCGGGAAGCCGCCGGCAACCCGCGTCAACATCCGGTCGCGCATGCGGACAGCGACGGCACACCCCGATCTCGATTGCAAAGACGCGCTTCAGGCGCTTCACGAATGGAAGCGTAACTGGAGCGGAACAGAGCAGCGTACTGTAGAATACCGAGGCGGACGGTGAGTTGCCGACCAACCGTTCTAGGCGCGCCGAATGAGTACACCATCAAGTACACCGGCGTAGGATGAAGAGGAGAAAACGTCGACAAATCAGGACGGTGGAGCGTGAACTCAAGTCTCGTTTCCCGCTCCAATTCTTCATGTTACTAAATAAGTAACCTCCGTGACTGGCTGAATGTAAAATAATTAAAGGCGCCAGTTCGAGAGAGCAAATTCTTCTCCATACTCGGCTTCGGAACGCTTTTCTTTCGTATCCCAACATTGATCGGATTCGCTTCTGCCAAGTTTGCCCATCCAGTCAGATGCGGCGGAACCGCCCCCAATCGCGACTTTTGGATACATTTTGTAGTACATCGTGTTAGGGGTTGATCGAACCCTCCTTCGTCAAGAAGTACAGAGGCGACGAACGCCGAAGGAGCAGCCGATCGGCCTTCCCTGGATCCCGACAAACTACTTGTACATGGCCGGAAAATCGTACCTCATGCTTGACTCGGAGAGGGTGGCAATGCCACCCTAGGCGGGGTGCATACGGTCATTGAAACGCCAGACTTTGTTGCGGACGCGAAGGATGCCGGCATGTCTCGGGAAGAGGTCGAGGCGGTCGTACTGCATCTCGGAAAGAAACCACAGGCGGGTGACAAGATAGAGGGCGCAGGTGGTGCACGGAAAGTCCGCTTCGCAGGTCGCGGCAAGGCAAGAGCGGCGGATACCGCGTCATCAGTTATTTCGGCGGCGATGACGTGCCGGTCTTCTTGCTCAACGTCTTCGCGAAGGGCGAGAAGGTCAATCTGTCGAAGGCGGAGCGTAACGAGTTGAAGAAGATCCTGGCCGATATCGCGGATATCTACAGGATAAGGAGTGAGGAGAAATGTCAAAGGCCGGTGAAAGAATTTTGAAGAGCGCCCGCGCGGCGCGGGCTTACGCGCGTGGCGAAGTAACGGAAGGATTTGTGGCACATGTTCCCGACGATATCGATGTGCGCGCGGTGCGGAAGAAACTCGATCTCACGCGCGAAGCGTTCGCCAAGCGTTTCGGTTTGTCGGTGGATGCGGTGAAGGAATGGGAGATGGGACGGCGGAAACCTGAACGTGCGACGCGCGTCCTGCTCAAGGTCATCGATCGTGAACCCGAGGCCGTGAAGCGCGCGCTCGAGATTGCGTAGCGCTTTGACTGAGTCGGGTTCCTGTAGTGCTTGCTATAGAGTGGATCGATGCGCTTCGAAAGAGCGTCGACCATAACGGTGTCCTTTCTTGATCCGCATCGTCTGCTGTCGGGTCTTCACAAGGGCGGCGTGTCCCTCGATCTCAGCACGCTCGATGTGTGCTTCCTGGGAGCGCTCTATCTCCGTGCCGATCAGGACGGCCTGGCCGCGTTCGAGGAAGAGCTGGTCTTCGACGTGTTCGACCGGGGTTTGATTGCGACGCGTACGTGCCGTCGTCAGGGATTGGATCTAGTCGCAGCCGGTCGGCTATTCAATGCCATTGGACGGCTTATTCGAACACTCGTCGTCCTCGCAGCCACGGCATTGCAGTACATTGTGATCCGCCATCGGCCGAGCCGATCATTGGCCGCGGAGAATCTTCTTCTTGCGCAAGCAATTGGCGTTGTTTCGAGAGCGAGAGATCAAGCCGAGGAGGGCGGATGACGCCACGCGCGCCGCCCTGGTCTGGTTGTCCAGAGCCTTCGAGTGGCGCGCCGCCCTGGTCGTCGTCAAGCCAGCAACGCTGACTCGTTGGCATCGCGAGGGCTTTCGGCTCTACTGGAAGCTCAAATCCCGGTCGGGCCGACCCGCTTTGCCCCGAGAGTTGCGGAACCTGATTCGTAGAATGGCTCTGGACAATCCTACGTGGGGAGAAGAAAGGATCGCCAATGAGTTCCTACTGAAGCTCGGATTGCAGGTTTCTCCTCGTAGGTCCGTAGGTACATGCCTAAGCACCTGGGCAATGGCCCACGCGGCAGGGCATGCGACCAGGTCTGGACGACCTTCATCAGGAATCATGCCGAAGCGATCGTTGCGTGCGACTTTTTCACCGTCGTTACGGCGACGTTCAAGGTCCTCTATGTGTTTGTCGTGGTCGAGCATGCTACGCGGAGGATTCTTCACTTCAACCTTAGCCAGGTGTCTGCGTTTGCAAATTCTCAAGACGCCCGTGCGAGCCCCTAAGGCGAAAGCCATTTGCGAGCGGGCCATCGGCACGATCCGCCGCGAATGCCTCGACTATCTGATCCCGATCGGCGAAGGTCACTTGCGCAGGCTTCTTGGGGAATGGATCAGCCACTTCAACGCGTCGAGGCCACATAGCGCTCTCGGCCCCGGCATCCCTGATCCACCGATGGGCATGCCCACCGGACCGACGCAAAGTTCCGCCGGGTGCCCGCGGCACTGCGCGACCAGTTCTCGGCGGTCTGCATCATGAATACTCGCTCCAGTTGGCGGCATAAGGTTTTTGCGGAGCACAACTCGAGGATAGACTATCGCATCGACCAAAGTCTGCCGTTTCTGGCCCGCGCGCTGCGTTAGCGGAACTCCGCTAGTCTCGAAAGAACTGTTTTCTATAGCGGATTGAAAAGGGGGTGGTTTCGCCCGTCGGCGTCACCTCGATGGTGAAGATCAGTGTCTCCTCATCGGCCACGCCGCAGTCGCCAATGTAGTAGAACGATCCGTCCTCGCTAATCTCGCGTATGGTGACGTTTTTCAACTGGCCGTTCAGATTGACGGCGGAAGCGGTCACGGTCGCCGCGACGGGCGTCCCAACAGCGCCGGCTTCCTTTTCGATGATACTGACGGTCAGCATCGCCCGGCTGGCACTTCTTATAATTCCGTGTCGGAGGGCGATCTCTGGGCTCAGTTGACTCGAGGTCACGGCGTTGAAATGCACGACATACTCGCCGAAGTCCCTAAACGTTTCAGTTACCGGCAAAGCAGCTTCGCTGGGCGGCTGCTGACATCCTGCGATCGTCAGCAGGTACGCTGCGGGCAGCAACCGTAGAGCGTAGGTCATGTTCTTATCCCCCTGACCTCAGCAAATCGAATATAAACCTATTTGCTGCTATATGTAAGCTTCTGCGAATGCCGTACCGAGATCGGGAGCACCGGCTTGCTTCGGCTTGATTTTTCGATCCCCCCCTGTCTACGATGGGGCCTGAGCAAGCTCTATCGGTAAGCACTGCTCCGCCCCTCTGGGTGGATGGCCCATCGAAAAGGGTGCCTGCGGTCGGCCGGCCAGCACGTGAACGAGAACGACCCGCAAAACCGTGCAAGAATTCGACGCCGTGCCCTGATGTTGGGCTTGCTCGTCGTGTTTCTTTACTTGGGAATCATCGTGCTTACGGTGCTGAGAAACCCAGCCGCTATCGGTTAGCATGCAAAGAGTTAGCATGCAAAGAGCCGATCGCGAACTAGGATTACCTCGGTGCGGTGGGCCGCGGTTGTCGACATGGCCCGCCTAGTTCTCGCCACGGGCTTTCTGCTGTTGATGATTCTATTCTTGTCGTTGGGCACATGGCAGCTTCGGCGCGCTGACGAGAGGGCGTTGGTTTATGAGCAGTTCGTGGCCGACGCTGATCGGCCCGCGCTTACCGCGCCGATAGACAGCCGCCGACTCGAGGAGTACCGCTACCGTCGGCTGGAGCTGCGTGGATACTACTTGTCATCCCGGCAGCTATTACTCGACAGCATGACTCACCAAGGACAGGTGGGCTACCATGTCTTGACGCCGTTTCGCCCACTCCACAGCCGCCGATGGCTGTTGGTGAACCGCGGTTGGGTCAGGGCGGATCCAAACCGGCAAGTGCTTCCGCAAATCGACGTCAGCGAAACACCTCGGGTGGTCCGCGGTCGTATCGATACACTGCCCCGGCCCGGCCTGAGACTGGAAACGTCTGTCGAGTCGGGCGGCTGGCCCCAAGTTGTGCTGTTCCCGACCTTTGACGAGCTCGAGACGCGTTTGGAAGAGCCTGTCTTTCGCTATCAGTTGCTGCTGGACCCAGACTTAGCCTATGGCTTTGTACGCGACTGGCGACCTCGGACGATGACGCCCGAGCGGCACAGGGGTTACGCGCTCCTATGGTTCTCGTTTGCCGGGGTGCTCGTTCTCATGGGAGTCGTCCTGAGCCTCCACTCCACACGGGGTCGCGACGCACAGTCTTAACGAAGGCATTGCCCGCCGGCTCACGAGTTATGGACGCCACCTGCACAATGTGGTATTCGAAAGGCCAGCACTGCACGATAAGAGGCGCGCCGAAAGTCGGGGGGAGATCGATGCCTAAAGCTTTCTTAGGGCTGTTGGCGGCCGTTTTGGCCACCGTTCTTGCCGCCAAGCTGACATACGAAGCAGCCGCCGGCGTGGGCGGCGACGGGCCCGTGAACGAACCATGGGCGCAGAATAAGATGCAGTTCGTTGCTTGGAACAATGAACGCTGGACCGCCTGGATCGTCCGCGACGAGTTCGTGCAAATTCCCGAGAACACAGCAGCTTGGAACCGCCACGCTAATATTACCGTGGCGTTTGTAGGCTGGGAGGGCGAACCCTTTCAGGCAAAGATCGACGGTGCATCCTTCATGCTGGCTCACCGTGGCGACTGGAACGGAACTATCGAAGTCTTGAGTGCAATTCGGTATCGAGATTGGGAGGGCAGGCCTCAACTGCGAACGGTGGCTCAGCTGAGCCGCTGAAGCGGCCTTTTGAACTCGCACGGCTCTTCGCCTATGCTAGCCTCTGGACAAGGACGACCGAGAGACGGAAAACACACAGGGAGATAATCCGGCAACGTGCATGAAGGTGTAGACCGATGGCTACACGGCGTGTTCTTGTAAGAATTCTAGGGGCGACCAGAAGGCAAACAGCCTTCGGCGATGGCCTCAGAAGCGGAATGCTGGCCGCTGTCTTCTGGTCGTTCTCCCACGACGCCGCCGCGCAAGGGTGGGATATGCGCGAGGGCGTGACCGAGATGAGCCAGCGCATCCAGACGCTCCATCACGTGAGCCTATGGGTGTGCATCATAGTCGGTATCATCGTCTTCGGCGCGATGTTTTATACGATCCTCGCCCACCGGCGCTCGAAGCATCCGCAGCCGGCAAATTTTCACGAGAACACGCTCGTAGAAATAGTCTGGACGGTGATCCCCACTCTAATTCTGATCGGCATGGCCATTCCGGCCACGCTAACGTTGCGCGACATCGAGGACAACAGCGACGCTGATGTGACGATCCTCATCACCGCCTCCCAATGGAAGTGGCACTACCAGTACTTGGAAACCGGCATCGGCTATTACAGCAACCTGACCACGCCTGCCGAGCAGATTAGTAACGGCAGCGCAAAAGGTGAGCACTATCTAATGGAGGTCGACAATCCATTGGTGTTGCCGACCAACCAGAAAATCCGCTTCCTGACTACGTCGGACGATGTTATTCACTCGTGGTGGGTGCCGGACTTCGCCGTGAAGCAGGATGCCCTTCCCGGGTTTATCAACGAGGCGTGGGCGCGCGTCGACGTGCCGGGTATCTACCGGGGCCAGTGCACCGAGCTTTGCGGAATGAACCACGCGTTCATGCCGGTCGTCGTGGAGGTGCGCCCGGAAGAGGAGTTTGTCGCCTGGCTCGAGGAGCGGGGGCTGGCCAACGAGCTGGCAGGTGAGGCCGCCGTCGCGGCTCGTAGCAGAGACTGGGCTATGGAGGAGCTGATGCCCATGGGCGAAGACGTGTTTCTGACCCATTGCGCGACTTGCCACCAGCCGGACGGCTCCGGGCAGGGAATCAAGTATCCCGCACTGGACGGAGGGGTCATTCCCAACGGCCCGATCGAAGCCCACCTCGATCGTGTGATGAACGGTCTGGCCGAAACCGAGATGCAAGCCTGGGCGCCGCAGCTCAGCGACCTCGAGATCGCCGCCGTGATCACTTACGAACGCAACGCCTGGAGCAACAATACGGGTGACGTCATCCAACCGCTCACTGTTTACCAGGCTCGATAGAACTTAGGTGCTCAACTGATGATTGCACACGCAGAAGCTATACCTCCAGGCCGGCATCCGTTAGTGGCCTTCATCCTGCGCTGGGTACTGACGACCAACCACAAGGAGATCGGCACGCTTTACCTGTGCCTCAGCTTCGTGCTGTTCCTGACCGGTGGTGCGATGGCGATGGTATTCCGTGCGGAGCTCGCCCAGCCCGGGCTGCAGTTCGTCAGCGCCGATTTCTACAATCAAATGGTGACCCTGCACGGGTTGATCATGGTTTTCGGCGCGGTGATGCCCGCATTCGTGGGGCTGGCGAACTGGCTGATTCCAATGATGATCGGGGCGCCCGACATGGCGCTCCCACGGTTGAACAATTTCAGCTTCTGGATTTTGCCGTTCGCGTTCTTCATGCTGATTTCGTCGTTGTTCATGGAAGGCGGCGCGCCCAATTTCGGCTGGACACTCTACGCGCCCCTATCCACGACCTACGGTCCACCGAGCACTGATTTCCTGATTTTCGGCGTTCACCTCATGGGAATCTCTTCGGTTCTCGGGGCCATCAACATCATCGTCACGATTTTCAATCTGCGGGCGCCGGGTATGACGCTGATGAAGATGCCCTTGTTCGTCTGGACGTGGCTGATTACCGCGTTCCTTCTGATCATGGTCATGCCGGTCCTGGCAGGGGCAGTCACGATGATGCTCACCGATCGCCATTTCGGCACGAGCTTTTTCTCGGCAGCCGGTGGCGGCGATCCGCTCTTTTTCCAACACGTGTTCTGGTTCTTCGGGCACCCGGAAGTCTACATCATGATCCTGCCGGGCTTCGGCATCGCTTCGCAGATCATCCCGACTTTTTCCCGCAAAAAGCTATTCGGCTACCACTCTATGGTGTATGCGACCGCTTCCATTGCATTCCTGTCATTCATCGTGTGGGGACATCACATGTTCGCCACCGGCATGCCGCTGGCCACCGAGTTGTTCTTCATGTACGCAACGATGTTGATCGCAGTGCCTACGGGTGTAAAGGTTTTCAACTGGGTGGCCACCATGTGGCGTGGCTCGATCACTTTCGAGACGCCGATGTTGTTCGCCATCGGTTTCGTCGTGATGTTCACCATCGGCGGATTCTCCGGGCTCATGCTCGCCATCGTTCCGGCGGATTTTCAGTACCACGACACGTTCTTTGTTGTGGCACACCTCCACTACGTCTTATACCCCGGAGCCATCTTTGCGACGATGGGGGCAGTCTATTACTGGCTGCCGAAGTGGACCGGACACATGTACGACGAGCGGCTGGGCAAGATCCACTTCTGGATGGCGGTCGTCGGACTCAATCTGACGTTCTTCCCGATGCACTTCGTCGGACTCGCGGGAATGCCGCGGCGGATCGTCGATTACTCACTGCCGTTCGCTGATCTCAACCTGGTTTCCAGCATTGGCGCGGGGCTCCTGGGGCTGACGCAATTGTTGTTCTTGTACATTGTCGTCAAGACCATTCGCGGTGGCGAGAAAGCGACCGATCAGGTCTGGGAGTGCGCGGAAGGGCTCGAATGGACAATCCCTTCGCCCGCCCCACATCACACCTTCCAAACGCCGCCGCGCGTGAAGTAGCCCATCGATGACCAACAGGCCAGAAAACCGTAACCGCCAACGCAAACACACCGCGCTCCTCGTGCTGCTCGCATCCGGCATGTTCGGGTTTGCGTTCGCGCTGGTACCGCTCTACAACGTTTTTTGTGAGTTGACCGGCATCAACGGCAAGACGTCCGGGCAAGCGGCGTCCGTCGAATACGCGTCGCAGCCCGAGGACCGTGAGGTGACGATCCAATTCCTGGCGCACGTGGGTCGAGGCATGCCTTGGGAGTTTCGACCGACGCAGAGCCGTCTTCGCGTCCGGGTGGGGGAAATCACCGAAACGCGGTTCTATGCGCGCAACTTCGCCAACCATCCCGTAACGGGCCAGGCTGTGCCGAGCGTCACCCCGGGCTGGGCTGCCCAGTCCCTTCACAAGATCGAGTGCTTCTGCTTCACCCAGCAGCGACTAGACGCCGGTGAAGAGGTGCAAATGCCCGTGCAGTTCTACGTGGGCGATGACCTGCCCGCGGACGTCGGCACCTTGAGCCTGTCATACACGCTGTACCCCGTACAGCCCGTCCGGACGACGGCGGAAACGATCGAGCGCAGCGATTCCAAGGTCGTCTCGGCCCGTCACGAGGGGTATGGCGGCCCATGAACGAGACTCCCCGATATTACGTTCCTCACAGTAGCGTCTGGCCTATCGTCGGATCGATCGCGTTGTTCACTACGGCGTTCGGAGCGGCCACGTTCATCCAGCAGAGCACGACGAAGGTGGCAACGGCGACTGGAAGCTACGGCGCGCTGATCTTCTGCGTGGGGTTGGCGGCCATCGCGTTCATGATGTTCGGCTGGTTTGGGGCCGTCATCAGGGAATCGCTCAAAGGAATGGTCAGCGGCCTGCTCGACAGATCATACCGCCAGGCAATGCTCTGGTTCATCTTGTCGGAGGTCATGTTTTTCGCCGCGTTTTTCGGCGCGCTCTTCTATGCCCGGATCATCTCAGTGCCGTGGTTGGCGGGCGCGGGCGCCAAGCTCGAAACTCACCTATTGCTGTGGCCCGACTTCGCGGACACCTGGCCGCTCTTCATGACCCCCGGCGGCACGACGTCCGAAGCGATGCAGGCGTGGGGGCTGCCGTTCGTCAACACCGTCATCCTGGTCACCAGCAGCGTCACCGTCACCTTCGCCCACTGGGCGTTGAAGAAGAATCAGAGATTGCCGCTGCAGCTCTGGCTGGCGCTGACCGTGGTTCTGGGCGTTACATTCCTCGTCCTCCAGGTGATCGAATACGGGCATGCCTACAATGAGCTGGGGTTGAGCCTCGGATCCGGAATCTACGGCTCGACGTTTTTCATGTTGACGGGATTCCACGGCGCGCATGTAACGCTGGGTGCGACCATGTTGGCCGTGATGCTGTTGCGTACGCTCAGCGGGCACTTCACTCCGGATAATCATTTCGCGTTCGAAGCTGCAAGCTGGTACTGGCACTTCGTGGACGTTATCTGGCTGTTTCTTTTTACTTTTGTCTATTGGTTCTAGCTGCCGGGAATAGCGAACGTGGTGATGAATCCGAACGCCAGCAGCGCGAGCAACATGATGGCCAGGCCGACGCGAACGCTGAGCGATTTCACTGTGCGCTGCGTCGCGCCGCGGTCCTGCACCAAAAAGAATAGGCCGCTGCCGAGGCTGACAACAATGCCCAACATGACGGCGAGTATGAGGAAATCGAGCATCCGTTTCGATCGCCTGACCGAAGCAAGCTCTCATCGAATCAAGGGCACGGGACGATGTCAAGAACGGCTGAGATAAAACTGACCGTGGACTTGGATGCCGACGACGTGCCGACGCAGATTATGTGGGAGGCCTCGGAGGCGCGTGACCGCGGGCCGACGCCCTGTCAGTCGATGATGCTTTCGCTATGGGACTCCGAGCGCAAGGCCATCGCGGCGATCGACCTATGGGCCAAGGACACGACCATCGACGATATGAACCTTTTTGTTTATCAGGTCATTCACCACATGGCAGAGACCTATCTACGGGCGACGAAGAACGAGGAGCTTGCGGAGCTCATTCACGAGTTCGGCGAAGCATTCGGCGGCACGACCGGGCTGATCAACCTCGGCGCTGACAACAGCGCCGGCCGGGAGAGGAAGTTGGTGAATCTGATCTCGCTCGCCAGGGATAGCAGGCAGCGGAGCGCGGAATAGATGAGCGTTTCCCTTCGTCCTACATTAAAAGTGCTCGCGCCGGCTGCGCTGATGCTCGGGGTCGGTTTCGTCGGGTTGGCTTTCGGTTACTGGGCGAACGCGGCGTTTTTCCCGGGCACGGCGCCGCGGCAGCCCATTGATTTTAGCCACAGAATCCACGCGGGTGACTTCGAGATTCCGTGCATGTACTGCCACGCCCAAGCGCAGCGATCCGCATCGGCCGGCGTTCCAGCCGTCAGTAGATGCGTCGGTTGCCATCAACTGGTTGTACCGGACCGGCCGCAGATCAGACGGCTGATGGAGTACTGGGAGAATCAAGAGCCCATACCCTGGATCAAGGTTCACGACCTGCCGGATTTCGTCTATTTCCCGCATAAGCGCCACGTTCTCGCAGGTGTGGAATGCCAGACCTGCCATGGGCCCGTCGAGACCATGGATGTCGTCTCTCGCATGGCGCCGACGGAGATGGGCCTATGCCTGGCTTGCCACAGAGAGCACCAGGTCGAGTTCGGGCTCGATTGCCTGACCTGCCACAAGTAACGCGGGGGTAAAGGAAGCGAGATGCCGAGCATAGACCGCAGAGACTTCCTGAAACTCGTGGGCTCAGGGGGCGTCGGAGCCGGCGCCGGCTTCATGCTGGCGGAGACGATCAAGCATCCCGTGGAGCACTTGATCCCATATGTCGTGCCGCCCGAGGAATTCAGCCCCGGCATCGCGACCTGGTACAACACGGTGTGCTCGATGTGCTCCGCCGGCTGCGGCATCTCCGTGCGCACGCGTGAGGGCCGCGCGAAAAAGATCGAGGGCAACCCTGCGCACCCGGTCAGCCAGGGGCGTCTATGCGCGCTGGGCCAGGCCGGCTTGCAGGCCTTGTACAATCCCGATCGCTTGACGGCGCCGATGATGCCCGCGGGAGAGCGCGGTTCCGGAGTCTTCGCCGAGATTACCTGGGAGGACGGGCTCGCCAGGCTCGCAGAGCCGCTGAGCGCGCTACGCAGCAGCGGTCGGGGCGCGAGCGTTTGCTTTCTGAGCTCCGGCGCCCGCGGCCATCTGGCTGCGCTCTACGAGCTGTTCATGCAGCAGCTCGGATCCCCGCGGCTGCTGTACCACGATTTTGCCCATCCGCAGACGCTCTACGCGGCGAACGAGCGCTTCTTCGACGAGGCTCAGCTGCCCTATTACGACCTGAGCAATACCAACTACTTGGTGTCTTTCGGCGCGGACTATCTGGGCCACTGGTTGTCCCCGGTGCACCATGGCCTCGGTTTCGGGATGAGCCGCCAAGGCCGTGAGGGCGTGAGAGGCCGGTTCGTGCAGGTCGAGCCGAGAATGTCACTCAGCGGCGCCGCCGCGGACGAGTGGATCGCGGCCAGGCCGGGCACGGAGGGCCTGCTGGCCCTGGCGCTCGCGCGCCACATCGTCGCCGAGGGCGGTTACCAGGGCGCGGATCGGGACGCCTGGGCCGAGGCGCTCGCGCCCTACACGGCGGCAGAGATTGCGGTGCGCACGGACGTTCCCGCAGCGACGATCACCCGCGTGGCCGAGAGCTTTGCGACGATTCGACCGAGCCTCGCGGTCGGAGGCGGAACGGCCGGCAATCACAGCAATGGCGTGGACACGCTGGTGGCGGTCAACGCGCTCAACTATCTGGCCGGAAACGTAGGCACAGAGGGGGGATTGATATTCAATCCCCAGCCTGCCTTCGGCCAGCTCTCCCATCCGCGCCAGGCCAGTTATCGCACGCTGCTGGAGCTCGCCGAGGACGCCCGTCAGGGGCAGATCGAGGTCTTGATTCTCCACAATACCAACCCGGTTTTCACGCTTCCGGCTGCAGCCGGGTTCCGCGAAGCGCTGGAGCAAATACCGCTGATCGTCAGTCTGTCGAGTTTCATGGATGAAACCACCGCGATGGCCGACTTCATCTTGCCGAGCCACACCTATCTCGAGAGCTGGGGCGACGATGTCCCGGAGCCGGGCGTCGGTTTCTCCGTCGGCGCGGTATCGCAGCCGGTCGTATCGCCGCTGTACAACACCCGCGCAGTCGGCGACATCATCCTCGGGGTCGCGCAGGCGCTCGGCTTTGGCTCGGCCATTCCCTGGCCCGACATGGAGGCCTATCTCCAGGCACGCTGGCGCGAGATCCATGAACGGAGCCCGAGCGAGACGCAGACGTTCGAGGAATTTTGGACCGCGGTGCTGCGGGCGGGTGTGTGGGGAGAGAACACGCGCCGGGCGCCGGGATTTTTCGCCCCGGACAGCAGCATCATCGAGTCGATCGGTGTGATGGAGCCTGAGTTCTCCGGGGAGAGCGACGAGTATCCGTTCATCCTCCATCCCTATCTTTCGAGCTCACTGCACGACGGGCGGGGCGCGAATCTTCCGTGGATGCAGGAGCTACCCGATCCCCTGACTCGCGTGGTCTACGGTTCCTGGGTGGAGCTGAACCCGGCAACCGCCGAAGAGCTTGGATTCGTAGAGGGGGACGTCATCGACGTCGAGTCGCCGCACGGCCGAATCAGCGCGCCGGTCTACGTCTATCCGGCGATCCGGCCCGACGTCGTGGCGATGCCCATAGGGCAGGGACATAGCGAATACGGGCGCTACGCGCGGAATCGCGGCGCCAACCCGATCCAGATTCTCTCGCCGGTGATCGAGCCGGTCACGGGCAGTCTCGCCTCGAGCGCCACGAGAGTCAGGCTCAGTCCCACTGGGCGCCGTGTGCGGCTGCTGCAGACCGGCGGCACCTCCCGGCAGCTCGGTCGCGGCATCGTTCAGACCGCCGGAACCGCAAGCAACGCGGGCGAAACCGCCCGCCTCAACAATATTCCGATTACGGTAGTGCAGGCATGAGCTTGATCGGCGATTTCCTTGCAAGGTGGCGAGAGTACCGGAGACCGGGTTACTACGAAGAGTTCGACTACGCCTGGACCATGACGATCGACCTCGATCGTTGTACCGGGTGTGAAGCCTGTATGACGGCCTGTCAGGCTGAGAACAATCTCCCCATCGTCGGCGAGGACGCGTTTGCTCGAAGCCGGGAGATGCAGTGGATTCGTATCTCACGCTATTGGGAGGGGGAGTACCCCAACATCAAGCTACGCTTCATCCCGATGCTGTGCCAGCATTGCGACGCGGCACCGTGCGAGACCGTGTGTCCGGTGAGCGCGACCTATCACAACCAGGACGGGCTCAACGCACAAGTCTACAACCGCTGCATCGGCACCCGCTCATGCGCCGTGTACTGCCCCTATGACGTCCGTTACTTCAACTACAACGACCATCACTGGGACGTGCCTCTGAATGAGCAGCTTAACCCTGACGTGACGGTCCGGGAAAAGGGCGTCATGGAAAAATGCACTTTTTGCATTCAACGGATTCGCCAGGCCAAGGACCTTGCCAAGGACGACGATCGCAGGCGGGTGCGTGACGGAGAGGTTCAACCGGCTTGCGTGCAAACCTGTCCTACACAGGCCCTCGTGTTCGGCGACCGCAACGATCCGGAAAGCCAGGTCTCGGAAATGATGAACAATCCACGCGCCTACCGGGTGTTGGAGGAGCTCAACACGGCCCCGTCCGTGATCTACCTGAAGAAAGTGGACGCAGATGCAGCCTGAGCCTCGCACCATACATTATGCCGACGTCAACCGGGACGTCGTGCGCTCGATCGTCGAGACCGGGCCGAAGTACTACATCACGTTGGCCGCGGCCATCGGCGTGACCCTGCTTTGCTTCTTTTTCCCCTGGTTCTATCAGCTCTACTACGGCATCGGCGCGGCGGGGATGAATCATCCGTCAGTTTGGGGAACCTATCTCGCCAGCTTCATTTTCTGGATCGGGCTCAGCCACTCGGGCACGCTACTGTCCTGCGTGCTGCACATCACCAATAGCGCATGGCGCAAGGCGATGTATCGCAGCGCCGAGGCCATGACGCTGTTCTCGTTGCTGGTGGCCGCTACCATGGTCATGGTGCATCTCGGGCGTCCGTGGTTCGTTCATTGGGCGCTGCCTTATCCCAATCAGATGGAGCTGTGGCCCAATTTTCGGTCTCCGCTGTTGTTCGACGTCATGGCCATCACGACGTATCTCACGGGAAGCTCGATCTTCATCTACATGGGTTCCATTCCGGATTTCGCTGCCGTCAGAGATCGCACCACGGGCTGGCGCCACCACATGTACGTTCTGCTCTCTCTCGGGTGGCGCGGGACGGACCTGGAGTGGCACCGGCTGCGTTGGGCCTATACGTTCCTGGCGGTACTGATCATTCCGCTGGCCGTCTCGGTGCACAGCATCGTGTCCTGGGACTTCGCGCTATCCATCGTGCCCGCGCTGCACCAGACCATCTTCGCGCCTTACTTCGTGGTCGGGGCAATCTACTCCGGCACCGCCGGCATCGTCACGGTGATGTATATGCTGAGGAAGTACATGAACTTCGACCACTACATCACCGAGCTGCATTTCGACAATTTGGGAAAGCTGCTGCTGGTCCTGTCACTCGTCTGGAGCTACATCAACATCCTGGAGCTCTTCACCGGCTGGTACGGCGGTACCTCGACCGAGTACGAGGCGCTCAGGTACAAGCTGTTCGGCTATTATGCGCCGCTCTATTGGGAGATGATCCTGTTTTGCGCGGTAGCGCCGCTGCTGCTCATATCTAAGCGCTTCCGGACTTCTTTCCTGCCCATGCTGATCTTGTCGATCGCGATCAACATCGGCATGTACACCGAGCGTTTTCTAATCGTAGGCACCTCGCTGTCGCGGAAATTCCTACCCGATGCCTGGGGCGTGTACGTGCCGAGCCTAGTCGAGCTTTCCATCATCGTCGGCTCGGTCGGCCTGTTCGTGACCTTATTTCTCGTGTTCGTCAAGATTTTTCCGAGCGTCTCCATCTACGAGGTCAAGGAGACCCTGCCGGAGCCCGAACCTGATGCCGGAGTGCCCGAATGGCAACCAACGCGGTAGGGTTGTTCAACGCGCCGGCGTCTGCGCTGGCCGCGGCCGGGGAACTCAAAGGCGCCGGATTCTCCATGCCGTCCGTGATCTCGCCGATTCCGCTGGAGGGCGCGGAGGCCGTGCTGGGCGAAAAGAGGTCCGTGATCAAACGCTTTACGTTTTTCGGCGCTATCTTCGGCGGATTGTTCGGTTTCGTAATGGCAGCCGGTACTGCGGTGCTTTACCTGCACCCCACCGGCGGCAGGCCCATCATCACGATTCCGCCGTTTTTGATCATCACTTACGAAATGACGATTCTCTGCGGCATCCTGGCAACCGTGATCGGCTTCCTCATAAGCGCGCGCTTCCCAGCCATCCGGGAGCGTGTCTACGTGCCGGAGGCGGCGGTCGACATGTTTGCCGTGACGGTCTTCTGCCAGGACGAAGAGCGCTTCAGGCGCGCCGAGGGGATTCTGCGCGGCGCGGGCGCGTCGGAGGTCCGGGCGCTGACGGAGGAAGTTCGATGAGGCGCGCAAGCCATGTGGTGATCGCATTGACGTCGCTCGTCCCGGCGGCCATGGTATCGGGTTTCCCGTGGGATAAGGACATGGTCGATCAGCCGTCGGTCAAGCCGCAGGAAGCGGAGGCGCCGGCGGCACCAAATACGGTGCCGGTCGACGGCACCGAGACCCTGCCGGCGCCGACGACCGAAGCGGGAATGTTCGAGGCGAAGGATGCCGCCGTGTCGGTGCAGAACCCGGTCCCGGCGACGCCCGAGTCCGTGGCCCTGGGCGAGTCTCTGTTTCAGACCTACTGCTTGGTCTGCCACGGCGCCGAGGGGCGCGGGGATGGGCCGGTCGGCATCCTGCTCGAGACCTCGCCGGTAGACCTGCACGATGCCTATACCCAGGACCAGGCCGACGGCCAGCTGTTTTTCACGATCACGCGCGGACGGGTGACGATGCCGTACTACCGTGAAGCCCTGAGTCAGGAGGAGCGGTGGCACGTCATCAATTACATCAGAGCGGCATTCGGTTCGGAATGAACGAGGATCAGACCGCAGCATCGATTCAGCGCGGCACCCGGCAGCGACCAGGCATTTCCCTATGGGTGCTGCTCGCCCTTTTTGTCCTGGGCGTTGCGAGCCTCATTTACGGTGGCATCACCGAAGGCGTCGAGCCCGACGTCGGGCTGCTCGTCGTGTCGTATCTCTTTCTCATGGGCGTGAGTCAGACCGGCGTCGTCTTCTGCGCCATCACCCGGCTCGTTCGAGCGCAGTGGGCCAAGCCTTACTACCGGCTTGCAGAGCTCAGCACGCTGGCATTTCTCCCATTTGCGATTGTCGGATTCCTGCTGATCTATGCTTACGCCCAAGAGGAGTTGTTCTATTGGCTTTCGCCCTCCCCGGAGGAGCACTTAAGCCCCTGGCTCAACAGCGATTGGCTGCTGATCAGGAACCTCTTCGGCCTCGTGCTGTTCTACGGCCTGAGCACCTACTATGTGATAACCGGTCTCAAGCCCGACCTGGCGGGCCCGAGCGAGCAGATCGATCACCGCGAAGTCGAGAGCCAGCTCTACCTGCTTTCGCCCCTCGTGCTTGCTGCCTTCGTGGTCTGCAACACTTTCTTCGCCTGGGACTTCGGCATGATGCTAGTACCTCACTGGCACAGCTCGGTGTTCCCGATTCTCTTCTGGTTCGGCAACATATTCGCGGGAACGGCTGCACTGATCATCTTTCCGGCGCTGCTCGGGCGAGCCGGCAGCTCCGGTTCCCATTTTGGACCCAATCAGATCCGCAACCTCGGCATGGTGGTCACCGGGTTTACGCTCATGTGGCTGTATTTCTTTTGGGCGCAGTTTTTCGTGACGTGGTTCGGAAACCTTCCCAATGAAACTGAACCCTTGTGGCGACAGATGTACGGACATTACGCCCCTTACTTTTGGATCATGATGGCCGGCTGCTTCTTTGTTCCCTTCGTCGCGCTCGTATTTGCTTTCGTCAAGCGCTCGATAGTGGCGATGTGCATCCTCGCGGCCGGCATCAACTTGGGAATCTGGATCTACAAGTACTTGACCGTGATCCCCGCGTTCTCGCCGGATGACCTGCCGTTCGAGAGCTGGTTGGACGTCAGTCTGGCGGTTGGGCTCGCGGCGGGCTTCCTGGCAGCGGTCGTCTTGCTGGCGAGCAGATTGCCGATGTATTCGAACTGGGAGCTGGCGTTGAAGCCACCGCCCAGGCGCTGATCGCGCGCCTCGGGGAGCCGTGCGGTTCGCTCGCGTGGGGATCGCAGGCGTTAGTTCGCCGTGCCCAGGAAGCGGTGCGTCGCTTCGGGATCGCAAGAGAACGGCGTCATGTCGATGTCGGGCACATAGATGAGCTCGCGGGCGTGCCTCATCGGCTCGACGAGATACTCGGGATCCTCGAGCACGCCGGTGAGAACCTCCGGTCGGGTCGCCAATAGATATCTGAGCGCGAACGGCAACGACAGCACCCAGTGACGGATCGGCTGTCTCGGCAACAGCTCGTCGACGAGGAGCGCCGCGGTCTCCGCCATCCGCCGGCCGCCGCAGCTCGGGCAGAAGCCCCGGCGCTTGCAGCTGAATGCCACGAGCTTCTCGGCGTGGCAGCGCTCGCAACGCACGCGCAAGAACCCATGCTCGAGCCGGCCGCACTTGAGATAGGCCTCGAACTCCTCATCCACGTACCGTGGCAACAACCGCCCTTCGGTCGCCCGCTGATCTCGGAACGCAGGATAGTGCTCCGCGACGAGCTCATAGAGCAGCGTCGCCTCGGGACGGTGCCGCCGGTAGCCCAGCGGCGCGATAAATCCCTTGGCCTACGCGAAATCGTGCGCCGGCGTATCCATGGCTCGCATCCCTGCGAGGCTCTGATGTCGATAAGAGTAGGCGTCCGACTCGGCCTGGGCTCGGTGCTAATTTCAGCGAGAGACAACGTTTTGCTCAGGGAGTCGGCCGTCGGTGGTTTTTGCGGCGCCTTGCCTGCGCGACGACCCCGATTCGTCGGCGCTGCTGATCGCCCGGGCGGAGACGCTCACGCTTCTTCAGTAGAGATACTCTTGAACCAGACGTCGTCGCCTTTTTGCTCTGTCCTTGATGTACTATTCACCGTTCTAGCGTTTCTGAAGAATATACGAAGAAGCTAGTCGATGACGCTTGTTGCCAGCAAGCAGAGAAACCGTGGACAGCTCCGCAAACCGGTACTGATACTGCTGCTCGTCGGGCTCGTCGGTTGCGAAGCCACCGACCGGTCTGCGCCCGCCCGGCCGGGTGCATCGGATGCCGGCTCGGAGATGGTCGGCTGGTGGCAATTCGAGGAGGGCAGCGGCAATACCGTCGCCGACTCTTCCGGCTCCGGCAATACGGCGACAATCTACGACGGAGGATGGAGCAGCGGCAGGAGCGGCGCCGGCCTCCAAATGAACGGAGGCAACGACAGCATAGTCGTAGTGCCCGTCTCCGAGAGCCTGAAGTCTACGGGGGACGCGATCACCGTGATGGCGTGGACTTATCGAACCGCGGAGCACAATGTCGCAGTCGTAGCGCACAACTACCCCGCCTTGTTCTTTGGTTTTCACGGCCCTCAGTTCAAGTGGCAGATCCGCAGCACCGGGAGTTTCCTCACGCGTGCCGTTCGAAAGCTCGGGCCGATTCACCGCATTACGCGGAGCTTCGGTTATCCGCCACCGAGCGAAGCAGCTTGCTATGTGGAGCCGATCGATCCCGCGGTACTCGACCGGTGGATCCACGTCGCAGGGACGTTCGACGGCTCGAGGGCGCGCCTCTACGTCGACGGTATCGAGATCTGCGACCAGCCGTTCCCGGGTCCGATCGGAATGTCGGATGCGCCTTTCACGATCTCCGGATACCTTGATGAGGTGGGCGATATCGTCGATGAAATAACCGGCAAGTTGGACGATGTGCGCGTCTATGGCCGGGCCCTTAGTGAGACGGAGATACGCGCCGTGTACGCGGAAGGCGCAGATTCTGCGCCCCTCCTGCAGAATGGAGACAGGGGCCGATAGATGCGCAATCCGGGAAGCCGACGCCGGCTCGTCAGCCGGACTCCGATACGTATCTGCCTACTGGTGTTGCTGTTGGCGGCGACGGTCAGCGCAACCTTCGTGATCACCAAGCACCGTATCTTCCCTTATGCCTATCTGAACCGCGCAGAGCTGGGTATGCGATCCATGCTGAGCGCGATGCTCCCGTCACGTTACGACTCCTCGAGCTCCGGCCGGTTCGCATCGAATCTCTTCGACCTTAGCTACGCTTCGATCGATGTGCCCGTTGAGAGAGTCGGCGCCGGAGGCGGCCTGACGTCGGTCGAGAACGATCTCTTATTGCTAACGCACGAAGGCGGAATGTATCTGGTCGATGCCGATAACGTCACCCGAACGGCCATCTCGGCTCCGCCCAATGGATTCGAGCAATACGTCGAGTTCGCCAACCAAACGACGTTCGAGCACCGTTTCGATTTCTTCCGATACAACGACATACTGTATTACGCCGAAGGTGACGAAAAAGGTCTGCTGATCTCGCTTACCGAATGGTTGGACGAGAGCAAATGCTATGTGACGACGGTGGCCCAGCTCGGACTGCCAACGACGTTCAACTCGATCCTCGAGGTAGCAGCGACGATGGACGACTGGAGAATCGTCTACCGTACCCATCCGTGCCTGCCCTTGAAGGCCCGATTCCGCGCCATCGAAGGGCACATGGCCGGTGGGCGGTTGGCGTACTACGGCGATTCGCACGCGATTCTCTCGAGCGGAGATTATTCGTGGGATGGCTTCTATGCACCGGAAATCGTCGCGCAAAGTGACAACACCGACTACGGCAAGATCTTGGATATCGATATCGATGCGGGTACCGCAAGAGCGATATCCAAGGGGCATCGGAACCCGCAAGGCATCTACGTGAGCCCAGACGGAGCCATCTGGTCTACCGAGCAAGGGCCGCGAGGGGGCGACGAGCTCAACAGGATCGTCGAGGGCGGCAACTTTGGTTGGCCGTTGGAGACTTATGGCACTGCATACAACAAGTCGCCGCACCCGACTGCGCAGCACTATGGCAGGCACACGCAGTTCCTGCCTCCGACGTACGCGTGGGTCCCATCGGTCGGGCTGTCCAACCTGACCGGGGTCAACGGGTTTCATCCGAGTTGGGATGGCGACCTGTTGGCGGCCTCGTTGGCGGGCGGCTCGCTCTTTCGCCTGCGATTGACGGACGATAGGGTCGTGCTTGCCGAGCCGATTCGGGTCGGCGAAAGAATACGCTACGTGCACCAGCATACCGACGGACGCATCGTGCTGTGGACGGACAGTCACAAGATCTTGTTCCTTTCCATCGATACTCGCGCCCCGCGCTCGGTGATAGACGACATCCTGAACATCGAGTCGGACTTGAAGGCCGATGAACGAGCGGCGGTAGTGTCTGCCATCGATCAGTGCTCGGAATGCCATTCTTTCGACGCCATTGATCACGAACGGGCCCCGGGCCTGGGATCCGTGTTTGGGCAACGAATCGGTTCTACCGACTATCGCGGCTACTCGGGCGCGATGACGAACGTAGCCGAGACTTGGTCGGAAGCACGCTTGATCAGATTTCTCGAGGATCCTCAGGCTGTCGTGCCCGGGACGAGCATGCCGTCCCCGGCGATTGACGATGAACGTGTGCGCGTCGAGCTCGTGGCGATTCTGAAAGCGCTGGCGCTGGGAGAGGAGTTCCGCGCAGCCGAAAGAGAATAGGCGATGCCCGCCTTAGGGCGCCTCACCCGAGCGGATAAAGCGAAAGAGGCCCCGCAACGACCAGCATTGCGGGGCCTCTGGTCGGCTTCGACAGCCGCGCCCCGAGGTGCGGCCGTAGATCATCGCTCTAGTCGATCGCGAAACAATAGAAGAGCCCGGCGCCGCCAGTGCTCACCAAGGCTTCCTGGCTGCAACCGCGCGAAGCGTGCGCCGCATTCCAAGAGACGTTACCGCCGCCCATGCGGTCGGTGTGACCCACTTGAGCGCTACCCTCACCGCTGTTCGTCCAGTTATTGCAGGTGTGATCCGTGTCGTCCGGGAAAAAGGCCGTGCCATCGTCCATCGTGCCGGTGAGCACGTCGTGGACGTTGGGCGAATCGCCGAAGCCGTTGACGACATCGCCGTTCTCGGTCAGCGCCGTCGCCTTTCTTAGATTCGGGCTGATGTGCAGCTCATCAAGGTCGTTGGCTATCATTACGCCGTCGGCGTTGTACCACGGCCCCGGGCCGATGCGCGTGCGCGCGGAGACGCCGCGGCCGTCCGGTCTTTCTGTGCTCAAGTAGGCGTGCCAGGTCTTATCGCTGGCGCCAGCCTCTTCAGCCAACGCCTGGCAGTGCGCGTCGGCGCCTTCGATGCCGCCCAGGTTGCCGCCGTTGCCGGAGCCCACGCTGGTGACGAAGAAGCTCATGTCCTGCGCCGAAGCGAACGGCGCCGCAACGAGCAAAGCCAGGCCCGAAGCCAATATCCAAGTGATTCTTTTCACGTTCTGATTCTCCTGATCTGAAATGACGAATTCCCCGCGCGCCGACGCTGTTTTTCGAGATCGTGCCGGCGGCGCGTTCCTGATTCTCATGCCCATCATGCCAAATTCCACGCCAAGCCTCTATGCTTGACACACGCGGCGCCGCTCCTACGCCACGCCCATCAGCAGGTCGGGCAGCCAGGTGGCGATCCGCGGAAAGACACACAAGATCACGATCGCGAGCACCATGATCAGCGCGAAGGGCAGGGCGCCAAGGAGTATCCGCGGCAACGGGACGTCGGGTGCGATGCCGTTGATCACGTAGAGGTTCAAGCCCACGGGCGGCGTTATCAGGCCGATCTCCATGTTGATCGTCAGGATCACGGCGAACCAGTAGGGATCGAACCCGGCCTGGGTGATGATCGGCAACAGGATCGGCGCGGTCATGACGATGACCGCCACCGGCGGCAGGAAAAATCCCGCGACGAGCAGGAACAGGTTGATCGCGGCCAAAAGGACCCAGCGGCTCACCTCGAGGCCTGCGATCCATTCGGCCACGCTCTGAGTGATGAAAAGGCTCGAGAGCGTGTAGCTGAACAACGCCGCCGCGCCGATGATCATCATGATCATCACGCTCTCGCGGGTGCTGCTCGTGAGAATCGCCCAGATGCGCTTCGGCTGCCAGATCCGGTAGATAACCGCGATCAGCACGAAGCAGAGCATTGCGCCGACGCCGGCCGCCTCCGACGGCGTCGCGACGCCGCCATAGAGCACGTAGAGAATCCCGAGCACGAGCAGGAAGAAAGGCAATATGCGCGGCAGGTGGGCGAGCTTTTCGCGCAAAGTGAAACGCCCGCTGAGCTTAAGAATCGAGCCCGCGCTGCGGCTGGCGGAATAGACGGACCAGGCGATGAACATCAAAGTCAGCATGATGCCCGGCAGCACGCCGGCGATGAACAATCGGCCGATCGACGTGCCCGTCGAGATGCCGTAGACGATCATCGTCACGCTCGGCGGAATCAAGATCCCGAGCGTGCCGCCCGCGGCGATCGCGCCCGTGGCGAGCTCGTCGGGGTAGCCGCGCTTGCGCATCTCCGGGATGCCCATCCTGCCGATCGCCGCGCAGGTTGCCGGCGAGGAGCCGCTCAGAGCGGCAAAGATCGAGCATGCACCGATGTTGGAGACCGCGAGCCCGCCCGGAATGCGGTTGAGCCAGCGCTCGAGCGCGCCGTAGAGGTCGCCGCCCGCCGGAGAGGACGCAACCGCAGCGCCCATTGCGATGAACATCGGAATCGACACCAGCGTGAAGTCGGCAAGACCCGAAAAAAACAACTCGCCCATGAAGCTCAGACTGCCGAAACCTTCGAACATGACCAGAAACGCCATCGCGACGATCGCGAGACCGAAAGCAACCGGAATTCCGGTGGCGAGCACGACGACCGTCGTCAGGCAGATCAGAATGCCGGCCGCAAGCGGGCTCACTGGAGCTTCTCCGGAGGCGGCGCGGCAATGCCCGCCTCGCGCCCCGTGGCCAGACAAAGGATGTCCGCGGTGTACTGGAGCGTCAGCAGCGCGAGCCCGAGAGGCAGCGGCAACAGCGGGATCCACAGCGGCGGCGCCCAAACCGTCTGCGTCACCCAGCCCGCCGACCAGGCTTCGTGAAAGTAAGTCCAGCCCGTCCAGGCGAGCGCGGCGCAACAGAGCCAGCCGAGCGTCGCGGCAAACAGCGCGAGCCAACGCTTGCCGCCGTCACCCAGGTAGTGGGGCAGCAGATCAACGTTGACGTGACCACGCGTGAGCAGGACGTAAGGGCTGCCGATCAAGGTCGCGGCAACGATGGCGAACGTCACGAACTCGTTCTGCCAGATCGTCGAGGCGCCCAGCACGTAGCGCATGACCACCATCTGGCAGACGGCCACGCAGGCGGCGACCAGGCACAAGGCAGCGATGGCGCCACAGAACCGGGAGATCCTGTGGACGCTGGCTACGAAGCTATGCATGCACGCTGAATGATTACTGAACGGCGAGAGCTTGGTCGATCAGCGCTTGGCCGCCTTCGACCTCGCGCGCGAACGGCGCGTAAGACGCCTCGAGCGCGATCTCGCGCCAGGCCTGCGCCTGCTCGGCGGTCATGTGGGCGATCTCGACGCCGGCCTCGCGAAACACCCGCTCCATCTCGAGATCGAGCGCTCTGGCCTGCTCGAAGAAGTAGTCCTCTGCCTTCTGCGCCGCGGCGAGGAACGCCGCTCGCTGCGTGTCGTCGAGCCGGTCCCAGCGGCGCTTCGACATGAGCACCGGCTCATACATGAACCAGAGCGCGTTCTCGCCCGGCGCGGTCATGCAGCGCGTGTGCTCCTGAATTCGATAGGAAACGAAGCTCGCGGAGCTGGTATTCGCGGCGTCGAGGACGCCGGTTTGCATCGCCGTGTAGATCTCCGAGCTCGGCATCGAGGCGATCGACGCGCCCGCGGCGACGAGCATGCGCTCGAAAGCGGGGCCTGCGGCACGAATCACCTGGCCGCGTATATCCTCGGGATCGAGGATGCAGCGCTGCGTCGAGGCGAAACCGCCGGCAAGCCAGGCGTCGGCGAGCACGATGGCGCCGGCGTCGTTGATCACGCGCTTGATCGAGTCCATGAACGGCGAATCGCTTAGCCGGCGCGCGTGATCGTGATTTCTCACGAGCCCAGGCATCAGGGTTGCATTGAACTCCGGGTGCCGGCCGCTCGCGTAGTCGAGCGGCAACGCCGTGATGTCCAATTGGCCTCGGACGATCGCCGACCACTGGTCGGTCGCCTTGAACAGGGACTGCCCCGGATAGACGCGCACGTTCAAGCCGACGCCGGCGGCGTTGACCTCGCGCGCGATGAGCTGAACCATCTCGTCACGGACGTCGCCGACGCCGCCCGGCCACTGGTGTGCAGCCCTGATGATGGTCTGGGCGCCGGCGACCGTTGCGAAAAGCCCGATCCCGATCGCCCCGAGCAACGTGATGCCGGTCCGGTTCATGCCAGCTGTCCCCCAAGCCTGAAACGAGGCTACAAAGCGTAACATTATAGCCACCTTAGAGCCCGCGAGGCCGGGGCTGGAACGCTGGCGCCGGGCGGAGCAGGGGTCACGGCCGCGCCTATGGGCTAGAATGAGCTCCGATGCGCTCGATCTTGAAAATGCTCCCGGTGCTGCTCGCCGCCGCAATCTCCGCCGCCGCCTCCGCACACGGGATCTCCGGCGACGACCAGGCGTTCCTGATCAACAATCCCGGCGCCCACATCGGGCCGTACATCTACCTTGGCGCCAAGCACATGGTCACGGGCTACGATCATCTGCTGTTTCTCGCCGGCGTGATTTTCTTCCTGTATCGACTGCGCGACGTGGCCCTCTACGTCACGCTGTTCGCCGTCGGCCACAGCACGACCTTGCTGCTGGGCATCCTCGGCGGCCTACACGTCAGCCCGTATCTCGTCGACGCGGTGATCGGGCTCTCAGTCGTCTACAAGGCCTTCGAGAACATCGACGGCTTCAAGGCCCTGGGCTGGCAACCAAACACCAAAGCAGCGGTGTTGATCTTCGGCTTCTTCCACGGCTTTGGCTTGTCGACTAAGCTACAAGATCTCGCGATCTCTCAGGACGGCCTCGTGACCAACATGGTGTCGTTCAATATCGGCGTGGAGATCGGGCAGTTTCTTGCGCTGAGCGTGATCTTGATTGCGCTCAACGTCTGGCGCGCCAGCGGCAGCTTCATGCGCCATGCATTCGTCACCAACGTCGCGATCATGAGCGCCGGCTTCATGCTCATGGGTTATCAGCTCACCGGCTACTTCGTGGCCTGAGCAAGGCTTGCCAAGGTCCAAAGGCGCGGTCCGCGCGCTCGCCGCGATCAGCGCGGCACCCCGGCATGACCGCGGTTCACGCAAGCTTCATGTATATGCGACAAAATCTTTCATGCGATCGTGTAGCAGTGACATGACGTTAAATTTCGACGCTTTCGTTCTCATCGGAATTCTCACGTTGACTTGCTTGTCGCGTCCCGATCCTATGCTCGTCGCCCTTGGCTGGATGCCCGTTTGCGTCGGAGTGGAAAGCTTGCAGCTCTTTTTTCTGGGGCGGTATCCTTCGGTCTGCGACTTCGGCCTGAACGTGATTGGAGCTTTCGTCGGCGGCTATATGGCCCTGTTCGTCGCTCGCGAGTTGCAAGAAATCTCATCGCATACGCGCCAAGCCCCGGGCTCCGGCTCCGGCCGCTCACGCAGAGGGCTGAGCTTCCCCGGGCCTTCATTCCTGGCGCCGTCAGCCGAGCGAGTAGGCCGAGCCCCCGACGCGCGGGCACGGCGCGCCGCCAACCGTCCGCAGCTTTACGCGGCGGCATCCCGTGCACGCGGACCGCACACTGCGGGCCTATCTGAGCTGTGCTAAATTGCCCCGCTCAAGGGCTAGGTGGCAGAGTGGTCATGCAGCGGCCTGCAAAGCCGCGTACCTCGGTTCGATTCCGGGCCTAGCCTCCAGCCACCTTCCGAGCGGTTCCGAAGCCTTCCAAAATCTCGCCTCAATCCCTTGTATTTAAGCTAAAAACCGCCCCGGGTCATTCCGAGCGATTCTGATTGAATCTAGGCTCTTTGCGGGTAATGTCAAGGGGAACTCCACACTCGGCCGAGGGGTTACCCATGCTGACCGGTGCCAAGGTGCGGGCCTCCAAACCGCGCGAGAAGCCGTACAAGCTCACCGACGAGCGGGGGCTTATGCTGAGCGTCCAGCCGAATGGCGCTCGCTGGTGGCGCCTCCGTTACCGCTACAACGGCCGCGAGAAGATGATCTCGCTCGGCACTTATCCCGACACTTCGCTTGCGATCGCGCGCGAGAAGCGTGACGAGGCCCGCCGGCTACCGAGCAAGGGGATCGACCCGAGCGCGGCCCGGCAGGCTGAGCGCGATGCGCTGGCGAACACGTTCGAAGCAATCGCCCGGGAATGGCTCGCGGCCAGTTGTCCAGGCGGGAAGGGCAGGGGCATCACGGAGGGCACTGTTGCCCAGCTCAAGCATCGGCTTGTGACGTATGTGTTCCCCTATGTCGGCCGCTGGCCGATCACCGACGTAACCGCGCCCGAGCTGCTCAAGGTACTCCGGCGGATCGAGGCCAAGGGCACACTCGAGACCGCGCACCGTGTCCGCTCCGTCGCCAGCCGGGTGTTCAAATACGCGATCGCGACGGGCAGGGCAGAGCGGGACGCAGCAAGCGACCTCAAGGGCGTGCTGAAACCTGCAGACAAAAAGAGCTTCGCTGCTGTCACCGATCCGCGCCGCCTCGGCGTCATGCTCCGAGCGATCGATCAGTATGCAGGGCAGCCCGTCACGAAATGCGCGCTGCAATTCCTCGCCTTGACGTTCGTCCGACCGGGGGAGCTTCGGCTGGCGACGTGGGGTGAGCTCGACCTCGAGGGCAAGGAGCCGCAATGGATCATACCGGCAGAGAGAACGAAGATGCGCAGAGCGCATATCGTGCCGCTCGCGCCGCAAGCCGTGGCGATCCTAGACGATCTGCGGCCGCTCACCGACCGCGGGCCCGACAGTCTTGTGTTCCCGAGCCTACGGCCAGGCCGTCCGCTTTCCGAGAACACGCTCAACATGGCTTTGCGCACGCTCGGATTCGACGGCAATTCACACGTCGCGCACGGATTCAGATCGAGTGCATCGACGCTGCTGCACGAACGAGGCTATCTCTCGGAGGTGATCGAAACGCAGCTCGCGCACGCCCGCCCAGGCGTCGGTGGCGTCTACAACCGCAGTCACCTGCTCAAGCAGCGCCGCAAGCTCGTGAACGAATGGGCCGACTATCTAGACGGGCTCAAGGCTGGCGCAAGCGTGACGGCCATTCGAGGCGCGGCAAAGTAAAAAGGGGATTCGCCGCGCGATGCCGCATATAGCTACGTTTGACGTATCTATTTACGAGGCGCATACTGCTGCTTTGGGACGGATGAACGGTCGTGATTAAGACGTTCAAGTGCCAGGACACTGAGCGGCTCGCGAACGACGAGCGCACGGGCGCTTTCTCGGCCGGGGTCGTAAAGGCGGGAAGGCGAAAACTCGCTCTGCTCGACACCGCGACGAGCTTGGACGATCTGCGAAGCCCACCGGGCAACCGGCTCGAGAAGCTGAAAGGCGAACGAGACGGACAGCACAGCATCCGGATCAACGACCAATTCCGGTTGTGCTTTCGGTGGGCCGACGGAGACGCCCACGACGCGGAGATCGTCGATTATCACGACTGAGTGCACAGCGGGTTGAATCGAGCCTGCACAGTAGACGGAGACCGACATGAGCAAGAAGCTACCGCCGATCCACCCTGGCGAAATCCTGCGCGAGGAGTTTCTGGAGCCAATGCACCTATCCGCGTACCGGGTCGCCAAGGATCTGAAGATCCCGGCGAACCGCATCACCGGCATCGTCAACGAGGAGCGGGCGATCACGGCAGAGACGGCCGTTCTGCTCGGCCACTACTTCGGCACGAGCGCCGAGATGTGGATGAACCTGCAAGCGCGATACGACCTGCGCATCGCGCAGCGCGCCGCTGCTACGAAGTTGCGCAAGCTCCCGCGGCACGACGTAGCGGCGGCCTGAGCGCGGTCGATCGTGGCGAAGCCGAGTAGCGTCGATTTCTGCCGCGCCTAGGGTTAGCTCCCGAACGCTGAGATCTCTCATCCGGCTGGCGCGGCGTCCTTTCACGAGACCGGGCGAGGAGAGTCGCTCATGGCTAAACCATCGTCAGATCATGAGCGCGCGATGCGCCACTTCCTACAGCAACTTTTCGAGCCATACGGGCTCCACCGTTTCGCGTGGGAGGACGACGCCCGCCTGAACTTCGAAGAGGACCCCCCTCGATCACCTTATCGGAGCTTATGCCGATTGGACCGAGGAGTGCGTGCGACGGGAGCTGCAAGAACAGGGTTATTCGGAACGTGAGATAAGCGAGTTTGCAAACCGCGACGATCTGGCGACTTCAGCTATGGCGGACGATGTAGGGCCATATGGTCGCTGTGCGATATTTCCGGAGAAAGTGCTTCCGAATGCACATCGAATGGAAGATATGGTCTTGATCGACATCTTCCCTTTGCTCCGATCGATTCGATATCTAGCCCAGAGCAGCGACTACCTCCATGCGAGGAAGTTTCTTCGTATCCTCATCCAACACGAGAAGGCGTACCGTCAGATTTCAGATCCAGGACGAAAGGCTAGGTCTGCAGGAAAGAAATCAGGAAGGGTGCGCAAGAAAACGGGCCTACAGAAGAAGAAGGCTGTATTGGCCAGAGCGTTGCGGCCCGTGCGCGAGCTTTCCCGTAGGCGATCGAGTAGCTTTTTAGCTACAATGACCCACATCGAAGTCCGCCAGTATCAGACCACCGACGGCAGGAAGCCGCTGTCGGAATGGCTGGACGGACTACGCGACGCTCAGGCTCGCGCCCGGATCATTGCCCGGCTGGACAGATTGAGCGTCGGCTGAAGGACGATTGGCGAAGTGTCGGCGGCGGGGTCCGTGAGCTGCGCATCGACTACGGGCCAGGCTGCCGCGTGTACTACGGACAGGACGGCGACACGCTGATCCTGCTGCTATGTGGAGGCGATAAACGCACTCAGACGATAGAGAAAGCCCATGACTACTGGAAAGACTACAAGGCCCGCAAGCGCTCGGTTCCGCGCGGTGGACCATCTGCGAAGCGAAGCTGAGATCGCCACGTACATCGAGGCGATGCTCTCAGACGGCGACGCGCGCGCCGTGCCCGTCGCGTTGCGCACCGTCGCCGATGCTTTGGGCGGCATGAGCGTGCTGGCCGAGAAAACCGGGCTCTCCCGAGAGACGCTCTATCGGACGCTCTCCGCGAAGGGGAACCCGCGGCTGGACACCTTGGGCGCAATCCTCGCAGCGTTCGGCTTACGGCTTTCTGTGCAACCTACTGAGAAGCCGCGCAAGCGACGAGCGGCGCATGCCTGACCTTCGCGAGCTATAAAGGCAGGAGCCGCGCCTAGGCTGTTGCCCTATAAATGGTGTTGCGGCTGATCCCGAGCGCGCGCACCACCGCAAGCACGTTGCCGCCGTGCTCCTGCAGGGCACGCAAGTCAATCCTTGCGTGTAGTGTCGCCCGTGCTTGGCGCTGTCTTGAATCGCGCAGCCTCCTCGGAACCCCGCGTCGCATCGCCGGCGCTGTAGGAGTGTGCGCCGGCTCCAGCGAGTTTCCC
>DASWKF010000119.1:0-3773 GCA_036396795.1 Gammaproteobacteria bacterium | reverse complement strand
TGTCGCTCAACGTCATCGACTTCGACAGCGACGGGCGCCTCGACCTGTGGCTCTCCGGCCACGGCGAGGCTCGCCGCCACGCCCTCTACCGGAACACCGGCGGCGGCTTCGCCGACGTCACCGCCGAGGTCGGCCTGGATGCGGCCCCCGGGGCCAACGCCATCGCCTTCCTGGACATCGACAACGACGGCTACCCGGACGCGGTGATCATGGGTGCCAGCCCGGCCCTGCTGCGCAACGAGGGCGGCCGCCGCTTCGTGTCCGAGGCCCTCGATCCCGCCTGGGAGCTGCAGGCCTACACCCGCAGCATCGCCGTCGACGTCGATGGCGACGGGCGCCTCGACGTCGTGCTGATGGGCCACCGTCGCATGATTCTGCGCAACACCACGACCGGCGCCGGCGGCGCCCTGCGCGTGCTGCCGCGCGGCGACGGCGGCGACGGCGGCGATCCGGTCGGCACCGTCGTCTCCGCCGTCTACGACAACGGCATGGTGCAGGCGCAGCGCTACGGCTCGGCCCTCAACACCCGCTACTCGCAGGGCTCGGCGCCGCTCCACTTCGGGATCCCGCGCGGCGCGTCGATCACCCACCTGCGGGTGCGCTGGCCCGACGGCAGTGTCCTCGAGCGCCCCGTCGCCGCCGGCGAGACCCGCATCGAGCTGCGGCGCTGAGCCGACCTCGCCGGCGAGCGTGAAATCGAGATCCTCAGAGAAGCGGTAGTCGCTGAAATAGCAGCGCTGCGCAAAGCGACACCGGAATCGACGCGTCACCGCCCCCGGCGTTCTTGCCTCAGCTTCTCGCCACGCTCTCGAGCGTCGGCAGGGCCCGGATTGCCTTCCCCGCCCTCTCCTCTGCGACCCTCAGGTCGTACTGGCTCTGCAGGTTCATCCAGAACTGCGGGTCGGTGCCGAAAAAGCGAGCCAGCCGCAGGGCCGTATCCCCGGTGACCGAGCGCTGCCCATGGAGAATCGCCGTGATGCGGTTCGTGGGTACGTCGAGGGCGCGCGCCAGCGCAGCGGCGCTCATGCCGAGGGCCTTCAACTCCTCGCTCAGTTGCTCCCCTGGATGTACGGCCTGGCGAGCCATGGTGTTGTCTCCCGTGCGCCTGTCTCGATAGCTGACGATCATCGGAAGAGCCCTGTCGCCGCCGGCGAGACCCGCATCGAGCTGCGGCGCTGAGCGGACCTCCTGCGGCCAGCGGCACAAGGGCTCGCGGTTACCACCCTCACCGTTCGGCCAGCCCTGCTGCCCTCAGGCTTCGGCGCACGGGCGGACCATCGCTTGATTCATGGGACTCAGGGGTTCTTGAGGGAACCGCGATCGTGCTACGATCGAAAAAGCCTAGGTTGAAAGGGATCCGGACGCGATGAAGTAGGGGCCTTCAGTTCGGAACGAACGAAACCTGGCGCGACGCCGGCTCCGGCAGTAGCCGCAGGTCGCGTGTGGTCGTAAACACGCTGTAGGGCGTGTGGAACGGCCGTTTGACGCGATGGGGACATCATGGACTGCGGTTTGCGTTGCATGCGTTCGAGTCGATTCTTCAAACACACTGCCGGCGGCGCTCGGCGTTCCGGACCTTCCCGAAGAACACACTCTTTGACGATGAAAAAGGCAAGCAAAGCCCTCCTTGGATTGTTGTCTCTGTCGCTGGTCGTCGCGCTGACGGCGGGCACCGGGATGGCGATGTTCTTCGCGAACATCACCGAACCCGACCACGTGCTCCAGCACAGCGACTCGCCGAAGAAATTCGACGCGTTCGGCTACGACGTGGCGATCTCGGGTGACACCATCGTCGTCGGTGCGCCCGGGGATGATACGGTCGGGACCGACGACGGGTCGGCGTATGTCTTCGAGCACAATGGCGGGGCGTGGTCGGAGACCAGGCTCGACAATCCCGATGCTGCGGCTGGGGACCAGTTCGGCAATGCGGTGGCCATCGATGGCGACACGATCGTCGTGGGCGCATTCGCGGACGGCGCCGGCAATGACAACAACTTCGGCATTGCTTACGTTTTCGAGCCTGTCTCGGGCGTGTGGACGCTCAAGCGCAAGCTCACCGTCGCCGGGTTGCCGTCGACCGCCCGCCTCGGCTACAAGGTCGCGGTCTCAGGCGACCGGATCGCGGTCGGCGCGATCGGCACCGCGACGGTCTACATCTTCGAGCGGGACGCGGGAGGCGACGGCGGGTGGAGCAATGCTCCGACCAAGGAAATCCCGACCCCGAGCGGCGGCATCAACAGTTCGTTCGGCTGGGATATCTCGATGTCCGGCGACCTGCTGCTAGTGGGCGCGTTCGGCAACGGAGCCGCCTATCTCTACGACGGCGGCATCAACTTCGCGCTGGTCAAGACGATCACGGGCCCCACTTCGGAGGCCTTCGCGTGGGCGGTGGCCATCTCGGGCGACACCGCGATCGTAGGTGCTATAGGTGCGGACACCGGAAGTACTCTCAACCATGGAGCAGCGTACGTCTTTCAACGCGATCAGGGTGGGGCCAACAACTGGGGGCAGGTCGCCAAGCTCGTTGCCAGCGAGGTCCCCAACGCCGGGACTACCAACGACCAGTTGGGTGTGTCGGTGGCGATCTCGGGGGATACGGCCGTCTTCGGGGCGTTCGCCGACGACATCTACGGGCACGACTCGGGGTCGGCTTACGTCTTCATGCGGGATGGGGGCGGAAACTGGGTCGAGACCAACAAGCTCATCCAGAACGCGAGCGGCTTCGGCGCCGGCGTCGAGGAACACTGGTTTGGGGCCTCGGTAGCCACGACGCCCTCCCGCGCCGTGGTCGGGGCGCCCATGTTTCGCTTCAACCCCCATCCTCCTTTGCCGGGTCACGCGTACGTGTACGAGCTGGAAGGTGGCGGCGGAGACGGCGGTGGAGGCGGTGGCGGCGGCGGCGGTGGTGGTGGTGGCGGCGGTGGCGGCGGTGGTGGTAGCTCCCTGACCGCGCCTACCGACTTCGTTGCGACCGTGGCCGGGTCGTCGCGGGTGGACCTTACCTGGGTCGATACCTCCAGTATTGAGAACGCCTTCAAGGTGCAGCGCCAACCCTCTGGCGGCTCGTGGACGACGGTTGTTTGGGCGGATGCGGACCAGACGAGTTACTCCGACACCGGGCTGTCGGCGGGCGACTGGTGCTACCGCATTCGCGCCCACGGACCGGATGGTTTCACGGCGTACGTGAATTCGATGCCGGCTTGCGTGACGGTCGGTGGCGGAGGTTCGTCACCGCCGTCCGGCGTGCCCGCGGCGCCCAGCAACTTGCTGGGCAGTGCGGTCTCTTCGAGCCGGATCGACCTGACGTGGGACGACAACTCGAACAACGAGAACGCCTTCAAGCTGCAGCGCCAGCCCTCTGGCGGCTCGTGGACGACGGTCGTCTGGGCGGACGCGAACCAGACGAGCTACTCGGATACGGGGCTATCCAGCGGCACCTGGTGCTATCGGATCCGGAGCCACAGTCCGGACGGGTTTTCCGCCTACGTGGAATCGCCGTGCGTGACGCTCGACGGCGGTGGCGGCTCGACGCCGCCGCCGAGCAGCGATGCGCCAAATCCGCCCGACCAGTTCACCGCCATCTCGCCCGCCGGTAGCAACCGGGTCGATTTGAGTTGGACCGACAATTCCACCGACGAGCACTCGTTCAAGCTGCAGTGGGCGCCGGCGGGAAGTGACAGCTGGACGACGATCTGGATCTCGAAGAACGAGACGAGCTTCTCCCACCAGGGCCTCGATCCCGACGGTTGGTACTGCTACCGCATCAGGTCGCA
>DASWKF010000118.1:0-2958 GCA_036396795.1 Gammaproteobacteria bacterium | reverse complement strand
CCATGATTTCAGCTCTTCAGCCCACTGGGGATCACTGAACTGGGCCGCGTTACCCGCCGCCACATACTCGGCAACCTGCTCCTTCTCTTTGTTGGTCGTCAGAAGCATGAGCGACACCCCAGTGCCCCGCCCGGCCTCCCTTAGAAAGCGCAACTCCTCATGAGAGAGTTCCGTACCGTCGTATTCGACCCGGCTGCACTGCCGGCTCGTAATGGCCACGAAAAGAGCTGACCGAGAAGCGCTCGCCCCCTCAAGGTCCATTCGCACGCTCGATCTCGATACGTCGTAAGAAAGGTGGCCTTGCAAACCAGCTGCCTGTGCGGCCAACAGCAGGTTCTCGGCTGCACAACCCAGGCTGGCATACAGGTGATGATCGTCCGGATCTACTGCCGGACACCGTCGCGACAGGTCCGGGAGAATCGCAATCCTGCCGCGCTCCAGCTTGAACTTCCAAGGCTGCGTATTGTGGCTGGATGCGGCAAGCGTTGCATACCGCACGAGACCAGCATAGTCATGTGCGGCGTTACCGAGCTCGTGGTGACGCCAGATCTCGCTTACTGCGGCTGAGTAGTTCATGTTGTGCTCCCTACGGCCGGGTGGATATGACAATCTCAGACAGGCCTGCTTCCATGTCACGCATCACGGACGTTGTGCGATCCACGCCAATCTGAAGGCAATAAGCAGAAATGGCGCGAGGGAGATGAAGGGAACCTGAGGCCGCTCGGCGCCTGATGAGCCTATGATCATGGTCGCATTGGGACAGAGCACGGACGCTCGTATGTTGATGTAAATCAAAACGGCCTGCGTGGCCATGCACATCATCGCCATTTCGGGATCAACGTCCAATGCGCTCGTTTCCGTTCTCCGTCGGCAACGAGAAGCTCAGCCGGAAGGTCGTGCTGCAGAACGAGCCGCGTATCCAGGAGTTCCTCGCCCAGCCCTTTTCCGCGACCCGATAGGTGTCGCCAGAAGGCGACGTCAATCTGTCGCCCGCAGGCTACGCCCGCCGCATGGCGTAGAAAAGCGGCTCGGCGATTTGCCACACTTACGTTCTCGCAGCTCAATCCAGCGCGCATGCGGCGGGTAGACTAGGCGCTCGAATAATTGCGCAGGACACGCGCAGTGTCCGGAGAGAGATCATGAACGCAACAGCCCTGCCTGCCCTGATCGCCCTGCTGCTGGTGTGCGGTTGCGCCTCCAGCATTCGCGGCACGGTGCAGCTCGTCGACAGCCGCGAGCAGCCGATCCCGAACGAGAGCCCGCAGGGCACGGTGGTCAACATGATCAATACGAAGGCCGCGGTCGAGCAGGCCTCGGCGTCGGCGTCGGTGGACGAGAAGGGCGCGTTCGAGTCGCCCAAGGACAGCATCAAGCCCGGCCTCTACAAGGTGGAAGCGAGCCGTATCGGCTATGAGACCCAGACCGCGACCATCGAGGTCGGCTCGTTCGGCAAGAAGGTCGAGCTCAAGCTGCGCAAGATCGACGAGGCCAGGCGCAAATCGATCCAGGGCGCGACCACCGACGAGGACAAGATCATCAATCCCGGCGAGGTCAATATCCAGGCGCCCTCGATGTGAGCCCGCAGGCCGTGTCTCCAGACCCGTCCCCATAACCAAGACAGAGGGTATCGCCATGGTTGCAACCCACCTGCGTTCTCTTTGCGTGCTGCTTGCCGCCGTCTTGCTCGGCGCTTGCGACCAGCGCGACCAGCGCGTCGACCTCGAAGTCAAGGCGCGCATCGACGGCCAGCCGGTGCCACAGGCGAAGGTCGTCGTGGACCGCGAGGAGCTCGGCCTCACCGACGCCCAAGGCGTGCTCGCCAGGCAGCTGCGCAAGAAGGCCGGCGCCGAGATCGACGTGACGGTGAGCAAGGAGATGCCCGGCTACCGCATCGAGCCGTGGAAATCGACCTTGCTGGTGAAGCTGCCGAAGGAGGGCCGGACCGACACGTACCGTGTCGAAGCCGATCTCAAGGCCATGCGTTACGTGACCTTGCGCGTGAGCGAGAAAGGCGCGCCGCTGCCCGGGACCAAGGTCACGGTCGCGGGGCAGGAGGCCGGCGTCACCGACGACAAGGGTGAGATCGTGTACGCCTATGGGCAGCAGCCCGCGAAGGGAGCCGTGTTCAGCGTCGCCAAGACCGGCTACAGCTCCTACCGCGCGAACCGCCGGTTCGAGCCGGGCCAGGTGATCGAAGTCGCGCTCAGCCGCCAGACGGTGGTGGCGATCAAGGCGCTCACCGACGAATACGGCCGCGCGAGCGGGGTGCCGGGCTTGAGCGTGAGCATAGACGGCAAACCCGTCGGCAAGACCGACGCGCAGGGCAGCTATACGTACACCTACCGCGGCGAGCCGGGCAGGAAAACCGTGATCGCGCTCGCGGCGCCCGGCTATATCCCGGGGGCGTGGAAGACGACGGTGAAGCTTGAAGGTCCAGTCAACCTGCAGCGCTACTTCTACCCGACCACGCCCAAGCCGATCCGCATCGGCATCTACCGCGTCGTCGGCAACACCCCCGGGGTGGACCTGAAGGACGTCGCGGCGCAAACCGAGCAGGCGTTGGCCGCGCAGTTGTTCAAGTTCCCGGGATTCCGCGAGGTGCCGGCAGACAGGCTGCAGGCCGAGGTTACGCAGCACAAGCTCAGCATCGAGCGTATCGCGGCCAAGGGCTGGCAGGGTACGCCGCTGCGCGCGACCGTGGACATGATCGTGCTCGGCAGCGTCGCCAAGGACGGTGACGGCTACCTCGCCGAGGCCAAATTCCACACCGCGAGCGGCAAGGTCATCTTCTCGGAGATCGCGCGCGCGCGCAGCGCCCGCGGCATCGACGGCGCGGTGCGCGACATCGTGAACCACGTCATCGAGCGCTTCCCGTTCGAGGGCACGGTGATCGCCGCGGAGGACGATCGCTATCGCATCAACATCGGCAGGAATTGGCGCATCGGCCGCGGCACCGAG
>DASWKF010000117.1:0-3511 GCA_036396795.1 Gammaproteobacteria bacterium | reverse complement strand
GTCGAACACGCTGCGAACGATGACGCTTTCGCGCAATCGTGGCAGCCGCTCCAGATTCGCCGCGAACGCATCGAACGTGCCTTCCCGAAAGAGATAGAACTCCACGTTCGAGATATAGAACACCGACAACTCAATTCCGCGCGCTTGCATTTCCTCGGCAATCGCCGAGAGGGCCTGTGACCCGGCTACATCCCCGACGACCGGGATCACGGCATGGCGCAGCTGGAGTTCGCGAACGACCCGGTAGCGGTGCGGACTCGCCAGGTAGTTCACCTGGCGACCTCCTCGATCGCGTTCCGCAAGCAGATCGCGATACGTCGGATAAAACGCCCGCGGTGGTCGACCAAAAGTCTTGAACGTCAACGACAGGCCCGAGCGGATGAACGTCAGATGGAACCGGTCGATGGTCGCCCAGTCAGTCGAATCGAGCAGCACACCGAAAGTCGCGATACTGCTGTCGGTCACCACCCGGGTGCGGGCAACGATCGCCGCGTTCGAATTTGCCTCGTCGAGATATCTGACAAGCGCCGTGATATCCGCGTCTCGCCAGGCCTCCACCGCGGCAGGTGGTTCGCGCCCGAAGAGCAACGCCAGGTACTCCACTCTCGTGGCGGCCAATTCGAAGAGTGCTTTGTACAGCAGATGCAGCAGCAAGTTGTCGCGCCGGATGTCGATGAGGTACGCCACCTCGGGCTCGATCGCTGCGATATATGAGAAGTTCTGATCCGGCCCTACCCCCAGGTACGCACCGCCGTGAATCCCCAGCGCCTCGATATCGTCGATCGCGTGGAGATACGACCGTTCGTTCGAGATGAGGTTGTCGGTGTCGAAAAACCCACCTGGCTCGGACAGCGCTGCCGACCGGGCCGCGAACCCCTGCGGCAGAGCCGCGTCCTCGGGTCGCGGCGCCGCGCACGCCAGAAGGCCCGCGAAAACCAAGAGTGACAGCCGCGACATCTTCAATGATACCGCCGTCTCCGGCGCATGCGCATCTTGCGGAGGCTTCAGCCGACGGGTTTCTTCGTGCCATCGTCCGTTACCCATGACAGCGCGCCCATTCTCGAGACTCAGTAAGGCGCTCGGGCTAATGGACGTGTACGTCATAAGCACGGGCGCGATGATCAGTTCGGGGTTCTTCCTGCTTCCCGGACTCGCCGCATCCCATACGGGACGCGGCATCGTCCTCGCCTATCTCCTAGCCGGGCTCCTTATTGTGCCGGCGCTTCTCAGCCAAGCCGAACTCGCTACGGCGATGCCGCGGGCGGGCGGCCCCTACTATTATCTCGACAGAACGCTCGGACCGCTGGTGGGAACGGTCGGCGGCGTGAGCACGTGGCTCACGCTGGTGCTCAAGAGCGCCTTCGCGCTGATCGGGATGGGTGCGTACGTCGGGCTGGCGATCGACGTACCCATTCTCCCAACCGCTCTCGCATTCACACTGCTGTTCGCGATTGTGAACCTGGTCGGCACCCGGGAGTCCAGCCGATTCCTGCGTTTCAGCGTAGTCACCCTCCTCGCCGTCTTGTTCCTCTTCGTCGTCCACGGGCTCGTCGATATCGCCAAGATGCCGGAACGCCTCCCCGCCAAGGACGGACCGTTCTTGGCGCAGGGCCTGGATGGCCTGCTCGCCACTGTCGGGCTCCTGTTCATCTCGTTCATCGGGCTCACCAAGATCGCGAGTCTCGCGGAGGAGATCAAAGACCCGGAGCGCAACATTCCCCTGGGGATGATGCTTGCCTTGGTGACGGTCACGGCGGTGTATGTCGGGGGCGTGTACATCATGCTCACCGTGCTGGGCCCGGACGCGCTGAGCCGGAGCCTCACCCCGGTCGCCGATGCCGCCGCCAAGCTGTCGGCCTGGATTCCAAGTCACATCGGCGTCGGCATCATGATTGGCGCCGCGATCCTCGCCTTTTCCTCGATGGCAAACGCGGGTATTCTCGCCGCGTCGCGCTACCCGCTGGCGATGGCTCGCGATCGGCTGATTCCCGAGCGGTTGGCGTTGCTGAGCCCGCTCGGTACGCCCGTCGCGAGCATCGCGCTGACGAGCAGCACACTCGCGTTGTCCCTCATCCTCCTGGACGTCGAACAGGTGGCCAAGCTCGCGAGCGCCATGCAGCTCCTCTTATTCGGACTCATCAACGTGGCCGTGATCGTCATGCGCGAGAGTCGTATCGAGTCCTACGATCCCGGGTTTCGCTCGCCGCTGTATCCGTGGGTCCAACTCGCGGGGGTATTCATCCCGCTGGTGCTCGTGGCGGAAATGGGTTGGCTGCCCGTGTTGTTCACCCTTGGCGTCACGGCGGCCTGCTTCGGGTGGTACAACTCGTACGCGCGGCACCACATCGGCCGAGACGGGGCCATCTTTCACGTATTCGAGCGACTGGGCCGTCGCCGCTTCGCCGGGCTCGACCGCGAGCTGCGTGACATCATGAAGGAGAAGGGTTTACGCGCCGGCGATCCGTTCGACGCGGTCGTCGCTCGCGCCGGCGTCATCGATCTCGCCGACGCGGTATCGATAGACTCTCTCGTTACCCGCGCCAGCAGTGTCCTTGCCGGGCGGTTGCCCGTGACGCAAGCGCAGCTCGACGAAGCACTGCTGCGCAATCTGCGCCACGGCGGAACGCCGGCCGCCCACGGAGCGGCATTGCTGCACGCGCGCCTGCCGGACTACGACGGCTCCGAACTGGTTGTGGTGCGCGCTCCGGATGGCGTCGGGGTCGATCCATTCGAAGATCTCCGGCGGGAATCCGCCACCGAGCCGCTGCGCGCAGTGTTCTTTCTCGTCAGCGGAGAGCGGGATCCCGGTCGGCACCTGCGGATTCTTGCTCAGCTGGCAGGTCGAGTGGAGTACGAAGGGTTCATGTTGGAGTGGCTCCAGGCCAAAGGGGAGCAAGAACTGAAGGAAGTGTTGCTGCGCGACGATCGCTTCCTGTCGCTCTATGTGCTGCGCGACGAGAGCTCTCGCGTGCTGATCGGCCGCTCGCTGCGCGAGCTGGACATGCCTGAGGGAAGCTTGGTGGCGCTGATCTGGCGGGGCGGCGAATCCATCGTTCCCCGAGGCGGCACCGTACTTCACGACGGCGACCGGCTCACCATCATCGGCGAGCCTCACGGACTGCGCAAACTCGCACTGCGCTTCGGCCCCCCCGCTCGGTAAGGCTCGCTGTTGCTTTGCGTGCGGCACTCGCCGCGACTCCTCCGCGACGAGTAGATTGACGAATGTCGATAGTTGTTTCGGAATCCTTGCGTTCGTGTCCTGGTCGATGACGCACGCTCGCCCGCAGGTCATCGTGCTGTACAACCACGTCGGCGAGGATGAGTACGAAAAGCTCAAAGACGTGGATCTTGACAGCCTCGCCTTCGTTCCTTCGTACGACATCGACGTCCCCACGGCGCTCGACGAGTACAAGGCCTTGGTTACAGGATTGCGTCGCGCCGGGTACCGCGCTCGCGCCGTCAACATCAAGGAGGACCTCAGGCGGCTCGAACGGACGCTGCGTCGCGGCCG
>DASWKF010000116.1:0-10593 GCA_036396795.1 Gammaproteobacteria bacterium | reverse complement strand
TCCGCCTTCGCGCCTCAAACGCTGCCACCGCTTGCCCGGAGGACGCGGGAGCGGGGACGTAGGTCCTCGAAGGAATGTGAAACTCTGACTGAGAGGGCCTACGTCCCCGCTCCCGCGTCGCGCGGTGAGGTTTGAGGCCGCAGGTTAGGTCGGCTCGTCGAGCTGCATGCCGACGATGTTGTAGCCGGCGTCGACGTAGAGGACGTGCCCGGTGATTCCGGCTGCGAGATCCGAGCTCAAGAACGCCGCGGCGCTGCCGACCTCCTCGATCGTCACGTTACGTTTCAGCGGCGAAGTCTGCGCGACTTTCTCCAGCATCTGCCGCATGCCCTTGATGCCGGATGCGGCGAGCGTCCGTATCGGGCCCGCCGAGATCGCGTTGACGCGGATGCCGTCGGCGCCGAGATCGAACGCCATGAAGCGCATGTTCGCCTCCAGGCTCGCCTTCGCTACGCCCATGACGTTGTAGCTCGGCAGCGCGCGCACGGCGCCGAGATAGCTCAGCGTCAGCAGCGACGCGGGTCTGCCGGCCATGAGCGGCCGCGCCGCTTGCGCCAGCGCGGCGAAGCTGAAGCTCGAGATGTCGTGGGCCACGCGGAAGCCCTCGCGCGTGAGCACGTCGAGATAGCGCCCCTCGAGCTGCTCGGCGGGCGCGAATGCGACTGAATGAATCAGGATATCGAAGCCGTCCCAGCGCTTCGAGATGCCGTCGAAAAAGCGCCCGATCTGCGCGTCGTCGGCGACGTCGAGCGGCAGCACGATATCGCTTTCGAGCTCCGTCGCCATCTTTTCGACGCGCCCCTGAAGCTTCTCGGTTTGGTAGTTGAACGCGAGCTCGGCACCTTGCGTCTTCAACGCGCGCGCGATGCCCCAGGCGATCGAGCGATTGCTCGCAAGCCCGACGACCACGGCGCGCCTACCGGCGAGAAAACCCATCTGTATGTCGCTTAGGTGCTTTGCTCGGTGACGTTGACGTAGACGGTGATCTGCTGCCCGGGCTGCAGATACCGGTCGGCCGACAAGCTGTTCCAGTTCTGAAGCTCGCCGACGCTGACTCTGAATCGCCTCGATATGCGTGACAAGGAATCGCCACGGCGCACGGTGTAGGTCAGCCGGCGAATGCGCTCATTCGACGATTGCAAGGCCGGCGCGTTGTCGGTCCACACCACGAGCTCGCGGCCGACGCTCAAGACGTCCCCGGGAGCCATCGCATTCCAGCTCGCAAGCTCGCGGGTCGATACCGCGTAACGCCTGGAGATTGCCCACAGGGTCTCGCCCGGCTGCACGACGTGGGCGTATCGCTGGCCGTCGCGGCCTCGTGCCTGCTGCCTGGCGGCGCGCTGATCCTGGCTCTGCGAGTAATCGCGCAGGTCGGCCACGGCGTGCGGCACCATCAGCGCCTGGCCGGCCCGGATCATGTTGCCGCGCAGGCCGTTGACCTCTTTGAGCACCTCGACGGTCGTGCGGTAGCGCCTGGCGATCTGGCTCAAGCTCTCGCCGTTCTTGATCTGGTGTCGCGTCCACTCGACCCGGTCGCGCTCACCGAGCTCAGCCAGCGCGGCACTGAAGTCGGCGCCGCTGTCGAAAGGCAGCAGCAGGCGGTGCGGTCCGGCCGGGTCCGTCGCCCAGCGGTTGACGCCGGCATTGAGCTCGTAGAGCTGGTCGGTGCTCAAGGAGGCGAGCTCGGCCGCGAGCGTCATGTCGATCTGACCGCCGGTATCGATGACGGCGAAGTAGGGGGTATTGGGAATCTCGGGCAGGCTGATGCCGTGCGCGGCCGGATCGGCGACGAGCCGGGCGACTGCGAGCAATCGCGGAACGTAGGTGCGCGTCTCGCGGGGCAGGTAGGCGCTGATGTGCCAAAAATCCGTCGGCTCACCGGCGCGGCGCGCACGCTTCAGCGCGCGGCTGACGTTGCCCGGGCCTGAGTTGTAGCCGGCGACGGCGAGCAGCCAGTCGCCGTCGAACATCTGGTGCAGGCTTTCGAGATAATCGAGCGCGGCGCGCGTGGACTCGACGACGTCGCGGCGCCCGTCGTACCACCAGTCCTGCTTGAGTCCGAGCCGCCGGCCCGTGCCCGGGATGATTTGCCACAGGCCAGCCGCTCTGCCGTGCGAGTAGGCAAACGGATCGAAGGCGCTCTCGACGACCGGCAACAGCGCCAGATCGAGCGGCATCTGCCGCTCGTCGAGCGCCTCGACGATATGATGCAGATAACGCTGCGCGCGCCCGAACACACGCTCCATATAGTCCGGGTGGCGTGCATACCAGGCGAGCTCGCGCTGCACGGCGGCGTTGTCACTCTGTTCGAGCAACATGGCCAGCCGGATCCGCTCGAGAACGTCCGTGGGCAACACCACCGGTGCCGGCCCGGGATTGGTCAGACCGTCCTTGAGCAGCGCCTGATCGTACGGCGGCGGCGGGTTCGGCACCTGGGCTCGAGGCGGCGCGAGCTTCTCCACGGGCGGTGCAGCCGCCGTCGGCGGGGCGGGCGCCCCGCTATCCTCGGCCGGGCGCAGCCCTGGCTGCGCGCAGGCGCTGAGCCAGACGGCGAGGCCGGCAACCACGACGGACGCGCGAATACCCCGGTAGTCGGGTGCTGGGGCTGCCTGATTGTCCGCGACACGACAGTGAGGTAAGGGCATGTACGCCGAAGCTCGTGAAAAACCATCGATATCCTACGGATTGGGCGCCGGGGCGCAAGTGACTGATTTCAAGTTCTGGATCATCGCCGGTGAATTGACTGGGCAGGGCGTCTGCTCCAGAGTGGGTGGCATGTCCGAGGAGCAACTCAAGCTGACCGGGGCTTGGCTCAAGACGCCGCTGGGACGCTGGTGCCTGGCCGCCGAGCAGCGCCTCGTGCGGCGCGTTGTCGACACGATATTCGGGGAGCAGTTCCTGCAGATCGGGGTTTGGGGCGGCGCCGATTCGTTTCTGCGGCACGCGCGCACCCAGCGCCACGCCCTGGTCGACTGGCGTGACGGCGTCGGCGCCGACATGCTCAGCGAGCCAGGACGGCTCGCCATCGCCAGCGACTCGGTCGACGCCGTGTTGCTGCCCCACACGCTCGAGCTCACCGAATCGCCCCACGCCCTGCTGCGCGAGGTCGACCGGGTGTTGCGCGCCGACGGCCACCTGGTGACGCTGACCTTCAAGCCCGGCGGGCCTTGGGGCCTGCGCCACGCGTTTGCGCGCCAGGGCTATCCGCCGGGACAGCGGCGGATCATCGGTGAAGGCCGGCTGCGCGACTGGCTGGAGCTTCTGAGCTACGACGTCGGGCCGCGCACGCGCTATTGCCATGCGTTGCCGTTCGAAAGCCTGGGCCGATTGGGCCGCCTCTCCGAAGACGCCTGGCTCGCCCGCTGGCTGCCGCTCTTGAGCGGCGGTTATCTGTTGCGGGCGCGCAAGCGCGTTTATCCGCTGACGCCTATCCGGCCCGTCTGGAAACGCCCGCGGCTCAAAGCCGTCGGCGGCCTCGTAGAGCCGAGCGCGCGCACCTCGCAAAGCCGGATCCGGCAGTGAAGCACGTTCAGGCGTATACCGACGGGGCGTGCCGCGGCAACCCCGGCCCGGGCGGCTGGGGCGCAATCTTGCGTTTCGGCGGCCGCGAGAAAGAGCTCTACGGCGGCGAGCGCGACACGACCAACAACCGCATGGAGCTGACCGCTGCGATCAAGGCGCTGGAAGCGCTCAATGAGCCCTGTCGCGTCGAGCTGTATACCGACTCGGTCTACGTGAGGAACGGCATCACGGTGTGGCTACCCGTCTGGCAGGCGCGCGGCTGGCGAACCGCGAGCCGCAAGCCCGTCAAGAACCAGGATCTCTGGCTGCGGCTGGCGGAGCTCGCGGCTAAGCACGAAGTCGACTGGCATTGGGTCAAGGGTCATGCGGGGCACGTGGAGAACGAGCGCGCCGACGCGCTCGCGAACCGCGGTCTGGACGCAGAGCTCGGCGGCTGAGCCGCGCCGGTTTTTCTTGCTTCGCGCCCCGCGGCTGGCAAACTTAGCTCTCGAACATCCTGCGGCACCGGCATGAGGACGGCTCGATGCGTCAAATCGTCTTGGACACCGAAACGACGGGGCTGGAGCCCGAAGCCGGTCATCGGGTCATCGAGATCGGCTGCATCGAGCTGATCAACCGCCGCCAGACGCAAAACAGCTTTCACCGCTACGTCAACCCCGAGCGCCGTGTCGAAGCCGGAGCGCTCGAGGTGCACGGCATCGATGACGACTTTCTAGCGGGTCAGGCGCCGTTCGCCGAGGTCGCGGCCGAGTTTCTCGACTTCGTCACGGGTGCCGAGCTGGTGATTCACAACGCGGACTTCGATATCGCCTTCATCAATCGCGAGCTGGCGCGATTGAGCGACGTGCCCACCGATATCCGCAGCTGCTGCGGCGTGCTCGACACCTTGGCGCTGGCGCGGCGCATGCACCCGGGCCAGCGCAACAGTCTCGACGCGCTCGCCAAGCGTTACAACGTCGACAACTCCGAGCGCGCGCTGCATGGCGCGTTGCTCGACGCGCGAATCCTCGCGGACGTGTATCTCGCGATGACGGGCGGCCAGGCCAGCCTGTCACTCGAAGGCAGCGGCGATGAGATTCACGCGGCCGAGCTCGAAATTACGCGCATCGACCGCAGCGGCCTCGATCTGATCGTGCGCCTCGCCGATGCCGAGGAGCGCCGGGCGCACGACAACATGCTCGCGCGGATGCGGGAGCAATACGGCGCGCCGACGCTCTGGGATACGCTCGAAGCCGCCGGAGTACACGAAGAACACTCATATTAATCACCGGCGTTCGCTTTTGCAGAGCGGGCGCCGACAGGCTAAGCTTGTCCGCTTTGTCGCAAGCATTTGAAAACATAACCGCTAGGGGGAGAAGAGCGCGATGGAGCCCTTAACTTTGACGACCGAGATGATCGTTTCGGGTATCGTCCTGGTCGTCACGTTTGTCGGCATCTTTACCGAGCAGCTTCACGGCATGGAGCGCTCCAAGTGCGCCGCCGCGGGCGCCGTCGCGATGATCATCGTCGGCCAGATCTATGGCTTCTATTCGCCCGAGCTCGCGCTCGAGTCGGTCGACTGGAACGTCATCTTCCTGCTTGCCGCCATGATGACGATCGTATCGATCATGATTCCGACCGGCGGCTTTCAGTGGATCGCTTACAAGATCGCGGCGTTCAGCAAGGGGCGTTTGTATCTGATGCTGTGCTTGCTGGGCACGGCGGTGACCGTGCTGTCGCTGCTCCTGGACAACGTCACCACCGTGGTCATCTTCGGCCCGCTGATCATCTTGATCGCGAACGCGATGAAGGTGTCGCCGATCCCTTATCTGTTGGCGGCGGCCTTGCTGTCCGACACGGGCGGCATCGCCACGCTGGTCGGCGACCCGCCGAACATCATGATCGGCTCGGCGGCCGACATCAGCTTCAATCGCTTCGTGTTCACGATGGGCCCGATCGTGCTCGTCGTCTGGGTGGTCGTGCTCGTCATGCTCAAGTTCCTGTTCAAGAAGGAGCTGGCGGCGACGCCCGCGACCTCGACACACGCGGTGCCGGAGATTCCGGACAAGCGCCTCTGGCAGGCCTCGGTGATCATCCTCGGTATCATGGTGGTGTTCTTCATGCTGCACAGGCAGTTGCACTGGGAGCCCTGGTTCGTCGCGGTGCTCGGCATGTCGGCCCTGGTGCTGACGTCGCGGCGCGTGCTCATGGATCACGCCATGGAGCACGTCGAGATCACGCTGCTGATGTTTTTCCTGGGGCTGTTCATGGTCGTCGGCGGGGTCGAGCACAGCCGCTTCCTCGAATGGGTCGGCTCCTACATCACGCCGTTCGTCCAGGCCGACCTGTTGACGGCGACGATCATTCTGATGTGGGTCGCCGCGTTCCTGTCGGCCGCGATCGACAACATTCCGTTCACGGCGGCGATGATCCCGATCATCCTGGGGATGGAGCAGCAGGGCATCAACGTCGCGCCGCTCTGGTGGGGGCTCGCGATGGGCGTCGGCCTGGGCGGCAACGGCACGCACATCGGCTCGACCGCGAACGTGTTCATCGTCACGATCTCCGAGCGTCTGGCCCGCGAGCGAAACGATCGGACGCTCGCGATCACGCCGGGACTGTGGTTTCGCAAGGGCACGCCGGTGATGCTGGGCACGCTGGCGGTGTCGAGCGTGCTTTTCGCGATCTTTTTCGACTTCTTTGCACGGCCGATCAACTAGATCGATGTACGCATTTTCCTCCATTGTTACCCCCCAAGCGGCATTATAGAATCAGCCGCTCACTCGATTCGGAACAGGTGCATGGCAGACAAAAAAATACTCGTAGTGGTCGATCCGAGGGCCGACGTACACCCGGTCGTGGATCACGCCGCCTGGCTGGCCGGCAAGGTTTCGGCCTCGGTCGAGCTGTTCATCTGCGATTACGACCCGGATATCGACGCCGGCAACGTATCGACGGTATGGATCAGCCAGCCCGCGCGTGAAAACCTCATGGGCATCCTGAGGAACAAGCTCGAAGCCTTGGCCGCGCCGCTTCGACAGAAAGGCTTGAAGGTCAGCGTCGACGTCGCCTGGGATCATCCGCTGGACGAAGGCATCGTCCGCAAGGTCGTCGCAACCAAGCCCTGGATCGTCCTCAAGGACACGCATCATCACAACGTGCTCAAACGCACGATCCTGACGAACACCGATTGGCACCTGATCCGGCAGTCCCCGGCGCCGCTGTATCTGGTCAAGCCCGGGCTGCCGCCCGAGAAACCCAAGATCGTCGCGGCCGTCGACCCGTTGCACCAGCACGACAAGCCGGCCGAGCTCGATCACAAGATCGTCGCCCTGGCGCAGCAGCTCTGCGACGCCGTCGGCGGCGAGCTGCACATCGTGCACACCTACCCCGTGCCGCAGCCGATGAGCGTCCCCGAGGGCGCGCCGATCATCGACATCAGCAAGGAAATCGAGGCCGAGCATCGCAAGGCCTTCGACGCGTTCGTCGCCGAGTATTCCCTGCCGGCGAAGCAGGCGCACCTGCTCGAGGGCTTGCCGCATCAGCGTCTGCCCACGCTCGTCGAGAAGGAAGGCGTCGCCGTCATCGTCATGGGCGCGGTATCGCGCCGCCGCCTCGACCGCATCTTTCTCGGCAGCACGGCCGAGCGCGTGCTCGAGTGGCTGCCCTGCGATCTTTTGATCGTCAAGCCCGAGGGCTTCGAGCCGACGTCGAGCTGATCGCGGATCGGGCGTGGGCGCCGCCGCTCGCTTCGGCGGCGGCGATATGGCTTAGAATAGCCGGATGCACCCGCTCGAAGACGTTACCATCGGCGTGGTCGGTCTCGGCTACGTCGGTCTGCCGCTGGCGGTCGAATTCGGCAAGCGCTACTCGACCGTCGGCTTCGATATCAAAGCCCAGCGCATCGCCGAGCTCGAGGACGGCCGCGATGTCACACTGGAAACCACCCCCGACGATCTCGCCTCCGCCAAGCGGCTGACGTTCTCCAGCGATGCCGGCGCGTTGAGCCAGTGCAACGTGTTCGTCGTCACCGTGCCGACGCCGATCAACAGCACTCGACGGCCGGTGCTCGCGCCGCTGGCGCAGGCGAGCGAGATCGTCGGCCGCGTGCTCGACGCCGACGACGTCGTCATCTACGAATCCACGGTCTATCCCGGCTGCACCGAAGAGTTCTGCGTGCCGATACTCGAGCGCGAATCGGGCCTGAGCTTCAACGAGGACTTTTTCGTCGGCTACAGCCCGGAGCGCATTAATCCGGGCGACAAGCAGCACCGCCTGCCGGACATCCTCAAGGTGACCTCGGGCTCCACGCCGGAAGCGGCCGCCTTCGTCGACGAGCTTTATCGATCGATCGTCACCGCCGGCACCTATCGCGCGTCGAGCCTCAAGGTCGCCGAAGCCGCGAAAGTCATCGAGAACACGCAGCGCGACGTGAATATCGCGCTGATCAACGAGCTCGCGATGATCTTTCACCGGCTCGGCATCGATACCGAGGAGGTGCTCGCGGCCGCGGCGACGAAGTGGAATTTTCTGCCTTTCAAGCCGGGCCTCGTCGGCGGCCACTGCATCGGCGTCGATCCGTATTACTTGACGCACAAGGCCGAGGAGATCGGCTACCATCCGCAGATGATCCTCGCGGGAAGGCGGCTCAACGACAACATGGCCGCCTATGCCGCCTCGCAAGTCATCAAGCTCATGATCGGCAAGGCCATCCTGCCGGCGGGCTCACGCATCCTCGTGCTCGGGCTCACGTTCAAGGAGAACTGCCCCGATATTCGCAACACCAAGGTCGTCGATCTGATCCGGGAGCTCGAGACCTACAAGGCGGAGGTCGCGGTTTTCGATCCCTGGGTGGATCCCGCCGAGGCGCAGCGCGAATATGGCCTTGCGCTCGTCGACGAGCCCGAGGCGGGCGCCTACGATGCGATCGTCATCGCCGTCGCGCACGACCAGATCCGCGACCTCGGCGATGCGGGCGTGCACCGGCTCGGGCGCCGCGAGCACGTCGTTTACGACATCAAGCACGTGTTGCGCAAGGATCAGGTCGATGGCCGTTTGTAGGCTTTCGTCGCGAGCCTGTTTGGAGATCACTGCATGAAAGTGCTGGTCACCGGGGCAGCCGGCTTCATCGGCTTTCATACGGCACGCGCGCTGCTGGAACGCGGCGACGAGGTCATCGGGCTCGACAACCTCAACGAGTACTACGACGTGACGCTGAAGCGCGCGCGGCTCAAGCTTCTGGAGGCGGAGCTCGCGTTCGAGTTCGCCAAGGTCGACCTCGCCGACCGCGAGGCCATGGCGGCGCTGTTCGAGGCCGGCCGCTTCGAGCGCGTCGTGCACCTCGGCGCCCAGGCCGGCGTGCGCTACAGCCTGGAGAATCCGTTCGCCTACGGCGACAGCAACCTGCTCGGCATGCTGACGATGCTCGAGGGCTGCCGCGAGACCGAGGTGCAGCACCTCGTCTACGCATCGACGAGCTCGGTCTACGGGGCGAACACCAAGATGCCGTTCTCGGTGCAGCAGAACGTCGATCATCCGCTGTCGTTGTACGCGGCGACCAAGAAATCCAACGAGCTCATGGCGCATGCGTACTCGAGCCTGTTCGAGCTGCCCGTCACGGGCTTGCGCTTCTTTACGGTCTACGGACCCTTCGGGCGGCCCGACATGGCGTTGTTCACCTTCACCAAGCGGATACTCGCCGGCGAGCCCATCGACGTGTTCAACTTCGGCCATCACCGTCGGGATTTCACTTATATCGACGACATCGTCGAAGGCATCGTCCGCTCGCTGGACAGAGTGGCGCAGCCGAATCCCGCTTGGAGCGGCGACGCGCCGGATCCGGGAACCAGCCGGGCGCCGTACCGCATCTACAACATCGGCAACCAGCTGCCCATCGACCTATTGCGCTATATCGAGCTGCTCGAGGAGGCGCTGGGACGCAAAGCGCAGATGAATCTGCTGCCGCTGCAGCCCGGCGACGTGCCCGATACCTGGGCCGACGTCGAGAATCTCGTCGAAGACGTCGGCTACCGGCCGCAGACGCCGGTCGAGCTCGGCATCAGGCGCTTCGTCGAGTGGTACGTCGACTACTACGGCGTGAAGCTCTAGGCCTTTCGGCAACTTGGAATGAAGGCATGAGCGAGGAGAGCTACGGGCCGCGGACGGCGGCTTGGCAGGCGTTGCGCGGGCACGCCGCGCGGCTCGAGTCATCGAGCATCCGCGCTTTGTTCGGCGCCGATCCCGGCCGCGGCGCCGCTTTCAGCGCCGAGCACGACGGCCTGCTGCTCGACTACAGCCGCCAGTTGCTCGACACCCCCGCGCTGGCGGCGTTGCTCGATCTCGCCGCGCAGACGGAGGTGCCGAGCTGGATCGAGCGCATGTTCGCGGGCGAGCCCATCAACAACACCGAGGACCGCGCGGCTCTGCACGTAGCCTTGCGCCGGCCCGCTGCGCGAGCGCTGCTGCTCGAGGGCTCGGACGTCATGCCCGAGGTCGAGGCCGAGCGCCGAAAGATGGCGGCGCTCAGCGACACCCTGCACGCGGGCAGGCTCAAGGGCTACTCCGGGAAACCGATCGTCGACGTGGTCAACATCGGCATCGGCGGCTCGGACTTAGGCTTGGTCATGGCCGTCGAAGCGCTGGCCGAATACTGCAAGCCGGGCTTAGGCGTGCACTTCGTTTCCAATATCGACGGCGTGCAGCTCTCACATGCCTTGGCGCGCGTACAGCCTGAGCAGACGCTGTTCGTCGTCTGCTCCAAGAGCTTCACGACTCTCGAGACGCTCGTGAATGCGCGCGCAGCGCGCGCATGGCTGCACGCCCACGGCGGCGATGCGGCGGTTGCCGCGCAGTTCGTCGCCGTGTCGACCAACCACCAGGCCATGGATACCTTCGGCATCGCTCCCGAGCGGCGGTTCGCGCTGTGGGATTGGGTCGGCGGACGCTACTCCTTGTGGTCGGCGGTGGGGCTGGCGGCGTCGCTCGCGATCGGCTGGCGAAACTTCGAGGCGCTGCTGCATGGCGCTCACGAGATGGACGAGCACTTCAGAACCGCCCCGGCACGGCAGAATCTGCCCGTGCTGCTGGCCTTGC
>DASWKF010000115.1:0-2204 GCA_036396795.1 Gammaproteobacteria bacterium | reverse complement strand
CGCGCTTGGCGCCTTCTTCGCCGGCATGATGCTGAGCGAGTCGCAACTGAGCCAGCAGGCCGCGACCGAGTCGCTTCCCTTGCGCGATGCCTTCGCCGTGCTGTTCTTCGTCTCGGTCGGCATGCTGTTCAACCCCGGGATTGTGGTGGAGGCGCCTGCGGCGTTGCTCGCCACCGTGCTCATAATTCTGGTCGGCAAGTCGATCGCGGCCTTCCTCGTGGTGCGTCGCTTCGGGCATTCGCGCTCGGCGGCGCTCATGGTCTCGGCCTCGCTCGCGCAGATCGGAGAGTTCTCGTTCATCCTCGCTGATCGCAGCCTCCAACTCGGGCTACTTCCCGAGGAGGGCCGCGACCTCATCCTCGCCGGGGCCATCATCAGCATTCTCATCAATCCGCTGCTCTTCGCCGCGCTCGACATCTACGCGGCGCGGCGGGAGAAGGCACTTGCCGAGGCGGCGGCGGCGGAACGGGAGGAAGAAGAGACGCCGATGCGCGAGCCGATCCGCCCGACGGGCCTCAAGGACCATGTGGTGCTGGTCGGCCATGGCCGGGTCGGCAGCTTCATCAGCTCCGCCTTGAGCGAGCGGAACGTCCCGCTCTTCGTCATCGAGGACGACGAGGATGGGGTCGCCACGCTGAAGCTGATCGGCATCGAGGCGCTCGCCGGCAACGCCGCCGATCCTGCCGTGATCCAAGCGGCGAATTTGCCGGGGGCGCGCTGCCTACTCGTCGCCATTCCCGACGCCTTCGAGGGCGGCCAGGTGGTGCAGCAGGCCCGCGCCATCAATCCCAAGCTCCCGATCATCGCCCGGGCCCATTCCGAGGAAGAGATCGACTACCTCAAGCGCCACGGCGCGACGCTCGTGGTGATGGGCGAGCATGAAATCGCCAAGGCCATGCTCGACAACGTGGCGGAGGCCGCCGCTCTGGTGGAGCAGGCGGCAGCGGCAAGCGCTCCGGGCCCGCCGCCTGCGCTGGCGGAAAAGCCGGCAGTAACCAGCTAGAGTCACCTAGAGCATTGACTTGATGTCGGCCGAGAAGGTGGGGTAGGCGAATACGAAATCGCGAATCTCGGTCGCCGTGATCTGCGGCGGCCCGGAACTAGCGCCGGGCTCACGGCGTTTTAACGTCAGCACAACGCGTTTCGCGTATTCCATCAACATCGACGGGGGTCAGAGCAATGACTGCTAAGACCGAAACCTCGCGGGCGCGTGACAGCCGCATCCGAAAGGGTGCGTGGCTCGCCTCGTTTGCCGTAGCCTCTCTCGCACTGCCAACGCTGGCGTTTGCCGCGGAGGAGAGCAAATCTGAAAATATCGGTCCCTGGGAGATCGAGGCGACCTTCAAGGCCGACAAATTCGACCGTTGCTCCATCAATCGCAAGCTTGACGACGACATCGTGGCGAGTTTCGTGCGCACCGGCGACGGCCTCACGCTCGAGCTCGAATCGCCGAATTGGAAGCTCGAGCGCGGCAAGCAATATCCGGTGAAGATGACTCTCGGTCCGCTCAGCTTGGACACCGAGGTTGCCGCCGAGCCGAACTCCGTCTCGATGGACGTCAAGGACAAGAAATTTGCCGCGGGACTTCGTTCGGCCAGCGCTTTGAACGTTGTCGCCGCGGGCGCCACGATCCGCGTCCCGCTCGACAAGAGCACGGTCGCGTTCGAGCGGCTGGAGCAATGCGTCGACAAAAACAACAGGGCGGTCGAAACCAACCCTTTTGTGGCTCCGGCACGTCAGCCCTAGTGGCTGGCGTGTCGGAGGGCGAAGGCCCCAACTGCCTGCAAGAGACCAAGGCTACTCCAGAGGCGACACCCCCTCAGGAGGCGGCGACGCCCGCTCGGGAGGCTACGCCCGGTCAGGAGACCAAAGCGGCGCCGAAGGTCAAATCCAAAACCGCAAAATCTCGCCGGCTACCGTCTTTTCTGCGAAGGGTCGATCTGCTCCTGTCGGGTCGCCGATGAAGGTTTTGACCGGTCGCCTAGTTTCAAAAGGGCACGGCGCGACAGATTGAAGGGTTGGAACGCAGCGTGGCCTCCCGTGACGGACAGAAGGCAGTTTAAGCTGCCGCGCCGCCGACCGGAACGGCCTGTAATGCGTCCACCTCGTCGTCGGTGAAGACCCGGCTTCGCGTCAGGAAGCGCATGCCTTCGGGCGCTTCGACCGAGAAGCCGTGACCGCGCCCCGGCACCACATCGATGATG
>DASWKF010000114.1:0-2927 GCA_036396795.1 Gammaproteobacteria bacterium | reverse complement strand
CGTGCAACAACATGGATGAGTCGCGAATATCGCGCCCGCGGCGCCGCTGACCCTCGATCGTGGCCGCCGGCGCTTTGAAAGCGATACCGAGCGCGCTGGCTGCCTGCGCCTGGTAGTCCGACAGAATGCGGTAGTCGAGTCCTGCGATGTCCTGCGCTGTCTGCTCACGCAGCCCGTCGTACAGCCGGTCCGGCCGATCACCGCTCAGGAACAGCACGTCGACGCCGCTCTCTCTGATCTCAGGCAGGACGTGGCGCAACTCCGAGAGGTGGAAGTTGCAATAGGGGCACCAGCCGCCGCGGAAGGTGATCAGCATGACCGGTCGCTCGAGACTCTCGGGATCGAGGACGAACGGCGAGCCGTCGACCTCGTAAACCGTGAAGCTGGGCGCAGGAGCGCCGGGTTGCAGAGGCTGCGCCTCCTCGGCGGTATCCGCGACGTTGAGGCCGTCGGCGAGGGCGGCCGATGAGACGACCCAGACCAGGGTAATGCACGCAAGGCAAACCTGATCGAGCACTCGAGTCATTGCAGCCCCCTTCGTTACGCCGCTGGCTCGGCAAGCGGTTACCGCCTCATCCTACATGAGGCGCGACCGAGAAGACACCTGACTAACGCGCTGTCGTAGGCGGGCTTTCGCTGATCGCCCTATCGTCGGCGACGTCGCCCCACATACGCAGGGGCGTGTCTGCGCCGTGGCGGCGACGAGCACTATCGAGAGTTCGGTCCGTCCGTCGTGCTACCAGGTCGTTCGGCGCGCTCATGCACCATTCGACGGGGCTTTACGGAATCGCGAGGCCAATACTGATCATCATGCGGTCCCATCCGTCTTGCGTAATGTTTAGTTCAGTTCCGGGCCTTCTCGGCCTCGGATCGGCGTCATATCGGGCGTCATATTGTTTGGTTTTGTCGATAGATGGACCACGCTCTGGTCGAGGGTCTGGCTGATATCGAGGAGACGAGCAATGAGGCGATGGGATGGTCTCGTCGATGCCTATTTGGAGGAGTACGTCGCGCGCGGGGTGAGCGCGGGCATGATCTACAACGTGCAGCGCGAGCTGGAGCGTTGGGGCAACTGCATGAAGCGGCGTCGGCCGAAGCCCAAGCTCGACGACCCTCGACCCGCAGCTGCTGATCCGGTACATCCGCCAGCGCACGCCGTTTCGCTCGAAGGCGACCGTGTACTCGGTGATGAGCCGGATGCGGGGCATGGGGGATTCTCTGGTTCGTCAGGGTGTGGGGTGCGAATTCCTAACAAGCCGCAAAAGCATGAGCTTTAAACGTTGTTAACGGCGGCCTCGGCTGCCGACGCTGAATATTCGGGACCGATGACCGAGGATCGCCCCTCCCGGTCTTCACGATGGAAAGTGTCTACCAAGAGGCCGGAAATACAGCGAAATGGGAGGCTTTTCGGGGGGATTTTAGTAGACAAATTTCCGTAACAAATTGTTTTTGCGTGTAATTCTGAAAGACTTTTAATCCGATGGTCGCAGGTTCGACCCCTGCACGGCCCACCAAAATCAATAGCTTACATACTATCTGGTTCTAGACAACTTGATCAATATTGATTCTGTTGAGGATTCTTGTATCGAATATTGAGCCGGTTTCAACTTGCTGTGCGAAACGCGGATCAGTATGCGGCGTAAATCAACCCGCGCACCTTCACTCCCGAACGGCGGAGCGCGCCTTCTCACAATCCGAGAAGCTGCGGCGGCTGAGCGCTGTTTATCGCGGACAGCTAGACCGGCCGATTTCTGGCATGTGGTAAACGGGGTCGATCATGTGGCCATCGGGCTCGTACACAAACGCCGTGTACTCGTTGGGTGCGCACCGACCTCGCATGCGCGGTTCGTCTTGCTTCGTTTCCCTGGCCAGGCGAATGATCGCAATGAGTCAACAACAGTATTCCGTCGGTAGCCCGCCATCAACATGTTGACAGAGTACGATCTGCCGAAGAAGCTTGCGAACGGCACGAAGTCGGGCCGAGTTCAGCTGCGGGGTCGACCGCGGGCGTTACAAGCAAGTGCAAAAGACCGGGACCACGGTTGATTCGACCATCTACTACGTCGGCCGGCTGTTTGAGAAAGAGACCGCGGGCAGTACGACGTCCTACCGGCATCACGTCTTAGTCGGGGACCGCATGCTCGCAACGGTGACGCGTATTGGGACGGCGAACACGACCCAGTACCTGTACCAGGATCACCAGGGCAGCGTCGTCGAGGTGTCACGAATGCCGCGGGCGGGCTGGTGCAATCCCTGGCCTACGATGCATGGGGCTTGAGGCGCAACGCGAGCAATTGGCTGCCGCTCGCCAATCCGTTCGGCGGCACGGAGCCGACCGAGCGCGGCTACACCGGGCACGAGCACCTCGACACGGTGAAGTACATTCACATGAACGGCCGTGTTCAGGATCCGACGCTAGGCATCTTCATGAGCCCCGATCCCGTCGTGCAGTCGCCGTTCGAGAGTCAGGGATTCAATCGCTATGCGTATGTCCGAAATAACCCGGCGACGTTCACCGATCCGAGCGGATTCTGTACCGACGGTCTTCCCTGCCCGCATCACTCGGGCGTCAACGACGAGAGCGACCGCAATTGGCGACCGTCGATTTACGTCCCGGCCGACCAGGTGCAGGCATTCTTCTGGTTCAATTTCGGAATCGATCTGAGGGCGTACTACCCGCAGGACGAATGGGACCCGCGGCTGCCCAATATCCCGGAGAATCCGAGTCCGCCGGGTTTCTTGGAGCCGCGGCCATGAGCTTCGTATAAAGGCGCCAAGGCCGCGACGAGAGTGCCTGGATCAGATGATCGTCCTGAGCACGGGTCATCTCCGTTGGATCCTTTCCAGCTATGCGGCCTACTACAACCGCGTACGTACGCATCTCTCCCTGTCTAAGGACGCTCCTGAGGAGCGATGCGTCCAGGTGC
>DASWKF010000113.1:0-2968 GCA_036396795.1 Gammaproteobacteria bacterium | reverse complement strand
GCACCTGGACGCATCGCTCCTCAGGAGCGTCCTTAGACAGGGAGAGATGCGTACGTACGCGGTTGTAGTAGGCCGCATAGCTGGAAAGGATCCAACGGAGATGACCCGTGCTCAGGACGATCATCTGATCCAGGCACTCTCTCCGGATCGTAGGGATTCTGCCAGGGTGACTGCGGTGCAGTCGGAAGCTCCTCGATTCCTAGCGCCCTCGCCTGCCGGTGAACCGCCTCCCCATAGATCGCATCTCGATCCCGGATTAAGTACTCAGGCGTTTCGTCCGGTCCGCAGGCCTCAAGCAGTTGCCGTGCAGTCCAGGCCGCAGTGGGATGCTCCGTGACGTTGAAATGCAGGATCCGTCGTCGATCGTGGTTGAGGACGATCAATACGAACAGCACCTTGAAGGTCGCCGTCGGGACCGTGAAGAAATCCACCGCAATCGTCTCCTTGGCATGATTCAGGAGGAACGTGCGCCAGCTCTGCGACGGCGGACCCCGGCGCTTGATCATGTACTTGGCGACCGTTGTCTCCGAGATACCAATACCGAGCTTGAGTAATTCGCCATGGATTCGAGGCGCACCCCACAGCGGATTCGCCCGACACATTCGTCGAATCAGGTGAATGATCGCTGGATCGATTGCCGGACGCCCGCGTCCTCTGCTCTTCCAGCACCAGTAGTATCGAAATCCTTGCCGATGCCAGCGAACGACCGTCTCCGGCTGCACGACGTGCAGCGCCGAACGCCAGCCGTGCCAGACCTTCGATAGGAGCGCCCAGAAGACCCGATCGGCGCCGGAAAGCTTTGGCCGTGGATGAGCGTGCTTCAGCACAGCGACCTGTTGCCTCAGCGCCAAGTTCTCGAGCGCGAGATCCCGACGGCACTTAACCAGGGATCTCAACGTTCCGGCAACGAGTCTCAGCCACTTGAGCATGCCAGCGAGGCTAGCCGTACTCCATAGAAAAAGGCAACAGAAATCAAGCGAGACGAATTTTTGGTAGGCACACCGTGCAGGGATCGAGCCTGCAGCCAATGGATTGAGAGTCTGGGGCGTGTTCTGTTCTGCTAACTGATTTGACTGACACCCCATACCATCAACCTTCGCGAGATCTGCCCAGTTGAGTTATTGTTGTTGTGAGATAGAGAGGGCTATTTGATCATGGGCGTAGCGGGGTGCAGCATGTTCGACCGCTCTTGCACGCGCAGAGATCTCATCGTCGGTGCCGCAGGCGCCTCGCTGACCCTTGGGCGCGCCTGGGCGCAGCCGTCGGATCTGACGGAGCTCACGATCGCGCAAGCATCGCCGCTGATCCGCTCCGGGACCATCTCGCCCGTCGAGCTGGCACGCGCGTACCTCGAGCGGATCGAGCGGCTCGATCCGCGCCTCAATGCATTCATCACGGTCACCGAGGAGCTGGCGTACGAGCAGGCCCGCGAACGGGAGCTGGAAATCTCGCGCGGCCGGTGGCGCGGCCCGTTGCACGGCATCCCCGTCGCGCTCAAGGACAATATCGATACCGCCGGAATCCCCAGCACTGCCGGTAGCGCCCTGTTCGCCGACAGGATTCCCGATGAGGATGCAGAGGTCGTCGTGCGCTTGCGAGAGGCGGGCGCCGTGCTGCTCGGCAAGCTCAACATGCACGAGTTCGCCTACGGCGCGACCTCCGCCGTCTCCCACTTCGGTCCCGTGCACAACCCATGGGATCCGAACCGCGTGCCGGGCGGCTCCTCCGGAGGCTCCGCGGCTTCGGTGGCCGCACGTTTGTGCGCGGGGGCGGTCGGCACGGACACAGGCGGGTCGATCCGTCAGCCGGCCGCCTATTGCGGGATCGTCGGGCTGAAGCCGAGCTACGGACTCGTCAGCATACGCGGCATCGTTCCCCTGAGCGTTTCCCTGGATCACGCGGGTCCCATGTGCCGGACGGTTGCCGACACCGCGATCATGCTCCAGGCGCTTGCGGGTTACGACCCGCGCGATCTGGCGAGTGTCGAGGCGGAGGTGCCGACCTACACGGGCGCTTTGCTCCAGAGGATCTCGCAGCTTCGGCTCGGCGTGCCGCGCGCCTTGTTCTTCGAGGCGCTCGATGAGGATATCTCGGACGCTGCCGAGCACGCGTTGAGCGTGCTGACCGGGCTCACCGCGAGTGTGCGCGACGTGGATCTGCCCATGACGGCGATTCGCGTCGTACCGGTGGAAGCCTACGCCTATCATGCCGAGTACCTGCAGCGCGAGGAAACCCGAAACCTTTACCAGCCACCGGTACTTCGGCGCCTAATGACCGGAGCCGACGTAACCGCAACGGCTTATGTCGAGGCCCGAAACGAGCTCGCCCGCATGCGACGAGAGATCGCGGACGTTTTCTCGGAGGTCGATTTGCTCGTGACTCCCACGTCGCCGGAGCCCCCTATCACGATCGAGGAAGGCCGGAATCCCCCGGACACCATCGCCTTTTCCCTTCGCAACACGTCCCCGTTCAATGCTTACGGCATCCCTACGATCTCCGTGCCCTGCGGATTCACGCGGCAGGGATTGCCCATCGGCATTCAAATCAGCGGGCCCGGTTTCGGCGAGTTAGCCGTGCTCGCCCTGGCGCACGCCTACGAACAGGCGACGGACTGGCGCGAGCGACGGCCCCCGCTTGCGTAGTGAGCTCGGCTGAGCTCATCGGCAACTTCACGCGTCGCACGCTCGTCTTGCCCTCGCGCCGACGTTCAGCAGCTTCAAGCGGATCGTCGCGGCTGCGGGGCGAGCGAGCTGTGTCGCCGACGACCCCAGCCGTCGCAGCGACTCAATCAACACAGCTGTGTATACCAAATATTCATCCGTAATCGTCACGCTGCCATCCGAACATACTCGTGATGAAGTCCGCCAAGGTGCTCGAGCTCGACGACAACGCCCTCGCCGGGCACCTGGACGCATCGCTCCTCAGGAGCGTCCTTAGACAGGGAGAGATGCGTACGTACGCGGTTGTA
>DASWKF010000112.1:0-15561 GCA_036396795.1 Gammaproteobacteria bacterium | reverse complement strand
GATGGTGATGCCTGGGGACAACATCCAGATGAAGGTGGAGTTGATAGCGCCGATTGCGATGGAGGACGGGTTGAGGTTTGCGATTCGGGAGGGTGGCCGCACCGTGGGTGCGGGCGTCGTCTCGAAGATCATCGAGTGAGGGTCAGGAGCGATATGCCCAACAGTCCTCGGAGCCACAGTACGCACAGGGAAATCGGATAGAGGCCAGTAGCTCAATTGGTAGAGCAGCGGTCTCCAAAACCGCAGGTTGGGGGTTCGAGTCCCTCCTGGCCTGCCACCCGGGCGAGCATGCGGTCGGGGCCTCTAAGTCCGACGCCCGGGCCCGTCGCGAGGCGCATCGCCAGTTGTTTGGAAAACTTATGGATACGAAGGCAGATACCGGACCAACGCCACTCGATACGCTCAAGCTGATCGTTGCCGCCGGAGTGCTTGTAGCCGGCATCGTCGGCTATTACTACTACTCCGGCCTGCCGGCGGTTGTTCGCGCCGGCGGCGTGTTGTTGGCCCTGGGTTTGTCCGTCGTCGTGCTATTGCAGTCGGCGCAGGGAAAGGCGCTATGGAGATTCGTCAACAGCTCGCGAGTCGAGCTGAGAAAGGTCGTATGGCCGACGCGTGAAGAGGCGATACAGACGACGATCGCCGTGATTATCTTCACGGTGGTCATGGGCGTCTTTTTTTGGTTGCTGGATATGTTTCTCTTGTGGGTAACACGTTTTTTGACGGGCCAAGGAGGCTGATTCGGTGGCCTTGAACTGGTACGTCGTGCACGCGTACTCCAACTACGAGCACAAGGTCAGGGATTCGTTGCTGGAGCGAATAAAGCGCTACGGCCTGGAAGACCGGTTCGGCGAGATACTCGTTCCGACGGAGGAAGTCGTCGAGATGCGGGAAGGTCAGAAGCGCAAGAGCGAGCGCAAGTTCTTCCCGGGTTACGTGCTCGTTCAGATGGAGATGGACGAGGATACCTGGCACCTCGTGAAGGAGGTGCCGAAAGTCTTGGGCTTCATCGGCGGCACCTCGGACAAGCCGGCGCCGATAAGCGACGCGGAAGCGGCTGCGATTCTGAATCGAGTGAAGGAAGGCGTCGACAAGCCGAGGCCGAAGGTGCTTTTCGAGCCGGGTGAAGTCGTGCGGGTCAACGACGGACCTTTCAACGATTTCAACGGCGTCGTCGAGCACGTCAACTACGAGAAGAACAAGGTGCGAGTAGCCGTGCAGATTCTCGGCCGATCAACGCCGGTGGAGTTGGATTTCGGTCAAGTGGAAAAGGCATAACGGGGTCGCATTCGCAATGGCGCGCAAGATAGAGTCCTACATCAAGTTGCAGATTCCGGCTGGTCAGGCCAATCCGAGCCCTCCGGTCGGTCCGGCACTGGGTCAGCAGGGCGTCAACATCATGGAATTCTGCAAGGCGTTCAATGCGGCTACGCAGTCCCTGGAACAAGGCATGCCTACCCCGGTCGTAATCACGGTCTATTCGGACAGGAGCTTCACCTTCGTGACCAAGACGCCGCCGGCGGCGGTGCTGCTCAAGAAGGCGGCAGGAATCGGCAAAGGCAGCGGCATGCCGAACACCGTGAAGGTTGGCAAGGTGACACGCGCACAGCTCGAGGAGATCGCGAAGCTCAAGAAGCCGGATCTCAATGCGGCCGAGATCGAAGCGGCAATCCGGATCATCGCGGGCAGCGCCCGCAGCATGGGCTTGGATGTGGAGGGATTGTGATGGCCAAGCTGAGCAAAGCCCAGAAATCGCGCGCGGAGCGCCTGGAACACGGCAAGACCTATTCGGCCGACGAGGCATTGGCCCTGGTCAAGGATCTCGCGAGCGCCAAGTTCCCGGAATCCGTGGACGTGGCGGTGAATCTCGGCGTCGATCCGAAGCGATCGGATCAAGTCGTACGCGGCTCCACGGTGTTGCCTAACGGCACGGGCAAGATAGTGCGAGTTGCGGTTTTCGCGCAAGGCGACAACGCCGCAGCCGCCAAGGCTGCCGGCGCCGACATCGTCGGCATGGACGACCTCGCCGCCAAGGTGCAAGCCGGTGAGCTCGATTTCGACGTCGTCATCGCGAGCCCGGACGCGATGCGCGTCGTCGGCAAGCTCGGCCAAATACTCGGCCCCCGCGGGCTCATGCCCAACCCGAAGGTCGGGACGGTGACCCCGGACGTGGCAGGAGCGGTGAAGAACGCCAAAGCAGGACAGGTGCGCTATCGCACCGACAAGGCGGGAATCATTCACAGCTCGATCGGCAACGTGCGCTTCGAGGTCGACGCGCTGAAGCAAAATCTCGCGGTCTTGCTCGCGGATCTGGACAAGGCCAAGCCGGCCTCGTCCAAGGGCGTGTTCATGAAACGCGTGACAGTATCTTCGACCATGGGGCCCGGCCTCATCGTGGATCGCGCCACGCTGGCAGTTTGATACGGAGCGGATATCGCACGGAGTTTTTCTTTGGCCGCTCAAGGATGGGCGGCGATCGTCGAAGACCGCAGGTCCCCGTGTTCGAGCGCGGGGGTAATGACGCAAGTCGCCCGCGCAGATGGTGTTACCGGATTCAGCTTAGCCTGGTGAAGGGCGCACCATCGGTTGCTGCAGCCGCGACGCACGTCCGGCGCAGCATGGGATGGTGGCGACCCGGCGATGGGGTCGCAGGTGAACCAGGAGAAGTGTTATGGCGCTGAATTTCGAGAGCAAGAAAGCGCTGGTGGCTGAGGTCAATTTGGTTGCCGCTTCGGCTCAGTCCGCGATCGCGGCTGAGTACCGGGGATTAACGGTCGCCGAAATGACGGCCTTACGTGCGTCGGCACGGAACTCAGGGGTCTACGTCAAGGTCGTCAAGAATACGCTTGCGCGCAGGGCGATAGAGGGAACGGAGTTCGAGTGCATGCAGGGGTCGCTGAAAGGGCCTCTGTTGTTGGCGTTCTCGAGGACCGATCCCGGATCGGCCGCTCGCGTGATCAAGAATTTCGCCAAGGATCACGAGAAGCTGGTCGCGGTCTCGGTGTCGGTCGGCGGGCAGCTTTACGCGGGCTCGGACATCGATCGACTCGCTTCGCTGCCCACCTTGGACGAGGCGCGCGCGATGCTGCTTCGAACCTTGCTGGGGCCGATGACGAAGCTCGCGCGGCTCTTGAGTGAACCAGCCGCAATGCTCGCGCGTACGCTGCAGGCACGGGCGGAGAAAACGTAGTCGGCCTTGGTCCACCTGCCGTAACGCTGAACCGGATATCGAAGAATTTGGAAATTTAAGGAGTATCGAGAAATGGCTTTGTCGAACGAGCAGTTGATAGAGGAGCTGAGCAACAAGCCGATCATGGAGGTCGTCGAATTGGTCAAGGCTCTCGAGGAAAAATGGGGAGTATCCGCCGCGGCGCCGGTCGCGATGGCGGCGGTTCCCGGAGGTGCGGCCGCGGATGCCAGCGCTGTAGAGGAGCAGACCGAATTCGACGTCGTCATGAAGAGCTTCGGCGAGAACAAGGTCGCGGTCATCAAGGTGGTTCGAGCCGCCACCGGCCTTGGTCTCAAGGAAGCCAAGGACCTAGTCGAGGGCGTCCCGAGCACCGTCAAGGAAGGCATCTCCAAGGGCGATGCCGAGGAGCTAAAGAAGCGGCTCGAAGAGGCTGGCGCAAGCGTCGAAATCAAGTGATTCGGCGCAGCCGCTTCCCGTCTCCCGACGGGCTTCGTTCCACGCTCACGTGGAATGAAGCGCTGGACTCCCGCGTGCTCGGCGCCTCTACGAAACGGACGACCTTCTGGTTGTCCGTGAGTGAGTGTGCAATCACGATAGTTGGCTTACCCAAATCGAGGTAACCCCCGATGGCGTATTCGTTTACTGAAAGAAAGCGTATTCGGAAAGACTTTGGAAAGCTTCCAGGCATCTTGGAAGTTCCCTATCTGTTGTCGATCCAGCTCGATTCTTATAAGAAGTTCTTGCAGGAGAAGCTCGACGGCCAGCAACGCGCCGATTCCGGGCTGCATTCCGCTTTCAACAGCGTCTTTCCAATCATCAGCTACTCGGGAAACGCTGCGCTCGAGTACGTCAGCTACCGGCTCGGCGAGCCGGTATTCGACGTCAAGGAGTGTCAGCTCCGCGGCTTGACCTACGCGGCGCCGCTGCGCGTGCTCGTCCGGTTGGTGATCTACGACAAGGAAGCCACGGGCAGCCAGAAGAAGGTCAAGGACATACGCGAGCAGGAGGTCTATCTGGGTGAGATGCCGCTGATGACCGACCACGGCACCTTCGTTATCAACGGAACCGAGCGGGTCATCGTGTCGCAGCTGCATCGATCGCCGGGCGTGTTCTTCGATCACGACAAGGGCAAGACGCATTCTTCGGGTAAATTGTTGTTCTCGGCGCGCGTGATTCCGTACCGGGGTTCCTGGCTCGATTTCGAGTTCGATCCCAAAGACTGCGTGTTCGTTCGCATAGACCGGCGCCGCAAGCTGCCGGTAACGATCATTCTCAGAAGTCTCGGATACACGAACGAAGAGATTCTCGACATCTTCTACGAGAAGAATGAATTCACCGTGTCACCCAAGGGCATCAAGCTCGAGCTCGTCGCCGAGCGCCTGCGCGGCGAAACGGCGAGCTTCGATATCGTCGCGGGGAAGAAGGTCATCGTCGAACGCGGCCGCCGGATCACCGTGCGCCACGTGCGCCTGCTCGAGCAGGCCAAGGTCAAGCAGTTGAACGTCGAGCCGGAGTATCTCGAACGCCGGATACTCGCCCATGACATCGTCGACGAGAGCACCGGTGAGCTGCTCGCGAGCGCGAATGCGGAGCTTCGCGCGGAGACGGTGAAGAAGATTCTCGACGCCGGCGTCAAAAAGATCGATACGCTGTACGTGAACGATCTGGATCGCGGCGCCTTCATCTCCAACACTTTGAAGATCGATCCGACCAGCTCGCGTCTAGAAGCGCTGGTGGAAATCTATCGCATGATGCGGCCGGGCGAGCCGCCGACCAAGGAAGCCGCCGAGAACTTGTTCCAGAATCTATTCTTCAACGCGGAGCGTTACGACCTTTCGGCAGTCGGGCGCATGAAGTTCAACCGCCGTGTCGGCCGCTCGGAATCGACCGGCGAGGGCATCCTGAGCAAGGAAGACATTATCGACGTGCTCCGGACCTTGATCGACATTCGAAACGGCAACGGCAGCGTCGATGACATCGACCACCTCGGCAATCGGCGCATTCGAAGTGTCGGTGAGATGGCGGAGAATGCGTTCCGAATCGGTCTGGTCAGGGTCGAGCGCGCCGTCAAAGAGCGCCTCACGCTTGCGGAATCCGAAGGCTTGATGCCCCAGGAGATGATCAATGCGAAGCCGGTCGCTGCGGCGGTCAAGGAGTTCTTCGGTTCGAGCCAGTTGTCCCAGTTCATGGATCAGAACAACCCGCTGTCCGAAGTCACGCACAAGCGGCGTGTCTCGGCGCTGGGGCCCGGCGGACTGACGCGGGAACGTGCCGGATTCGAGGTGCGTGACGTCCACCCAACGCATTACGGACGCGTTTGTCCCATCGAGACGCCTGAGGGCCCGAACATCGGGTTGATCAACTCGCTGGCCGTATACGCACGTACCAACGAGTATGGCTTCCTGGAAACGCCCTATCGCAAGATCGTGAACGGCAAGGTCACGGAGCAGATCGAGTATCTATCGGCCATCGAGGAAGGCCAGTTCGTGATCGCTCAGGCGAACGCCAACCTGACGCCCAAAGGCGCGTTCGCCGACGATCTCGTGTCCGCTCGATTCCAGAACGAGTTCGCATTGCTGCCCGCCGACCAGATCCAGTATATGGATGTTTCGCCGAAGCAGATCGTCTCCGCCGCCGCTTCCCTGATTCCGTTTCTCGAGCACGACGATGCCAATCGCGCGCTCATGGGGTCGAACATGCAGCGCCAGGCGGTGCCGACGCTGCGAACCGAGACTCCGCTGGTCGGCACGGGAATGGAGCGCGCCGTCGCCGTCGATTCGGGAGTCACCGTTATCGCGCGGCGCGGCGGCGTGGTCGACTCCGTCGACGCTTCGCGCATCGTGGTGCGGGTCAAGGACGAGGAAACCGAAGCCGGCGAGGCAGGTGTGGACATCTATAACCTGACGAAGTACACACGCTCCAATCAAAATACCTGCATCAATCAGCGGCCGCTGGTGAAATCCGGCGATGCGATCGAGCGCGGCGACGTGCTCGCCGACGGGCCGTCGACGTCGATGGGTGAGCTGGCTCTAGGCCAGAACCTGCTGGTCGCGTTCATGCCTTGGAACGGCTACAACTTCGAGGACTCGCTCCTGATCTCCGAGCGCGTCGTGCAGGAAGATCGCTTCACGACAATTCATATCGAGGAGCTCACCTGCGTCGCCAGAGACACCAAGCTCGGGCCGGAGGAAGTCACGGCCGATATTCCCAATGTCGGCGACGCGGCTTTGACGAAGCTCGACGAGTCGGGGATCGCGTTCATCGGGGCGGAGGTCCGCGCCGGCGACATTCTCGTGGGCAAAGTGACGCCCAAGGGCGAGACTCAGCTCACGCCCGAGGAAAAATTGTTGCGGGCGATCTTCGGCGAGAAGGCTTCGGATGTGAAGGATACGTCGCTGCGCGTGCCGCCAGGCATGGACGGCACGGTCATCGACGTTCGCGTGTTTACGCGCGACGGCGTAGAGAAGGACGTCCGTGCGCTGTCGATCGAGCGCCAGGAGCTCGAGGCCGTGCGCAAGGATCTCAACGACCAGCGACGAATACTCGAGGACGACATCTTTCAGCGCGTCGAGCGCTTGCTGCTCGGCAAGGTCGCCGCCGGAGGCCCGAACAAGCTGAAGGCGGGATCCAAGGTCACCAAGGCCTATCTCGACGAGCTGACGCGTGAGCAATGGTTCGAGGTTCGCCTAAAGAGTGACGAGGCGAACACCCAGCTCGAGCGCGCGGCCGAGAGACTGCGCTCTCAAAGTGAGGAGTTCGAGAAGCGCTTCCAGGAGAAGAAGCAAAAGATCACGGCTGGAGACGACCTCGCGCCGGGCGTGCTCAAGATGGTCAAGGTCTATCTCGCCGTCAAGCGACGCATTCAGCCGGGCGACAAGATGGCTGGCCGGCACGGCAACAAAGGCGTGATCTCGACCATCGTCCCTGTGGAGGACATGCCATACATGGAGGACGGAACTCCGGTGGACATCGTGCTGAATCCGCTGGGCGTGCCGTCGCGTATGAACGTCGGGCAGGTGCTGGAAACTCATCTGGGCTGGGCGGCCAAGGGCTTGGGAAACAAGATCGGCGAGATGCTCAAGAACCAGGAATCCGCAGCGTCGGTCCGGCGCTTCATCGACGAGATCTACAACAAGACCGGCGGGCAACCCGAGCCGCTCGACGAGCTCGACGATGCGGCGATGCACGAGCTCGCGACCAATTTGAGCCACGGCGTGCCGATCGCGACCCCCGTGTTCGACGGTGCCTCCGAAGCGGAGATCAAAAAGCTTCTGGGGATGGCCGGCCTGCCCGAGTCGGGCCAGGCGACGCTCTATAACGGCCGCAGCGGCGAGCCTTTCGATCGTCCGGTCACGGTGGGCTACATGTATATGTTGAAGCTCAATCATCTCGTTGACGACAAGATGCATGCTCGCTCGACGGGCCCCTACAGCCTCGTTACGCAGCAGCCGCTCGGAGGCAAGGCGCAGTTCGGCGGCCAGCGCTTCGGCGAGATGGAGGTCTGGGCGCTGGAGGCCTATGGCGCCTCGTACACTTTGCAGGAGATGCTCACGGTGAAATCCGACGACGTTCAAGGCAGGACGAAGATGTACAAGAACATCGTCGACGGCACGCATGAGATGCAGGCCGGCATGCCGGAATCCTTCAACGTGCTCGTCAAGGAGATCCGGTCGCTCGGCATCAATATCGATCTCGAGCATGCGAGCTGACGACTAGCTTGGCGCGTCGCACACTGAACAACTGGTACCAGGTGGTTATCCCATGAAGGATTTACTGAAGCTTTTCAAGCAGCAGACCCCGGTCGAGGATTTCGAGGCCATTCGGATCGGTCTCGCGTCCCCGGACATGATCCGGTCGTGGTCCTACGGCGAAGTCAAGAAGCCCGAGACCATCAACTACCGCACCTTCAAGCCGGAGCGGGACGGGCTCTTCTGCGCTAAGATATTCGGACCGATCAAGGACTACGAATGCTTGTGCGGCAAATACAAGCGCCTCAAGCATCGCGGCGTGGTTTGCGAGAAGTGCGGCGTTGAGGTCACGCAGACCAAGGTGCGCCGGGAACGCATGGGCCACATTGAGCTCGCGAGCCCCGTCGCGCACATTTGGTTCCTGAAGTCGTTGCCGTCGCGGATCGGGCTCATGCTCGACATGACGCTGCGCGAGATCGAGAGAATCCTCTATTTCGAGGCCTTCGTGATCGTCGATCCCGGCATGACGCCGCTGGAACGCGGGCAGTTGCTGACGGACGAGGCCTATCTCGAAGCGGTCGAGCAATACGGCGACGAGTTCGATGCGCGGATGGGAGCCGAGGCCGTTCGCGACTTGCTGTCGACTCTGGATTTGAACGCGGAAGTTCTCCGCGTTCGTGAGGAAATCGCCGGCACGAACTCCGAAACCAAGATCAAGCGGCTGTCGAAACGTCTTAAGCTGCTGGAGTCCTTCGTCGTCTCCAACAATCGGCCCGAGTGGATGGTCATGACCGTGCTGCCGGTGCTGCCGCCGGATTTGCGGCCGCTGGTGCCGCTCGACGGCGGGCGTTTCGCGACTTCGGATCTCAACGACCTCTATCGTCGCGTAATCAATCGCAACAACCGCCTGCGCCGGCTGCTCGAGCTCAACGCACCGGACATCATCGTCCGCAACGAGAAACGGATGCTGCAGGAGTCGGTCGATGCGTTGCTCGACAACGGTCGCCGCGGACGGGCGATCACGGGCACCAACAAGCGCCCCCTCAAGTCCTTGGCGGACATGATCAAGGGCAAGCAGGGACGATTCCGGCAGAACCTGCTCGGCAAGCGGGTCGACTACTCAGGAAGGTCGGTGATCGTCGTCGGCCCGACGCTGAAGCTGCACCAGTGCGGCCTGCCCAAGAAGCTCGCGCTGGAGCTCTTCAAGCCGTTCATCTTCTCCAAGCTTCAGCTCAGGGGCGAGGCGACGACGATCAAGGCCGCGAAAAGGCTCGTGGAACGCGAAGGTCCGGAAGTCTGGGACATCCTCGCGCAGGTCATCCGCGAGCACCCGGTGATGCTGAACCGCGCGCCGACCTTGCACAGGCTCGGTATTCAGGCCTTCGAGCCGGTGCTGATCGAGGGTAAGGCGATCCAGCTGCATCCGCTCGTCTGCACGGCGTTCAACGCCGACTTCGATGGCGACCAGATGGCCGTGCACGTGCCTTTGTCGCTAGAGGCCCAGCTCGAGGCCCGAGCCCTGATGATGTCGAGCAACAACATCTTGTCGCCCGCCAACGGCGATCCGATCATCGTGCCGTCCCAGGACGTCGTGCTCGGTTTGTATTACATGACCCGCGAGCGCATCAACGCTAAGGGCGAGGGCATGCTGTTCACGGACATCAAAGAGGTGCACCGCGCCTACGAGAACCGCTGCATCGAGCTGCACGCCCGCATCAAGCTCAGGGTCAAGACGCCGCCGGGGTCCGCCGGCGGGTCCGGCAAGACGAGCCGCCTCGTCGACACGACCGTCGGCCGGGCGTTGTTGTCTGACGTCATGCCCGACGGCTTGGATTTCAATCTCATCAACCGTCCGATGAACAAGCGGGCGATATCCGCCGTGATCAACGCCTGTTATCGACAGCTCGGCATCAAGGAGACGGTCGTTTTCGCCGACCAGCTCATGTACACGGGCTTCGATTATGCGACTCGGGCCGGCGTGTCTTTCGGCGTGAACGACATGGTCGTGCCGGAGCAAAAGCCCGCGATTCTCGCAGTCGCCGAGCAGGAGGTCAAAGACATCCAGGATCAGTACGCCTCGGGACTCGTTACCGACGGCGAGCGTTACAACAAGGTCGTGGATATCTGGTCGCGAACCAACGACCAGGTCGCCAAGGCGATGATGGAGAAGCTCGGAGTCGAATCGGTGACCGATGCGGCAGGCAATCTCGCCGAGCAGGAATCCTTCAATTCAATCTACATGATGGCGGATTCCGGCGCGCGAGGCTCGGCGGCGCAGATTCGGCAGCTCGCCGGCATGCGCGGCTTGATGGCGAAGCCCGACGGCTCGATCATCGAGACGCCGATCACCGCGAACTTCCGCGAAGGCTTGGACGTATTGCAGTACTTCATTTCGACTCACGGCGCCCGCAAAGGACTGGCCGACACGGCTTTGAAGACCGCGAACTCCGGTTACCTCACGCGCCGGTTGGTCGATGTCGCTCAGGACCTCGTCGTGACCGCGCCCGATTGCGGCACGTCGACAGGCTTGTTGATGACGCCGCTGGTCGAAGGTGGCGACGTCGTCGAGCCGCTGCGCGAGCGCGTGCTCGGCCGGGTCGTGGCCGTCGACGTGACCGCACCGGCCTCGGGCTCCGTCGTCGTCGAGGCGGGCCGGTTGCTCGATGAGAAGGCCGTCGCGGAGCTCGAGGCCGCGTCGATCGATCAGGTCCTCGTCCGCTCGCCGATCACCTGCGAGACGCGCTATGGTGTTTGCGCGCAGTGCTACGGCCGCGATCTCGGGCGCGGGCACAGAGTGAACAAGGGCGAGGCCGTGGGCGTGATCGCCGCGCAGTCCATCGGCGAGCCGGGCACGCAGCTGACGATGCGTACCTTCCACATCGGCGGCGCGGCTTCGCGCTCGGCTGCCGTCAACAGCGTCGAGGTGAAGAGCGCCGGCACGCTTCGCATGCACAATATGAAGACCGTGCAGCACGAGGAAAAAGGGCATCTGGTCGTGACTTCTCGGTCGGGTGAGCTCGCCGTCGTGGACGCCTTCGGGCGGGAGCGTGAGCGCTACAAAGTACCCTATGGCGCCATACTCAGCGTCAAGGAAGCGGAAAAGGTGGCTCCGGGACAGCTCGTGGCCAGCTGGGACCCACACACGCATCCGGTCGTCACTGAGGTCAGCGGGCACATCGAGTTCGAGGATTTCATCGATGATGTGACCGTGACGACTCAGGTCGACGAGTACACCGGCCTGACGAGCACGGTGGTGCTGGATTCGGCGCACCGTGGAGCGGGGACCGAATACCGGCCCACCGCGAAGCTTCTCGACGGCAAGGGTAAGCAGATCTCCTTCCCCAACACCGACATTCCCGCCGTTTACGTTTTGCCCGCGGGCGCAGTCTTGACCATGGAAAACGGCTCCCGGGTCGTCGTCGGCGACGTGCTTGCACGCCTGCCGCAGGAATCGTCCAAGACTCGCGACATCACCGGAGGTCTGCCGCGGGTCGCAGATCTGTTCGAGGCGAGGCGGCCAAAGGAGCCCGCGATCCTGGCCGAGCACACCGGCACGGTCAGCTTCGGCAAGGAGACCAAGGGGAAGCGGCGGCTCGTGATCACCGATGAGCAAGGCGAGCAGCACGACGAGCTGATCCCGAAGTGGCGTCATCTGAACGTCTTCGAGGGCGAGACCGTCGAGCGCGGTGAGATCATCGCCGACGGCGAGCCCAACCCGCACGATATCCTCAGGCTTCAAGGCGTGGAGCGCCTTGCGGACTATCTCGTCCGCGAGATTCAGGACGTCTACCGCCTGCAGGGCGTCAAGATCAACGATAAGCACATCGAGGTCATCATCCGCCAGATGCTGCGGAAGGTGGAGATCACCGAAGCCGGCGACACGCGGTTCTTGCATGGCGAGCAGGTCGATCGCGCGCGGATGCTGGAAGCCAACGAGGAAGCCGAGGCCCGCTCCGAGCGGCCTGCCAAGTTCGAGCCGGTGCTGCTCGGAATCACCAAGGCCTCGCTGGCGACGGAATCCTTCATATCCGCGGCCTCGTTCCAGGAAACGACTCGCGTGCTGACGGAAGCCGCCGTGCGGGGCATGCAGGATGACCTTCGCGGTCTCAAGGAGAACGTGATCGTCGGGCGGCTGATTCCCGCCGGCACCGGTTTCGCGCATCACCAGGAGCGCCGCCGAACTCAGGAAGACATCCTGGCGCAGGAGCTGCAGGGGTTGTCGGCCGTGTTTCGAAGCAGTGGCAGCGGCAGCATCGAAGCCGAGGCACCGGTTTCCGAGGAAACGTCCGTGGATCGCGAGGAAGAGACGTCGGCAGGGGCAAGTTAGCTCGTGGACGTCGGTTGACAGCCGGTAACAGGGACCCCTAAACTTTCCTGCTGCCTCGGGCTGAAGAACGCAGGCCCGGGAGACACCAAAAGTCCCCGGCTTCGCCGCGGGAAAGGATCCTGAGGCCCGGATGCCGGTCACCGGCAACGGGCCCATCTTATATATAGGCAAGAAATGGCGACGACCAATCAGCTAGTCAGAGCCCCGCGCCTCACCAAGCGCATGAAGAGTAGCGTGCCGGCTCTGGGCGCTTCTCCGCAGAAACGCGGCGTTTGCACGCGCGTTTACACGACTACGCCGAAGAAGCCCAACTCGGCGATGCGCAAGGTCGCTCGCGTCAGACTGACGAACGGCTTCGAGGTCACGAGCTATATCGGCGGAGAAGGTCACAATCTTCAGGAGCATTCTGTCGTCCTGATTCGCGGCGGCCGCGTCAAGGACTTGCCGGGCGTTCGTTACCACGTCGTCCGCGGCACGCTCGATTGCGCCGGCGTCAGCGACCGCCGCAAGGGCCGCTCGAAGTACGGCTCCAAGCGCCCCAAGAGCTAGGGTTCGAGAACCGGGATCGACAACAATGTCTCGAAGAAGCCAAGCGCCGCGACGGACCGTCCTTCCGGATCCCAAGTACGGCAATAACATGCTCGCCAAGTTCATCAACATGGTGATGCAGAGCGGCAAGAAATCCGTTGCGGAAAGCATCGTCTATGGCGCTTTGAGCAGGATTGCCGAGCGATCCGGCCAGGACGCGCAGCGAGCCTTGGAGCTCCTGGGACAGGCTCTGGACAACATCAAGCCGTCCGTCGAGGTGAAGTCTCGCCGCGTCGGCGGCGCTACCTACCAGGTGCCCGTCGAGGTTCGGACCACGCGGCGCGAGACGCTCGCGATGCGATGGGTGATAGACGCAGCGAGAAAGAGATCGGAAAAGACGATGGCGCTGCGTCTTGCTCATGAGCTCATGGATGCGGCCGAAAATCGAGGGTCTGCAGTCAAGAAACGAGAGGATACCCACCGAATGGCAGAGGCCAACAAGGCATTTGCGCATTACCGGTGGTAAGGCATGGAACTGAGGCAAGGACGTGGCACGGCAGACTCCCATCGAGCAGTATCGCAATATTGGCATCATGGCGCACATCGATGCCGGCAAGACGACGACCACCGAACGCATACTGTTCTATACCGGCGTATCCCATAAGATCGGCGAAGTCCACGACGGCGCCGCCGTCATGGACTGGATGGAACAGGAGCAGGAACGCGGAATAACGATCACGTCCGCGGCGACCACCTGCTTCTGGAAGGGCATGGATCAAAGCCTTCCGGAACACCGGATCAATATCATCGACACGCCCGGGCATGTCGACTTCACGATCGAGGTCGAGCGCAGCCTTCGGGTGCTGGACGGCGCTGTCGCCGTATTCTGCTCCGTCGGTGGCGTCGAGCCCCAATCCGAGACAGTGTGGCGGCAGGCCAATAAGTATGGCGTGCCGCGAATAGCGTTCATCAACAAGATGGACCGGGCGGGTGCGAACTTCTTCCGCGTGATCGAGCAGATCGGCAAACGCCTCAAGGGTAACCCAGTCGCCCTGCAGATTCCGATCGGTGCCGAGGAAACGTTCGGCGGCGTCGTCGATCTCATCAAGATGAAAGCGATCGAGTGGGACGACGAAACCCAGGGAATGAGCTTCGAGGAGAAAGAGATTCCGGAGTCGCTCAGGGCCCAGGCCAAGGAATCGCGCGACAAGCTCATCGAGGCGGCGGCCGAGAGCGACGAGAAGCTGCTCGACAAGTACCTCGAAAGCGGTGAGCTGTCGGCGGAGGAAATCAAGCGCGGCATACGTGCGCGATGTCTCGCCGGCGAGATCACGCCGGTGCTGTGCGGGTCGGCCTTCAAGAACAAGGGCGTGCAGGCCGTGCTGGATGCAGTCATCGATTTTCTACCGTCGCCCGACGACCGCCCGCCGATCCACGGCATACTCGAGGACGACTCGGAAAGCGAGAGGCACGCGACCGATTCGGAGCCTTTCGCCGCCTTGGCGTTCAAGATTGCAACGGATCCCTTCGTCGGTAACTTGACGTTCTTTCGCGTCTACTCGGGAGTGCTGAACTCCGGTGACACGGTCTACAACCCGGTCAAGAGCAAGCGCGAGCGCATCGGCCGCATTCTCCAGATGCACGCGAACGATCGCGCCGAGCTCAAGGAAGTTCGGGCGGGCGATATAGCCGCCGCCGTTGGCCTCAAGGACGTGACGACGGGCGACAGTCTCTGCGATCCGAAAGCCGTCATTACGCTCGAGCGCATGGACTTCCCGGAGCCCGTGATCTCGGTCGCCGTGGAGCCCAAGACCAAGGCGGACCAGGAAAGGATGGGGATGGCGCTGAGCAAGTTGGCTCGCGAGGATCCTTCGTTTCGCGTGCGCACGGACGAGGAATCGGCGCAAACCATTATCTCCGGGATGGGCGAGCTGCATCTGGAGATCATCGTCGACCGGATGAGGCGCGAGTTCAAGGTCGAGGCCAATGTCGGTAAGCCGCAGGTGGCTTACAGAGAAACCATTCAGGCGAAGGTCGAGCAGGAAGGTAAGTTCGTGCGTCAGACGGGCGGCCGAGGCCAATACGGGCACGTCTATCTACGCATCGAGCCCAAGGAGCCCGGGACGGGCTACGAGTTCGTCAACGGCATCGTCGGCGGCGTCGTCCCGAGAGAGTATATTTCGGCGGTCGACAAGGGCGTCCAGGAGCAGATGGGCAACGGCGTCATCGCCGGTTACCCTGTCGTCGATTGCAAGGTGACGCTTTTCGACGGCTCCTATCACGACGTCGACTCCAGCGAGATCGCGTTCAAGATCGCGGGTTCCATGGCCTTCAGGGAGGGCGCCGCCAAGGCGCGGCCCGTGCTGCTCGAGCCGATCATGAAGGTGGAGGCCGTGACGCCCGAAAACTACATGGGCGACGTCAATGGCGACCTGAGTCGGCGCCGCGGCATCCTCCAGGGTCTCGAGGACGCGCCGCTCGGCAAGATCGTTCGCGCCGAGGTGCCCCTATCCGAGATGTTCGGGTACGCGACGACGCTGCGCTCCATGAGCCAGGGACGAGCGACCTACACGATGGAATTCAGCCACTATGCCGTTGTGCCGTCGAGTGTGGCCGAGTCGATTATCAAAGAGAGAGGCCGCTAGAACGGCAGCAACCCGGCCTTTGCCGCTGAGAGAGGTAGGATCAGGTGTCCAAAGAAAAATTTTTGCGAAAGAAGCCGCATGTGAATGTAGGGACTATAGGTCATGTGGATCATGGTAAGACGACGTTGACTGCGGCGTTGACGAAGGTGATGGCGGCGAAGCATGGTGGGTCGATGGTGGCGTTTG